>CAUUBQ010000009.1:0-170262 GCA_963543405.1 uncultured Cupriavidus sp.
CGACTGCGTTTGCAGAGCGGTTCGTGTTGCGAGGGGGCGAATATTAGATGAGCTTCCCGGGCTACGCAAGCCCTTTCTTAAAAAAGATGAATGCGCTGTTCCGGGCAGCTCACGTGCACGACTCGGTACAACTGTCGCGGCGGAGACAGCCTTGGAGTTCGAACTGCCCTAAGCTGCCATCCTGACGCTGGCGTTCCCGGCTCAGCCACTATTAGAAGACGCAGTTGAAGGAGACACTCATGACGCAACCCGTGCCTGTCGACCGTTCGCTGGTGGTCGGCTCGACCGACATCCCGCTGTCCGGGGACACGATTCCCCAGTTGCTTGCCCGAGCAGTGGCCGCAAACCCGGATGGAGACGCAGTCGTTTTCCGAGAACAGCGCATCCGTTGGACCTGGCGGGAGTTCGCCATGCAGGTTGACCGGATGGCGGCAGGACTTGCAGCTGGCGGCATCGCACGCGGAGATCGTGTCGGGATCTGGTCGCCCAACCGGGTCGAATGGCTGGTCACGCAGTTTGCTACCGCTCGCATCGGTGCCGTGCTGGTCAATATCAACCCCGCATATCGGCAGGCGGAGCTCGAGTACGCGTTAAACAAGGCGGGCGTTCGGATGTTGGTGACCGCCACGCGCTTCAAGTCCAGTAACTATCTGGGAATGCTGCAGGCGCTGGCTCCCGAGTTGGCAACGGCGCCGCCGGGGCAATTGTGCGCAGTCCGCCTCCCCGCCCTCCGGTCCGTAGTCCGCATGGAGGACGAAGCTACGCCCGGGATGCTCAATTTCTCGGATCTGCTCATTCCACAAAAAGAAGCCCTCGATGCCATCACCGGGCAGCTTGGCCCTCATGACCCCATCAATATCCAGTTCACCAGTGGAACCACGGGCAACCCCAAGGGTGCGACGCTGACGCATCACAATGTCGTCAACAACGGTCGCTATGTCGCGATGGCAATGCGACTCGACGCGAATGACCGCCTGTGCATCCCTGTTCCGCTTTATCACTGCTTCGGAATGGTCCTATCGGTGCTGGCATGTGTCTCGGTGGGCGCCTGCATGGTTTTCCCTGGCGAAGCCTTTGACCCACTGGCGACCATGCGCGCTGTATCTGACGAACGGTGCACGGCCTTGCATGGGGTGCCAACCATGTTCATCGCCCAGCTCGATCATGCTGACTTCCGGCAATTCGACTTTTCCACACTGCGCACCGGCATCATGGCCGGCGCCCCGTGCCCGATCGAGGTCATGAAGCGCGTGGTGACAGATATGCATATGGCGGAGGTGACCATTGCCTACGGCATGACCGAAACCAGCCCGGTCTCATTCCAGAGCGCCACCGATGATCCACTTGCCAAGCGTGTCGCCACCGTTGGCCGCGTACAACCGCATCTGACATGCAAAGTCGTCGATGCGACCGGCGAGATTGTGCCGCGCGGCGAGACCGGCGAACTGTGCACGCGCGGTTACTCGGTCATGCAAGGCTATTGGGACGACGACGAACGTACCCGCGAAGCGATTCGGGACGGCTGGATGCACACTGGTGACCTGGCGACCATCGATGCCGATGGCTACTGCAATATCGTCGGCCGGGTAAAAGACATGCTGATCCGCGGCGGCGAGAACATCTATCCACGCGAGATCGAGGAGTTCCTGTTCCGCCACCCGAAGGTGCAAGCGGTGCAGGTCTTCGGCGTGCCCGATGCGAAGTATGGCGAGGAAGTATGCGCCTGGATCGTGCTCAAGCCAGGCCAGTCGGCCACCGAGGAAGATATTCGTGAGTTCTGCCGCGATCAGATCGCTCACTACAAGATTCCACGCTACATCCGGTTTGTCGATGAGATGCCGATGACGGTAACGGGCAAGGTGCAGAAGTTCGTGATGCGTGACACCATGATCCACGACCTGGGCTTGGAACGAGCAACCACGGCGTAATCCGGAGAGCATCAGATGACCATTCGCATCGTCAGACTGGGCGAGGCCCGCGCAAAGGATGAGGGCTTGCGCATGGGTACCGTGCGGCGTCCGCCGCGCGGCGTGCCCAAGGCCGAATTTGCCAGCCGCGATTTTTACGACGTCTGGTATCCAGTCTTGTCCCCGTCGGCCGAACTGGTGGCGCAGGCGCAAGCGGCGAACGACGACAAGGCCTGGCGCGCCTTCGAGAAACATTTTCGTGCCGAGATGGCGCAACCCGGTGCCAGCCGCACGCTCGACCTGCTGGCGGCTTTCTCGCATCAGACGAACTTCTCACTGGGTTGCTATTGCGAGGATGAGGCGCATTGCCACCGCTCGATCCTGCGCGCGTTGCTGGCGGAGCGCGGCGCGGACCTTGCGTGAGGTCAACAGGCTATGATGCGAAGCTTCGCCATCTGCTGGGTGGCGAATTCCACATGCCTTTCTTACGTCGATGGCACTGAACCTCGTCTGGCTCGGATTTTTCCTATCCTCTTTCCTGGCTGCGTGTGTGCGGCTCGCGGGTGGCGACCTTACCGTCTTCCCCGCCTTGCTCAACAGCCTGTTCGACAGTTCTCGTACGGCGTTTGAGATTTCTCTTGGCCTGGTGGGCGTGATGAGCCTGTGGATCGGCATCATGCGCATTGGCGAAAGGGCCGGCGTGATCGACTTGTTCGCGCGTCTTGTGAACCCGTTGCTGCGCCATTTCTTTCCAGGCATTCCTCAGGGCCACCCTGCACAGGGCGCGATGATGATGAATGTCTCGGCCAACATGCTGGGACTCGACAATGCGGCAACGCCGCTGGGCCTGACTGCGATGCGCGAGCTGCAATCACTCAATCGACAGCCAGATACGGCCACCAACGCGCAGATCATGTTCATCGTGCTGAATACAGCCGGTCTGACGTTGATCCCGACATCCGTGATCGCCATCCGCCAGGCGCTTGCTGTCAAGCAAGGGTTGGTCAACTTCAATGCGGCGGACATTTTCCTGCCCACGCTGCTCGCCACCGGTGCGTCTTGCCTGGCCGGGTTGCTGGCCGTGGCGTGGGTGCAGCGGCTGAACCTGTTCAAACCCGCGGTGCTGGCGATGTTTGCCATCGCAGGCGCGGGCGTGGCCGGAATGTTTGCCTGGCTTCGCCATGCGCCCCCCGATCAGGTCAGCCAGCTGACGGCGCTGGCCGGCAGCGGCTTTATCTTGTCCCTGATCACGCTGTTCCTGGTGTGCGGGGCCATCCGACGGATCAATGTCTATGACGCTTTCGTCGACGGTGCGAAGGAAGGCTTCGGCGTTGCGGTCCAGATCATTCCGTATCTGGTCGCGATTCTGGTAGCTATCGGACTATTCCGAGCAAGCGGCTGCATGGACGTGCTGATGCGCGGCCTCACCGCAGGGTTCACCTGGCTCGGCGTCAATACGGACTTCGTGCCCGCCTTGCCCGTGGGATTGATGAAAATCCTCTCCGGTGCCGGCGCACGTGGCCTGATGGTCGATGTCATGACCGCCTACGGCGTGGATTCCTTCCAGGGACGTCTGGCCGCCATCATCCAGGGGTCGACGGAAACGACCTTCTATGTGTTGGCTGTCTATTTTGGCAGCGTCAATGTGCGTAATACCCGGCACGCGCTCGGATGCGCGCTCTTTGCCGATATGGTCGGATTGGTTGCCGCCGTGTGCATCGCCTACCTCTTTCGATGATCGCGTTGTACGACAACAACGGACATTGTGCTTATTTGAAGTCATTTTCTAATGTCGCGCTTGGTGCGTCGCAACAAGTCGTGTATAGTGAAGTCTGTCTCCTCCACCACCTCGGTGGATTCCAACCCGCGCACAACCTGCGCGGGTTTTTTTTACCCAAAATTTGGGGAATCGGAGGCTTGGCTTAGTTTTTTAGGCTACTTGGTACGGCGAATGTGGCAACTGCACCGTCCCGCATCACATTTCCCGCCGCTGGTGCAAATCGCACCCTTCGCAGGCAAAACTTCCGGAAATGCACGTATTGTTGCAACGCAACAATCTTCCCCGTAGAGTGGTATCGGTACTCACCCTGAGACATCCTGTTTCACTCGTCCGACCATGCGCCGCGCCCCGCGCCTCTTTCGTTATTGGCCCAATGCTGCCTTTTTGCAGCGTGGGATCGTCTACGCACTTTCCTTTCTCGCGCTGGCAGGAACTGCCTGGCTAACGGGCGACAGTGGCTACCTCTGGTCGGCAACGGCATCGATATGGACTTGCCTGGCCGATCGGCAAGGTACGGCCGCATCGCGCATGCGCGGGCTTGGGGCCGTAGGCATTGGTGGCGCACTGGTCAGCGTAGTCGGCGCCAGCCTCACCACTTCTCCGCTTGCTGCGCTGGCCGTTGTACTGTGCGGTGGCCTGATCGCCGGACTGGCCGAAGTACGCGGGCCGGCTGCGGCGCTCTGCTTCAAGCTGCTCTACGTGGTTTTGATCGCCGCATGCCTGCAACCGGTGGTTGGCACGCCGGTGCTGGCCCATGCATGGATGGCCGGGGTCGACTTCCTGCGCGGTGGCGTGTTCGCGTGCCTGGTCTGCCTTGTACTGATTCCATCGCAACGCGATGCGCGTCCCAGGCCGGAGATCATTGCCACCTACGATGCACTGCAACGATTTGCGGCGTGCCTGGCTGAGCCGATCGTGCTGGACACCGCGGTTCACAAGCAGGAAATTCGTCAAAGGATTGAAACCGCACGGGCAGCGGTCATCGGGCGCCGCGGCATGCTCGACCCGGTCGGGTTGCTGCACTATGCCTATGCCGTGACGGTTGCCGATGCGATATTCGCGCTGTTGATCGTCGCCGGCGAACTGCGCGAGCGGGCAACTGGCCAGCACGGACTGCCCCTGGCATACGCCGCGCGATGTCTGGCCGATACGCAGGAGCAGGTACGCCAGGCGCTGACGCGCCATGCCCCCGACCTTCCCGCCCTGAGCGCCATGCTGGGCCAGGACATGCGCCGACTGATCGGCCAGCGTGCCAATGCCGGCGCACCGCCCGCATACCAGTCCGCATTGGCAGCCCTGGCGCAGCATCCGTCGTTTGAACGCTGGCGCGAGACCTTTACCTGGCCCAACGCCGGCATGGCCGGCATGGTCGACCGGCTCGGTCACGCCATTGCGGACATTGCGGCACGCGATGCCCGAGTGTCGCGCCATGCTGTGCGACTGGCGTTTGCCGGTGGTCTAAGCCTGCTGCCATCGCAACTGCTTCAGGTGGACCACGGATACTGGGTTGCCGTCACTGTGATCATGGTGCTCAGCCCGCGCCTGCAGACGACCCGGCAAATTTCGTTCGAGCGATTCGCCGGGTCGCTCGCTGGCGCCCTGCTGGCCTGTGTAATCGGTCTTGCCCACCCGACGCCGGTACTCGCGCTCGGACTCAGCGCCGGGTTCCTGGCCGCCGCCTATTCCCTGCGGCTGACCGGCAGCGCCGGAGGCTTCGCCTTTTGCCTGACTCCCGCCGTCATCCTGTTCTCGTGGCTGGGCGAACCGGCTTCGAGCAGCAGCCACGTGGCGGCCTTGCGCGGCCTCGACACTGCCATTGGGTGCCTGATTGCGCTGGCCAGCTACTACGTGCTGGCGCCGCGCGCCGAGCTTTCGCGGGTATTCCGGCATAGCCTCGACGCCCTTGCCGTCAATGCCGTGTATCTTCGCGCGGCCATTGGCAGCGCGCGCGCGCTCTCCCCGGCCCAGATGCGCCTTGAAGCATTGCGCGTATCGGCGGGGCGTGCGTCGACGCGCGCAGAAGACACATTGGGTCAGTGCGCGGGGGATCTGGACTCAAGGCTCGCCGCAACCCATGCGGCCTTGCATGTCACGGCGCGGCGCATGGCTTCGCTCGCCGGGCTGATTCGCGCGGGGGCGGAATCTGGCGAGACTCACGCGCGCCCCGGAGTGGCAATTCAGACCTTGCTGAGCGATCTTGAAACCCGTCTTGCAGAAGTAGCCGTCCGTCCCGGCCGGACCGGAATCACCGCCGCCATCGCACCCGCACGCCTGACGCCGGTAACACCAGCCGATGCACCGTTCGAGCGATTCCTGGCCGAGCAGACGGTGTATGCGGATGCCCATATTGACAGCGCCCATCGCACGGTGACGGACTTGCGCGCCCTTGCCGCCGAGCAGGCCATGGCCAATCGCACCCGCTTGCCCGGCATGCGCGCCGGCTAGTAGTGGCGGCGCGCATGCCGGGCGGATCCAGCCATACCTGCCCGTGCAGGTCCATGCGGGTCGGCCCCGGCTTGCCGGAAGTTGGTGATTGCCTATAGTGAGGGGATATTCGCCGTTTCCCCGTTCCCGGCAAGACGAGGTGCGCCATGACCGCAATCACTTTTCCCAGCAGCGTTCCCACCTACTGTGGTGCCAGCCTGACGCTGTCCTGTCCCGCGACCGTCAATGGCGCCGAATCACAGTATTCGGTCACCGCGGAAGCACTCGAAGCCTATTGCGGCGCACGTTCCGCACGTGAGGAAGATCTGGTGCACGCGTTCACGACCAATCGCACGCGCATCGAGCAGCTTGCGGAAAGCCTGTTCGAGCTTACCGAGGCGCGCGAGATTGTGCTGCGGGGTGGCCACTTCCGGTTTGCTGGCTGACCCTGCGCAGTCCGCGGCGGTCGGCCGCGGTCGGTGACGATTTGCGTCTTACGCGTCGGCTTCCTTGCCGCGCACCAGCAGGACTGGCATGGTCGATTGACGAATCACGGCTTCGGCGACGCTGCCTAGCACCAGGCGGCGCACGCCACGGCGGCCGTGGGTACCAATGACAAGCAGGTCGCCACCCCATTCGCTTGCGGCGGCATTGATCGAGCCTGCGATATCGCCAATGACGGCCGGATCGGTCACGAGCCTGGTTTCGAACTGCACCCCTGCGGCACCCAGCACGCGGCCGGCGGCTTCCAGCGCCTTCTTGCCGCTATCCACATACGCGCGCTCGATCTGCGTGGGATCGTAGAAACCCGCGTCGAACAGCATCACGCCGTTGTCGACCACATAGAGCGCCAGCACGGAACCGCCGTTGCCCGCGACGCGAATCGCCTCCTGCAGCGCCAGGTCCGATGTACTGCTGCCGTCCACCGCCACCACGATCTTGCTGTAAGCCTTGCTCGACATCGCCTGCCCTCCGGGTAGAGAAATGGTGAACTTCGATACTACACGTGGCGCCGGACTCACGTTGTGAGCCAAATCTGAAAATCGGATGTCAATCGGCTTACGCTTAAATTGACCGACCGGTCGGATTATATTTATAGTGTGCGAACCGCCGGCCCCTCGCGCCAACAGAACCAGAACAACCGGGGCGACCGTCATAGCAGTGACCGTCAAGGAGACGTGATGTACACACAGAGCCTCGACCTGCCCGGCCAGCCGCAATCGGCGCCCCTGGTCTCCGCCGATGCCAGCCTGGCCGAGCGGCAGGCCGCGTTCGATGCGCGCATGGCCGAAGACGCCAAGATCGAGCCGATGGACTGGATGCCCGATGCTTATCGCAAGACGCTGGTGCGGCAAATCTCGCAGCATGCGCATTCCGAGATCGTTGGCATGCTGCCCGAAGGCAACTGGATCAGCCGCGCCCCGTCGCTCAAGCGCAAGGCCATCCTGCTTGCCAAGGTGCAGGACGAAGGCGGCCATGGACTGTATCTATATAGCGCGGCTGAAACGCTGAATGCCTCGCGCGACGACCTTGTCGAGGCGCTGCACACCGGCCGCGCCAAATACTCGTCGATCTTCAATTACCCCACGCTGACGTGGGCCGATGTTGGCGTGATCGGCTGGCTGGTAGATGGCGCGGCGATCATGAACCAGATTCCGCTGTGCCGCTGTTCGTATGGCCCCTATGCGCGGGCCATGATCCGTATCTGCAAGGAAGAGTCCTTTCACCAGCGCCAGGGCTTCGATGCGTTGCTGGCCATGATGCGTGGCACCGAGGGCCAGCGCAACATGGTGCAGGACGCCGTCAACCGCTGGTGGTTTCCGGTGCTGATGATGTTCGGTCCGCCCGATGCCTCATCCACCAATAGCGCGCAAACCATGGCCTGGGGCATCAAGCGCATTTCCAACGATGACCTGCGCCAGAAATTTGTCGACGCAACGGTCGAGCAGGCCAAGGTGCTCGGTGTGACGCTCCCCGATGACGGCCTGGTATGGAATGCCGAACGCGGCCACTACGACTACAGCCCGCTGGACTGGGAAGAGTTCTGGCGCGTGATCAACGGCGACGGCCCGTGCAACCGCGAGCGCCTGGCCACCCGCGTGAAAGCGCATGAGGATGGCGCCTGGGTACGCGAAGCCGCGCTGGCCCATGCCGAAAAACGCGCAGGCCGTGCGGAACCCGCCAAGGCCGCCTGAATCCCGGACCGCACAGGAGACCACCATGACACAACAGAAGGAATGGCCGCTGTGGGAAGTATTCGTCCGCAGCAAGCAGGGGCTGGAACACAAGCATTGCGGCAGCCTGCATGCGGCTGACGCCTCGCAGGCGCTGCATATGGCGCGCGACGTCTATACGCGCCGGCAGGAAGGCGTATCGATCTGGGTAGTGCCATCGTCGGCCATCACCGCGAGCGCGCCGGCCGAGAAAGCCGAACTGTTCGACCCGGCCGCCGACAAGATCTACCGGCACCCCACGTTTTACCAGTTGCCCGACGAAGTCAATCACATGTAAGGCCGGCACCATGACGCAACCGATCATTGCCGACGACGGCAAGCTCGCCGACGCACTGGCCCGCCTGCCGCTGGCGCAGACCGCGCCGCTGCATTACCTGCTGCGCCTCGCGGACAACGCGCTGGTGCTTGGCCAGCGCAATGCCGAATGGTGCGGACATGGCCCGGTGCTCGAGGAAGACATCGCCCTGGCCAATATCAGCCTGGACCTGATCGGGCAGGCGCGCCTGCTCTATAGCCATGCCGGCGTGCTCGAAGGCCAATTGACCGGCCGCGCCCGGCACGAGGATGACTACGCCTACTGGCGCCACGAACACGACTTCCGCAACTGGACGCTGCAGGAACTGCCGCACCACGGCCCGCTGGCTGGCACGGCACGCGCCGAGCGCGACTATGCGGTCACGATCATGCGCAATTTCCTGTACAGCGCACTGATGGCCGAACTGTGGCCGGCACTCGAAGGCAGCCTTGATCCCGAGCTTGCCGCCATCGCGGCCAAATCGGCCAAGGAAACGCGCTATCACCTGCATCACGCCGCCGACTGGGTGGTGCGCCTTGGCGACGGTACCGATGCATCGCACCTGCGCATGCAACGCGCGCTGGATCATCTGCTGCCGTACATGAACGAGTGCTTCACGCCCGATGCCGTGGAACAGGAAGCCGCCGCGCAAGGCGTGGGGGTACTGACCGCCGGTCTGCGCGATGCCTGGGATGCCACGGTGCAGGCCGTTCTGGACGATGCCACGCTGCGTCGTCCGGCACCGTCGGCATTCATCTCGACTGGCAAGCACGGCGTGCATTCCGAACACATGAGCTACCTGCTGGGCGAACTGCAGGGGCTGGCGCGCGCCCATCCGGGCGCCCAGTGGTAGCGGGAACCGACACCCCATGCGTAACGACATCGCTTCGATGACATCGCCGCTTGCGTCGCCGCCGTCGCCGCTATCGCCATTCGCGCCGGTGTTTGCGCCATCGAGCGCGGTCGCGGGCACGCCTGCCGAGCGGCTGGCACGTGCCTGGGAGGCGCTCGACGCGGTGCCCGATCCCGAGATTCCGGTGGTGTCGATCCGCGATCTCGGCATCCTGCGCGATGTAGTGCTCGATGCCGATGGCACGACCATCGAAGCGATCATCACGCCGACCTACTCCGGTTGCCCGGCCATGTCGCAGATCGAAGAGGACGTGGGCCGCGCACTGGATGCGGCGGGGCTGGCGCCATGGCGGGTACGTACCGTGCTGGCCCCGGCCTGGACCACCGACTGGATCACCGACGCCGGGCGCGCCAACCTGCGCGCCTTCGGCATTGCGCCGCCGGGGCAATGCGCGACGACGCTGCAACCCGGCGCCAACGTCAAGCCGCTGCGCTTCATGCCCGGCGCGTCCCAGACGGCGGCCATCGCCTGCCCGCATTGCGGCAGCGTCCACACCCAGGAACTGTCGCGCTTTGCGTCCACGGCCTGCAAGGCGCTCCATCGCTGCCTGGACTGCCGCGAACCATTCGATTACTTCAAACCCTATTGAGCACCCGCCCGGCCATGACACCCCAGTTCCATCCGCTACGCGTGGCGCAGGTTCGCCCGGAAACGTCCGATACGGTCTCGATCGCTTTCGAAGTACCCGCCAGTCTGCGCGAGGTGTACCGCTTCACGCAGGGCCAGTTCCTGACGCTCAAGGCGCCGGTCGACGGCACGGACGTGCGCCGCTCGTACTCGATCTGCTGTGGCGTGCAGGACTACGACGAAAACGGTGAATTGCGCGTGGCGGTCAAGCTGGTCGACGATGGCCTGTTCTCCAACTGGGTGCATGACAACGTGGCCGCCGGCCAGACGCTCGACGTGATGACACCGGACGGGCGCTTTCATGTACCGCTCGATGCCGGTGCGGCGCGCCACTATGTAGCGTTTGCGGCGGGCAGCGGCATCACGCCCGTGCTGTCCCTGATCCGCACCACGCTGGCCGTGGAGCCGAACAGCCGCTTTACGCTGATTTACGGCAACCGCAGCGTGGATACGATCATCTTTTCCGAAGCGCTCGAAGACCTCAAGAACCAGTATCTGGCGCGCTTCACGCTCTACCACGTGTTGTCGCGCCAGCCGCAGGAAGTGGACTTGTTGCACGGCCGGCTCGACCACGCGCGCGTGGCCGCATTCCTGGAGACGCTGGTACCGGTGGACGACATCGACGCCGCGTTCGTCTGCGGACCGGCGTCGATGATCGATGAGGTCGAGGATGCGCTCAAGGCTGCCGGACTCGATCCGCACCGGATCCACGCGGAACGTTTTGGCGTACCGCTGGCGCAACCCAGGCGCACCCCGACCGCACATGTCGACCATGGCGACCATGCCGGCACGGCCGAACTGGTAGTGGTGCTGGATGGCAAGCAGCACAAGATGCGCCTGCCGCTGGCCGATGCCAATGTGCTGGACACCGCGCTGGCCGCCGGCCTGGACTTGCCCTATGCGTGCAAGGGCGGGGTCTGCTGCACGTGCCGTGCCAAGGTGCTCGAGGGCGAAGTGGAAATGGAGAAGAACTACACGCTGGAGCCGTGGGAAATGGAAAAGGGCTTCGTACTGACCTGCCAGGCGCGCGCCCTTACGCCGCGCGTGGTGGTCAGCTACGACGAGCGGTAAGGCTGACAGGTGTCAAGCGCCGCACGCGTATGGTGGGAATCCCACATGTCGGACAGCCGCCGATGCCCGGCGAACCACAGGCCGTGATTACAATGGCGGAACACGCTTCATGCGTCGCACCGCCCGTCCTGCAACCGCCTGCCGGCGGCCTGGGCAGTTGCGACCGGAGGTCCGGGACCCGTCGCACCCTATACAATCACGGTCATGCAATATATCCATGTCGTCAACGGCGATGTCGCGGGCAATACGCTGCGCCAGGCACTGGCCCAGTCGGCCCGGCCCGATCCGGTGGTCGTCCTGCGCGACGACCTCGCCGTGGGCCCGATCGCCGATATCGACAGCACGGGCCTGATCCGCTCGGGCTTCTGGCAGCGGGTGGCCCCGCATTCCGATATCGACTTCGGCGCCGAAATGCGCCAGGCGCTGGACCAGCTCCAGCAACTGCGCCGGGACGACCTGGAAGTGGCAATCTGGCATGGCCAGAGCGCCTCGGACCAGTTGATGCTGCGCCGCGTGGTCTTCCATCTCTACCAGGCGCCCCAGCGCATCAACGAGGTGGCGATGGACCTGCGCGAACTGGAAACGCCGGCGCACGGCAGCCTGACCGCCATCGGCATGTATCCGGCCGCCCGGCTTGCGCGGCGTTTCTCGACCATCGCGCCGGTGTCGGTGCTGCGCCTGGGCCGGCTTGGCTACGAGTGGCAACAGAACGTCAAGGAAAACGCCGATGTGCGGCTCTGGAAAGGCAACACGCTGGTGCCCGCCGCCTATCACAATGTCGACGACGTGATCCTGGAACGCGCTCCGGTGGACTGGACTTCGGCCGCGCAGGTGGTGGGCAGTGTGATGGGCGCCATCGAGGGCCTGCTGGCCAGCGACTGGTTCGTCTTCTGGCGCTGCCGCGAGCTTGTCAGCAGCGGCCAGTTGCAGTTGCGCGGCAATCCGGAAAGCCTCGAATCGTGCGAAATCCGCCGCAATCACATGGCTTCCGGCGCCGAGTGACGCCGTAGCGATAACAGAACAACCGGCGGATCGATCCGACCCATATGGCCAGAACCAAAGCGCCCGACTTCGAGGCGCAACGCGAACAGATTCTCGATTTGGCAGCGGCCGCGTTTGCCGCCACCAGCTATCCCAGCACCTCGATGGCCGATCTGGCATCGGCCTGTGGCACATCGAAGGCACGCCTCTATCACTATTACGAAAGCAAGGAAGCGATCCTGTTCGACCTGCTCGATCGCTATACGCGTCAGTTGATGCGGATCATTGCCCAGGTCGAGGCGGAAGGCGAACGGCAGGCGCGCAGCGCCCGCGATACGTTCGGGCACCTGCTGCGCGCGTTCCTGGCCGAGTACGAGACGTCGCAGACGCGCCATATCGCACTGATCAACGATGTGAAATTCCTGGCCGAGGAGCAGCGCGACGAGATTCTCATGCGCGAGCGCGAGGTGGTTGCGGCGTTTTCACGCCTGTTGCGGCTGGCCTACCCCGATCGCGTGACCGGCGAAAACCAGACGGCGCTGACCATGACCGTGTTCGGCATGATCAACTGGACCTTCACCTGGCTCAAGCCGGGCGGCAAGCTGTCCTACGCGGAGTTTGCCGAGATGGTGGTCAGCCTGCTGGAAAACGGCCTGGCGCCCGGCATGGCGGGCGCCGCGGCGCGCTAGGACCAACGGGCCAGGATCACCCGGCTAGGACCACTCGGCTTCTTCGCGCTTCTGGCGCTGCTCGCGGTCCTGGCGGAACATTTCCTCGAGTTCGTCGCGTGCCTGCTTGGCCAGCGATACCAGCTTCTTCTGGTCCTTGTAGTACGGATAGAAGCGGTCGATGCCCTCGATATTGTGGCGACGGAAGCGCAACGCCACGCTGCGCGCCTCGACCCGATCGAAACCGAGCCCTTCCAGCACCCGTCGGCCGAGCATCAGCGAGCCTTCGAACATCTCGCGCTCGTACGTTTCCACGCCCCGGTCCTTGAGCTGGTAGACATGCGATACGTGCCGCGCGCGGGTATAGATCTTCAGCTCCGGCCAGCGATGGCGCACCTTGTCGATCAGCGCGAGGTTGTCGTTCATGTCCTCGATGCACACGATCATGATCCGCGCTTCGCCCGCGCCGGCGGCCTCGAGCAAGTCCATGCGCGTGGCATCGCCATAGAAGATCTTGAAGCCATATTGACGCAGGAATTCGATCTGGTCGGGGTCATGGTCGAGCACGGTCACCCCGATGCCCTGGGCGTACAGCAACCGTCCGATGATCTGCCCGAAGCGACCGAATCCCGCAATGATCACGGGGTTGTGATGATTGGTGATTTCGTCGTCCGGGCGCTGCGACATTGCATTGAGCCGCGGCGCCAGCAGGCGGTCGAACAGCAGCAACAGCAGCGGCGTGGCCACCATCGACAACGCCACCACCAGCACCAGCAAGGCCTCGGTGTCATGCGGCAGCAAGCCTACCGTGCGTGCCTCGGAAAACACCACGAACGCAAATTCGCCGCCCTGCGAGATCAGCAGGCCGAACAGCAGCCATTGTCCGCGTGACACCCCGAAACGGCGAGCCAGCACGGCCAGTACCAGCGTCTTGACGATGACGAAGGCCGCCACAAAGCCCAGCACCTTGCCCGGCGACTGTGCCAGGATGCCGAAATCGATCGACATGCCCACCGCCATGAAGAAGAGCCCGAGCAGGAGCCCCTTGAACGGCTCGATGTCGGCCTCCAGCGCATGGCGATACTCGGAGTCGGCCAGCAGCACGCCGGCCACGAAGGTGCCAAGCGCCATCGACAAACCCACCGCGTCCATCATCAACGCGATACCCACCACCAGCAGCAGCGAAAATGCGGTGAACATCTCGCGCATGCCGGTGCGGGCGATGATCCGCAGGGCTGGGCGCACCAGGTAACGGCCACCCACCACCACCGCGCCGATCACGGCCACCGCCTTGCCGGCAATCACCCAGTTCTCGGGACCATGCGCGGTGGCGCCAGCACCAGCACCATCTGCCGCCAGCAGTGGCAGCAGCGCGATCATCGGGATCGCAGCGATATCCTGGAACAGCAGAATGCCAAAACTGGCCGCGCCGGCTCCGGTACTCATCAGGTTACGTTCGGCCAGCGTGGCGAATGCAATGGCCGTCGATGACAACGCCAGGCCAAGCCCGGCCACCACGGCCACCTGCCATGGCGCGCCGAACAGGGCGGCAACCACCCCGATGGCCAGCGCGCAGGCTGCCATTTGCGCGGAGCCATAGCCGAAGATCGACTTGCGCAGCGTCTTGAGCTTGCGCGGTTCCAGTTCCAGGCCGATCACGAACATCATCAGCACGACGCCGAACTCGGAGAAATGGAGGATCGACTCGACATTGGTGACCAGCCGCAACGCGAACGGGCCAATCGCGGCGCCCGCGATCAGGTAGCCAAGTACGGCACCAAGCTGGAAGCGCCGTGCTACCGGCACGGCCACCACGGCAGCCAGCAGGAACACCAGCAGGGCAATCAGGAAGTCATGCTGGTTCACTATGCGTCCTCCCCGGATACTTCGGATTCAGGCCATTCCTGCGTTTCCGGCGGCAATGGCGGAGGCGCGAGGTGGCGCGCCACATGCTCGATGTGCAGCGCAACCGCATCGGTATTGGCGCGGTCGGCATCGTGCAGCACGATAGGCGGCAACCAGGTCATGCCGCACAACGTCGCGGTCTGCTCCAGTGGCAACAGGAAATCTTCGATCGGGTGGCCGTGGATGCCATCCGGGCCATAGGCATCGGCATGTCCGCCGGTACTGGCCACGGCCAGCATCGACTTGCCGCGCAGGGCCGTGCCTCCAGGACCGAACGCCCAACCGATCTCGAGAACATCATCGAGCCACAGTTTCATCAGCGCCGGCACGCTGTACCAACGGACCGGAAACAGCAGCACCACGGTTTCGGCGGTCGATACCAAGCGCTGCTCCGCCACGACATCGATGTCGTAGTCGACGTAGAGCCGGTAAAGCTCGCGTACTTCTACATGCGGCAGTTCGGCCAAGGCCTCTGCCAGGGGATGGTTGACGCGAGAGCGTCGAGGCGCGGGGTGCGCATAAATCACAACAATGGGCGGCTCGTTCATAGGGGCGAATTCTAACGGTCATGCCCAAACGGGCGTCCGTAGCGACAGACCGCCAAAAACGTGCCGCGTTGCAGCAAATCCACAATGCGCACGCCTGTGACGCTGTAGCCGCCAGGTTAAGTTATTGAATTAGCGGGATTTTTCGAATTGTCACACTTTGGTACGCCGGCAGCGCCGCTGGATAGCTTACGCGAGACTGACAATTCCACTACAATACTTTTCGCGTCGCAGCAACCTAGTGTTTGCCCGAATCCTGCATTCCGCATCACAAATATGTGTGCAGCGAGAAAGTGCACCGGCAACCACCGCTCCGGTGCTATTTTTATCCCGATCACTGAAGAAGGAAACCAAAGTGAACCCGCTCGAACTGAGCAAGGCCGTCGGAGCCGTCACCGACGAAGATCTTCGCCGTGCAGCCGAGGCACAGGCCACCCAGCGCCACACCACCCTGGTGCGGGAACTGGCTGCCCATCACCGCTCGCGCTTGCTCAAGCATTTTCTCGCCCTGGGCGAGGAAGATCGCCTGCTCCGTTTTGGCCAGTCAGTTGGCAACCATGTGATCGAGGCATACGTGGACAGCATCGATTTCGACCATGACAGCGTGTTCGGCGTCTATGACGAACATCTGGAACTGGTGGGCGTTGGCCACTTCGCCAACCTGCGCGACAACGCGCAAGGCCGCGTTGCCGAGTTTGGCGTGTCGGTGTCGAAGAGCGCGCGGGGCCGCGGTATCGGTAGCGCCCTGTTCCAGCGCGCCGCCATGCACGGCCGCAATACCAATGTCCGCACGCTGTACATGCATTGCCTGTCCCGCAACGCGGCGATGATGCACATTGCCAAGAAGGCCGGCATGAAGGTCCAGTATGCCTATGGCGAAGCCGATGCTTATCTCGAATTGACACCCGCCGACACGGTGAGCCGCCTGACCGAGGCCATCGACGAGCAGGTGGCGGATCTGGATTACATGGTGCGCCGCAATCTGCGCGATGCGCGTCGTTTCGGCCTGCGCTTCTGGCGCTCGCTGGTGCCGCAGAAGGGCACGGCCTGACGACATCGGACTGCCATGAACGCAAACGGCGCACCCTGACGGTGCGCCGTTTGCGTTTCATGCGAGGTCAAATCAGGCCGAGCTGGCTACCGGCAACGCCGTGGTGTCCTTGATCGACTCCAGCGCAAAGCTGGAACGCACATCGATTACCGAGGGATGCGCCAGCAATTGCTCCTGCATGAAGCGGGCAAAGTGCTCCATGTCTTCGACATAGACCTTGAGCAGCAGATCCATTTCGCCGGTCATTGCGTGGCATGCGGCTACCTCTGGCCAGGTCTGGATGGCCGCGCGGAACAGGTCGAGCGGTGCTTTGCCCTTTGGCGTACCGCCCTGTTTTTCCAGCCGCACATTGATATAGGCGAGCAACCCCAGCCCGATCTTGTTGGGTTCGAGCAGCGCTGCGTACTGGCGAATCACGCCAATCTCCTCGAGCCGCCGGATGCGACGCAGGCAAGGGCTGGGCGACAAGTTCACACGCTCAGCCACTTCCAGGTTGGTCAGCCTCCCGTTGGTCTGCAGGACCTCCAGAATCTTCCGGTCGATTTTGTCCAGCTCCACCTTGCTCACGTTTTGTTGCTCCGCAATATGTTTGTCGGCAATTTTTTTGCGCAAATTTAGCAAGTCGTGCACAAGTCCGCAATTTATTTCATGTAAGCGCCAGTGCGGTAATCAGATTCGGCGGCCGCATGGGTCACGCGGCAGAGGCAAGGATGGTGCCAGCTCCATGAAAAACGCGGCCCCGAAGGCCGCGTTTTTCTACTTCTGGGGTTGCCAGGAGTTGCTGCGTGAATACCGCTTAGTTGCCGCTCGGCGAAGGCACGCCCGGTGCCGAGGCGCCGCCCGGACCGCGACGGTCCATGCGCTCCTTGTGCATCTTCTGCATATCAGCCTGGATCTCGGCCATGGTGACCTTGCCGTCGCGATTTGCATCGAGCTTGTCGAAGCGGTTGGCCATGCGCGGGAATGCGGCCTTGAACTCGTCGCGCGTCAATGCGCCATCGTTGTTCTTGTCCGCAGCCTTGAACTTGGCCTCGAACTCAGCCTTCATCTGCGCACGGCGCTGTTCCCAGGCCGCCTTGTGGTACGCAGCGAGCTCGGATTTGTCGAGCTTGCCGTCATGATTGGTATCGATCTTGTTGAACAGCGCGTCGGCTTCGGCCTTCGAAATCGCGCCGTCACCGTCGGTGTCCACCGACTTCATCCACATCATGCCGCCGTGGTGTTCGCCCGGACCGCCCATGCGATGCTGGTGCCCCGGTCCGCCTTGCGGCGCTGCCTGGGGTGCGGGTGCTGCCGAAGGTGCCGGCGCGGCGGTTTGCGCGAACGCGGCACCCACTGCCATGAACATGGCCGAGGCCGCGATAAAGCTCTTCAGGATGTGCGTCTTGTGATTGCGTTGCATGTCTGTGCTCCTTTTCATCACGTTGGGCATGTACGGATTAGAACGCAGACATCCTGTCAAAGTTGGCACTTTTAATACGATGTTACGGGGGTCACAGAATCGACTTGCGGCGTAAACATGCGCAAGACAGGCAAATATTGCGCAACACATTGAAACCGTATTGCCGACGCGTTTTCAAGCGCTTGTGCTGTGCCTGCTTTCGGCTTCGATCAGTCTTGCGCGGCGGGGTTCTCGCCGGGCGCGCCATCGGGTTGTACCGCCTGGAACGGTTGCCCCGGTATCTGGCGGATGTTCTGAGGCTGCTGCTGGAAATTCTGTGGTGGCTGGCCCGCCTGAGGTTGTTGCTGTGCAGGTGCACTGACAGCAGGCGGGGGTGGCGGTGGCATCGGTGTCGACAGCGGTGCGCCGGCACCCGATGGCGGCATCGCAGGCAGAGTGCCCGGACGCCCGACCGCCACCGAATTCTGCAGTGGCAGTGCAATTTCCTGACGCACGCCATTGCGTTCGATCACGATATTGCGCCCGTGAACTTCCGCGAGCCGAATCTGCGGCGACAGCGAGGCGCCCGCGCGGACCGCCTTGGGCGGCCCACCATCGAGCGAGAGAATCGCCGCGGCAGGACCCACGCCATCGAGGTCCGCCACCACGCCAATCAATTGCACGTCGCGCACACCGGCCTGTGCATTGCCGCCGAACAGCGTGGCGACCGCACCCGTTTCCACGGCCTCGGTCTGGGCGACCCGCGCCGACTTGGGAACCGGAATCGTCCGCATTGCACTGAAGGTCAGCACCCAGTGCGTCACCAGCGCGCACAAGGCCACAAACAGCACCAGGCTGGCCAGGCGCGGCAGCCAGGCGGCGGACAGGTCGAAGCGGAAAGCGGGCCGGGTCAGGGTTGGCACGAGCGGGTACGCCAGGCGGCAGTGTTCATGAGATCGCCTAGCGTACCAGACGCATACGTCGCTTGTCTGTCAGTCCTGCAAACCTTGATGCGGTCAGATCAAAGCAGATCGTCGAGCAGGTCGGGACCGAACACTTCACGATGAATATGCGACACCGGAACCCCGGCGGCAATCAGTGCGTGGCGCTGGGCCTGCATGAAGCCGATCGGGCCGCACAGGTAGAAGCGCGCATCGTTGAATGCGGCGGTGTCTTCAGCCTTGAGCAGTGCATCGATCGGCATCGTGCCGGCATGGTCGAAATCACGACCCGCGACATCGGCGTCATGCGGGGTCTCATAGCTGATGTGGGTACGCAGGTTCGGCATCTGTTCGCGCGCCCAGACGACATCGCGACGGTGCGCATGGTGACGGCCGTGGCGGGCGGCATGGGCGAACAGCACCGGACGATGCGGATTCTCACGCGCCAGCGAGCGCAGCACCGATACCATCGGCGTCACGCCGATGCCCGCGGACATCAGCACCATCGGACGGCGGTCGTCGAGTTGCGGCGCGAAGTCACCCCATGGCGTGCTGACATGCAAGGTCGTATCGAGGTGGGCGTTGTCGTGCAGCCAGTTCGATACGGCACCCGCCGGCGTCTGCGCATTGCCTTCCTCGCGCTTGACCGAGATACGCCAGGTCGGCAGCCCGCGCTCGCCGGACAGCGAGTACTGGCGCAGCTGGCGATGGCCATCGGCAAACGTGGCTTCCACGCTGATGTACTGGCCCGGTGCGAAATCGCGCAGCGGCGTGCCGTCGGCGGACGCCAGGGTCAGCGCCACCACGTGATCGCCTTCCTGTTCGCGATTGACCACGCGCACACGCAGCAATTGGCCCGGCGCAACGTTGTGGCGTTCGTAAAGGCGGGCTTCGGCGGCGATCAGCTCGCCTGCCAGCAGCCAGTAGGCTTCGTCCCAGGCGGCCAGCAGCGGGGGCGTGGCGGCGTCGCCCAGCACGGCGGCGATCGCCTCGATCAGGTATTTGCCGACGATCGGATAGTGGGCCGGCGTCAGGCCCACGGCCACATGCTTGTGGACGATGCGCTCGACCACCGGTGCCAGAACATCGGCACGATCGATATTGGCGGCGTAGGCAAACACCGCCGAGGCCAGCGACTGCTGCTGCGAACCATTGGCCTGGTTGCCCATGTTGAACAGGCGCTTCAGTTCGGGCCGGGCCGCGAACATCTCGCGATAGAAGTGCGTGGTAATGGCAAGACCGTGCTCGCGCAGCACGGGAACGCTGGCATCGATATAGGGGCGGGAAGCAGCGGACAACATCAGCGAAACTCCTATTTTCATGCATCTTCAATGCATGTTTTTGCACACAATAAAGCCGGCGACAGGCTTTGCCGGGGCACCTGCCCCGCGGCATCAAGCCACGCGCCGGCTAAGGAAATCCAGATGCAGGCTGATAATCGACTCGGCCGTGCGGCTACCAGACACTTCGCCGAGCGTGATGCCGTCGAGTGACTTGTAGAATGCCTCCTCGGCCTCGTCCAGCGCGCGCTTCAGCCGGCAATTGCCGTGCAGCGCGCAGGGCGGATCGGTACAGTCGATGATCGCCTTGTGCCCTTCCAGCTCGCGCAGGATCGTGCCGACCGACAGTTGCGCCGCGTCGGGGCCCAGTTGCAGGCCGCCGTGGCGCCCACGCGTAGCCGTGATCCAGCCAAGCTTCGACAGCCGCGCCGCCACCTTCACCAGATGGTTGTGGGAAATGTCGAATTGCTGGCCAACCTCGGCAATCGTGATCGGACGGCTCCCGTCACCGCGTGATACATACATCAGCAGGCGCAGGGCGTAGTCGGAGAATCGGGTCAGTTGCATCGTGAGTCGAATCATAGATAACGTGCATCTGCAATGCAAGATTTTTGTTGCGTTGCACATTGGTACATAAAATCACAATCCGGCGCCGGCGCTTCACGCCAAACAGTCATACGGCGGGGGTTATACTCTCCGACCATACCCGGACTCAACATACAGACACGATGCGCAGAACCCTCAACCAGGCTGCGGCCACCAGGACCGAAACCCGTCGTCGCGCCCGCGGCTTCACGCTGATCGAAATCATGGTGGTGATCGTGATCCTGGGGGTGCTGGCTGCGCTGGTGGTACCCAAGATCATGAGCCGTCCCGATGAAGCGCGGATCGTTGCGGCGCGCCAGGACATCTCGTCGATCATGCAGGCGCTCAAGCTGTACCGCCTGGACAATGGCCGCTATCCGACCACCGAGCAAGGCGTTGCCGCGCTGGTGAGCAAGCCGACCACCGAGCCGGTGCCGAACAACTGGAAGGGCGGCGGTTATCTGGAAAAGCTGCCCAAGGATCCGTGGGGACACCCCTACCAGTATCTGAATCCGGGCGTGCGTGGCGAGATCGACGTGTTCAGCTTCGGCGCCGACGGCCAGGCCGGCGGCAGCGCCAATGATGCCGACATCGGCAACTGGGAATAAGCGCTTCCTCACTTCATGACTCCGGCGACGCTGCGCGGCACCCCCGCCCTACTTCCGCATCGCCGGACTCGCGGCTTTACGCTGCTTGAACTGCTGGTGGTCATGGTGATCGCCGGCATCGTCATTTCCCTGGTGGCCGTCAACGCCACGCCCAATGACCGCGGCCGCGTGCTCGACGACGGCCAGCGCATCGCCCGCCTGTTCGAACTGGCGCAGGAGGACGCCCAGCTGGGTGCCCGCCCGCTGGCCTGGGAAGGCGATGCCTCGGGCTGGCGCTTCCTGGAATCGACGCCGCAGGGCTGGGTACCGATGCGCGCCGACGTGTTTGCACCGGGCCGCTGGCGCGTGCAACTGGATGGCGCGGTGGTCGTGCAGGGAGGCCGCCAGCCTGGCAGTGGTCCGCTGCGGCTGGTCTTTGGGCGCGAACTGATTGACGAGCCGCAACGGCTGGTCTTGACGCGCGGCGATATTCGCGTGGACGTGACCGGCGACGGCACCGGACGCTATGTGGCCACGGTGACCCAATGACCCGCTTCCATCGACGGCATGCCGCAGGCTTCACGCTGATCGAGGTACTGGTCGCACTGACCATCCTCGCCGTGGCGCTGACGGCGGCCATGCGCGCGATGGGATCGATGACCGAATCCAGCGTATCGCTGCAGCAGCGCATGCTGGCCGAATACAGTGCCGAAAACCACCTGGCCACGCTACGGCTGTCGCGGACCTGGCCCGAGCCCGGCTCGCGCGGCTACGACTGCCCCCAAGGTGGCGTGCCGCTGTGGTGCGAGGAGGCGGTCTCCGGCACCCCGAACCCGTCGTTCCGCCGCGTGGAAATCGCGGTCTATCCGTCAGCCACCAACAAATCCGTCCGCCTGGCCTGGCTGGTCACCCTGATACCCAATGAAACGCGCAATGTCCTCTGACCGCCGTCACGGGCAGCGCGGCCCACGCGGCTTCACGCTGCTGGAAATGCTGGTGGCCATTACCCTGCTGGCGGTCATGGCGGTGATCGGGTGGCGCGCGCTGGATTCGCTCACGCGCAGCCGTGAACGGCTCACCGATCACGATGCCCGGCTCGACGCGCTCAAGGTCCTCTATGGCCAGTTCCAGACCGATTGCGAACATCTGGCCCAGCCTGCGCAACTGCAGGCCAGCCCGGTCGAGTTCGGCCCGAACCAGTTGCTGATGGTGCGCGATCGCCGCGATGAAGGCCAGCCGCCCGCGTGGCAGGTCGTGGCGTACCGGCTCGACGGCAACACCGTGGTCCGCGTAGCCAGCCGCGCTGCCGGGTCGCGTAGTGACGTGCAGAACGCGCTTGTGACATTGCGTCAGCCCGGCAACGCGGGCCAGCAGTTGCGGCCGTTGCTGGCCAACGCAGACCAGTTGTCGGCACGCGCCTGGGTCGAGCCCGTGGGCTGGCTGATCGATACTGGCCGCGTGCGTACGGCCTTGATGCAGGGCAGCGCTGCTGCCAGCGCCGCCCAAGCATTGGGTGCCAGCGACGCACAGGCGGGCCTGGGCAACATTTCCACCAGCGTGGCTGTCCGCGCGGTCGAATTGACCGTCTTCGCACGCATGGGCGACGGCGATGCCACGCGCCAGTTCCAGAAGATCTGCATGACGGGCTTGTGATGATGCGCCATGCTCCTGCCCTCCCGCACCGGATACCCCGCCAGCGCCGCCAGCAAGGTGCGGCGGTGGTGACGGCGCTGCTGATGGTTACGCTGGCCGTGGTGGTGGTATCCGGCCTGCTGTGGCGCCAGCAGGTTCAGATCCGCTCGATCGAGAACCAGCGCCTGGTGGCGCAGGCAGCCTGGATCGAACGCGCCGCGGTGGACTGGTCGCGCCTGATCCTGCGCGACGACCAGCGGCGCTCGCAGGTCGACTACATCGGCGAACCGTGGTCGGTGACGGTTGCCGAGACCCGGCTTTCCGATTTCCTGGGCGCTGGCGTAAGCACTGCGGAGGGTGGGGAGACCTCGTTCGTTTCCGGGCGGATCCTCGACGCGCAGGCACGCTTCAACCTGACCAACCTCTATATCTGGCAGGCCGATGGCACGAGCCGCGTCGCCAGCATCGACCAACCGTCGCTGCTGGCCTTCAGGCGCCTGCTTCAAACGCTCGGCATGAATGCCGCGCTGGCCGAACCCACGGCGCAATACTTCCTGCGCGCGGCCAAGGGCGTGTCGACCAATGGCCAGCCCCCACCCAGGCCGCCTGACAGTGTGGAGGATCTGCTGGCCATCCCGGGCTACACGCCGCAGATGATCGCCGCGCTCGATCCGTTCGTGACCGTCCTGCCGGAGCGCACCAAGGTCAATGCCAATACGGCCGAGGCCGAGGTGTTGTCCGCCGTGATCGACAAGCTGCCGCTCGACCGTGCGCGCGAACTGGTACGCCAGCGCGACCGGGCCTACTTCAACAATACGGGCGAGGTGACCACGCAACTGCAGGGCATTGCGCCGCAGGCCACCAACGCCGGCGACATCGTCGACGTGCGCACCCACTATTTCCTGATCTACGGCCTGGTAAGGCATGAGCGGGCTCGCCGGCTCAAGGTGTCGCTGGTGTTCCGGGCCGACGTACTGGGCAGCGGCAATACCACGCGCGTCATCTGGGTGCGCGATGCCGATGCCATGCCCGAGCAACGCTGAAACAGGCACGGTCCGCAAGCGGTCTTCGCACAGACCGGTGTAGGAATTGTCTTCTTGCAGATTCAGGCGAGCCACTATTGACGCACGTTAGTCACACAGGCAAGGTATGCTGCTGCGCCGGGCCGGGACAGCAGCTGCCTGCCCGCAGCTGCGCCATGCACTGCGCCCGCCGGGGAGCCATCCGGCGGACGAACAGCCCGCCACGCGCCTCCAGCGTGGCATCGTCATAGATAACAGGGAAATCTTGAGTACCACGCTCTACGTCCGCCTGCCGCACCGGCCGCATGACCAGCCGCAACCCTGGCAGTTTGGCGCGATGCCGTTTGCGCTGGTACGTACGTCCGTTGCAGTGAAAAGCGCCCGGGCAGGTTCTCCGCAGGCGCCTGAGCTGTTGCGCGAAGGCCACGCCCGTGCCGCCGAAATGCCGGCCGCGGATCGCCTGGTCCTGATTGTCGCGGCCAGCGATGTGCTGCTCACGGCAGCCATGGTCCCGCCGCTGCCGCCGGCCCGCCTGCGTCTGGCGCTGCCAAACCTGGTCGAAGACATGCTGGCCACGGACACGGCGCCGTGCCACATCGCGCTGGGCCCGGCACTCGATTCCGGTGCCGCGCCGCGCGGCCCGCGCCGCCGCCTGCTGATGGTGACCGACCGTGCCTGGCTGCGCGCGGCCCTCGACCAGTTTGCCGAACACAAGCACCGCCGCCGCAGCGTACTGGCCGCGCAACTGTGCCTGCCGCTGGCCGAAGCCACCGCGCCGCAGTCCGTGTCCACCGAAGTGCCGGTGGCAGAGCCCGCGCTGGCGGACGGCGCCACAGCGACGGCAATGTCGACGGCTGAGCCGACGCCAGCGCCGGCACCTTCCGTTCCCGAAGTCCCGGCCACTACCGATGCCGCTACGCAACCGGCCACGCTGGTCGTGGAAGCGGCAGCCTCGGCCCTGGCGCAATCGGCATCGCTGCTGGACGCCACCGCGCCGCCGCCGGCCTCCGCCGACACGACCCGGCTCTGGCAACTGACGGTGCGAACCGGCCCCTACGATGGCTACGGGCTGCTGCTCAACGACCAGGCCCTGGCCACCTGGCAGGCGCTGGCGCCCGCCGGGGAATGGCATGGCGACCAAGCCGCGCTGGCCAACGCCCCGGTGCCGGCTTTGCGAACCCAGCGTGCGGTGGCACGTGCCTCGCGGATTTCCGAAGATTGGCGCATCTGGCTGGCTGGCGCCGAGGCAAGCCTGCTCGAGCCCCAGCTCGACCTGGCGCAGTTCGAATTCGCCCAGGGTCGGATGGACCGCTGGAACCTGCTGGCGTGGCGCCTGCCCGCCGCGCTGGCCGTAGCGCTGCTGATCGCGCAGATCATCGGCATGAACGTGCAATGGCTGATGCTGCGCCAGGAGTCCAGGCGCATCGACGCGGCCCAGATCGACGTGTTGCACACCGCCTTCCCGAATATCCCGCCGGTAGCCGAGCCGCCGCTGCTGATGCGGCGCCAGATGGAGCAACTGCGCACCGCCAGCGGCCGCAGCGTGCCGAGCGATTTCCTGCCGCTCGCGGATGGCTTCGCACGGGCCGCGCACGACCTGCCGCCCGATGCGCTGCTGCAGCTCGACTACCGGGCCGGCACGCTATACATCACGCTCAAGGCCGGCACCAATACCAATGCTTTGCGTAATGCCGTGCGGCAAGTTGGCCTGCAGATGGACGAAGACCGAAACCCGCCCGACGCGGCCGTTCGTGCCGGTGGCGCACCGACGCCGCCTGGCTCACGCTGGACCGTCAAGACCGAATCCCGCGCCGATGGCAAAGCGCAAGGACAAGGCAGGGCCGGCGCATGAAGAACGCTAACCGCCCCGCCTCGACACGCCCAGCTGGCGCGCGTTTCAGTCGCCTGCGCCCGCGCATCCCCGAATCATGGCGCGAACGCTTCGACGCGTTCTGGAATGCACGCAATCCACGCGAACAGGCCATCCTCGGCGGCGGTGCGCTGGTGCTCGTGCTGGTCTTCGGCTACCTGCTGCTGTGGGAGCCCGCCGCTACCGGCCGCGATCGGCTGATGCGCAATCTGCCGGCACAACGCGCCGACCTCGCCGAAATGGAAACGCTGGCCCAGGAAGCGCGGGGCTTGCAGGCCAGCCCCGCGCCGTCGCTGCGCGGCGATGCCCTGACGCAGGCACTGCAAGACAGCCTGGACCAGCACGGCCTGAAGGCCACGCGTTTGCAAGCCACCGGCGACAACGCGATCCAGCTGCAGCTCGACAAGGCCGCCTTCGGCTCGGTTGCCAGCTGGCTGCAGGATGTCAGGACCCAGCAACGGCTCAAGGTAACGGACGCACGCATCAGCTACGTCGGTGCCACGGCACTGGTCAACGTCACGGCAACGCTGCAAGGCCCTGGCGCCGGTGGCCGCAACTGATGGCGCGGCTGGAGGCATTGCGCCTGCCCCGCCGCAGGGTCCGCGCGCCGCGCGGCTGGCAGCGGTTGCGCTGGGCGATACTGGGCCTCGCGACGGTCGTCGTGACCGTGGTGGCATCGCTACCGGCAACCTGGATGGCGGATCGTATCGCCACGGAAAGCCAGCGGCGGGTGCTGCTGGCCGATGCCGCGGGTACGCTATGGCACGGCAGCGCCACGCTCGCGCTATCGGCCGGCACGGGCAGCCAGACCGCCACGGTATTGCCGGGCCGGCTGCGCTGGGACGTTGCGTTCTGGCCCTTATTGACCGGCACGTTGCGGGTTGTGCTGGAACAAGACGCGTCGATGGCCGCGCCGGTTACCGTTGCCGTCACGCCAGCCGGCTGGACTGTGCAGTCGGGCAGCATTCGGCTGCCGGCGTCGTTGCTCGAAGGCATTGGCGCGCCATTCAACACGCTGCGCCCGGATGGCACGATGCGCATCGACTGGTCAGGACTGCAAGGAAAGTTTGCCGGCAATCAGAAATTCGGACACCTGACCATGCAGCTTGAACAGATGTCCGCCGCCGTCAGCCGCTTGCGCCCGCTAGGCAGTTATCGCGCGCAGGTCGACCTGATCGGCGCGGACGGCAAGCTGCGACTGAGCACCACGGCCGGGCCGCTGCACCTGGAGGGCAGCGGCACACTTGGCCGGCAGGCCCGCTTCGACGGCACGGCATATGCCGACCCCGAAGCGGCCACCCAGCTGGCAGGCCTGTTAAGCCTGCTGGGACGAACAGAGAACAACGTTACGAGGTTGCGCTTCTGACCCCAGAAGCCGCATACCTGGAACCGATGATGAAAACGCAAGCACACCACCACTTCTTCCGTACCGCCTGCGCACGCGCCACCGCGCTGCTGTGTGGCCTGTCGCTGCTGGCGCCCGCGCCGCTCTGGGCCCAGCCACAGCAACCGGTGCCGCAGCCGAACGACATTTCGCCGCGCAGCAACCGTGACCAGGTCGTGCTCAATTTCGTCAATGCCGACTTGGAATCGGTGGTCAAGGCGGTGGGCCAGGCCACGGGCAAGAACTTCGTAATCGATCCGCGCGTGAAGGGCACCGTGAACCTGGTGACCGAGCAGCCGGTATCGCGCGCGCAGGCACTGGAAACACTGGGGTCAGTCCTGCGCATGCAGGGCTATGCGATGGTCGAGTCCAACGGCTTTACCAAGGTGGTGCCGGAAGCCGATGCCAAACTGCAGGGATCGCCGACAGTAATCGGCGCCGGCAGCAGCCGCGGCGACCAGGTGGTCACGCAGGTGTTCCGCCTCAACTATGAGTCGGCGAACAACCTGGTACCGGTGCTGCGGCCGATGATCGCGCCCAACAACACCATCACCGCGTATCCGGCCAACAACACGCTGGTGATTACCGACTATGCGGACAATCTGCGCCGTCTGGCCCGCATCATCGCGGCGGTCGACGCACCGGCCTCGGGAGAAGTGGAACTGGTGCCGCTCAAGAACGCAGTAGCCAGCGATGCGGCCGTGGTCCTGCAGAAGCTGCTGGATCCGTCCGCGGCGGGTGGCGCCGGCGGCGGCGCATCGCCGGGCGACGCCACGCTACGTACCACCGTGGTGGCCGAGCCGCGCAGCAATTCGCTGATGATCCGTGCTTCCAGCCGCGCGCGCGTGCAACAGGCGCGCCAACTGATCGAGAAGATCGACCAACCGTTCGCCCGCGCCGGCAATATCTGGGTGGTGCCGCTCAAGAATGCCGATGCGGTAAAGCTCGCCGCCACGCTGCGTGCAATCGTGGCGGCGGACAGCACCTTCTCGAGCTCGACCCAGCCGGGTGGGCAGGCTGGCGGCATCGGCGGCGCGGCAGGTGGCGCCATGCAAAACACATCGCTGCCGCAGGGCGGCCAGTACACCGGCGGTAGCAGCAGCGGGTACAACCGCAGCAGCGGGTCCGGCTCCTCGGGGCTAGGCGGTGGTAGCGGGTCCAATGCCTTCTCGGCATCGTTCGCGGTCAACCAGCAACCGACGACCGGCGGCATCATCCAGGCCGACCCGTCGACCAATTCCCTGATCATTACCGCCAGCGAACCGGTCTACCGCAACCTGCGCGGTGTGATCGACGATCTGGATGCGCGCCGAGCGCAGGTCTATATCGAATCGATGATCGTCGAAGTTACGGCTTCGCAGGCCAGCGAGCTCGGCATCCAGTGGCAGGGCCTGGTCAACTCGGGCGGCAATACCGTTGGTTTCGCCGGCACGAACTATGGTTCCGGGGGCAAGAACATCATCAACCTGACCGCTGCCGGCCTGCTCTACGGCGAAAACAAGACCGCCGGCCTGGCAGCGATCCAGAATATCGTGCCCGATATCGGCGGCCTGAACCTGGGCGTGCTGAACAAGGCTATCGGCCTGGGCGCGCTGCTGCGCGCGCTGGGCAGCAACGACAGCGTGAACCTGCTGTCGACGCCGAACCTGATCACGCTGGAAAATGAGGAAGCGAAGATCCTGATCGGTCAGAACATTCCGATCACGACCGGTTCGTACGCGCAGACCGGCAGTACGGCCACCGTGTCGCCGTTCCAGACCTTCGACCGCAAGGACGTGGGTATCACGCTGCGGGTGCGCCCGCAGATCACCGAAGGCGGCCTGGTCAAGATGCAGATCTACCAGGAATCGTCGTCGGTAGTAGCCAGCACCGTCAATGCGACGCAAGGCCCCACCACCAACGTGCGCTCGATCGAAACCAATGTCATGGTCGATGACGGCCAGATCATCGTACTGGGCGGCCTGATCGAAGACAGCTACGGCGATGGCGTGCAGAAGGTGCCGTTGCTGGGCGATATTCCGTTTATTGGCTCGCTGTTCCGCTACGAAAACAAGAATCGCAAGAAGACCAACCTGCTGGTGTTCCTGCGCCCGTACGTGATGCGCACGGCCGCCGCCACGGATCGCCTGACGCAGGACCGTTACGAGTACATTCGCGGCCAGCAGCAGGGCTTTGTGTCGCCTAACATGGTCATACGGGACCAGGACACGCCTGTGTTGCCCCCGGCCGACGCACCGAGCACGCCATTCGTTGATCCGCGCTACAACGGCCCGATCCAGTCGCCGCTGCCGCTCGACCCAACCCTGCCAGCCACGCCGGCGCCGCAGCCGGCACCGCAATCGGCGCCACCATCGGTTCCGCGACCACTATCGCTGGACAACGAGTCGTTCCTGAAGAACAAGGCCCCGCAAAGCTGAGCATCATCGCCATGGCCACCGAAACCTTTGACACTCCCGCCGCCGGGACCGAAGCGCCGCTTGAACCGCCTTCGCCAATCGCGGCACGACTGGTGTCGTATTCGTTCTCGCGCGAAGCGCCGCTGCTGATCGCACACCAGCGACCCGACGGGCTCGAAGTCTGGGTCAGCCGCAAGACGTCTCCAGCGGCGTTGGCGGAAGTCGCGCGCGTGCATGGTGCGCTACACCTGCGCGTGCTGGAGCCGGCAGTGCTGGAAGCGGCGATGTCGGATGCCTACAACCGCCAGGACGGTTCGGCGGCCCAGGTGGTGGGCGAGGTGGAGGGCGAAGTCGATCTGTCGCGTCTGATGCAGGACATTCCCGCCGTGGAAGACCTGCTCGAGTCCGAGGACGACGCGCCGATCATCCGCATGATCAATGCGCTGCTGACGCAGGCCGCGCGCGAGCAGGCCTCCGATATCCATATCGAACCGTTCGAATCGTCGTCGGTGGTGCGCTTCCGCGTCGACGGCACCTTGCGCGATGTGGTGCGACCGAAGAAGGCGCTGCACGGCGCGCTGATTTCGCGCATCAAGATCATGGCGCAGCTCGATATCGCCGAGAAGCGTTTGCCACAGGATGGCCGCATTACGCTGCGTGTGGGCGGGCGCCCTGTCGATGTCCGTGTGTCGACGCTGCCTACCGGCCATGGCGAACGCGCGGTGCTGCGTCTGCTCGACAAGGAAGCGGGCCGGCTCGACCTGGCGAAGCTTGGCATGGCCCCCGGGACGCTGTCGGGGTTCGACCATCTGGTGCGTCAGCCGCACGGCATCGTGCTGGTGACGGGCCCGACCGGTTCGGGCAAGACCACCACGCTCTACGCGGCCCTGTCGCGACTCGATTCGCAGACCACCAACATCATGACGGTCGAGGACCCGATCGAGTACGACCTCGACGGCATTGGCCAGACCCAGGTCAACCCGCGCATCGAGATGACGTTCGGCAAGGCGCTGCGCGCCATCCTGCGCCAGGATCCTGACGTGGTGATGATTGGTGAAATCCGCGACCTGGAAACCGCGCAGATTGCGGTGCAGGCCTCGCTGACGGGTCACCTGGTGCTGGCCACGCTGCACACCAACGATTCGGCATCGGCCGTCACGCGCCTGGTGGATATGGGCATCGAGCCGTTCCTGCTGTCGTCGTCGCTGCTTGGCGTCCTGGCGCAGCGGCTGGTACGCCGGCTATGCCCGCACTGCAAGCGTGAAGAGGTAATCGAGGTCACGGCCAGCGAAGCCGACACCTTGCACGCCCAGGGCAAGCCGCTGCAGCGCGTGTGGCATGCGGTTGGCTGCGACAAATGCGGCCATTCGGGCTATCAAGGCCGCATGGGCGTGTACGAGCTGCTGACCGTCGACAACGAGATCCAGACCATGATCCATCGCCAGCAACCCGAATCCGAGATCAAGCAGGTCGCGTTGACCAAGGGCATGCACACGATGCGCGGCGATGCGCAACGCTGGATCGAGAGCGGTGCCACGTCGCTTGAAGAAGTCCTGCGCGTGACGCGCGAATAAGCCAGGCAACGGACCGACCACAGCATGCCCGCCTATCGCTACGAAGCCGCTGACGCCGCTGGCCGCGCAGACCGCGGCGTGATCGAGGCCGACAGCCCCCGGCAGGCCCGTTCGCAACTGCGCGCGCGGGGCCTGACACCGATTACCGTCGACCCGCTGGCTGGCGCCGGACTGGCCCAGCGCAGTGGCGGCGGCCTGTTCGTGCGGCGCCTGTCGACGCAGGAACAGGCGCTGTTCACGCGCCAGCTGGCCAGCCTGATCATATCGGGACTGCCGCTAGATGAAGCGCTTGGCGCACTGGCCGACCAGGCCGAACGGCAATACGTGCACGAACTGCTGGCCGGCATTCGTGCCGAAGTGATGGGCGGCAGCTCACTGTCAGTGGCGCTGGCCCAGCATCCAAAGGATTTCCCGGATATCTACCGTGCGCTGGTTTCCGCTGGCGAGCATTCGGGCCACCTCGGCGTGGTGCTCGAACGGCTGGCGACCTATATCGAGACCCGCAACGCACTACGCTCGAAGATCATGCTGGCGTTCACGTACCCGGCGATCGTGACTGTAGTGGCGTTTGCGATCGTGATCTTCCTGTTGTCCTATGTGGTGCCGCAGGTGGTCAGCGTGTTTGCCAACACCAAGCAGAAGCTGCCCACGCTGACGATCATCATGCTGTGGCTGTCGGATTTCGTGCGCAACTGGTGGTGGGCCGGGCTCGGCGTCATCGCGGTGATTGCCGCAATCGTGCGCAGCCTGCTCAAGCAGCCCGATGTCCGCCTGTCATGGCACCGGTGGCTGCTGACCGCGCCGCTGGTTGGCAAGCTGATCCGTGGCTACAACACCGCGCGTTTTGCCAGTACGCTGGCCATCCTGGTATCGGCCGGGGTGCCGATCCTGCGCAGCCTCCAGGCCGCAGGGGAAACGCTGACCAACGTCGCGCTCAAGACCAACGTCGATGACGCCACCACGCGCGTGCGTGAAGGTGCATCGCTGGCGCGCGCGCTGGCCGCGCAGAACCAGTTTCCACCGGTGCTGGTGCATCTGATCCGCTCCGGTGAAGCCACCGGCAACCTGCCCGTGATGCTCGATCGCGCGGCAACCGGCGAGGGGCAGGAACTGGAGCGCCGCACGCTATTCCTGACCAGCCTGCTGGAGCCATTGCTGATCCTGACCATGGGTGTGGTGGTGTTGCTGATCGTGCTGGCGGTGTTGATGCCAATCATCGAGATCAACCAGTTGGTGCGTTAAGCGCATCGTCGCGCGAAATGCTGGTGCGCCACGCACCAGTCTGGGTCATCCACAATCGGTCAGCGTGTCACTCATGGCACTTGCGTCGTGAGCATCGTTGGCACGCGGCTTGCTGATTCAGCTTTCGAGTAGAAGCGGTTAGTGCCGTCGTATCCCCTGCGACGGCGCGGGACATTGCTCTGGCAGCCCTGCTGCCACGTTGCGCGATGCTGCCCTGGCCTGGCCGGGCGCCCATTGCGCTGTGTCTGACGCCAGCCCTGCATGGGCCGGACGACGAGAGCGAACCACGGCATGTGTCCCACAGATTCCAGCCTGTTTGTCGTATCAAATCCGTCTGCCTCTGGCCGGTGCGTACACGCATTGGTGCTGGCGCGATATCGAAATCCATTGCTTCCCATCCCACTGCCCCCAAGGGAGAAATCCGCATGAAGACGATCACCGTGCTGCGCCGCGCGCTTGTCGCGGGCGCTTGCCTGCTATCCGCCATGACCACAGCCCACGCCGCAGACAAGGTCACGTTCCTGACCTCGTGGTACGCCCAGGCCGAGCATGGCGGCTTCTACCAGGCCGTGGCTACCGGCATCTACAAGAAGTACGGGCTCGATGTCACGATCCGCATGGGCGGACCGCAGGTCAACGGCATGCAGATCCTCACCAGCGGCCAGGCCGAGTTCCTGATGGGCTATGACCTGCAGGTACTCAAAAGCCTGGAGCAAGGCGTTCCGGTTACCACGGTGGCCGCGTCGTTCCAGTCGGACCCGCAAGGCATGATGACGCACGATGACGTGAAAGGCCTGGCCGATCTGAAATCACGCACGGTGCTGGTCTCGACATCGGGGCGCACGACATGGTGGCCATGGCTCAAGAGCAAGTACCAGCTCGATGAAGGCCAGTCGCGCGTCTACACGTTCAACCTGCAGCCGTTCCTGGCCGATCCGAAGACCGCGCAACAGGCCTATGCCACGTCGGAAGTCTTCGCCGCCAACAAGGCCGGCGCAAAAACACGGTTCTATCTGTTTGCCGACGACGGCTATCCGCCGTATGGGACCACTGTGGTGACCATGCAGAAGACGGCAAAGGAGAAGCCTGACCTGGTGGCGCGCTTCGTCAAGGCATCGATGGAAGGCTGGAAGAGCTACCTGGCTGATCCGTCGCCGGGCAACGCACTGATTCGCAAGGACAACCCCAATATGCAGGAAGACCAGCTCGCATGGGGTGTAGCCAAACTGCGCGAACTCAAGCTGGTCAGCGGCGGCGATGCCATGACACAGGGCATCGGCATGATGACCGATGCGCGCTGGCAGAAGACGCGCGACTTCATGGTCGGCGCCGGGTTGCTGGCTGCCAATGTGGACTGGAAGCAGGCCTATACCACGCAATTCGTGAAGGACCTCAAGGTACTGCCTTGAACGAACCTGATCCTTCGCAACGATATTCGTGGAGACCGACATGACTGCCCTGTTCCGTTCAGGCACGGCTGCGCCCGACGACGCGCTGCTGCTGGCCAACCAGGTTGAAAAGATCTACCCCAATGGGACCGTCGCGCTGGAGCGTGTACGTTTGTCGATCCGTCCCGGCGAATTCGTATCGCTGCTGGGACCGTCCGGCTGCGGCAAGAGCACCTTGCTCAAGCTGTTCGCCGGACTGGAGACGCCGTCGGCGGGGCACCTTCGGGTGCCCGGAATCGGCGCTGGCGCGGGCCGCATGGCAATGGTGTTCCAGGAGGCCACGCTGATGCCCTGGGCGCGCGTGGGTGCCAATGTGCGCCTGCCACTGGACCTCGCACGCATGCCGCGCGATGAAGCCGACGAACGTGTACGGCGAGCCTTGACGCTGGTGGGGCTCGACCGCTTCGCCGAATCGTATCCGCGCGAGCTGTCCGGTGGCATGCAGATGCGCGTATCGATTGCGCGTGCACTGGCCACCGAGCCCGACCTGCTGCTGATGGACGAGCCATTCGGCGCGCTGGACGAATTCACGCGCAACAAGCTCGACGCCGACCTGCGCGCGCTGTGGGCTGAACGCGGCCTCACCGTGGTGTTTGTCACGCACAGCATCTACGAGGCGGTGTACCTGTCGAGCCGCGTGGTTGTCATGGCGGCGCGTCCGGGACGCGTGATCGCCGACGTCGCCATCGAAGCACCGGGGCCGCGCGACGATGCGTTCCGCGTATCGCCTGCGTTCATGCAGTACTGCAGCCAGTTGTCCGAACTGCTTACGCAGGCGAACCTGAGTTCGCCCGCAATGCATGGAACCACTGGAGTCGCATCATGACTGAATCTCAGAGAACACCATTGCTGGCGCGCCCCGCGGTCCAGCGCGTAGCCGCACCGCTGATCGTCGGACTGATCGTGCTACTGGCCTGGCAGGCAGCCTGCATCGCGTTCGAGGTGCCGGCATACCTGGTGCCCTCGCCGCTGGCTGTCGCCAGCACACTGGTCACCGACTGGAGCCTGCTGGCAGGCTCGCTGATGGTCACGTTGAAGATCACGGTGCTGGCCTTCCTGCTGGCCATCGTGCTCGGTACCACGGCGGCCTTCCTGTTCGTGCAGAGCCGCGTGATCGAGGCCAGCCTGTTTCCGTATGCGATCCTGTTGCAGGTTACGCCAGTGGTAGCCATCGCGCCGCTGATCATCATCTGGGTCAAGGAGCCGACACTTGCACTGGTGATCTGCGCGACCATGGTGGCGGTGTTTCCGATCCTGTCGAACACGGTGCTTGGCCTGCGCAGCGTCAACCCGGGCCTGCTGAACCTGTTCCGCCTGAACCGTGCGAGCCGCTGGGACACGCTGGTGCGTTTGCGCATTCCCAGTGCGCTGCCCTGCTTCTTCGGCGGACTGCGCATCTCGTGCGGACTCGCGCTGATCGGTGCGGTGGTTGCCGAGTTTGTCGCCGGCACCGGTGGTACTGGCGCCGGACTGGCCTACCAGATCCTGCAGGCCGGCTTTGGGCTGAACATTCCGCGCCTGTTCGCGGCGCTGGTATTGATCACGCTTACCGGCATCGTCCTGTTCGCACTGATGGCCGTCGTATCGCGTCTGGCATTGTCCCATTGGCATGAAAGCGAGCTTGCATGACATATCACTCTTCATCTGCCGAACCGAACGCCGAACCGTCGCTGCTGATCCGCAATGCGACAGCCATCCTGACCGGGCTGTCCGGCGACGCTGCGCGCGCGGCGGGGTCCGACATCCGTATCCGTGGCAATACCATCGAGGCCATTGGCGCGCTCGCGCCGCTGCCCGGTGAAGCGCAGATCGACGCCACGGACTGCGTGATCTACCCGGCCTGGGTCAATACGCATCACCATCTGTTCCAGTCGCTGCTTAAGGGCGACCCGGTAGGCATCAATTTGACGCTGACACCGTGGCTCGCCGCCACGCCGTATCGTTTCCGCGCTGCGTTCGATGAAGACACCTTTCGGCTGGCCGCAAGGATTGGCCTGGTGGAACTGCTGCGTAGTGGGTGCGGCACGGTCGCGGATCACAACTATCTTTACTACCCCGGCATGCCGTTCGACAGCTCGGCGATCCTGTTCGAAGAGGCCGCAGCCTTGGGCTTGCGCTTCGTCCTGTGCCGCGGGGGTGCCACGCGCACGCGCCAATTGGAAAGCGATCTGCCGCAGGCGCTACGCCCGGAATCGCTCGATGACTTCCTGGCCGATTGCACGCGGCTCGCGGCGCAGTATCACGACGCCGCGCCAGACGCATTGCGCCGCGTGGTAATTGCGCCCACCACGCCGCTGTACTCGATGTCGCCGGAAGAGTTGCGCACCTGCGCACGCACGGCGCGCAAGCTTGGCCTGCGGCTCCATAGCCATTTGTCGGAAACGGTCGAGTATCAGAACGCCGCGCTGGCAAAGTTCGCGTCCACGCCGGTGGGCTTCTGTGCCGAGTACGAATGGGTTGGCCACGACGTCTGGTTCGCCCACCTGGTCAAGCTTGGCGCGGACGAGATCCGCCTGCTTGGCGATACCGGCACCGGCATCGCGCATTGCCCGCAGAGCAATGGCCGACTTGGCAGTGGCATTGCCGATCTGCCGGCGCTGGAACGCGCGGGTGTGCCGGTATCGATCGGCGTCGATGGCGCTGCGTCGAATGAGGCCGCCGACATGATCTCAGAAACGCATGCAGCATGGCTGCTGCAGCGCGCACGCCGTGGCCAGCTGGCTTTGTCCAGCGCCGATGGCGGCAACTTCGAGGGCGGAGCGGACGCGGCAAGCGTCGAGGACGTGGTGCGTTGGGGCACCGCTGGCGGGGCTGCGGTGCTGGGTCTTGGCAAGGTCGGAACATTGGCGCCCGGCATGGCCGCGGATCTGGCGTTGTATCGACTTGACGATCCGCGCTGCTTCGGGCTGCACGATCCGGCCATTGCACCGGTGGCTTCCGGCGGCCGGCCCGCGCTGGAGGCGCTGATCGTCAACGGCCGTGTGGTAGTGCGTCAGGATGAGATTGCCGGGTTCGACATGGCCGCACTGGGTCGTGCAGCGCGCGATGCGGTGAGGGGATTGCAGGAGCGGGCGTTGGTGTAGTGGCAGCGGAGTGGAGAAGACCGCGGCAATTGAATCGCTGGCCCTCTCCCCCGGCCCCTCTCCCGCCAGCGGGAGAGGGCAGAAAACCGGTGGTGCTTCGTTAGGCTGCGGCCGCCTTCTTGGCCGGTGCTCTCTTGCGCGGTGCCGCCTTTTTTGCAGCAGGCTTTTTCACCGGCTTCGTTTCCTCAACCGGCGCTTCAACCGGCGCTTCAATCGGCTCCGCAACCTGCGCCGACAACACCGTCGTACCCGGCGCCGCGAACACCGACTGATCGATCGGCCACGGCGTTTCGCTGAGCTTCACATCAGGACGCTTCGCGCGCTTGCCGCGGGCCTTCGGTTCTTCCTCAACCTCCACGGATTCCGGAATCAGGGTCGAAGCGGAACCGGCCGACTCATACTCGTCCTCGGCTTCGGCTGACAACGCAGGCGCGGGTTCGGGAATCGCTTCCACCTCGACCACCGGGGCCGGCGTTTCGACAGGGGGCACCGGTTGCGCCACGGTCTGCGTGGGCAGCGGGGCCGACGCCGGCTTCACTGGCGCGGGGCGTTGTTGCGGCTGTTGCTGAGCCTGCTGGGCCTGACCGCCCTCGCCCTTGCTGCGCTTCTTCAGCCGCACCCAGAGGGTCTTGTTGTTGCCGCCGTTGCGCGTTTCCACTTCGAACAGGTTCGTCGCCGTCACCAGTTCCGAAAGCTTGCCGTAGCCGTAGTTGCGCGAATCGAACTCAGGGGCCTGCTTGGCGATGTAGTTGCCGATACCACCCAGCGTGGACCAGCCGTCTTCATCGGACACCGCCTGCGATGCGCTTTGCAGCAGCCGTACCAGCCGCGAATCCTGACGCAGTTCCTGCGTGCTGCGGCGGCGTGCCGGGGCCGCTTCGGCCTCGTTGTCGTTGTCCGCATCGGCGCGCAGCACATCGGAATAGATGAACTTGTCGCACGCGGTAACGAAGGGCTTGGGCGTCTTGCGCTCGCCGAAGCCGTAGACCATCAGGCCCTGTTCGCGGATACGCGATGCCAGGCGCGTGAAATCGCTGTCGCTCGACACGATGCAGAAGCCATCGAAGCGGCCCGTGTAGAGCAGGTCCATCGCGTCGATGATCATCGCGCTATCGGTGGCGTTCTTGCCCACGGTGTAGCGGAATTGCTGGATCGGCTGGATCGAGTGCGCAAGCAGGCGATCTTTCCAGCCCGACAGGTTCGGGCGCGTCCAGTCGCCATAGATGCGCTTGACGGCGGCCACGCCGTATTTGGCCACTTCGGCCAGCAGGCCTTCGACGATGGCGGGCGCCGCGTTGTCGGCGTCGATCAGCACGGCCAGGGTGGCGCCCTGGCGGGGGGAATTGGTCATGGTCGGTTTTTCTTGAAGGTACCGGGTTGCACCATGGCGGCGTCCCGGTGGTGTGGCGCCGGGTCGTCATTCGCGAACCGCGTGCGCCATTTGGATGCACTGCAGTGTACACGCGCGGCGCCCACGTATACGGGAAATCACGGGGGTATCTGGCGCGTTTTATGCTGCATCGCACGGTACCGCGGCCTGCACGCCGGTGCTACCATGCCGCGCAGAGACACGGCCGTTTGACGCCTCCACAAGAGGCCAGGAACGGTTGCCCACAACTGATGTGTCGGTGATCCCGACAGCATGCCCATAGAGGAGCACCTATGAATGCCCCACTGACCCCTCCGGTCAGCGACGCGATCCGCCGCGCGCTCGAAAACGTTTCCCTCGAAGACAAATACACGCTTGAGCGTGGCCGCATCTACATCAGCGGCACGCAGGCCCTGGTACGCCTGCCGATGCTTCAACAGGAACGCGACCGCGCCGCCGGCCTGAATACCGCCGGTTTCATTTCCGGCTATCGCGGCTCCCCGCTTGGTGCACTGGACCAGTCGCTCTGGAAAGCCAAGAAGCATCTGGCAGCGCACAACGTCGTGTTCCAGGCCGGCCTGAACGAGGACCTGGCCGCCACGTCGGTCTGGGGGTCGCAACAGGTCAACATGTATCCGGACGCAAAGTTCGATGGCGTGTTCGGCATGTGGTACGGCAAGGGTCCCGGCGTCGATCGCACGGGCGATGTGTTCAAGCATGCCAACTCGGCCGGTTCAAGCAGGCACGGTGGTGTGCTGGTGCTGGCCGGCGACGATCACTCGGCCAAGTCCTCCACGCTGGCACACCAGTCAGAGCACATCTTCAAGGCGTGCGGACTGCCGGTGCTCTATCCATCCAACGTGCAGGAGTATCTCGACTACGGCCTGCACGGCTGGGCCATGAGCCGTTATTCGGGGCTCTGGGTGGCCATGAAATGCGTGACCGATGTGGTGGAGTCGTCGGCTTCGGTCGAACTCGATCCACATCGCGTGCAGATCGTGCTTCCCGACGATTTCATGCTGCCACCGGGCGGCCTCAATATCCGTTGGCCCGATCCGCCGCTGGAGCAGGAAGCCCGTCTGCTCGACTTCAAATGGTATGCGGGCCTGGCCTATGTGCGCGCCAACAAGATCGACCGCATCGAGATCGATTCGCCGCACGCCCGCTTCGGGATCATGACCGCCGGCAAGGCTTACCTCGATACGCGCCAGGCACTGTCCGACCTGGGGCTCGACGATGCCACCTGCGCGCAGCTTGGTATCCGCCTGTATAAGGTGGGCTGTGTCTGGCCGCTCGAGGCACATGGCGCACGCGCGTTTGCCGAAGGGCTGCAGGAAATCCTGGTCGTCGAAGAGAAGCGCCAGATCATGGAGTACGCGCTCAAGGAAGAGCTGTACAACTGGCGCGACGACGTACGCCCGAAGGTCTACGGCAAGTTCGACGAGAAGGACAATGCGGGCGGCGAATGGTCGATTCCGCAGAACAACTGGCTGCTGCCGGCGCATTACGAGTTGTCGCCCGCGATCATCGCCAAGGCCATCGCCACGCGGCTGGAAAAATTCGATCTGCCCGGCGATGTGCGTGCTCGTATCGATTCGCGCCTGGCGATCATCCAGGCCAAGGAGAAGGCGCTGGCCACGCCGCGCGTGACGGCCGAGCGCAAGCCGTGGTTCTGCTCGGGTTGCCCGCACAATACGTCGACCAACGTGCCCGAAGGTTCGCGCGCACTGGCCGGCATTGGTTGCCACTACATGACGGTCTGGATGGACCGCAATACAAGCACGTTCAGCCAGATGGGCGGCGAAGGCGTAGCGTGGATCGGCCAGGCGCCGTTTGCCGGTGACCAGCACGTATTCGCCAACCTTGGCGACGGCACGTATTTCCACTCGGGGCTGCTGGCCATCCGCGCCTCGATCGCGGCCGGTGTGAACATTACCTACAAGATCCTCTACAACGATGCCGTGGCCATGACCGGCGGCCAGCCCGTCGACGGGCAGCTGTCGGTACAAGACATCGCCTACCAGGTAGCGGCCGAGGGTGCGAAGAAGATCGTCATCGTCACGGACCAGCCCGAAAAGTACAACGGGGCGATCAAATTGCCCGAAGGGCTGACCGTGCATGCGCGCGAGAAGCTTGACGACATCCAGCGCGAATTGCGCGAAGTGCCGGGCTGCACGATCCTGATCTACGACCAGACCTGTGCCACCGAAAAGCGCCGTCGCCGCAAGCGCGGCACGTTCCCCGATCCGGCTCGCCGCGCATTCATCAACGACGCGGTCTGCGAAGGCTGTGGCGATTGCTCGGTCAAGTCGAATTGCCTGTCGGTGGAGCCGCTGGAAACCGAGCTCGGCACCAAGCGTCAGATCAACCAGTCTTCATGCAACAAGGACTTCTCGTGCGTGAACGGCTTCTGCCCGAGCTTTGTGACGGCAGAAGGCGCACAGGTGCGCAAGCCTGAGGCGCATGGCATCTCGATGAGCGGGCTGCCTTCGCTACCGGAACCGGTGCTGCCGGCGATGCGCCGCTCGTACGGCATCCTGGTAACCGGTGTCGGTGGTACCGGCGTGGTGACGATTGGCGGATTGCTCGGCATGGCCGCGCATCTGGAAAGCAAGGGCGTGACCGTGCTCGACATGGCCGGGCTGGCACAGAAAGGTGGCGCGGTCTTGTCGCATGTGCAGATTGCCGCGAAGCCGGAAGACCTGCATGCCACGCGCATCGCCATGGGCGAAGCCGATCTGGTAATCGGTTGCGACGCGATTGTCTCGGCCACCGACGAGGTCGTCTCGAAGACCCAGTCGGGCCGCACGCGCGCCGTGGTCAATACCGCGCAAACCCCGACCGCCGCGTTTATCAAGGATCCGAAGTGGCAGTTCCCGGGCATGTCGGCGGAGCAGGATATCCGCAATGCCGTGGGCGAGCAGTGCGATTTCATCAATGCGAGCGCACTGGCCGTGGCCTTGCTGGGCGACACGATCTACACCAACCCGCTGGTGCTCGGTTACGCATGGCAGAAGGGCTGGATTCCGCTGACGCTCGAAGCACTGGAACGTGCGATCGAACTGAACGGGGTCGCGGTCGACAAGAACAAGGCCGCCTTCGACTGGGGGCGCCATATGGCGCACGACCCCGATCACGTGCTGTCGCTGACCGGCAAGCTCAAGACGCAGACCGAAGGCGCCGACGTGGTGAAGCTGCCGACATCGTCCGGGGCATTGCTGGAGAAGCTGATCGCGAATCGCGTCGAGCTGCTGACCAAGTACCAGGACGCGGCCTATGCCGGGCAGTATCACGATGCGGTCAAGCACGTGCGCGCAGCAGAGAGCGCGCTGGTGGGTGCCGGCAAGCCACTGCCGCTGACTGAAGCTGCCGCGCGCAATCTGGCCAAGCTGATGGCGTACAAGGACGAGTATGAAGTGGCTCGCCTGTACACCGATCCGATCTTCCTCGACAAACTTCGCGCGCAGTTCGAAGGCGAACCGGGTCGCGACTATCAGCTCAACTTCTGGCTGGCACCGCCGACCACGGCCAAACACGATGACAAGGGCCAACTGGTCAAGCGTCGCTACGGTCCATCGACGATGACGCTGTTCCGCATTCTCGCGAAACTCAAGGGATTGCGCGGCGGTCCGCTCGACATCTTCGGCAAGACTGCGGAGCGTCGCATGGAGCGTGCTTTGATTGGCGAATACCGCGCGCTGCTCGATGAGCTGTCGCAAGGACTGAGCGCCGCCAATCACGGTACTGCGGTGGAACTGGCCAACCTGCCCGACGATATCCGCGGCTTCGGTCACGTCAAGGAAAACAACCTCAAGGCTGCGCGTGGCAAATGGGCCCGCCTGCTCGAGCTGTTCCGCAATCCACAGGCGGGGCAACAGGCGGCTTGATCGATGTGGGCGTGATGGATTGGGCGGCGTGGGATCTTGATGCGCTGGCCCTCTCCCACGGCCCCTCTCCCGCGCGCGGGAGAGGGGAGACCACCGAGGGCAGGTGACTGGGCGGCGCTACACTGGGGTCTGCGCAACCCACCGTATATCCATGCAATTCCGTAGCTACCGCCCTGCCGACGAGTCGGCCGTTGTTGCACTGTGGAACGCCTGCGGGCTGACCCGGCCCTGGAACGATCCGCATAAGGACATTGCGCGCAAGATGACGGCGCAGCCCGAACTGTTCCAGGTCGGCGAGATCGATGGGCGCCTGATCGCCACGGCGATGATCGGCTACGACGGACATCGAGGCTGGATCTACTACCTCGCTGTCGATCCACAGTTTCAGGGACGCGGGTACGGGCGTATGCTGATGGCACGCGCCGAGGCGCTGCTACTGGAACGAGGCTGCCCGAAGATCAACCTGCTGGTGCGCGAGGGCAATGATGCCGTGCTCGCTTTCTACGACAGGCTTGGCTACGGTCGCGATGCCGCGGTCAGCCTCGGCAAACGTCTGATTCCCGACCAATAACAGGAGACACCATGGCAACCTACCAGGGAAGCTGTCACTGCGGTCGCGTCGCCTTCGAGGCGGACGGCGAGATTACCCAGGTGCTGCAGTGCAACTGCACGATCTGCCGCCGGCGCGGGCATCTGCTCTGGTTCGTGCCAAAGACCCAGTTCCGCCTGAAAACGCCTGACGCGGACGCCACCACCTATCGCTTCAACACGATGAAGATCGCCCATCGCTTCTGCCCGGTCTGCGGTTGCGGACCCTACGCGGAAGCATCGGATCCGCAGGGCAATCCGACGGCCGCAGTGAATGTACGTTGTGTGGATGGCGTCGACCTGGCCAGTCTCAAGGTCATCGAGTACGACGGCCTGCACAAGTAACACCTGGCCATGTTCACGATCCGGGGCATCGACCATCTGGTATTGCGCACCGCCGATGTGGCCCGCATGCTGCGTTTCTACGTGGATGTGCTGGGCTGCACGGTCGAGCGTGAACAGGCCGCCATCGGCCTGACCCAGCTGCGGGCGGGCAGCGGCTTGATTGACCTGGTTGCGCTTGACGGCCCGCTTGGGCTTGCCGGCGGTGCAGGCCCCGGCGCAGAGGGGCGCAACCTCGATCATTTTTGCCTTCGCATCGATCCGTTCGATGTAGACATCATTTTTCGATACCTCAATATTCATCACGTCGATGGAAGTCCGGTGGAGCAGCGCTTTGGTGCCGAAGGCCAGGGGCCCTCGATCTATGTCAAAGACCCCGACGGCAACACCGTGGAACTGAAGGGCCCGCCCAACACCCCCTGAACGACGCCTTCACGCGCGCGCATCGGCACCGATACAATTTGGGCTTCATTGATCGCATCGCCACCGGCGCCCGCTGCGTCGGGCGCGCCATGAACGCTCCTGCCGCCTCCCCGTCGTCCGCAGTTCCCATGCTGTCGCCCCGCCATATCGTCTGGACGCTCGGCATCACCGAGATCATCAGCTGGGGCACGCTGTACTTCACGTTCACGGTCTTTATCGATCCGATGCATGCGGCGCTGGGCTTCGGCAAGCCGTTCCTGGCGGGCGGATTCTCGCTGGGGTTGCTGGTCTGGGCGATGTGCTCGTTCGCGGTGGGCCGGCTGCTCGATCGCGTACCGGCGCGCAAGGTCATGGGTGCGGGATCGGTGCTGGCCGCCATCGGGCTGCTGCTTTGGGCGTGGTGCCCGTCGCCGACCATGTTCCTGCTGATGTGGATACCGCTCGGCCTGGCAATGGCCTCCACGCTCTATGAGCCGGCCTTCGTGGTATTGCGGCAAGCGTTTGGTGACAGCTACCAGAAGCCGATCGTCCATGTAACGTTGCTGGCGGGCTTTGCCAGCACGGTGTTCATTCCGCTGGGGCAATGGCTTGTGCTGCATCTGGGCTGGCGCGAGACCCTGGTTATCTTCGCGGCACTGAACCTGTTCATCTGCGCGCCGCTGCATGCGCGGCTGCGCTATGCAGTGCACCCCAGCTACTCCCATACCAGCACACCACTGGCTGGCGCGTCGCAGGGCATTGCGCGCACGACGCTGCGCCAGCCCGTGTTCTGGGCCGTGGTGCTGGCATTCACCGCCACTGCGGTCATTGCCTCGCTGCTCGGCGCGCACCTGATCCCGATGCTGACCGAGAAAGGCATGCCGGTGGCACAGCAACTGATTGTGGCCGCGCTGATCGGTCCCGCGCAGGTGGCCGGGCGGCTGGCCATGGCGCGCCTGCCGATCAGCCATCCGGTGCGGCTGTCGATGCCGGTGTATATCGTGATGAGCGTGGGCCTGCTGTGCCTGACGCTCGGTGACGGCTACTGGCTGATGGTTGCGGCAATCTGCTATGGCTGCGCCAACGGCGTCAACACCATGCTGCGCGCGATGGCGATGCCCGAGCTGATCTCGCGTCATCACTATGCAACGCTGAACGGGTTAATGATGACCCCGGTATTGTTGATGCAGGCCGTGGCGCCATGGTTTGGCGCGCTGCTCTGGCGCGCCGCCGGCGGCTACTGGCTGATGTTGTGGGTCATGGTGGCGCTGGCCGTAGGTGCGCTCGCGGCATTTGCCTTTGCGTTGCACCAGCGCGGCCTGCTGCGGCAAGGCGCCGCGCCCGCCTGAGCCTTGCCCCTGCATATTGAATCGCGAGTGAATCCTGAGTTTTGTTGTCCGGCCGTACCTGATGTCTGATTATTCGATAGAAACCACCTCGCCTTCGGCTTCCATTCCAGCCCCTTCGCCGTCGGCGGTATCGCGCGCCACGCGCGGCACGATGGCGCTGTTCTTCGCCAACGGTGCCACGTTCGCTACCTGGGGCGTCCATATCCCCACCATCAAGGCCCGCTTCGGACTGTCCGATGCCGTCCTGTCACTCGCCATGCTGGCCGTGGCCGCCGGCGCCATTCTTGCCATGGGGCTGGTGGGCCGCTGGGTGGCACGGCTGGGTAGTGCGCGGGCATCGATGATTGGCGGCGTGGTATTTGCCATCCTCACGCTGGCGATCCTGGCCATGCCGAGCTTTGCGCTGCTATTGCCCACGCTGCTGGTGTTCGGCATGGCCAACGCCATGTTCGACGTCGGCATGAACGCGCAAGCCGCCACGGTCGAAGCCAGCCGCACGCGGCCCGTGATGTCGGCGCTGCACGGCATGTTCAGCCTGGGCGGCATGATTGGCGCGGGCTTCGGCGGCCTGATGCTGTCACTGGGCGTGCCGCCGCTGGTCCATGCCGCGATGATCGCGGCCCTGACGGCCGCGGTGGCCATCGGCATGACGCCGGGACTGCTGGCCGATCATCCTGTCCTGCCAACTGCCGATCATCACCGCGAACATGCTTCGCGTGGACTGTGGCTGCTGGGCCTGCTGGCATTCCTGGGGTTGGTCGGCGAAGGCGCGATGTACGACTGGACCACGGTCTATATGCGCGAGGTCACCATGGCGCCGCTGGGCTGGATCAGCTTCGGCTATGCGGCATTCTCGGGCGGCATGGCCTGCGGCCGGTTTGGTGGCGATCGCCTGCGCGCGCGTTTCGGCGATGCCCGCACGCTGACTGGCAGCGCATGGCTTGGCTTTGCCGGCATCGTGCTGGCCATCGCGATACCGTTCCCGCTGGTGGCGCTGCTCGGCTTCACGTTGATGGGACTGGGCGCCGCAAACATGGTGCCGATTTTCTTCGTGGCGGCATCGCGACTGCCAGGCGTGGCCGCCGCCGAGGCCATTGCGCGCGTGGCGCGCTTTGCCTATGTCGGCTTGCTGATCGGTCCGGTGCTGATCGGCGGCGTGGCGCACCTGGTCGATTTGCGCATCGGTCTTGCCGTGGTGGCATTGACGATGGGCTATATCGCGCTGTTCGGCGCCAAGGCCGCACGCCGCTATCTCACCACCTAGACCGTACCGAGTGGCGTCAGGCCGCTTTCGGCAGCGACGCGTGGCCGCTGCCAACGCCTTCGAAGACGAAGGTGTCCATCGCCAGCACGCCGTAGGTCACCTCATCGGCCACGCGCACCACGCTGGCTGAAGTGCCTGCCAGCGTATCCGGTCCCAGCGCGGCGCCCAGCGTCACGTAGAACGGCAGCAGATGTTCGTCCGTGGGATGCGCGCGGCGTGCGTACGGCGCCTGGTTGCGGTAGTCGGCAATCTTGCCCACATCGCCTGTGGCCAATGCCTCGTCCAGCGCCTCGGTCATCCAGCCGCGAAATGCGTCGACATAAGGCTCGGTCTCCGGGCCGTGCTGCGCCTTGCGGGCACCGCCGCCAAACACTTCCTGCAGGTTGTGGGTAAAGCTGCCCGATCCGATCACGAGTACCCCCTCCTCACGCAGCGGCGCCAGCGCGCGGCCGAGTTCGATCTGCGTGGCGGGGCTCAGGTACGGATTGAAGGCCAGTTGCACCACGGGAATGTCCGCATCGGGGAAGAAATGACGCAGCGGCATCCAGGCGCCGTGGTCCAGCGGACGATCTTCGTCCTCGGCCACGAAACCGGCGCCCGGTATCGCCGCGGCCTCGACCAGGGACTTGACCCGTGCGGCCAGTTCCGGCGAGCCGGGCGCGTCGTAGCGCAGCGCGTAGAGCTCGCGCGGGAAGCCACCAAAGTCGTGCCAGGCTTCCTGCCGCGTACGCGTGCCGACCGCCAGCGTGCTGTAGATCCAGTGCGCCGATACCACCAGTACTGCCTTGGGCTTCAATGCGCGCAGGCGTGCGCCAAGCGCGTCGAATACGGCACCGGTAGGACCGGGATCGATCGCCAGCATTGGGGATCCGTGTGATACGTAAAGGGTGGGAAGCAAGGTAGTCATGGCAGCAACCGTTCAGCGGTTTTGTACGATGACTGTAGTCTGGCAAAGATACGCGGCAGCGACGCACGGCATTTGCGGACACATCGTGCAAAAAACTTGAACGTCGAAGCCGCCTGGCGTGCGCGGCGTTGGATAGCGCACACAGCACACGTCGGATTTGGGCTGTGCCACGACAGGCGCAAGCCGAATCGGCCTATGATGGGCACACGGATGCCATGAAGCATCCAGCCGGAGAGCCCCCGTGTCCAAGCGTTTCGATCCCCTGCATGCCCTGCCCCACGCGCTGTGGTGGCAACCCGGCGTTTACGGCAGCGGCCCGGCCGTGCTGCTCTGGATCATCGCGCGGCTACCCGCCGATTCATTAGCCGAGATCTTCGGCACACCCTACGCGTACGCCCTGCTCAACCATGCCGGCGACACCGTCTTCGTGGCGGGCTGGCTGGCCAGCGCCGCATGGCTCTGGTTCACGCGCAAACGACCCCACGCCGACCAGGCGCCGGAGCTGGGTGCCCCGACACAAACCCCGCCCACCCCCAATCACCACGGGCACGGCGCTGGCTGAAACGTCCGGGGACATGGGTAACACGTGACCCGAACGTAACCCGGGCTGCGTGGTGCCATTCGGTAGTCGATGTAAGGAATCGCTTAAGATGACGGCTTGCGTCACCGCCAGGGCACAAACTGGCGGGGGCATCCACCGGTTCTTTCATCGTTGTACCAAGCCTCATGTCCGTTACCGCAGCAACCGCCAACGACCTGTCCAAAGCCACCCGACGACGCGCGATCATCGCCGCCACCATCGGCAACGGCCTGGAATGGTTCGACTTCACCGTCTACAGCTTCTTTGCCGTCATCATCGCCAAGCTGTTCTTTCCTACCGGCAATGACCTGACCTCGTTCCTGCTCACCGTCGCCACCTTCGGCGTGGGCTTTTTCATGCGCCCTGTAGGCGCCATCGTGCTAGGCGTCTACGCCGACCGCGTGGGCCGCAAGGCAGCGCTGACCCTGACCATCCTGATGATGGCACTGGGCACGGCCATCATTGGCCTGGCACCGACCTACGAATCGATTGGACTGTGGGCCCCGGCGCTGATCGTGCTGGCGCGCCTGATCCAGGGCTTCTCGGCTGGTGGCGAGGTCGGTGGCGCCACGGCGTTCCTGATCGAACACGCCCCGGATGAAGAACGCGGCGCCTATGCAAGCTGGCAGCAGGCCAGCCAGGGCATCTCGTTCATGCTCGGCGCAGCCATGGGTGCGCTGGTGACCAATGGCCTGGACCAGGCCCAGATCGACGCCTGGGGCTGGCGCATTCCGTTCCTGTTCGGTCTGCTGATCGGCCCGGTGGGCATGTATATCCGCTCGCACCTGGAAGAGCCGCCCGAGTTCGAGGCACGCCAGGCCGAGCGCCGCGCCAGCAACGTCAAGTTTTCGCCGCTGTCGCAGGTGCTGCGTGACCATCCGCGCGAAGTGGTGGCCGGCCTCGGCGTGACCATCCTGTGGACGGTCTGTACCTATGTGCTGGTGTTCTACATGCCGTCGTACGCCAAGCAGCAACTGGGCCTGCCGCTGGGTGCCACGTTCCAGTCGACGGCGATCTGCGGCGCCATCATCCTGGTGCTGTGCCCGCTGATGGGCATGCTGTCGGACCGCGTGGGCCGCAAGCGCATGCTGAGCGTGGTGGCCCTGGCCATCCTGGCGCTGGCCTATCCGCTGTTCCACTGGCTCAATGTGTCGCCGACCACCGCCACGCTGCTGCAGGTGCAGATCGTACTGGGCATCCTGCTGGCCGCGTTCACGGGCCCGGCACCGGCCGTGCTGGCCGAGCAGTTCCCGACCGAAGTGCGTTCGACGGGCCTGTCGCTGGCCTACAACTTCGCCGTGACGATCTTCGGCGGTTTTGCCCCGCTGATCGTGACGTGGCTGATCGAGTCGACGCAGAACAAGCTCGCACCGGCCTACTACGTGATTGCCGCCGCGGCAATCAGCCTGGTCGCGCTGTTCTTCATGCACGACCGCACCGGCAAGAAGCTGGATTGATCCGCTTCTTTCCGTCAAACCAAAGGCCAACCTCCGGGTTGGCTTTTTTTTGCCCGCCACTGTCAGTTGGATGTCCGGATCCGGCTGGTGCGATCCTTTACCCTACGGCTTTGCGGGCGCATGATCGCTGCGACGCCCGCCCTACCCCTTAGCAAGGAGCCCGAGCGAATGACAACCAAGTCCGTGCCGCAGACCAAGGTACGCTGCGGCTGGTGCGGCGAGCTGGAAGACTACTGCCACTATCACGACAACGAATGGGGATTTCCGGTCGACGATGACCGGCGACTGTTCGAGAAGCTGTGTCTCGAAGGCTTCCAGTCCGGCCTGAGCTGGCTCACTATCCTGCGCAAGCGCGAGGCCTTCCGGCGCGCGTTTGCCAATTTCGAGATCGACAAGGTCGCCCGCTTCACCGAACGCGATGTGGAGCGCCTGCTTGGCGATGCGGGCATCGTCCGCCATCGCGGCAAGATCGAGGCCGCCATCAATAACGCCAAGCGCGCCCAGGAACTGCTGGAGACCGAGCCATCGCTGGCTGCGTATTTCTGGAAGTTCGAACCCGATCCGAAGAGCCGGCCACGCACGCTGACCCCCGAGGTACTGCGCACGATGGCGACCAGCCCGGAATCCACGGCGCTATCGAAAGACCTGAAGAAGCGCGGCTGGAAGTTCGTTGGTCCCACCACGATGTACGCGCTGATGCAGGCCATGGGCCTGGTCAACGACCATATGGATGGATGCTGGGCGCGCGACGAAGCACTGCGCAAACGCAAGGCGTTCAAGGTTCCACGTTAGCGCAGTCACGCCGGTTGATGCGACACAGGCAACAGTGCGTATACGTATTTCATTACTGTTTACGTATACATAAATAGTAGTAGTAATGGTTAACGCGGGGTCGTATACGTGGATAACTGCTTTTTTTCTCGCCGGATCAATCACTTGCAGAACAGATAACTATCTGGGAAAGCGGGCGGGGTATACGTGCACAGACGTGGGTAACTGGTGCCCATTGTCCGGCGGTCGACGTATACGTCCTGAGTTGTTCGCTAGTTGTCCGTATACGTCCCACACGTCACCCCCAGCCCTTTCACCCGCTTGTTCACGTAGTTGTCCACAGGATTGCGCGTGCATGCCAAGCCAAATCGGGTCACACTGACGCCTCGCTGTTCGCGCGGAGCCGCCCATGGATTCCACTACCCTGTTCCTTTACCTGATCGCCGTAACCGCGGTCATGGTCACCCCCGGCCCGACCATGCTGCTGGCACTGAGCAACGGCGCTACCCGCCCGATGCGCGTGGCCGCTTGCGGTATTGCGGGAGCCGCGCTGGCCGACCTGATCCTGATTGGGGCGGTAGGCTGTGGGCTTGGTGCGGTGCTGCAGGCTTCCGAGCACCTGTTCACCGCCATCAAGTGGGTTGGTGCGGCGTACCTGCTCTATCTGGCGGTGTCGATGTGGCGGGCGCCCACTCAGGCATTGGTGGCATCTTCGGATGCAACCTCGGCCAGCGGCCGGGCGGCATTCCTGCGTGCGCTGTTTGTGGCGCTGTCCAACCCCAAGACGCTGCTGTTCACGTCGGCCTTCGTGCCGCAGTTCGTGCATGCGGACAAGCCGGTGGCCATCCAGTACGTGATCCTGGCCGTGATTGCGGCGCTGATGGATATCGTGATGATGGTGATCTACGCATTCGGTGGCCGGCATGCCATGCGCACGCTATCGGCACGCACGGTGCAATGGATCAATCGCGGCTGCGCCGGCATGCTCGCGTTCCTGGCCGTGGGTCTGAGCTTGTATCGCCGCAGCGATCTAAAATAGTTAGCAGTAAATAAGTCGTTAGTTCGCGGAATGGCATGGGGCGCTATAAGTTAAAGTCCGTATCACATGAACTCTTGCGAGATAATTATTATGTATTTTTTGGGAGACGGAAGAGGGCCTTTACTTGAGTTCTTACGCAATCTCGGCCCGCAGGCAGTGTTATTATCCGTGGGACTGATTGTGGGTGCGAAGCTCGATCTCGGTACCATCGATGTTGGCAATAGCTTTAACACCGCGATTTTCTTGTCACTAATTCTGGCTTTTCTTTTGGCAGCGTATGCCAACATTACGCTGTTTATTGAGCGTTGCGTCAGATCAACGACTCAGATCGAAAAATTCAAGCAGGGACTCCGCAAACGGAAAATCACAGGCTGGAGACATACGTATTTCGCTATGCTATTTACGTGGAGGCGCAAACGCATCTTCTTCCTCGAGTTGGCGCTACTGGGACTTATTCTTGAGCTTGGAATGTCCTCACTACTCTTTACAGCAATTACGTCAGCCGCAAGCCTACACAAATTGGTTCACTGACAATCTGATTGTGATTGCACTAGTTACGCGATTGGCTCTGTGTCAACCAAGCCGAATCGGGTCCACATGCGTCATCACATTGAGCACGTCGTCGCGCTCCATCGCCCGGCGACGCGCCTCGGTTGCGATTGCATGACCTTGTTCGACGGTCAGGTCCGCCTGGATCTCCAGATGGACATCGACCAGGATCATGTCCCCCATCTTGCGCGTCTTCAGGTCATGCAGGCCCAGCACCCCAGGTGATTCGAGCATGGTCATGCGCAGGTCCTCGACCACATCCTCATCGGCAGCCCGGTCCATCAGGTCGCTCATGGCATCCCAGCCAAAGCGCAGGCCCATCCGCGACACCATCAGGCCGACCACGATCGCCGCCACGGGATCGAGCACGTGATACCCCAGCAGGTTGCCGCCGATACCCAACGCCACCACCAGTGACGACGCTGCATCGGAGCGCGCGTGCCACGCGTTGGCCACCAGCATGCTGGACCTAACGCGTTCCGCTACGCGCAGCATGTAGCGGAACAGCAGCTCCTTTGCCGCCAGCGCGCCAAGCGCAACCCACAGCGCCACTGTCTGGACTGGCTGCGCACCAGCGGGATGCTGGATCTTGCCGACTGCTGCCCACAACATGCCCACGCCTACCGCCAGCAGCAACGCGCCCAGCGCGAGCGATGCAGCGGTTTCAAAACGCTGGTGGCCATAAGGATGATCGAGGTCGGCACCCTTGCGGCTGTGGTGGCCAGCAAAGAGCACCACGAAGTCGGAAACGAGATCGGACAGTGAATGGAGCGAGTCGGCGACCAGCGCCTGCGAGCCAGCCACCACGCCGATGGTGCCCTGCGCTATGGTCAGTCCGATATTGACGAAGACGCTGACCAGCGTGCTGCGACGGCCGGCAAGATGGCGCGCTTCGGCGTCGGTGGTATCGGTGCCGAGGGAGGGGGCGTTATGTTCCGTGGCGACCTGAGTATCGCGCATCTCTAAGCTGAAGTGGAACGAATCGATCTGGGCATTGGAGTTCGCTTTATGCCCAGTGTTTCAAAGCTGCAACGTGCCCTGGTTCCCTTGGGAAAACCATCCTTCCCAAAATGGATCGTGCAGGCAAATCGCATGAGGCAGACCAACAATCGTCCCGTTACCGCGAGCCTCGGCGATGCGTCGCGCGCACGGCCCGTCGTCCGTCGCAAAGTGCGTGACACCCCCGACAACGCATTGCCCGAGCAACTTTGCATCGTCCTTCACAGCGTCTCGTCCGTCGGTAGTCTGCCGAGCCGCGTGCATGACCGAAAAGATCTTCGCGGTGGTAACCGCGTCATCAATGTTGAATGGCAATACGATAAAGTTTCCCAAACCCAGATCGCCAATCCGTTGCCTGACCTCATACTCGCTGACGACAATGGTGGACAGGTGCATGGTCACTTCCGCCGCAATGAATCGCTGGAAGTATTGCTTTGCGATACGGTGATGGGGACGGCTCGGACTGCTCAGGCAAATCAGGAAACTGGTATCGAGCAATACGGAGTTCAATCGGTCGCTCCACGTATCTTTCGGACCCATTCGGCGGGATCGTCCACATCTTTCCACGCCTCGTCACCGCGCACCGTCAGATTGTCGAATGCCTGCTGGTCAAAATTTGGCGAGTAATGGACGAACTCAACCAACTGCGCATCAGTCAGCTCGCCGGTTTCCAGGTCTAGCTTTGCGCGAATACGCAAATGCACTTGCTTGTACACATGGTTTTCGGTCTCGGAACGGATTAGATCGCGGTCCGTGCGTACCACCAGGGTTTTTCCGTCGGGAAGTTTGATATGCGCGTTTGCCTGGGTAGCCCCACCGAGATCAACCATCTCCCCTCGCACATAGCGCTCGACATTGACCAGACGTCTCTCACTTTCGGCACGGAAGTTCGTTTGGCTCGAGATCGCGATAAGAACTCCTTCCTGAGTCTTGATGCTCACGGTCAGGGCCCCACGCTTTTGCGCCGCGGACTGCCAACGTTGCAAAATTGCTCGGCGCTTTGGGTCGATCCCGTCCGTATTGAACGTTGCCGAGAGTATCTGCAGGTCTCGCGCGAGGCTTGGGGAGGAGTAACGCGCCTCTACGGATAGCGATCCGCTTACCACCGCCACCTCGGCAGCATCAGCATCGCCATCTTTGCCAGTCCCTTTGAGGAAGTCACGAACCTCGCCGGCAAACGCAGCGAGCGTCGCCAGCGGTACGCGGGCCGGGCTAATCTTGTAGCCCGGGGAGTCATCCTCCAGCGAAATCGTGATCAGGTTCGTGTCCATGAATCAATTGTGGCCCGCCATCCATTGATAGTCCACTAAGTTGGGTCAAATCTCCCACACATCAGGAAGGGCCAATCTGCAGAATTTCAGTGACTGCGTAAGCCTCGTGAAAAGATGTGCTTGCGCCACATGTGCGTAGCTTGACGCCTGTCCGAAAAGGCAAAGGGCTTGGCAATCAGCCAAGCCCTTTGATGGATTAGTGGTGGACCGAAGGAGGATCGAACTCCCGACCTCTGCATTGCGAACGCAGCGCTCTCCCAGCTGAGCTATCGGCCCATGACGAACGATTGTAGCCAAGCCCATGCGGCCTTTCAATCGCTTCGATCCAACACTTTAGACCCATCTCAAGCGGGCGCCATCCCCGGGTTTCCATCCATGCCGCGCACCGTTGGCAGGTTCAGTGGGCGGGCGCTGACTTCCTTGCTGGAGCGCAGCCACTGGGCCATCACATCCCAGATCGGGGCGCCGCCGGTCTGGCGGGCTTCTTCTGCAACGGGAGCCCAGCCTGCCACCTTGTAGGTTTTTCCGGCGTCGACGGGCTGGCCGGCCAGGCGCATGTCGCTGATGCGCTTGCCGATGGGCTGGAGCGGGTCGATCGTGTACTGCAGGCCGCCTACGCGAACCATGTCGCCGCCCTGTTGGTAGTACGGGTCGGGGTTGAACAGGTTGTCGGCCACGTCTTCCAGGATGGTCTTGATGGTCTCGCCGGTCATCGGGGTGACAGTCGTGTACGGATACGTGATGGCGGTCTGGTCCATCAGCGCTTCCATCGTGATGTTTTCCCCGGGCAGCAGCGTGGTGCCCCAGCGGAAGCCTGGAGAGAAAGCGATCTGGGCATCCTGCACGGCCATCAGTCCGTCCAGGATCAACTGGTCGAAGGTGCCGTTGAAGTTGCCGCGGCGGTACAGCAGGCCACGGTTCACGGCGAGTACTTCATTGAGCTTCGCCTCGTACGGCGCACGTACCTTGGCGATCAGCGCGTCCATCTTCGGATCGCCGGGAAGGTAGTTGGCGAAGACCGGCAGCAGCTTGTAGCGGAAATCAGTCACCTTGCCGTTGCGTACATCGAAATCGAGCACGCCAAGGAATTTGCCGTTCGAGCCGGCATTGGTCACCAGCGTCACGCCGCCTGCGTTCTTCACCGGCACCGGCGCAGGCACGCCGTCGTGGGTATGGCCGCCCAGGATGGCATCGAGGCCGCGCACGCGCGAGGCCAGCTTCAGGTCGACATCCATGCCGTTGTGCGACAGCAGCACCACCACCCTGGCGCCCTTGCCGCGCACTTCGTCGATCACCTGCTGAAGGTTCTCTTCCTGGATGCCGAAGGTCCAGTCGGGCACCAGGTAGCGGGGGTTGGCGATCGGCGTGTACGGAAATGCCTGGCCGATGATGGCCACCGGCACGCCGTTCATTTCGCGCATTACGTAGGGGTCGAAGACCGGGTCGCCAAAGTCGTTGGTCTTCACGTTCTGCGCCAGGAACGACACGCGGCCCTTGAAGTCGTTATCGACGATCTGCTTCACGCGGTCCGCGCCAAGGGTCATTTCCCAATGCGGGGTCATGACGTCCACGCCAAGCTGCAGCGCCGCGTCGACCATGTCCTGTCCCTTGGTCCACAGCGCAGTAGCGGAGCCCTGCCAGGTATCGCCACCATCGAGCAGCAGCGCACCGGGGCGGCTGGCCTTCATGCGCTGGACCAGCGTGGACAGATGGGCAAACCCGCCCACCTTGCCAAAGCGTTGCGCGGCTGCCGTGTAGTCGAGATACGTGAAAGCATGCGCGGTGGCGCTGCCGGGCTGGATGCCGTATTCGCGCAGGAACGCCTGACCCACCAGGTGCGGCGGCTTGCCGGCCCACTCGGCCACGCCAAGGTTCACGCTTGGTTCGCGGAAGTGCACCGGCTTCAGTTGCGCATGGCAATCGGTGAAGTGCAGCAGGTGGACATTGCCAAAGCGCGGCACGTCGTAGAGCTGTTGCGCGGCGCGCGCAGCATGGGCGTCGCCACTTGGGAAAGTCATGCCTCCTGCGCCAGCCACGGCCAGCACCTGCAGGAACTCACGTCGGTTCATGCCTGTTATCCGTTTGATTCGAGGACGATCTTTACGGCTTGCCGTAGCGCACCAGCGCGGCAACCTCGTCGTCGAGCATTTCGCCCACTTCCTTTTGCACCACGCGGCCGCGGCCGTCGAGCACATACAGTTCGGGCAGGCCCTTGCGCGCGCCAAAGGCCTGGCGCAGCGCGTCGGAATCCATCGTCACCGGGAACGTGTAGCCACGCTGTTTCAGGTACGCCACCGCATCTTGTGGATGCTTGTCGATGCTGACCGTCAACATCTGCAGCCGGGTGCCGCGCGCCTGCTCGTAAAGGGCCTGCAGGCGCGGGTTCTGCAATGCGCAGAACGGACACCATGATGCCCAGAACTCGATGACCAGCGGTTTGCCCGCCCATTGGGAAGCGGGTACGGTGCGGCCATCGAGCAGCTTCACGTCTGGCAAGTGGATGGTGTCGCCCACCTCCGCAGCGTATGCGATATGACTGGCCATGCCGAGCAGGACCAGAAACCATGCCATCACAACACGCCGCACTGTCATTGCGTTGCGCTTACTGGTTGACCGGCGATGCCGGGTCCAGCAGCAGCGCCATCACGTCGCGGATCTGCTGTTCGGTCAGGATACCCTTGTGCCCGAAGCGCGGCATGTTCGAGCAGGCGCTGTAGGCGTTCGAATCCCAGATCTTGCCCCACGTGTAGCGGATCACGTCCTGCGAGTTGCCGCGCAGCTTGCCGTAGTTGTAGAGCGACGGGCCGATATTGCCGAACGAGATCTCGGCCTTGGTCAGCTGGTGGCAGGCGTAGCAGTTGGCACCGTTTGGCGCACCGACCTGGTCGGAGAACTGCATGCCACGGCCGTTCTGTGCGATCTTCTCGCCTTCCTTCCAGTCGCCGATGAAGTTGCTGTCAGACGGGTACTTGACCTGCTTGAGCTCGGCCGCCTCCACCTTCTTCGCCACCGGTGCCGGCACATGGGTGCGATCGGGGTACTGGCTGCATGCCTTCTGCGTGGCGTCCTGGTTCAGCACGCCTTCGACAGTGGCCGGGCCTTTCGAAGTGAACGACGATTCGATCATCTGGCGCACCTCGGCGTCGGTCACCTTTACCGTCGATGCCTTGGCGGCTTTTGCAGTGGCCTTGGTGGCGGTTTGTGCCTGGGCTTGCGTGGCAACACCGGCCAGCAGCACCAGCGAAGCCAGCGCCATCTTGTGGAGTTTTTTCATGGTCTGGTCTTCCTGATCAGCGCTTCATGTTCGGGCCGTCGTACGTGCCGCCGTTGGCGTTCTTCGCCAGGAACATCGACAGGGCGGTGATTACGTCGGAGCCGTAGGCCGGTTCGGGAAAGCGCTGCTGGCGCAGGCAGTCATACAGTCGGTGCTGCATCGTGCGTACCTCGCCCTGCGATACGCGATAGGCCGGCCACGTGGTGTACGCGGCCTGCGCGCCCTTCTCTGTCATCAGGTTGGGCAGGTCCTGCAAGCGGATGCGCTGGCCGTCCACGGCATGGCAGGTGGCGCAGGCAAAGTCGTAGGCGCCGCCACGGTAGAAGAACATCTTCTGGCCAAGCGCGTAGACACGCTTTTCCTCGGGATGCGCGAGCTGGACGTTCATCTTCACGCCGCGCGATTCGCCGGTGACAAACGCGGCGAGCCGTTCGATGTCCGATGACTTGCCCGGCGACGAGAACGGGTTCTTCGTCGCTTCTTCCTGCGTCAGGCCCTGCAGCGTCACGCGGCAATATGCCAGGCGCTGTTCCAGGTCCATGACCTTGTTTGCGTCCTTGAAGTAGCGCGGCAGCTCGGCGTAGGCGCCCTTGGTCACGCCGGGGCCCTTGCCCAGGTCGCACTGTTCGAGCGAGGCGTTTTTCGGACCAGCCGGCTTCTTCCAGAGCTCCTCGCCGGCGGCTTCCCACAGCTCGGCGGGATTGCCTTCGGCCAGCATCTGGCGGTACTTGGCGATTTCCTCGGCGGTCTTGTCCTTGTCCTGCGCCAACGCGGGGCCAGACAGGGTGGCAGTGACGGCGGCAGCCGTGGCGGCCAGCGCCACGAGCGCGGGTGCCACGGTGCGGCGCATACGGCGGATGTTGCGCACGGTAACCATTGGGGGCTTCTCCTCGCCATCGCGCCGCATGGTCGGTGGGCGGACGGCCTTTCTTGTCAGGTCCGGCGGCTCATTGCCGGATAGCGTGTCACACGGGATGGGCGATATGCATCGCCCAGTCCATCACGGCTTGATGTAAGCGTAGCCTTCGTCGAACTGCAGGCGCGCGATTTCCACCACGCCCGCGGGCACGATCTTGGCGTCCATCAGCAGGCTTTGTTCGGAAATCCGGCGCGCGGTCAGCGTATTGCGGCAGGCACGGAACTCCACGCCCGACGAACCCAGTGCCGCGACGGCCGCCTCGAACGTATTGCCGCGCGCATCCTTGGCGCCTTCCACCAGGAAATCCACGCCAAAACCGAACGCCACCACCACGATCTTGGTGTCGGGCGCGCCGTTCAGGTGATTGCGCAGGTTGGCCATGGCGCGCACGGCCTGGTCGATCCCCTCGGACAACTGGTAGACCACCTTGACGCGGCCCTTGCCGGACGCAGCCGGAGCCGGGGTCTGCTGGGCCGCCGCTGCCTTGGCGGTCAGGCCAATGGCGGCCAGGGCCGCCGTGGCGCGAATGAATGCTCGCCGCATGATGCTTCCTCGCTTCGCCCGTTCAGGCGATGGTGGCTTCGTCGGTACGCTTGTCGCCGCGGTTGTCGACCCAGGTCACGGTGACCTTGTCGCCCTTGGCGCCGCCCTTGAACTTGAAGTTCAGGAACGGGTCCTTCGATACGGCCGGGCCGAACTGGGCATGGAACACTTCCTTGCCCTTGCACGAAGCGATCACGGTCTGGATATGCCAGGCCGGAACCGTCTTGCCGGACGCGTCTTTGCGCTGGCCGGTTTCCATGTCGTGCTTCATCAGAATCTTGACGTCAACGACGCCGCCGTTTTCGGTGGCGCGAACGCGCATCGGGTCTGCCATGTGCTTCTCCTGTCAGCAGTAATCTGGAAATCTGGTCTCGAAACGTTGGGGACGATGGACAGCAATCAGCCGCCGCAGCCGCCCAGCGTGACCTTGATTTCCTTCGATGCCACGTACCACTTGCCGCCAGCCTTGACCGCGGCATACACCACGGACGTCTGGCCCATCTTCACGCGCGTGGACACGAACGGCTCGGTGCCGGCCGGGATGATGAAATCGGCCGCCAGCGTGTTCGGGTTCTTTTCCACCAGGATCGCGATCTGCTCGGTGTCGGGGATATTGCTGGTCACCGCAACCGGTACCACCGCGCCGTTCTCGGCGATGTCGGGGGCGTTGAAGCTGATGGCGGTGCTCTTCTCGGTGCCGCTGCCGCCCAGCGCCTTGATCACGTCCGCCACGCTCTTGCCGTCGAAGGCGGTCTTGTTCCATTCGGCGGCTTGTGCCTCGCTGATCAGGCCGGTGGCGGCCATCAGCGACAGCACGGCGGTCATCCGCAGTACATCACGTCGTTTTGAATTCATCTTGCTTTGTTTCCCGTACTTGCGTACCCGGTTTCCTGTCGACCCCTGCTGTGCCGGTGCGTCGCCGGCGCATGCATGTTTGCTTCAATGCTTGCCTCGTACATTTGCCTCGAACAGCGGGGGCCGCCGGCATGGCCGGTCGGCCCCCGCTTCGATGCGGCAGGTGTTACTTGGCGGGAGCGCCCGCCAGAATCCACTCCACCACCGTCTTGATGTCGGCGTCGCTGACGGCCGCGTTGGCCGGCATCGGCACCGGACCCCAGACGCCCGAACCGCCGCTCTTCACCTTGGCCGACAGCTTGGCCAGGGCGCCCTTGTCGCCCTTGTACTTGGCGGCCACTTCCTTGTAGGCCGGGCCAACCAGCTTCTTGTCCACCTGGTGGCAGCCCATGCAGGCATTCTTGTTGGCGATTTCCTGTGCCTTGGCGGCGTCGACGGCGGCGTGCGTGGACGCGGCGGCGGCCAGCAGCGCGGCGGCGATGACAAACTGCTTCATGTGTTGTGCTCCAAACTGAATGAGCCGTGGGGACGGCAAATGGCCGCGCTCGGACTACTCCGCGGCGCGGCGCGCGCTGGCCGCCGTTGGGGCGGGCTTCTCAGGAGTGCCTCGGCGGTGATCGGTGAGGGCTCCAGGGCGTATGCGGCCAGTCCGCTATTTTGCCTCAAAGCGTCGATACGTATACCGACGCGGGAGTGATATCGATATGCACAAAACCGAAGCAAATCCCCGAAAATCAAGGGTTAACCCTTGATCTCTTGCCTCTATGTTCCACCGGTGGGCTAACGGCGCGCCAATGCCCTGCCCGCCCAGAGGCGGTTGCCGAACACGTTGAGCAGCAGCCCGGCCATGACCACCGCAGCCCCGGCCCATTGCGCGATCGCCAGGTCTTCGCCAAGCAGTACGTGTGCCGCCACCAGCCCCACCACGGGCACCAGCAGGGTCAACGGGGCGACCTTGCTCGCGGCATAGCGCGTCAGCAGGCGTCCCCACATCGTGTAGCCGAACAGCGTGGCGGCAAAAGCCAGGTAGCAGACCGCGAAAACGCCCATGGTGGAAACATGGGTCAGTGCCTGCGCGATCCGCACTGGACCTTCGAACCACAGCGACAGCAGCGCAAACGGCACGATCGGGATCAGCGCGCCCCACACCACCAGGCCCAGCAGGTCTACCGGGCCAATCTTCTTGCTGACGATATTGCCGGTGGCCCAGCACAGCGCCGCACAAAGCGTCAGCACGAAGCCCGCCGCGGTCATGCCGCCGGGGCCGTGCGCGGCGCCACTGCCAATCAGCGCCAGGCCGCATGCCGCGATGGCCATGCCGGCCAGGTTATGCCAGCGCAGCGGTTCGCCGAGCCACAGCGCGGCAATGGCAACGGTGAAGAACACCTGCGATTGCAGCACCAGCGATGCCAGCCCGGCCGGCATGCCCACCGCCATGGCATAGAACAGGAAGGCGAACTGACCGAGGCTGATCGACGCGCCGTACGCCACCAGCAAGCGCAGTGGAATGCGCGGGCGCGGAATGAAGAAGATGGCCGGGAATGCCACCAGGCAGAAGCGCAGCGTGCCCAGCAGCATGGGGGGCATGCCCGCCAGCCCTACCTTGATGACAACAAAATTGACACCCCACACCACGATGATGGCGAGGGCAAGCAGACGGTCTTTGGCTTGCATGATCGGTTGGAGAGTAGCGCATCCCCGGGGGCGGGACGTTCGGCACGGCTAGCGTAGCAGCCAGGGCCGCTGGCGCATTGCACGATCTTGCGGTTTTGTGGGCAGGAACCCGGGGGTTATCCAAGCATGTCGGCCCAGATGCTCCGTGCCCAGGCGAAACCATATTGGCCTTCGAGCACGCTTGGTCCGGCGGACAACCCTCCCGAGCCCGGCACGGTCAGCATGGTCTTCTCGGCGGCGTCATAGCGATGCACGCTGGCGATGTGGATCGCCTCGGTCGACGACGTAAAGCTGTAGCACGTGTTGGTATAAACCGGGGTCGGATCCGGCGCGCGGCCGGCCAGCAGTTGCAGGATGGCGGCAGCCGCCACCTTGCCGTGCTGGTTGGCCATGGTGCCGGACTTCGGCATCAGCGGCGCAATCTGCACCGCATCGCCGAGCACATGGATCTCGGGGGCCACTTGCGAGGCCATGGTCAGGAAATCGACCTCGCACCAGCGTCCGTTCGCGGTGGCCAGTCCAGCCGAGACAGCGATGGCGCCGGCCCGCTGCGGTGGCAGCAAGTTCACCACATCGGCCCGCTCATCGTCCTGCACGTCGAATTTGATCGTGCGCGTGGCCGGGTCGATGTCGACGGTCTCGTGTTGGGGGCGGTACTCGATCATTCCCTTGTAGCGCGTCTCCCAGACCTGCCGGAACAGCGCACCTTTCGACGTAATGTCGGGATTCGCATCGAGGACCAGCACCTTGCTGCGCGGCTTGTGCTGCTTGAGGTAGTCCGCCACCAGGCAGGCGCGTTCATACGGCCCGGGCGGGCAGCGGTATGGCGCCAGCGGGATGGTAATGGCGAAGGTACCGCCGTCGCGCATCGCGGCCAGTTGCCGGCGCAGGGTCTCGGTCTGCGGCCCCGCCTTCCACGCATGGACGATCTGCTCGCCGCCCGGCATGGCCAGGCCCGGAATCGCACTGGTCTGCATTTCCACACCGGGCGACAGCACAAGCCGGTCATAGGGCAGTGTTGCACCGCGTGCCAGGCGTACCGTGCGTTTGGCGGCGTCGATGGCTACCGCGGTATCGCGCACATGCGTGACGCCATGGGATTTGACCAGCGTGTCGTAGGGCAGCGTGATATCGGCCATGGGCCGGAAGCCGGCCACCACCAGGTTCGACAACGGACATGAGACGAACGAGGTATCGGGCTCGACCAGCGTGACGTCGACCGCGCCGCGGCTCCAGCTACGCAGATAGCGCGCGACCGTGGCGCCGCCATAGCCGCCGCCGATGACCACCACCCTGGCCGGCGCCGCCGCACGTGCCTGGCGTTGCGTCAGGCAGCCGATGGCGCTGGCGGCCAGCGCCGCCTTGAGCACGGATCGTCGATGCATCGGTGCTATTTCTGATCGGCAAACCAGGCGGCCATGGCGATGATCTCGGTATCGCTGTAGCCCTTGGCAATCTGCGGCATCACGGTGCCGGGGCGCTTGCCGTTCTTGTAGTTCAACATCAGTTCGACGAGTTCGGCCTGCGAGCGGCCAGCCAGACGCGGCACCGGGCTGTCCGCCGGCGGCTTGCCGTCCGGGCCATGGCAGGCCGCACACGAGGCGGCCTGGTTGCGCGCCTGTTCAGTACGCGCGCGCTGGACCTCGATCGTCAACTTGCCGGCATCCGCCGGGCCCGCGGTCATCGGGCCCGATGCGGCGGGCTGTGCCAGCAACGGCGCCGCGCACACCCCCAGGGCGATGCCGGCCATCCAACGGGGGGACAACAAGAATCGCAAGGGGATCTTCATGGCGCCTTCCTCAGGTCTTACGGCAGGTTACGTCCCGGCGGCAGCGCTACCGGGGATGTCACCGGCGCGGTCACCGGGCTGGTAGTGGCGCCCGATCCATTGCTCATCGATGCCGGCGCATCGGCCGTCACCGGCGCGTTCGGCTGGCTACCCGGCACGGACTGCACCGGCGCCGGCGTGCCCACCGCCTCACTGCCAGTATTGCCGCTCTGCGAACCGGCCAACTGGTCCAGGCGCGCGCGCTCGGCGTCGCTGACATAGTCGAACACCTTTACCACTTTCTGCACACCGCTGGCATTGCGGGCCACGTCGGTGGCCTTGTCGCCTTCGGTCGTGGTGACCACGCCCATCAGGTACACCACGCCCTTCTCGGTGGTGACCTTGATCGAGTTGGCCGGCACACCCTCGGCCGTCACCAGCAACGTCTTGACCTTGCTGGTCAGGTACGCATCGTTGCTGCGGGTCATGAAGCTCGGCGACGTCGTCAGTTCCAGCTCGTTGACCACCTCACGCGTGTTGGGCAGGCCGCGCACATACTGCTCGATCTGCTGCTTGACGGTGGCATTGGATGCCTCGCCAGTCAGCAGCACCTTGCGATTGAACACCGAGGTGCCCACACGAGCCTGGCTGTCGCCATAGCGCGAGCTCATCGTGCTGTCGATTTCCACCTGCAAACCCTTGTCGATGGCCTGCGTGCCGGTCGGACGGCGATCCGTTGCCATGACCACGCCGGTGCCAACGGCGCCGGCCAGGACCGGGAAGCAGCCGGCCAGCTGGGTGGCGGATACCAGCAATGCGGCCACGGTCACCGCGGTACGTGCCACACGGGCGGGAGAGATTTTTTTCTGAAGGGTCACGTTCGTCATGCGGTTTTCTTTTGCCTGGATGGATGCCGAAATTGTGTGTGAAACAGATTGCAGATCAAGGTTTTTTGCCGCGCCTGTGGATATCGCTGTGGAAGACCCGGCAAAACCTGTGCATAGCTTGTGGGTAGTGCTGTGGATAACCGGGGATAACTCCTTGGCCCGGACTTCATGGCTCGCCCAGCAACGCCTCGTCAATACCGTCGCACAGGCAATGCAGTGTCAACAGATGCACTTCCTGGATCCGTGCCGTGCGATCGCTTGGCGCGCACAGATGGATATCGAATTCATTCAGCAGCGAGGCAATCTTGCCGCCACCCTTGCCGGTCAATGCCACCACGCCCATGTCGCGCTGATGGGCAGCCTGGACTGCGGCCACCACGTTGGCCGAATCGCCCGACGTCGACAAGGCCAGCAGGATGTCGCCGGGCTGGCCCAACGCCTCGACCTGCTTGGAAAACACCACCGAGAAATCGTAGTCGTTGCCGATCGCGGTCAGGATCGAGCTGTCGGTGGTCAGCGCAATCGCGGCCAGCCCCGGGCGCTCGCGTTCGAAGCGCCCGATCAGCTCGGCGGCAAAATGCTGGGCATCGGCAGCCGAACCGCCGTTGCCGCATGCCAGGATCTTGTTGCCACTGGTCAGCGCCGTGACCATCCGCTCGACGGCCGCGTCAATATGCGGCGCCATCAGCGCAGCGGCCTGCCGCTTGGTTTCGGCACTGTCCAGGAAATGTTGCTCGATGCTTTCAATACTCATGGTCTGGTGACTTCCGCACAATCCCGCGCATTATGACGCAGTGGCCGCGCCGTCGTTCCCGTCAGCCGATGTCAGGTCGAACGCGCCGGGCAGCCATTCCAGCCGCCCCGGCTCCAGCGCCACCACATCGATGCGGCACGGTGGCATGTTTTCGAGCGTGGCCAGGTAGTGCGTGGCGGCATGCAGCACGCGCCGTTGCTTGGCGGGCGTGATGCTCTGCGCCGCGCCGCCAAACCCGCGCCCGCTGCGCTGCCGGACCTCCACGAACACCAGCATATCGTCCGCACCACGCATGATCAGGTCGATCTCGCCGCCTTTGCAGCGATAATTGCGCAGGACCGGCACCAGGCCCTGCCGCTGCAGGTAGGCCAGAGCACGGTCTTCGGCCAGCGCACCACTCACCGTGGTGGTCTGCTCGGTGGTTTTGAATGAGCGATTCAACGGAAGTTCTCAAGCATGAGTGACTGGACCCAACTGGCCGCCGGCCAGACCTACCCGCCCGGCACGCTGTACGTGGTGGCTACGCCGATCGGCAACGTGGCGGACCTGTCGCTGCGCGCGCTGCACGTGCTTGGACTGGCCGACGCCGTGGCCTGCGAAGACACGCGCAATACGGGGCAGTTGCTGACCCGCGTGGGCCTGCACCGGCCGCTGGTTGCCGTGCATGAACACAATGAGCGGGAGGCCGCGGTACGGATCGTCGAACGCCTGGCTGCCGGGGAACGCATTGCCTATGTGTCCGACGCGGGTACGCCGGGCATTTCCGATCCAGGTGCGCGGCTGGTGGAAGCGGTGCGCGCGGCGGGCCTGCGCGTGGTGCCGCTGCCGGGCCCCAGTGCGGCCGTCACCGCGTTGTCGGTGGCTGGCGACATGCTCGAAGCCGGCGAAGGCCGCTTCACGTTTGTCGGATTCCTGCCCGGCAAGGCCAAGGCCCGCAACGACGCCATCGCCACGCTGGCGGGACTCGACCACGCGTGGATCGTGTATGAGGCCCCCCATCGCATTGCCGATACCCTGGCGGCGTTGGCCGCCGTGCTGCCCGGCACACGCCGGATGCTGATCGGGCGCGAGCTGACCAAGCTGTTCGAGGAAACCCCGGTGCTGACCGTGGCCGAGGCACCGGCGTGGCTGGCCGCCGAAGCTGCGCGCGGCAAAGGCGAGTTCGTACTGGTGATCGAAGGTGCGGGCAGTGGCGGCGGTGGCGGTGGCGCCGATGACGATACCCTTGCGCCTGAAGCCGAACGCGTGCTGAAGCTGCTGCTCGCGGAACTGCCGGCCAAGCGGGCCGCGAAGCTGGCCTCGGCGATTACCGGCGCCAAGACCGACGTGCTGTACCAGCGCGCGCTCGCGCAGCGCGCGGACGGTGACCGGGACGCGTGAAAAGACAAACGGCACGACCGGGAAGGTCGTGCCGTTTGAGAAAATTCTTATCCGCAGGGGAAGCAGCGGGCTGACGGGGCTAACGTGGCGTGGGTCGAGAGGTTTGCGCTGACCGGCCCGCATCGCCTTACTTTCGCTTGTGCCTGGTGGTGGACTTGATGGACTTGCCGCCCTTGGCCTTCGACTTGGCCGGCACCAGCGTGTTGGCGGTATCAGGTACCTCGTCGGCACCGCTGCCGTCACCGGCTTCCATGCCGCCAGCCTCGATATTCGGGCCCAGCGCCGCAACTTCGGTACGTGACAGTCGGCGGATTTCCACCTGGGTGGCACCGTGGTCGACAAAGCTCAGCCGCTTGGCCGCGGCGTACGACAGGTCAAGGATCCGGTTGCCGTGGTACGGGCCACGGTCGTTGATGCGGACCACCGCCACCTTGTTGTTGCGCAGGTTGCGCACCAGCACCCAGCTATCAAGCGGCAGGGACGGGTGAGCCGCCGTCATGGCGCGCATGTCGAAGCGTTCGCCGTTGGCGGTCTTGCGGCCATGGAAGCCCTTGCCGTACCACGACGCCATGCCGCGTTGCTCGAACGTACCCATGTCAGCGCGCAGACCATCGATCGACGGCTGCGCCGGCGCGTTCTCGTCCTGCCAGCCAAACAGGTTCCAGTTGCCACGCTCGTCGGCCTTGGCCGCGGTATTGGCATTGGACTTGTCAGTCCTGGTCTTCGACTTTGCTGACTTCGTGGAGATTGCACCCGTGGTATCGGATGCACTGTCCGTGTCGCCGCCCGGCGGCGTCGCGCACGCAGCCAACACCAGCGCCGATACGAGGATCGCGCACTGACGCAGGAAGCGGTTGGACCCGGGCGCTGTCTCGCGCACGGACCCCGGACGGAACACGGGAAGACTAATCATGCGCGCAGTCTAACATCGGTCGTTTTAAGCTAATACCTTGATTTTGTTACGAAATCTATTCAGACGGTAACAAGGGCACGTTCAATTCCCCGCAATCCACCGCCTGACAAGGGATTGCGCCGACTGCGGCAGCGCGGCATCGGAGTGCAGATCATGTAACTTTCAGATCTCTCTCAAGCGAGATTTCGGTAGGGATTCAAACGTTGCGCCACCGGTCGAGGATCGGATCGACGGCTACAATGTTTCACCGCGAGCCACCCGGCTTGCCGCAGAACGCGGCCCAAAAAAAGCCCAATCGATCACAAAATGAAAGTCCTCCTGATCCCCGTCACCCCTTTCCAGCAGAACTGTTCGCTGCTGATCGACGAGACCACGCAGCGTGCGGCGGTGTGCGATCCGGGTGGCGACCTGGATCGCATCACGGCGGCCCTCGACGAGCAAGGCGTCACGCTCGAGAAGATCTTCCTGACCCATGGCCATGTCGACCACTGCGCGGGTGCCGCCGCTTTGGCACGGCAGTTCGGCGTCCCGATCGAGGGCCCCCATGAGGACGAGCGTTTCTGGATCGAGCAGTTGCCCGACCAGACGCGGCGCTTTGGCTTTGGCCATGCGGAGGTCTTCGAACCGGACCGCTGGCTTGAGAATGGCGACACGGTGACGTTCGGCAACGAGACGCTCGAGGTCTACCATTGCCCCGGACACACGCCGGGTCACGTGGTGTTCTTTTCGCGCGCCAACGAGCTGGCCATCGTCGGCGATGTGTTGTTCGCGGGATCGATCGGACGCACCGACTTCCCGCGCGGCAATCACGCCGACCTGATCCGTTCGATTCGCACCCGGCTCTGGCCGCTCGGCGATGACGTGACCTTCGTGCCCGGCCATGGCCCGGTGTCGACATTTGGCGAGGAGCGCCGCAACAACCCGTTCGTCGCCGATCGCCTGATCGACGCGGGCTGACACATGGCAAAGAAGCAGGCGCCCGATACGCGCCCGGAGATCTACGTCAGTACCGACGTCGAGGCCGACGGCCCGATTCCGGGGCCGCATTCGATGCTGTCATTTGCCTCTGCCGCGATGCTGGCCGACAAGACCGTGATCGGCACGTTCTCGGCCAACCTCGAAACCTTGCCCGGTGCGGCCGGCCACCCGTCACAGATGGCGTGGTGGAAAACGCAGCCAGAGGCCTGGGCGGCCTGCCGGCGCGACCTGGAACGCCCCGAGGACGTGCTGCCGCGTTACGTGGAATGGGTGGAAAGCCTGCCCGGCAAGCCGGTCTTCGTGGCGTTTCCGGCCGGCTTCGATTTCACCTGGATGTTCTGGTACATGATGCGATTTGCCGGCCGGTCGCCATTCGGCTGGGCCGCGCTCGATATCAAGACCGTGGGATTCGTACTGACCGGGCGGCCTTATCGCAAGTCGGTCAAGGCAGCGTTTCCCGCCCACTGGCACGACCCGCTGCCGCATACGCATGTCGCCCTCGACGACGCGCTGGAACAGGGTGCCCTATTCTGCAACATGCTCGCTGAATTGCGTATGCGGGAGGGGATGCTGGCACAGCTTGCCGCTGGAGCCCAGGATGGCGAGGATGCGCAAGGTGCCGACGGCACGTCTGCAAAGGCGGCTGACGGGAGCGATTCCTCACCTTCCTGATCTGGTGCCGGGGATCGGTGCGCCGGGCCACACGGCTGACGCGACAGCGACACCACATTTTCCGTGGCGTCTCCTATATTGGAAGCGTACAAATGGCGGCGTATCGACCGTCCGGACCCCATGCGTGACGGTGCGCCGAGGAGGTGTGACCATGCGTTTCCATCCTGATCTTCACATCAAGGACCTGTCCGGCAGGCTGCACTGGCCACATCGTTCACATGCGCGCGCTAACGTCGTGACGCATTTCCATTCGGCAACCGAGGATGCTGAGGTCGCCAAGGCGCTGATCTATGTCAGCGCGGTCACTGCGATCGTGCTGTTGATCGTGCTGGCCGGCATCAGTTTCGGTCAGGAGGCCATGCACTGGCTGGGTGTTCAATAACGACGACTCGCCTGAAGCGACTCGCCTGGCTGACCGGCCGGCCTCCCTTGGGGAGGCCGGTTCTATTTTGTGCAGTGCGGTGCGGCCCCGTCGCGCTCAGGCCAGCAATGGCGCCACGTTTTCGGGCGGGCGACCAATCACGGCGCGGCGGTTGCGCACGACCACAGGCCGCTGCAGCAGGATCGGGTTGTCGGCCACGGCGGCCAGCAGTTCGGCGTCGGTCAGGCCCTGGTCGGCCAGGTCCAGTTCCTTGTAGACAGCTTCCCCGTCGCGAATCATCTCGCGCACCGGCACGCCCAGCATGGTATGCAGCTGCCGCAAGGTGGGCAGCGTGGGCGGCGTCTTCAGATATTCGACGATCTCCACCGGTTCACCGAGGCGTTGCGCCGCCGTTTCCACCAGCGCCAGCGTTTCGCGCGATTTCGAGCAACGGGGGTTGTGGTAGATCGTGATCATGACGGCGTCCTCCTGCCTGCTTCGGTCCTTTGGAATACCCGCACTATATCAACCAACCCCCACGCGCGGCACGGGCGCGGTAAGGTACGGGATGTGGCGGGCATGCATCGTGCGTACGCTCGGCCACTGCTTTGCTACTGATGCGCCATGGTCTCCGGCGCCTCGCCGTGAACGCTTTCCTGCCAAGAAACACCGTGTCCGATTCTTCCTCCGATTCTTCCGCTCCCGTCCTGTCCCGCAAGCCGTACCGGCTACGCGATGCCACCCCCGCCGATGTGCCCGCCATCCACGCGATCTACGCGCACCATGTCCAGCATGGTCGCGCATCGTTCGAGGAGATCGCGCCGACCGTCGACGACATGCGACTGCGCTTTGCGGAGGTTCTCAAGAAGAACCTTCCCTATATCGTCGCCGAGCGCGATGGCCAGATCCTTGGCTATGCCTATGCATCGAGCTACCGTGCACGCAGCGCATACCGCTTTGCCATCGAGGACTCGATCTACATCGATCATCGCCATACTGGCGAGGGGCTGGGCCGGGCCCTGCTGGCCGAACTGATCGCGCGCTGCGAAACCGGGCCGTGGCGCCAGATGGTGGCCGTGGTCGCGTTGACGTCGAGCGGCGAAGGCGCCGGCTCGGTGGCCGTGCATGAGCGCCTGGGTTTCCGGACCGTAGGCCGGCTCGAATCGGTGGGACTCAAGCACGGCGAGTGGATCGATACGCTACTGATGCAGCGTCCGCTCGGGGTCGGCAATGGCACCATTCCGGACCGCGACGCGCTACGCCAGTAAGGCCGGGACCGCCGCCTCGCACCACGCCCGCAGGTTGTCATAGGCGCGCGTCACATGGTCAGGGCCGCGTGTCATGCTTTCCATGCGCACGACTTCGACGCTAGCCAGACCCACGGTGCCAAGCACGTACTTCAGATAGGGCGTGAAGAAGTCGCGCTGGCTGGCCGGATCGTCGGAGAAACGCCCGCCGCAGGACACCACGGCCAGCACCGGGCGGTCGCGCATCAGCCCGCGCTTGCCTTGCGGGGTACCCGCGAATGTGCGTTCCGGGCGCACCACGAGGTCGATCCAGGTCTTCAGTGATGCCGGCACCGTGAAGTTGTGCATCGGCGTGGTAATCAGCACGATATCGGCCGCCTCGAGTTCAGCGATCAGTGATTCGGACAGGGCCAGTGCGGAGGGATTCGTCACCTCGCGCTTCGCCGCCACCGTCAGGTTGGCATCGGTGAATTCGATACCGATTGGTGGTAGCGGCTCGGTGCCCAGATCGCGCTCGATCACGGTGAGTTCGCCGTGATGCGCGGCCAGTTGCTCGCGCACGATCTGGCCGGCGCGCCGGCTGGTGGAAGTGTCGCCACGCGGGCTGACGTTCAGGTGTAGCAGTGTGGTCATGGCAATACGAAAATTTCGGTCAATTCAGTCAATTCAGTCAAACGTGTAGTAGAAGCGCAGGGCCCGGGCCAGCAGGCCATTGCGGTAATAGAAGCGGTGGCCGAGCACGTTGTTCAATGGCGTATCGAGCACGAGATGCCGGCACCCCGCGGCCTCGGTCTCGGCCTTGAGCCAGTCCATCAGCCGGTGCCCGTACCCACCGCTGCGCGCATTGGCGTCGGTCACGAGGTCATCGACATAACAGTGCTGGCCATAGACCAGGTTCTCGGCGATGCGATAGCCGGCCAGGGCCATCAACTTGCCGTCATCCCACAACCCCACCATGTGATAACCGTCGCCGGTCTGGCGCCGCCAGCGCGTAACCAGTTCGGCCGCGTCGGCCAGGTGCGGACGTAGCTGGTGCATCAGCGGAAAGCATGCCGCGACGTCAGTTGCCGTGTCGATGCGACGAATCTGAATCTGCTCCGCGACGATGGTGCTCATTGCTGGCTCCCGCGTGCAGCGTCGGAGGCCGGCGGCGGAAAATGCAGACCGACCGCGATGCGGTTCCAGGCGTTGATCGATGCGATCGTGGTGGCCAGGAACACCAGCTCGCTGTCGCTGAACACACGTCGCGCGCTGGCCAGTGCGGCATCACGCACGGATGGGTCGGCCATCTGGGTCAGCGATTCGGCCCAGCCCAGCGCGGCCGTCTCACGCTCGGTATAGATGCCGGCGTCGCGCCAGCCTGCGAGCAGGTCGAACTTGCGCGGATCGATATCGAGCTTGCGGGCGATGTTCAGATGAAACTGCAGGCAGAACGCGCAACCATTGATCTGCGAGACGCGCAGCTTCACAAGTTCGGTCAGCGCCTTGTCCATCCCCGACGCGGCAACTGCCTTGCTGACGCCACCCAATGCCGCGTACACATCGGGGGCTGTTTGCGTGAAAGCCTGGAAATCCATCTGGAACTCCTTCGGGTAAGATGTCAGAGTTCGAAGATTAATGTAAGAGCTCTGACATTATGGCAAAGACCATGAAGAAAGAAGGGAAAAAGGCCGCGCGCAAAGCCGCGGATAAAGTGGCTGCCAAAGAGGCTGCCGACGTTGCTGTAATCCCCGCACCCGGTGAAGGCAAGCGCGGCGAGAGCGGCTACCTGGCCTATCTGTTGCGGCAGGCCAGTGCCGCCAACCGGCTGAATATGGAGCGCGAACTGGCGGACCTGCACGTCACCGTGCCCCAGTTCTTCGTGCTGACGATGCTCGGCGCCTATCCGGGGATTTCCGGTGCGGATGTCGCGCGGCTGGCCTTGCTGACACCGCAAACGGTCAGTGTGATCATGGGCAACCTGGAGAAGATGGGTGCCATCGCGCGCCAGCCGCACCCGGTGCACGGACGGATCCAGACCATTGCGCTGACCGAAGCGGGCCGGTCGCTACTGGCCCAGTGCAAGGGACGTGCGAATGCAGTCGACAAGCAGTTGCGCGCCGGGCTGACGCCTGAAGAGGAGCAGATAGTGCGGCGCTGGCTGGTCAGCCAGGCCGTGGCCGGCGAAGCAGTCGCCGAATAAGCGCCGGCCGGATGAAAAATGGCCCGCGGATTCGCATCACGCGGGCCATCGTCACAACGGGGAGCAGTCTTAAGCCATCAGGTCCGACAGCGCCAGCGCTACCACCTTGGTGGCGCGGTTCAGGTCGTTCAGGCGCAGGTTCTCGTCAGAGTTGTGGCCGCGGGCTTCCATCAGCGTGCGCGGACCTGCACCGTACAGCACGGTGGGAATGCCACGGCTCGTGTAGTGGCGGGCATCGGTGTAGAGCGGCACGCCCTGCACCGGGATCTCCACGCCGAACACGGCTTCGGCACGCTGCTTGAGGGCGCCGATCAGCTTTTCCACACCGGGCAGTTCCGACAGCGGCTCGGCCAGGATGATGCGCTCCACCTTCACTTCGATGCCCGGACGTTCGCGGGCAGCCTTCTCCACCACGGCGCGGAGTTCGCCTTCGGCATCGAAACCGATTTCTTCGGGAATCATGCGGCGGTCGACGCGGAACGTCACGAGGTCGGGCACCACGTTGGTGTTGATGCCGCCCTTGATCAGGCCGACGTTCAGCGTGGCGGTGTCGATGCCCGGCACCTTGCTCTTGCGCGTAGCCAGCTCCGCGCGCAGGCCGTAGATGGCCTGCAGGATATGCGTGGCGGCCTCGATTGCATCGACGCCGGTGTGCGGCATGGCGGCGTGGCCCTGCTTGCCCTTCACGGTCACTTCCACGTGCAGGCAACCGTTGTGTGCCGACGTGATGCCGTACGAGAAGCCTGCCGAAATCGCATAGTCGGGCTTGCTGAGACCTTCGTCGAGCAGGAACTTCGGACCGATGTCGCCGCCGGTTTCCTCGTCATAGGTGAATTGCAGTTCGACCGTACCGTTCAGCTTGGCGCCCTGCTTTTCCGCCTGCATCAGCGCCAGCACGGCGTAGGCATAGGTGGCGAAGTCCGACTTCGACACCGCCACGCCACGGCCGTACATGACCGGGCCATGTTCGCTGTCGGCAATCTCGCCGCCGTACGGGTCCTTGGTCCAGCCCAGGCCCGGAGGCACCACGTCGCCGTGCGCATTCATCGCGATGACCGGGCCACCGTTGCCGAACGTCTTGCGCACCAGCAGGTTGGTGGCGCTGATCATGCCGGCCGCCTTGACCTTTTCCTCGGGCACCTTGTGCGCTTCGACCTTGAAGCCCAGGCCTTCCAGCAGTTCCTTGGCGCGCTTGCCATGCGCCTCGCAATCGCCGGACGGATTGTCCGACGGCACCTTGACCAGTTCCGCCAGGAACGCTTCCTGTTGCGGACGGTGCTCGTCGATGTACTGCGTCAGCGTGGTGTCGATCGGGTTCATGTTGTCTCGTGCGGTCATCTTCGTATCTCGGGAGTTTTCGTTTTCGATTCGCGTCGTCGATGGTTCGCGACGCTTATTGGGTGCGCTGGAAGTGCTCGACGAAATCGGCGAACACGCGCGCAGCGGTCTGGGCGTCTTCCGACGTCATGGTTTCGGTGGGGTGGTGGCTGATACCGCCGTTGCCGCAGCGAACGAACAGCATGGCCACATCGGCGATCGCGGAAATGGCCATCGCATCATGGCCGGCTCCGGAGGGCAGGTGACGCACGGGCACGCCCTGGCGCTCCACGGCCGCTGCCCATTGCGATTGCAGCCACGGCGCACACGGCACACTGGCTGCTTCGTGTGTCTTGCGGATCTGTGACCGCACATTGCGGCGTGTGCAAACGCGTTCGATCTCGGCCAGTACGTCGTTGACGGCAGACTCGCGCTCGGCGTCGATGCCGGCGCGGATGTCGATCGAGAATGTGGCGCGGCCCGGTACCACGTTGGTGGCGCCGTTCGGTACATTGAACTGGCCGACCGTGCCAACCAGGCCTGGCTTGCCGCCGCAGCGCTTCTCGATGAACAGGCCGATCTCGGCGCCGGCCATCGCGGCATCGCGCCGCATGTCCATCGGCACCGTGCCGGCGTGGCCGGCCAGTCCCTCGAGTTCGACGATAAAGCGCGTGGCACCGGAGATCGCCGTCACCACGCCCACGGGCAGCCCTTCATTGAGCAGCACGGGGCCCTGTTCGATATGCACCTCGATAAATGCCAGCACCTTGCTGCGGTCATGCTGTGCAGCCGGCAATTGCGCGGCATCGAAGCCGGCATCGCGCATGACTTCGCGCATGGTCTTGCCCGAGTCGTCGAGGTTGTCGAGCACGTTGTTGTCGAACGTGCCGGCAATGGCGCGGCTGCCGAGCAGCGTGGCCTTGAAGCGCACGCCTTCCTCCTCGGCAAACCCGACCACCTCGAGCGCAAACGGGAAGCGCCTGCCCTGCCGGTTCCATTCGGCCACGCAGGCAATGGGCAGGATCACGCCAAGGTTGCCATCGTAGCGGCCGGCATCGCGCACGGTGTCGAAGTGCGAGCCGGTCAGCAACGCGGGCGCGTTGGGCTCAGTCCCTTCATAGCGGCCGATCACATTGCCGGCGGCATCGCGCCGTACGGTCATGCCGGCCGCTTGCATCCATTCGGTCAACTGCGCGGCCGCGCCGTGGTGGGCGTCGGTCAGGTAGGTGCGCGTCAGGATGCCGGGCTGGTCGGTATGGACGGCCAGGGCGTCTGCCCAGGCCATGATGCGGGTGCCGGTGTCAGCGGACAACGGCGTGGTGGTTGCTGCCATGTGCGTGTCTCTCCTGCTGGTGGTGCTGAGCCCGGTTCAAGGTTCGGGCGGGCGCCCGTGCCGAAGCTCTATTCTGTGCGATTCATGTTAGCACAGTGAATTCAAAAATTGCATACAAAAATGATATGCACTATATTGGCCTCCACGCACCGACAATCCGCTGCGGACAATCTGTTCCGGACAAGTGGATTGCGTGGATGCCGCCCAACAGGAGGGCTTTCCGCGCGGGACATTGGCCAGCAGGCCAGTTGCCCACGGTGTGCCAGGCCAGTCGCCACGAAAGCTTTCATCGAGCATGTGACGGCGGGCATTCCTGAATCAGATCAGGGTCGGCCGATGGCGACAAGAAATCGCCACGGACCAGGCCCGGCACGGAGACAACAATGCAGCATGCCGTACCTCCGCAGCGCGCCGCTGGTGCACGCCTGCACACCCGCTTCACCCGTTCCCTGTTTGGCCAGGTACTGATTGCCCTGGCTGTCGGCACCCTGCTCGGGCTTGCCTTTCCCGAGTTCGCCGCAAAGCTGAAGCCGCTTGGCGACGGCTTTATCAAGCTGATCAAGATGCTGATCGGCCCGGTGGTGTTCTGTGTGGTGGTGGCCGGCATCTGTGGCGCCGGCGAACTCAAGAAAGTGGGCCGCGTCGGTATCAAGGCGGTCATCTACTTCGAGGTGGTCACCACCATCGCGCTGGCACTGGGCATCGTGCTGGCCTATGTGTTCCAGCCCGGCGCGGGCATGAACGTGAATCCGCACAACCTCGATGCTTCCGCCATGGCCGCCTACGTGGAATCGGCGGACAAGGTGAAAAGCGCGGGTACGGTCGACTTCCTGCTCAAGCTGATCCCGAACACCATCATGGGGGCATTCACCAGCGGCGATGTGCTGCAGGTGCTGCTGATCTCGGTGCTGTTCGGCTGCGCGCTGTCGCTGGTTGGCGAGCCAGGGCGGCCGCTGGTCAGGCTGATCGACAATTTCTCGGCCGCGCTGTTCAAGATGATGGGCTTCATCATCAAGCTCGCACCGCTGGGCGTGCTGGGCGCCGTGGCGTTCACGGTGGGCAAGTACGGCATCGGATCGCTCAAGCAACTCGGTTTCCTGGTGATCCTGTTCTACGGTGCCGTGGCGGTATTCGTACTTGGCGTGCTGGGTCTGGTGATGCGCCTGTGCGGTTTCTCGGTACTGAAGCTGATCCGTTACCTGCGCGCCGAACTGCTGGTGGTGCTGGGCACCGCATCGTCGGACAGCGTGCTGCCGCAGGTGATGAAGAAGCTCGAGTACATGGGCATCAAGAAGTCGGTGGTGGGCCTGGTGATTCCGACCGGCTACTCGTTCAACCTCGATGCGTTCTCGATCTACCTGACGCTGGCTGCCGTGTTCATTGCCCAGGCCACCAATACGCCGCTGGCGCTGGGCGACCTGCTCGGCATCCTGGTCGTGGCGCTGGTCACGTCGAAAGGCGCGCACGGCATCCCGGGTTCGGCCATCGTGATCCTGGCCGCCACGCTGTCGGCCCATCCGGCGATTCCCGCCATCGGGCTGGTACTGGTGCTGTCGGTGGACTGGTTCATCGGTATCGCGCGCGCCGTGGGCAACCTGATCGGCAACTGCGTGGCTACCGTGGTCGTGGCGGCATGGGAGCGCGATATCGACCGCGAACGCGCACACGGTGTGCTCAATGGCACCATCCCGGCCGGGGAGCTCGAGGAAGGCCTGTCGGCTTCGGTCCATGGCTCAGGGGAAGTCCCGGTGCCGGCGCCGCTGCCCGGGACGGCTCCGGGGCGCTAGAATCACGCCATTCCATTCACCGCGCAGGTCCGGCAAGAGACGCGCGACACCATGCCCGAGCACATCGATCCAGACATGACCGCCGAGGCGATTGCCGACGACATCGTCGCCGCCATCGTCTCGCACCGGTTGCCGCCCGGCACCAAGCTGCGCGAGGAGGCGCTGGCCAGCGTCTATCGCGTCAGCCGCACCAAGGTTCGCGCGGCGCTGCTGATGCTGTCCAAGGACAAGGTGATCCAGATCGTGCCGGACAAGGGCGCGTTCGTGGCCAAGCCCAGCGCCGAGGAGGCGCGCGAGGTGTTTGCCGTACGCCGCATCCTTGAGGCGGCCTTGGCCCGCGAGTTCGTGGCCAAGGCCACGGCGGCCGACTACAAGCGCATCGAGAAGCACCTCACGGCCGAACGCAAATCCCTGGCCGGTAACGATGCGCAGACGCGGACGCGCCTGCTGGGCGATTTCCACATCGTTCTGGCGGAAGTGGCGGGCAACAACGTGCTGACCGAAATCATGCGCGAGCTGTCGATGCGCAGTGCGGTGATCACCATGCTTTACCAGAGCCGGCGCGATGCCACGTGTTCATCGGACGAACATCGCGCGTTCATCGAAGCCGCCAAGGCGGGCGATGTCGAGCGGGCTGTGCAACTGATGGTGGAACACCTGAATCACGTCGAAAGCGCGTTGCACTTTGAGGAAGTTCCGGCCGCCGCACGCGGCAAGGATCTTGTTGCAGCGCTGCTCGCGTAGGAGATTGCATCCGCATTGCAGTCAGATTGATCGCCATCAAGGACGAAGACGGGGTGTGAGGCGCATCATTCCTCTCGCCATGAAGTTGCGGGGGCGCACTTCATGAGCTCTCCCCGTCCTTCGCAAGAAGGGCTGCCCGCAGACCGCAATGGCTGCGGGCTTTTTCTTTTGTGGCGCGATTTCTGTGCCGAATGTCGCCACCGAACTTCCCTGCCGAATTTCTCTTCCGCAGCAAGCCGAACTCAGGCGCGACCGCTCCAGTATCCGGGCTTCGCGTACGCCTGTTTCAGGTGTTCGATGAAAAACCGGATCTTCGCCGGCACGGGCCGCTGCTGCGGGTACACGGCGAGGATGTCGTAGTCGGGCAATGCGTACTCGTCGAGCACCGTGATCAGCTCACCGCTCTCCAGCTGCGGCAGGATTTCCCAGGTCGAGCGCCAGCCCAGCCCCAGGCTTTCACCGGTCCATCGGTGCAGCAACTCCCCATCGTTGCAATCCAGATTGCCATTGACGCGTACGGTCACGGTCTTGCCGTTCTGCTGGAAATACCAGCCGCGCTGCTGGCCGCCCTGGAGGTTGAACGCCAGGCAGTTGTGCTTTTCGAGATCTTCGAGCGTAAGCGGGACCCCGTACTTGGCGAAGTAGGCCGGCGTGCCACACACCACGCGCTTGTTCGTGGCCAGCTTGATGGCGACGAAGTTGGGATCGATGGCACCGCCGATGCGGATGCCCACGTCATAACCTTCGCGCACGAGGTCCACCACGCGATCGGTCAGGTTGAACGAGATCTGGACTTCCGGATTGGCAGCCAGGAACACGGGCGCGTGCGGCGCCACGTGCTTGCGGCCGAAGGCGGCGGGGGCCGAGACGATCAGGTGGCCGGTGGCCTTGTGCTTGCCCTCGGCAATCAGCATCTCGGCACGGTCCAGGTCCGACAGCGCCTTCTTGCACTGCTCCATGAAGGCCGCGCCCTGCTCGGTCACCACGATGCGGCGCGTGGACCGATGCAGCAGTTTCACGCCGATGCGCGCTTCCAGTGCATTGATGCGGCGGCCGATCATGACGGGCGTGACGTTCTGCGTCAGCGCCGCCGCGGCCATGCTGCCGTGTTCCACCACGGCGATGAATGCTTCGATCTGTTTGAGTTTGTCCATGGGTGCCAGCTAAGCCTTTTTTTGTCTCCTGCCGACACATTGTGAGGCATCGCAAGCATGGTGCGCATCTCCGCACGACGATGGTATCCATCCGGGCTGGCCTATGGGCTGGCTCATGGACGGGCCAATCGCTGCTGTTAGCGGCCGAGCTTCTCGCTGATTTCGGCGGCCTCGCCGAGCACATGGGCCAGCCGCCGCAACGGCGCACTGCATTGCATCTGCGCGAACAGCGCCAGCGCGCCGCCGGCCACCAGCACCACGCCATAGATCGCCACCAGTGCGGGTCCGTGGCCCGGGGCCATGACGGCCAGCCCGTCGGCCAGCACCACGGCTGCCGGGCCGATGGCGAGCACCAGCGCCACGGTGCGCGCGCCACCTTCCCACAGCCGCGCCTGTAGCACGATGCGGCGCTGCCGCGCGCGCAATTGCAGTGCCGGCACCCGGCCCAGTCGCAACAGCAGCGCGTTCTCGACTTCGTTCTGGGCATCGACCCGACGCGACAGCCAGCGCATCGGATGCCGCAGTGCATCACGCCCCGCCAGCAGGCGCGTCAACCATGCAGCGGCATAGAACACCCCGCTGACGGCCAGCAATACATGAAACGCCTGGGGCAGCCATGCCGGCGGCGCCTGCAGCAATACCTGGTGCCACCAGACCAGTGCGCCACCGGATACCAGTGTCGGTACCAGCGCGAGGACAAACCCGGCCCACAGCACCATGGCCAGCCGGCTGTCCGGCGTCTTCTCGGACGAGGCCGTCTGCAACGCTTCCATCATTTCAGTAGTGGTTGGCAGCCGCGTGTACATGGCAAGGCAGGACGTGTTGCAAACCCGCTATTTTGGCCCGATCGAGGTTATCGCCGATAGGGGAAAACGGTACCAAATTGCAGCACCCCCTCGTTGCGGGGGAGTCGCTTCCAGGTATCGATCGGGTATCGCATTGTTCACATTAAACTGGCGAATGCTGCAACATTACATACGACAGGTATCGAATCAACTGATCGCGCTTCTGTTTATCCACAGCTCCCTCGGGCATAGCATCAACGCCATAGCAAATCCCACCCATTGTTTTTGAGCGTATTGGAGACAGACATGCCCAAGATGAGAGCAATCGACGCGGCGGTCGCCGTGCTGGAAAAGGAAGGCGTCAACACCGCATTCGGCGTGCCCGGCGCAGCCATCAACCCGTTCTACTCGGCGATGCGCAAGGCCGGTTCGATCCGCCACGTGCTGGCGCGTCACGTGGAAGGTGCCTCGCACATGGCCGAGGGCTACACCCGGGCCGAGCCGGGCAATATCGGCGTGTGCGTTGGCACCTCGGGCCCCGCCGGCACCGACATGATCACCGGCCTGTACTCGGCCTGGGCCGATTCGATCCCCATTCTCTGCATTACGGGCCAGGCGCCGCGCGCCCGCCTGTACAAGGAAGACTTCCAGGCCGTCGATATCGAATCGATTGCCAAGCCGGTGACCAAGTGGGCCGTGACGGTGCGTGAGCCGGCACTGGTGCCGCAGGTGTTCCAGCAGGCGTTTCACCTGATGCGCTCGGGCCGTCCGGGTCCGGTGCTGATCGACCTGCCGTTCGACGTGCAGGTGGCCGAGATCGAATTCGATCCGGAAACGTACCAGCCGCTGCAGCCGTACAAGCCCGCCGCCTCGCGTGCGCAGATCGAAAAGGCCATCAGCATGCTGAACCAGGCCGAGCGTCCGCTGATCGTCTGTGGTGGTGGCGTGATCAATGCCAATGCCAACGAGTTGCTGGTCGAGTTCGCCGAACTGGTCAACGTGCCCGTGGTGCCGACGCTGATGGGCTGGGGCGTGCTGGCCGACGACCATCCGCTGCAGGCCGGCATGGTGGGTCTGCAGACCTCGCACCGTTACGGCAATGCCACGATGCTGGCATCGGACTTCGTGATCGGTATCGGCAACCGCTGGGCCAACCGCCACACGGGCAGCATCGATGTCTACACCAAGGGCCGCAAGTTCGTGCACGTCGATATCGAGCCCACGCAGATCGGCCGCGTGTTTGGTCCGGACCTTGGCATCGTGTCCGACGCCAAGGCCGCGCTGGAACTGTTCGTGGAAGTCGCACGCGAGATGAAGATGGCCGGTCGCCTGCCGTGCCGCAAGGCGTGGGTGGCCGATGTGCAGAAGCGCCGTCGCACCATGCATCGCAAGAGCGACTTCGACAACGTGCCAGTCAAGCCGCAGCGCGTGTACCGCGAGATGAACCAGTACTTCCCGCGCGACGTGCGCTACGTGAGCACCATCGGCCTGTCGCAAATCGCCGCGGCGCAGTTCCTGTCGGTGAACCAGCCGCGCCACTGGATCAACTGTGGCCAGGCCGGTCCGCTGGGCTGGACCATTCCGGCCGCCATCGGTGTGAAGACCGCCTCGCCCGAATCTGACGTGGTGGCCATCTCCGGTGACTACGACTTCCAGTTCATGATCGAGGAACTGGCCGTTGCCGCGCAGTTCAAGGTGCCGTACATCCACGTGGTGGTGAACAACTCGTACCTGGGCCTGATTCGCCAGGCACAGCGCAACTTCGAGATGGACTACTGCGTGCAGCTGGCGTTCGACAACATCAACGCGCCGGAGCTCGAAGGCTATGGCGTGGATCACGTGAAGGTGGTCGAAGGTCTGGGCTGCAAGGCGATCCGCGTGTTCAAGCCCGAAGACATCGCGCCGGCCTTTGCCGAAGCGCGTGACCTGATGGCCGAGTTCTCGGTGCCGGTGGTGGTCGAGGTGATCCTGGAGCGCGTGACCAATATCGCGATGGGTACCGAGATCGACAACATCAACGAGTTCGAGCCGATCGAGGATCTCGAAGACACCGAAGCGGCGATCCTCACCGAAGAGACCGTCACCGCGTAAGTCTCAGCCGTCCACCGCAGCAAGCCACCCCGCTCTTCGCACGAGCGGGTGTGGCGCGTTTTTCCCCAACACCGAGAGAGACCATCACAATGCCAAAGCTCGCAGCCAACCTGACGATGCTGTTCAATGAAGTGGGCTTCCTGGAACGCTTCGAGGCCGCAGCCCGTGCCGGATTTCGCGGCGTCGAGTTCCTGTTCCCTTATGCCTTTCACGCCGACCAGATCGCTGACCGCCTGAGCCGGTTCCAGCTCGACCTGGTGCTGCACAACCTGCCCGCGGGCAAATGGGAAGCCGGTGAGCGCGGCATTGCCTGTCACCCCGACCGGGTGGGCGAGTTCCAGGACGGCGTGGGCGAGGCCATCAAGTACGCGAAGGTGCTGGGTGTGCGTCAGCTGAACTGCCTGGTTGGCATCCTGCCGCAGAACGTCAAGCGCGAGCAGGCCAACGAGACGCTCGTGGAGAACCTGCGTTTCGCGGCCAACGCACTGGCAGCCGAACATATCGACCTGCTGGTCGAGCCGATCAACACATTCGACATTCCCGGCTTCTTCCTGTCGCGCACGCAGCAGGCCATCGACCTGATCGAGCAGGTCAACGCGCCCAATCTCTACGTGCAGTACGACATCTATCACATGCAGCGCATGGAGGGCGAGATCGCCAACACCATCCGCGCCAACCTGCCGAAGATCCGCCACGTGCAACTGGCCGACAATCCGGGCCGCAATGAACCGGGCACCGGCGAGCTCAACTACCAGTATCTGTTCCGCTTCCTCGACGAGGTCGGTTACCAGGGCTGGATCGGTTGCGAATACAAGCCGAAGACCACCACCGAAGCCGGCCTCGGCTGGCGCGCCGCGCACGGCGTTTGAACGGCGATGTCACAGCTCCCCTCTCCCGCACGGCGGGAGAGGGGTTGGGGGTGAGGGCATAGAGGTTCTGCTTGCCGACAGTGGCAATTTGGAACGGCCGGCCCTCTCCCCCGCCCCTCTCCCGTACACGGGAGAGGGGAGAAAACCAACAGCAAATCAAAGCAATTTCATTCACCATTCCTGGAGACAAACATGGCAAACCAACGTAACGTCGGCTTTATCGGTCTGGGCATCATGGGCGCGCCGATGGCGGGCCATCTGCGTGCCGCTGGCCACACGCTGTTCGTGCATGACGTCAACCCGGCCCCGCAAGCGCTGGTCGATGCCGGCGTAACCGTCTGCACCAGCGCAGAGGAAGTTGCCAAGCGTGCCGATATCGTGATCGTGATGGTGCCGGACACCCCGCACGTTGAAGCCGTGCTGTTCGGCGACAAGGGCGTGGCTGCGGCGTTCAAGACCGCCGGCAAGGATGCGACCTACGGCAAGATCGTGGTCGACATGAGCTCGATCTCGCCGATCGCCACCAAGGACTTTGCGGCGCGTATCAACAAGCTCGGCGCGTCTTACCTCGACGCCCCGGTGTCGGGTGGCGAAGTCGGCGCCAAGGCCGCATCGCTGACGATCATGGTGGGTGGTCCGTCGGAAGCGTTCGACGAAGTAAAGCCGCTGTTCGACCTGATGGGCAAGAACATCACGCTGGTCGGTGGCAATGGCGATGGCCAGACCACCAAGGTGGCCAACCAGATCATCGTGGCCCTGAATATCCAGGCCGTTTCCGAAGCGCTGCTGTTCGCGTCGAAGGCTGGTGCCGATCCGGCCAAGGTGCGTCAGGCGCTGATGGGTGGCTTTGCCGCGTCGCGCATCCTGGAGGTGCATGGTGAGCGCATGGTCAAGCGTACGTTCGACCCGGGCTTCCGCATCGAACTGCACCAGAAGGACCTGAACCTCGCGCTGCAAGGCGCGAAGGCGCTGGGCGTGTCGCTGCCGAATACGTCCACCGCACAGGAACTGTTCAATGCCTGCGCGGCCAATGGCTTTGGCAAGCTCGATCACTCGGCGCTGTGCCGTGCCATCGAGATCATGTCGAACCACGAGATCGCCAAGGGCGGCAAGTAAGTTCAGATGCAGCATCGCAGCCGCCGCTCGCGAGCGGCGGCTGCATCGTCTTTCCCAAGCATATCCTCAGGATTCGCATGTTTGCCACCGACGCCAACGCCGCGCTGCTGTCGCCGCAGCGCCCTTCCGACTACCGTAACCCCGCACAGGCCCGGGCCTTGCTGCGCGACCTGTTCGACACGGCCGTAGCGGCCGTGAGCGCCAGCCATTGCCTGCCGCCGCACCTGCCGCAGCCGCCGAAGGGGCGCACCGTAGTCATCGGCGCGGGCAAGGCCGCCGCCGCAATGGCGCAAACGCTGGACGCGCACTGGCAAGGCGAGCTGTCGGGACTGGTGGTTACGCGCTACGACCATGGCGCAATCTGCCAGCGCATCGAGGTGGTCGAGGCCGCGCATCCCGTACCCGATGCAGCGGGCCAGCAGGCCGCGCAACGCATGGTGGAGCTGGTACAAGGGCTGACTGCCGACGACCTCGTGCTGTGCCTGATTTCCGGTGGTGGCTCGGCATTGCTGGCCGCACCGGCCCCGGGCATCACGCTGGCCGACAAGCAGGCCGTGAACAAGGCGCTGCTGCGCAGCGGCGCCAGCATTGGCGAGATGAACTGCGTGCGCAAGCACCTGTCCGCGCTCAAGGGCGGCCGTCTGGCGCTGGCCTGCGCACCGGCGCGTGTGGAGACGCTGCTGATTTCCGATATTCCGGGCGACGATCCCACGCTGATCGCCAGTGGCCCTACCCTGCCCGATGCCACCACCTGCGCCGATGCGCTGGCGGTGATCGCCAAGTACAACATCGAGGTGCCTGCCAATGTGCGCGCGCATCTGGAAAGCGGTGCCGGTGAAACGCCCAAGCCTGGCGATGCACGCTTCGATGGCCATCGCAGCGTGACGCTGGCCAGTGCGCAGCAATCGCTTGAAGCCGCCGCCGCGCGTGCACGTGAACTCGGGCTGACCACGTACATCCTGTCCGACAGCATCGAAGGCGAAGCGCGCGACGTGGCCGAAGTCCATGCCGCCATCGCCCGCCAGGTGGTCGCGCATGGACAGCCGTTCCAGAAGCCATGCGTGATCCTGTCCGGTGGTGAAACCACGGTCACGGTGCGTGGCAACGGCCGTGGCGGCCGCAATGCCGAGTTCCTGCTGTCGCTGGCCGTGTCGCTCGACGGCCTGCCCGGTGTGCATGCGATTGCGTGCGATACCGATGGCATCGACGGCTCCGAAGACAACGCTGGTGCGTTGCTGGACCCCGATACGCTAACGCGCGCCGCCGCGCGAGGCCTGTCGGCCCGTGCGCATCTGGACAACAACGATGGATACGGTTTCTTCTCCGGCATCGACGACCTGATCGTCACCGGCCCGACCCGTACCAATGTCAACGATTTCCGCGCGATCCTGATCGTCTGACCCAGACGTTCATTGATCGGCAACGCAGCATAAAGAGGATGGAGAAGGAGACTTTCATGAGACGCCAGCGCAAAGCCAAGATCGTCGCCACCCTGGGCCCGGCCAGCTCGGATATTGCGGTGATCCGCCAACTGTTTGAAGCCGGGGCCGATGTGTTCCGCCTGAACTTCAGCCACGGCACGCACGATGACCATCGTGCACGCTATGACGCGGTACGCCAGGTGGAAACCGAAACCGGCCGCCCGATCGCGATCCTGGCCGACCTGCAGGGCCCCAAGCTGCGCATCGGCACCTTTGCCGCGGGCAAGGTGGCGGTGCGTGCAGGCGATGCATTCGTGCTCGACAGCGACCCCACGCCCGGCGATGCCACGCGCGTGTACCTGCCGCACCCGGAACTCTTCAAGGCAGCCAGCGCGGGCCAGTCGCTACTGATCGACGACGGCAAGGTGCGCCTGAATATCGAGGCCGTGGCCAGCGGCAGCATCACCACGCGGGTGGCCAACAACGGCACGCTGTCGGACCGCAAGGGTGTGAACGTGCCTGACGCGGTGATCCCGATCCCGGCGCTGACCGAAAAAGACCGCAAGGACCTGGCGTTCGCGCTGGAGCTGGGTGCGGACTGGATTGCACTGTCGTTCGTGCAGCGCCCGTCCGACATTCTGGAAGCGCGCGAGATCATCGGTACGCGCGCGGGCGTGTTGTCGAAGATCGAGAAGCCGGCCGCGCTGCAGCAACTCGAGGAAATCGTGCGCGTATCCGACGCCGTGATGGTGGCCCGTGGCGACCTGGGCGTGGAACTGCCGCCCGAGCGCGTGCCTGGCGTGCAGAAGCGCATTCTGCGCATCTGCCGCGAACTCGGCAAGCCGATCGTGATTGCCACGCAGATGCTGGAATCGATGATCGACTCGCCGGTGCCCACGCGTGCCGAGGCCTCCGACGTTGCAAGCGCCATCTACGATGGTGCCGATGCGGTGATGCTGTCTGCGGAGTCGGCCAATGGCCGCTTCCCGGTGCCAGCCGTCTCGATGATGGACCGGATCATCGCCGAGGTGGAACTCGATCCGCTCTACCGCAACATGATCGATGCCCAGCATGAGGCGCCGTTGTCCACGCGCCAGGATGCCATCTGTGCCGCGCTGCGCGAGGTTACGCGGATCATCGGCGCCAAGGCTACGGTCACCTACACGTCGTCGGGCGCTACCGCGCTGCGCGCGGCACGCGAGCGGCCGAGCGCGCCGATCGTCAGCATCACGCCGAACCTCGATATCGCACGTCGGCTGGCCATTACATGGGGTGTGCATTCGACGGTCAGTCCCGATGTGCAAAGCGTGGATGAAATGGTCGAGGCGGCGGCACGTGCCGCGCTGGTGGAAGGCTATGCAGCCCCCGGCGACCAGATCACGATCGCGGCCGGCATGCCGTTCGGGCAAGGCGGCACCACCAACCTGCTGCGCGTTGCAGAGGTAGGTACGGAAGTAGCTGTGCTCGATATGGGCAAGGTGCCGGTGGCCGAGGCAGTCTGACGCCTGCCGCCCTCTCTCCCGCGCGGCTGGGGAGAGAGGGCGACCGACGGTGTCTCAACGTAACCATTTGTGGCCCGCGCATCGCGTAGTCAGGCGCCGTTGCTATACTCCATCGGCAAATCAGATCCCCGACGGAGCCTCCCAATGCGTCTCGATGACGAAGCCGAAAGCCAGAATGTAGAAGACCGCCGTGGGGGTGGCTTTGGCGGCGGCGGGTTTCCGATCGGCGGCAAGTCGATTGGCATTGGCACGATCGTCGTCGCGCTGGCCGCGTCGTACTTCTTTGGCATCGACCCCTCGGTAATTTTCCAGGGCGCGTCGGTGATCCAGGGCCAACAGCAGTCCGCGCCACAATCGCAGTCACAAGCGCACCGGCCGCCTGCCACCGACCAGCTCACCGTGTTCACGCGCAAGGTGCTTGGCAATACCGAGCGCACGTGGGAACACATCTTCGAGACCGACCTGAACCGCCGTTATGCACCGCCTACGCTGGTGCTGTTCTCGGGTGCCACGCCGACCGCATGCGGCACGGGCCAGTCGGCGATGGGGCCGTTCTATTGCCCGGGTGACCAGAAGGTCTATATCGACCTGGCGTTTTACGATGAACTGCGCCAGCGCTTTGGCGCCGGCGGAGACTTTGCGCAGGCGTATGTGATTGCGCATGAGATCGGCCACCATGTGCAGAACCTGCTCGGGGTGTCTGCCAAGGTGGATTCCGCACGCCGCCGCATGGGCGAGGCGCAGGCGAACCAGCTTTCTGTACGCATGGAACTGCAGGCCGATTGCCTGGCCGGGGTCTGGGCCGCCACCGCGGGCAAGCTGAACCAGCAGTTGCTGGAACCCGGCGATGTCGAGCAGGGCCTGAAGGCCGCGGCCGCCATTGGTGACGATCGCCTGCAGAAACAGGCACAGGGCTATGTGGTGCCCGAGGCGTTCACGCACGGTACCAGCGAGCAACGCGTGCGCTGGTTGCGCCAGGGCCTGACGACCGGCGATATCCGCAAGTGCGACACGTTTGCCGCGCGGCAACTGTAGAAAAGGATCACGGGGAATGCTGAAGAGCTTCAGCGGGAAAAATCACCTACGCGACGGAGAGAGAGAAGGAGGAGGTCGGTCGCGCAGGTGGGAGAGAAAGCGGTAAAACTGGATCGGCGGCCTGGGAAGGCCGCCGATTTGCGTTCTGTCAGGCCGTCAAACCTTGTAGCCGTACAGATCGCCGTTGCGCGAGTTGTCGAGCGCCGAACCGGAGATCTCGCCGCTGAACGCGTGCGAGCCTTCGCTGAAGCTGTCGAACTTGCCGGTGCGGGCACCTTCACCGAACGAATCGAACTTGCCCTGACGGGCGCCGTCCGTGTAGGTGTCGTACTTGCCGATCTTCGAACCTTCACTGAACGTGTCGAACTTGCCGGTGCGCGCGGCGTCGGCATACACGTCGAACTTGCCGACCTTCTTGGTCGCGGCCGGTGCGGCGATGGCTGCCGACGCGGCGAACGCGGCGAGCACAAGTGCACCGCCAAGGATACGTTTGGCGTTCATCTGGGACTCCTTCAACTGATTCACGACTTTTTTATGGGTACAGCTGACTGCTTGCCCGGATACGCCATCTTTGTAGCGATGCGAGCACGGACTGAAGGTTAGTGGCTAGTCGTTCTACGAGAAATACCGCTGCGACGAATGGTGCGTTGCACGCCGTGAAACGCTGGGTCTGTGGATGAACGGTGCGCTTTGGCCGCCGAATGGCAGCCAGGAGGGAATACTGCAGCGTGGAACGGGTCACCTACCCTGCGGTACGGCAGGGTATTGGTGACCCATCAACAGCCACGCTCAAAGCGTGTCAAAGCGTGTACTGGCCGCTGGCTTCGGGCTGGAACGCGATTTCGACGATGGTCACGCGCTGTGCGGTGCCATTGGGCAGCCGATAGTCGACCGCCTTGCCGGCACGCGCGCCCAGCAGCGCTTGGCCAATTGGCGACAACACCGACAGGCGTCCGGCGGACAGGTCGGCATCGTCGGGATAGACCAGCGTCCATACGCGCGGCTCCGCCTCGCCTTCGAGCGTGCAGACCACGCGTGAATTCATCGTCACCACATCCTTGGGAATCGCGTCGGGCGTGACGATCGCCGCGCGTTCCAGTAGCGCGTCCAGCATCTCATCGAGCTCGGCGGTGTTGGCGCGACTGGCGATACCTTCAAGGCGCGTCACATCGAGTTCGGTCAGGTACAGCGTCGGGTTCTTGGTTTTTGCCATGGCAATGCCTCTCGCAAAAGCGGCGGCCTTGGAGCGTCGACACTTCGGTGCAACGCAGGCAACGGCTGCCGCAGGGAAAATCGTTATGTATGTCTGACTTACAGCGGAAATGCGTGTCGGCTCAGGCCCGGTTCGGCACCGGACCCTCGCAATTCAGAAGTGGGGTGGTCAGGCCGGGAACCGGGCGGGATCAAGCGGAGCGCTGATCCGGCGGCTGACGATGATGGTCTGCACCACCATGCGCGCGCACGCCGGTCGCGCGGGGCGAACCATGGCAAGGGCAGCGGACGGAAGATGGCGAGACATCGTAAGAAATTTCTGGGTGAAAAAAGGCGTCACTGTGACGCGAATGGTGATGCTAGCACAGGCCACGCGATATGGCCGGTAAGAAACTTCTCATCATTGCGAGGCGTCAGGAAAGGGCCTGGGCATAACCCGTGTCCCTCAATGCTCAATGCCGCGGATGGCACTCGCACGCGGCGCCTTCGGCGGCTTGCTGCAGGTTCTGCAGGATGCCGCATTCGCTGGCCGGGTGCGGGTTCGGGTTTTCGCAAGTATGGCGCAACGCGCGCAACTGGCCTTCCAGCGCCTCCAGTGCCACGCGCTGTGCGTGGATCTGGTCGATCTGGCGGTCCAGCAGCGTATCGATATCGTCGCAGGCCAGCGATGGATTGCGCTGGAAATCGCGCAAACGGCGTACGTCGGCCAGGCTCATGCCCAGCGAACGGCAATGTCGCACGAAATTGAGTTGCACGAGGTGGCTGTCGCCGTAGCGGCGGTAGCCGTTGTCTTCGCGTTGCGGGGCGTCGAGCAGACCTTCCCGTTCGTAATACCGGATGGTCTCCACGTCGCAACCGCTGTGACGCGACAGTTCGCCGATGCGCATGATCGAGTCCTCCGCGATGGCGCGTTGCCAGATGATCCAATCATCCCTGTAGCAATTACAGGGTTACGCCAGAGTGTAGACCAGTCAGGCCGATCCTGCAGCGCCGGGCCCGCGTGCCGCATCGCGCACCGATTTGCTGGCTGGCGCGAAAGCGGCGACGAGCGAATCGATACCGAGTTCAGGCCGCGCCGCACCACACATGAAGATATCCACGGCCGCGAAGCCATACTCTGGCCAGGTGTGGATGCTGATGTGGGATTCCTTGAGCAGCAGGATACCGGTCACGCCAAGGCCCGGGCCGAAATGCTGGAAGCGGGCATCGATCGGCGTGGCGCCGGCCACGCGCGCCGCGTCATGCAGCGCCCGTTCGATCAGTGCCGCATCGGTCAGCAATGCGGCCGCGATACCCTGCATGTCCAGTAGCAGGTGACGGCCGAGGATGGGCGGGCAGACAAGCGTCGGCGCGTTCATGACATGGCCCTACTTGTGGCCGCCGCCCGACGACCAGCCGCCACCGCTGGATCCGCCCCAGCCACGCGACGAGCCGGATGACGACGAGCCAGACGATGAATAACCCATCGACGCCATCGTGTAGAACGTGACGCCGAACAGGATGATGACTCCATACACCAGGAACAGGAAACGCACGTATCAAGCCTCTTTAGTCGCCGCCATCGCCACCCGAATCACCATCGGAGTCGCCACCAGAATCTCTGTCCTTGCGCCGCTCGGTGTCCTGGCCTGCAACCATCTGGACCACCCAGATCGGCAGCCATAGCAGCAGCGTGCCCAGCATCGCGCCCACAAAGCTGCCACGTCCGAACAGCGCCATTGGCCCGTTGAGCAACCACATCACGATCACCACGCCCCACGCCACCTTGCGGCAATAGGCCAGGTCACCGCCAGCCGGAGCGGCACGTTTCTGCTCGGGAAGTTTTTTCGCTTCGGCCAGTGCCTTGTTGCTCTTGAACCATAGCGCCACCTGGGCCCGGCTGACCGTGGTGGACTGGGTCCAGACCACTTCGGTTGGCGACGCTTCGCGCGTCAGCCGCCGTACCGGAGGCCCGAACTCGGTCAGGCGCGTGACATCGCCTGCCTGCACGCGCCAGTTGAAGGTACCGGCTGCATAGAGCACCGTGCTCCTGTAATCGAAGCCCTTCTGGTATTTGACGTCGCCCAGCGTTGCCACTTTCGGCGATGCCGTATTCGGCCAGGTATCGAGCACCTGCACGCGGTCCCATCCGGCGTCCTGCTCGACCAGCCACAAGAAACCCGCCTGCTCGTTGAACAGCAGGTACTCGATCCAGGTGGATGATTCGTCCTCGTCGTCATCGATGCACTGGAGCAGACCGAGCACCGTGTACGGCTTGCCGTCGATCGTACCGACCTCACCCGGTGTCAGGCTGGTCTGCAAGGCCTCGATCTCGGCGTGCTTCTCGAGCACGATGGCCGTCGACGTGGCGCAATCGACTTCGCTATGGCAGCTTGGGCAAACCACGAAGTTCGCCACGCCCGCGCGCCATGAAATCGGACTGCCGCAGTTGGGGCATGCCAGTGGCACGGCCTTGCCGCGATAACGGTCTGCCGTACTGCTGATGGCATCGGTATCGCGCAGCAGTTGTGCCTTGAGCTGCGGCAGCCTGACCAGTTGGCCCATATAGACCGCCGGCGGATAGCCGTCGGCGTAGTCCAGGGTCAGGAACTGGTCGCCCTCGCGAAAATCGGCTACCTGGGCAGTCCAGCCCGCCCCCACCTGGAATGGCAATTCGCCTTCGCCACCGGTGCAGCGCGCGGTGCGCACATCGCTGGCCTCGAAGCATGACTTGCCATAGTAAAGATGCTCGCCGGGCCTGAGCTGGTCGAAGCGCGGAGGCTTGCTGACTGACGACTTCGCGGCCTGGTCTGCCGGTACACGCCGCGTGAGCATGTACTGGCCCGACGCATCGGCCAGCCAGCCATCGGTCCCATCATCGAACAGCAGGTACCACTCGTTCCACAGGCCGGCGTCGTAGCGCAACTGGATACGGCCAACCAGCGTGAAGCCCTGCCCCTGCCACGTGCCACTGGTATTGAGCTGCAGCGGCGTGTAGTCCTCGAGCACGGCTGACATCTTGCCGATGTCGCGCACCTGGTCGGCCTCGCGCAGCAAGGTACTGTGGCAGTACTCGCAAACCGCCATGACCGCGGCGGACGAACGAAAGCTGACCTCCGCGCCGCAGCCCGGACAGTTGACCGTTTGCATCCGGAATCAGCCGACCAGTTTCTTCAGGATCTCTGCCTTGGCCGTATCGAATTCCGCCTGCGAGATCAGGCTCTTGTCGAGCAGTTCCTTGAGCTTCTGCAGCCGTGCGGCCGGATCGTCGGCTACCGGGGCGGCAGGCGCGGCCGCTGCTGCCGGTACGACTGTCGCGGGCGGCACCGCAGGGGCGGGTACGCCCGGCACACCGGCCACGCCACCCACCAGCCCGCCGGCCATCGCTTGTCCCATCACCGCACCGGCAGCAAGGCCCGCGCCAAGCCCGGCCACGCCGCCTTCATTCTGCGCCGCGAGCGGGATCGAACTGGCCACCTGGTACTGCGTGTACTTGGCCATATCGCCCATCATGCCCATCGAGATGCGCGTGTCGATGGCCTTCTGCAACTCTTCCGGCAACGACACATTGGTCACGGCAAAGTTGTCGAGCGCCACGCCGTAGCGCGCGAACTCGGGGGCCAGCTTGTCACGGATGGTCTGCGCCATCAGCGTCTGGTTGGCCGCCATGTCGAGGAACGGAATCGACGACGCGCCCAGCGTGCTGGTCATGGTGGCGATCAGCAGGTTGCGCAGCTGCTCCTCGACCTCGTCGCGCGTGTATTCGGCGCGCGTGCCGCTGATCTCGGTATAGAACAGCTTCGGGTCGGCGATCTTGTACGAGTACAGGCCAAACGCGCGCAGCCGGACCATGCCGAAATCCGCATCGCGAATCGTGATCGGTTGCGCCGTGCCCCACTTGCGGCCGATCTGCAGCCGCGTGCTGAAGAAGTAGACGTCGGACTTGAACGGCGATTCGAACAGCTTGTCCCAGTTCTTCAGGTACGTCAGCACCGGCAGCGTCTGGGTGGTCAGCTTGTACATGCCCGGCCCGAACACATCGGCGATCTTGCCTTCGTTGACGAAGACCGCCATCTGCGATTCGCGCACGGTCAGGCTGCCGCCGTACTGGATCTCCATGTCCTCCATCGGATAACGCCAGGCCAGCACGCCGTCCGTATCCTCGGTCCACTGGAGGATGTCGATGAACTGCTTCTTGATGAATGACCCGATGCTCATGTCTGCACCTCAATATGGTGGAAGGTTGCCGCGGTTCAGGACAGGCAGGCGGCGTTGAGCACGCCGACCGCAACCGACATCGTGCCCATCAGGCCGCCCATGGCGATATTGTTCGATTCGATGGCGGCATCCATGTCGGGCAACGCGCGTGCCAGCGCGGCATAGACCACGGCCTGGACCACCATGGCGACCAGCGACCACACCAGGAACATCAGGAACGTGTCGTTGTGCTGGATGCTGGAAGACAGCGTGAAGCAGAAGCCAAGCGTGCTGCCGCCCAGCGATAGCGCCGCCGCGACATTGCCCTGGCGGATCAGCGCGAACTCGTGGAACGGTGTGATCCTGGTGTAGACTCCGACGAACGCAACCAGCAGCACAAGGCTTGCCAGCAGATGTTCGGCGTAGGCATAGATAGGTAGCATGTTCGGGTGTTCCGTATCGTGCCGCAAGGGCCTGGCGACAGGCTGGTTGCAACGTGTGGTTGACTTGTCCCGTCCTGCCGATGCGGTGCTGCAAGCTGTTTGCGGCAGAGTATATCCGCAGTCGCATTTCTTCCAATATCAATATTTGTGACATCGCCAGACGCGTGTTGCGTGCTGGCCGATCTCCTGCGACCGCTGCCCCATGCGCGACCGTACCCTTGTCCTGTCGGTGTTGATCGTGGCCTCCTGCGGGCTGGGCTACGAGCTGATTGCCGGCGCGCTGTCCAGCTACCTGCTGGGCGATTCGATCCTCCAGTTCTCTTCCATCATAGGTTGCTACCTGTTTGCCATGGGCGTTGGCTCATGGCTGTCGCGCTATGTAAAGGACGAAGACGTACTGTCGCGCTTTATCGACATCGAGATCCTGGTCGGACTGCTTGGCGGCATCTCGGCCGCGCTGCTGTTCGTGGTGTTCGCGTGGCTGTCGGCGCCATTCCGCACCGCGCTCTATGCGCTGGTGTTCGTGATCGGGCTGCTGGTGGGCATGGAGATTCCACTTGTGATGCGCATCCTCAATGCGCGCAAGGCACAGTTCAACGACCTGGTCAGCCGTGTGCTCACGTTCGACTACCTGGGTGCACTGGCGGTGTCGCTGGTGTTTCCGCTGATCCTGGCGCCGCGCCTGGGCCTGTCGCGCACCGGCTTCCTGTTCGGCATGCTCAATGTGGCGGTGGCCCTGTTCACGCTGCGGATCTTCCGCGACGAGATTTCGCACACCACGCTGCGCACGCTGCGCGCAGGCATCGTGTTCGCGCTGTTGACCGCGGGCTTTGCGGGTTCGACGCACCTCACACGCTGGGCCGAACGCGGGATGTTTGGCGATGAAATCATCCATAGCGAAACCACGCCGTACCAGCGTCTGGTGATCACGCGCTGGAAAGACGACCTGCGTCTCTATATCAACGGCAACCTGCAGTTCTCATCGCGCGACGAGCATCGCTACCACGAGGCGCTGGTGCACCCGGTACTGCAAGCCTTGCCATGGGCGCGGCGCGTGCTGGTGATTGGTGGCGGCGACGGACTGGCACTGCGCGAGATCCTCAAGTATCCGCGCATCGAACACGTGACGCTGGTGGACCTGGACCCGGCCATGACCACGCTGTTCTCGCGTAGCGAACCGTTGGTTGCGCTCAATCGCGGCTCCCTGACCGACCGGCGCGTGACCGTGGTCAACGCCGATGCCGCGCAATGGCTCGAACAGGACCGCGAGAGCTTCGACGCGATCATTGTCGACCTGCCCGATCCGTCCAACTTCGGGCTGGGCAAGTTGTATTCGGTGCCGATGTACCGATTGCTGTCGCGCCATCTGGCCGAGAAAGGCTACGCCGTCGTGCAATCGACCTCGCCCTATTACGCGCCCCGTTCGTTCTGGGATATCGACGCCACGCTGCGCGAAGCCGGACTGCATACGTGGCCGTATCACACCTATGTGCCGTCGTTCGGCGAGTGGGGCTTTATCCTGGCCGGCAAGCGCACCGACTACAGCCCCCCTGCGCGTTATGACGTACCGCTGAAGTTCCTGGACGCCGACAGCACGAAACTGATGTTCAGTTTCCCGGCCGACATGGCGCCACGTGCGGGCCAGGCAAACCGGCTCAATGAACAGACCCTGGTCCACGACTTCGAGCAGGACTGGCGCAACGTGATCCGCTAAAGACTACCGTATGGATCGACGTCGCTTCCTGATTGCCGCGGCCGGCGCCACGCTGACCGGTTGCGAGCGCATCGGCAACGATGCCGCGCACTTCCTGGCCGGGCTGGGCCTGCACGAGCCGGAACCGGTCATATTGCGGCCCGGCATGGCCGAAGGGCACGCATTGCGCGACATGCCAGATTTGCGCGACAAGCGCAGCTGGCCGGCGGCTGCTGGTGAAAGGCGGGTCGAGGTGGCGATCCTCGGCAGCGGGGTGGGCGGCTTGTCGGCCGCCTGGCAGTTGTCACGTGCCGGGATGCGCGATTTCGTCATGCTGGAAGGTCCCGAGTTCGCCGGCAATGCAGCGGGTGGCAATTTCGGTGAGATCGCCTTTCCGCGCGGCGCACACTATCTGCCGCTGCCGTCGGCCGAATCGACACACGTGCGCGAGATGCTGGCTGACGTGGGTGTGATCGAGCGCGATCCGTTCGATGCGCGCCCGCGCTATGACGAACGTGTGCTGGTGCATGCGCCAGAGGAACGGCTGTTTTTCGACGGAAGCTGGCAGGACGGATTGCTGCCGGACAGTGCCGTGCACCACGACCAGCACGAGCGCTTTCTTGCCCATGTGAACGACTTGCGTACCATCACCGGCAACGATGGGCGCAAGGTGTTCGCGATCCCGCTGGCCGAGTCCTCACGCGACCCCGCATGGCTGGCACTCGATCGCCAGACCTTCCGGCACTGGCTAAACGCACAAGGCTATACGGCACCGACGCTGCACTGGTATGCGGACTATTGCTGCCGTGATGACTACGGTGCCGACGCCGGCACGGTGTCGGCCTGGGCGGGCCTGCATTACTTTGCCAGTCGCGGCGGCCATGCCAACAACGCCGCCGATGGCGCGGTGCTGACCTGGCCCGATGGCCTGCATGGGCTGGTCAAGCGCCTGGTCGCACAGGTCGATACCCGCATGGGTGCCGAACGCCCATGGCGGCAGCGCGGCATGGCGCTACGGATCGAACCTGATGCAAAAGGCGTCAGCGTGTCGTGCGTGGAATGGCCCGATGGCATGGGCCGGGCGCCGAGGCTGTCGCGCATTCGCGCGCGTCGGGTGATCTGCGCGATGCCGCTGCATGTGGCCGCGCATCTGATGCCGCTAGGTCCGCTGGGGTTCGATCCTGCCAGCCATCTGCAGCAGCATGCGCCGTGGCTGGTATCGACGTTTCACCTGCGCGGTTATCCACAGGAAACGGCCGGGGTGCCGCTGGCCTGGGACAACGTCGTGCATGGGTCGCGCGGACTCGGCTATGTGGTGGCCACGCATCAATGGATACGTCAGGCGCGTCCGTCGCACACCGCGTTCACGGCCTACTGTCCGCTCGATGCCGCTGCGCAAGTGCCGGGTGGCGGGGGACCGGATGCGATCCGGCGCTGGCTGGTTGATGCGTCACCAGCCGAGCTCATGGAACTGGCCGTGACCGATCTGCGCGCGGTGTACGGACGCGAATTCTGGCGCCATGCCGATGCCGTCGAGATCACGGCGCGTGGTCATGCGATGGCCACGCCGGTACCTGGCTTCCTGTCCAATCCGGGTATTGCGGCACTGCGCGCGGCCGATGGTCCGGTGCTGTTCGCGCATGCCGATCTGTCCGGCCTGTCGGTATTCGAGGAAGCCGCGTGGTGGGGTACGCGCACCGCGTTGAGAATCGTCGGATAACGCACAGCGACAGTCTGCGTCGCCGGACGCCATCCTGTAGAATCGTCGCCATTGTTTACGTCCCTTGCGTCACCCGCCTCGTGCAACCGCTTCGACTCCTGTTGATGATCGTGCTGCTTGCCTTCCTGCCCCTGCAGGCCTGGGCGGGCTGGCTTGCGCCGGTATCCGGCGCGGCGGGCATCGATCTGGTGCACACGCAACCGGCGGTGGTCCAGGCGCAAGGCAACGTTGCCGTGTCAGCCGACCAGGCTGACTTTGCAGCAGACTTCGCGGCTGACTTCGGCGCGCCGGCATCGTCAGGATGCCCCTGCCCGGCCGACAACGCGGAACCCTCGCCGCCCGGCCCCGATTTTGCTGAACAACTGTTGCCCGCGCCGATGCCGCGCGTGGTGACATCGGCCGCCCGCAGCCCGGTACCGCACTATGCGGGTGCCGCGCTGCCCGACCCCGACCTGCCTCTGCAGCCGCGCCCACCGCGCGGTTGATCACATTTCGCGCGGCCGTCGCACTGGCGACCCAAGCCGCGCCTACCCTTGTCGCGAGGCGTGCCGCATGCATGCCCCGCGCGCCTGCGGCCAGTCCGCGTCTTTACCAAGCCTTGCCCCACAACCATGAAACGTATCTTCCTGTTCCTGGCGACCAATATCGCCGTCATGCTCGTCCTCAGTTTCACGGCCAGCCTGCTGGGTGTGAACCGCTTCCTGACCGCCAACGGGCTGAACCTTGGCATGCTGCTGGTATTCGCGGCACTGATGGGTTTCGGTGGTTCGTTTATCTCGCTGCTGATGTCGAAGACCATCGCCAAGTGGTCCACCGGCGCCCAGGTCATCACACACCCGAGCACCAGCATTGAGCTCTGGCTGGTCCAGACCGTCGAGAAGCTCGCCACGCGCGCCGGCTTGCCGATGCCCGAAGTGGCGATCTACGAAGGCGAGCCCAACGCGTTCGCCACCGGTGCGTCGAAGAAGAGTTCGCTGGTGGCGGTGTCCACGGGCCTGCTGCAATCGATGTCGCACGACGAGGTGGAAGCCGTGCTGGCGCACGAAGTGGCGCACATCGCCAATGGCGACATGGTCACGCTGACGCTGATCCAGGGCGTGGTCAACACGTTCGTGATCTTCATGGCGCGCGTGGTCGGCTACTTTGTCGACTCGTGGCTGCGTCGTAACGACGAGGAGTCGAGCGGTCCCGGCATTGGCTACATGATCACGGTGGTGATCTGCGAGATCGTGTTCGGTGTCCTGGCCAGCATCATCGTGGCGGCGTTCTCGCGGCATCGCGAGTATCGTGCCGACGCTGGCGCGGCGGGCCTGATGGGCTCCTCCACGCCGATGGTGGCCGCGCTGCGCCGCCTGGGTGGCCTCGATGCCGACGGTCTGCCGCAGAACATGCAGGCAATGGGCATCTCGGGTGGCAAATCGTGGATGGCGCTGTTCTCGAGCCATCCGCCGATCGAGTCGCGCATCGCGGCGCTGCAGAACGCCCGCTGATCCGGGTACGGCTGGCGGCTATGCTGCCAGCCCGCCCTCCCCGTCTCCATCGCTTTCCCCGTCGCCATCGCTGTCGGACCTGAACGCGGCCCGATAGCGCTCGGGCGTGGTCTGCACATGGCGCAGGAACGCGTGCCGCATGATATCGGCGCTACCGAATCCCGTGGCATGCGCAATCGCTTCCAGCCGGCGGTCGCTGCCTTCGAGCAAGCGCCGCACGGCCTCCACGCGCAGCCGCTCCACATAGCGCGCCGGCGTTTCTCCCACCTGCTTGACGAACACTCGCGCGAAATTGCGCGGGCTCATCGCTGCGCGCTCGGCCAGCACGCTCACTGACAGGTCGCGTCCGAGGTTATCGGCAATCCAGGTTTGCAACGCGCGAAGCTCGGGGCTTTGCGCCGCCTGTGCGCGCAGCAACGTGGAAAACTGCGCCTGATTGCCCGGGCGACGCAGGAACAGCACCAGTTCACGCGCGACTTCCAGCGATACCGCGTGTCCGAGGTCTTCCTCGACCAACGCCAGCGACAGGTCCATGCCTGCCGTGACGCCCGCCGAGGTATAGAAGCGCCCGGCACGAATCCAGATCGGATCGGCATCGACCATCAGATGCGGATGACGATGCGCCAATTTCTCGGCATGGCGCCAGTGCGTGGTGACGCGCTGGGCATCGAGCAGGCCAGTCCTTGCCAGTACGAACGCGCCGGTGCATACCGCACCCATGCGTCGTACGGTCTGCGCTTGCACGCGCAGCCACTGGATCAGTCGCTCGTTTTCCGCCGCCCGCGCATGGCCCGCACCACCTGAAATCAGCAGTGTGTCGATCGGTCGTCCGATCTGTTCGAGGATCTGGTGATACGGTGCGTCGGCCAGGATGCGCAGTCCGCTTTCGGTATGGATGATGGCGTCGTCACTGACACTGGCAACGTGCAGTTCGTAGGGCGGAGTTTCATGGCCGCTCAACTTGTTGGCCGCGCTGAACACCGCCGTCGGGCCGGTCACGTCGAGTTCCTGCGCAGGGTCTGGCGCGATGATCACCACTACGCGCGGTGGGTCGGAGACGAGGTGCATGGGCTATCGGTTGGCGTGAGTGGCGTCGGTGGGAGTTGATACGCTGGCCCTCTCCCCGGCCCCTCTCCCGCCGCGCGGGAGAGGGGAGAGAACATCGATCATACGCTCGCAGGCGAAGGTGCCAGGCGTTCGCGCCGCTGCCATGCCAACGTAATCACCAATGCCAGCCCCAAGGCCGGCAATACGGCAAGGTTCACCCCCTGCCAGCCCCAGACCTCGAGCACCTGGCCCGCTGCCAGCGTTGCGCATGCGGTCAGTACTGCCGTCGAGAATTCACTGGCGGCCTGCGTCCGCGCCCGCTCCACTGGGCGATAGCTGCTGGCCAGCAATGTCGTGCCGCCGACGAACATGAAGTTCCAGCCGATTCCGAGGCAGAGCAGCGCCACATAGAACGCGACCAGCGATGTCGAGCATAACGCCACCACGGCGGCGAGCGCGGAAAGTGCGATGCCGCTGACCAGCATCGCGGGGTTGCCATACCGTTGCAGCAACCAACCCGAGAAAAAAGATGGCGCATACATGCCCACGAGGTGCCACTCGATGATCTGAGCACCTTGTGCGATGGTGTGCTGGCATGCAATGGCCGCAATTGGCGTGGCCGTCATCATGAACATCATCACCGCATTGCCAATGCCGTTGTTGGCAAACGATGCCAGGAATACCGGTTGGCGCACGATTTCTCCCAGCGGTCTGGCCGGGCGGTTATCGATAGCCGCAGCGGTGAGTTCGCTGGCCGGCGGTTCGCGATACGCGAGCATCAGCACCATGACGGTCACTGCGCCGAATGCGGCGACAACCGCATACGATCCGGCAAACGGCGTCGGTTGCATCATGTCGGCGCTCCATGCGGCAATGGCCGGACCACACACGGCTGCCACCACACCACCGGTCAGCACCGCCGATATGGCGCGCGACTTGTCGGCCGCCGGTGCGGCATCGGCCGCAGCCAGACGGTAGAAGCGTGCAAACGCCTGGAACACGCCGACCAGTGCCGTGCCGAGGCAGAACAGCCAGAAGTCGTGGCGCCAGATGGCAGCGACCGAGACCCAGCCGCCCAGCATGCAGGCGACGCCGCCGACGCAAAACGCAAAACGCCGGCCGCAGCGTTCGATCACAAAGGCCGCCGCAATTGCCGTGAGCGCCGATGCCACGGTAATCAGCGCAAACGGCAGCGTTGCCAGCGCCTTGGTCGGCGCGAGCGTGTAGCCAACCAGACCGGTCAGTGTCAGGTCGACAGACAGGGCTGACGTATAAAGCGCCTGGCACAGCGCCAGCACGCGCGCCTGGCGCATCGCAAGGGAAGCCATCGATGTCTCCGGATTCGAGAAGGGATGGTTCCCAGCGTACGAGGCCGGATGGTCGGCCGACGGACAACGTTCAGCGGAATCCTGCCAACAACACCGAAAGCGCCACGTCAGTTGAATACGTCCTGACGATACCTCCCCTGCGCAACCAGCCCGGCGAACCATGCCGACGCCGCGTCAGCCGACATGCCGCCCTGCTGCGCGCCAATCTCGATCAGCGTCTGCCGCACGGCGGGTGCCATGCGCCGGCCGTCGCCGCAGACGTAGATGATCGCCCCGGCTTGCAGTTGCGCCCACACCTGCATGCGCCGCTGCCACAGCAGGTCCTGTACATAGCGCGCCGCGCCGGGCACGACGGAGTACGCAGTGTGGACTTCCGCCACGCCCAGCTCGGCCCATCTGGCAATCTCGTCATGGAACAGCCAGTCGTGTTGCGGATGGCGGCAACCGAAGTACAACTGCACCGGCACCACCGCCTGCCCGGTCGCCTGCTGTGCGGCACGCTCCTCGAGGAACCCGCGGAACGGGGCGATGCCGGTGCCCGGACCAACCAGCAGCATCGGCACGGTCGGATCGGGCACCGGTGCGAACGACGGATTGGGGGTACGGATCGACGCCGCAATGCGCGCGCCCGATGAAAGGCTTTGCAGCCAGGTCGACGCCACGCCACGGAACTGGCCGCGTCCAGATAGCGCGGGTGCCCAGACCGTTCCCACCAGCAGCGTGGCCACATCGGGCGCTACCAGCGGTGACGAGGCAATCGAATAGAAGCGAGGCCGCATCGGTACCGTACATGCCAGCAGTTGCTGTAGCGTCAGCGCAATGGCGGGATGCTCGACCAGCACATCGAGCACGCCCAGTCGTCGCGCGGCGACCTGTGCCGCATGGCCACGCTCGGCGTCGTCCGATGCCAGCTGTTCGAGCGACTGCCGCGTGAACGGGCAGCGTGTGGCCTGCGCCAGTGCGCGCAGCGTCTGGCGCGACACCACGTCCTGCAGTTCGACGAAATGGGTCAGCAACTGGTGTAGCGGCAGCGCCTGGCCAATTGGCAGTCCTCGCCCGGCGCCCTGCGGCGCGGATAGCGTGACCATTGCCTCGGTGTCCAGCGCAAGCCGCTCGCACAACGCCGTCACCACCCGCGTCTCGTTCTGCGGCCATACGGCAATATGGTCGCCGGTCTGGTAAGTGGTACCTGCTGGCAACTGCAGGCGAATTTCACGCGTGGAGGTACGCGGCGCTTCGATCGTGAAATCCCACAATCCCTTGGGATCACCAACGAGTTCGGCATTGTCCAGCACCGTGAACGCCTGCGTGCCAGCGGGCAGGGTTTCAGCGCGAATCGCATCGACGCTGCGCAGTTCCACGGCCACGCCGATGCCGCCGGCAGCAGCACCGTCGGCCTGCAGCGCCTCCCACAATTGCGCCAGCCAGCGTTCGGCTGCCTGGTCGAAATCGGCATTGCCATCGGCCTCGCCGCGTTCCAGCAATGGCACCGCACCCGCTGCGGCAAAGAACTCGAAGATGCGGCGCGGGAATGCCTGATAGGTGGCCCACTGCGAATTGCCGCAGCCGAGCAATGCCAGCCGCAAACCATCCGCGCGGTATCCGGGCGTGGCACCGGCATCGAGCATCGCCTCGAACCTGCGGCCCGAGTCGGGCGCGCGTCCGTTGTAGGTGGCGGCGACCGCCACGACCAGGCCTGTGGTGGGCAATGCGTCCACCACATCGTCAAGGTCGGCCAGCGTGGCATCGAACCCCGCAGCCACTGCGCCGCCGTGAATCTGTTCCGCCAGCTCGCGCGCGGTGCCAAGGCTCGATGCACACAACACGGTCATGGCCTGGCCATTGCCACGTACCTCGGCCTGCACGGTATCGCTGACTGTCTGCGCCGGGGCGCTTGCGGCGATACGCTCGTGCGCACGGCGCCGCCGCGCGCGCAACAGCAGGTTGTCGGGCTTGATCGTCAGCGTTTCCTTGAGCCGGAACTGATAGTCGTACGGGTCGTGGAACGCGAAGTTGCGCAGCATCAGGGCCAGGGCCAGCTTGGCTTCGGTCAAGGCGAACTGGCGCCCGATGCAGGCACGCTCACCTTGTCCGAACGGCATGTAGGCATGCGCAGGTAGCTTCGCCTCGTTCTCGGGCAGGAAGCGGTCGATATCGAAACGCTCGGGGTTGTCCCAAACCTTCGGGTCACGATGCAGCGCGGTCAGCACTACCGAGATGCGGCGATTCTCGCGCAGCCGGTAACGCCCACCGATCACTACATCCTCGAACGGCGCGACCGCGAAAGCCGGCGCGGTCGGCCACAGGCGCAAGGTTTCCTTGAGCACCCGATCGAGCACGGTCATGCGTGCCAGGTCGGCGTAGACCGGCGGTGCGTCGCCGGGCAGCACCGCATCGACCTCGGCATAGGCCTGCGCGAGCACGCCAGGGTTGCGCAGCAATTCATACAAGGTGAAGGTAAGCAGCCCACTGGTGGTTTCGTGCCCGGCGATCAGGAACGTGATGACCTGGTTGCGGATATTGGCGTCATCGAGCTGGCGGTCGGTTTCCGGGTCGCGTGCTTCGAGCATCAGGTTCAGCAGGTCCATGCCCGGCCGCGGCGCGGCACGGCGCTTGCGGATCACGTCGTCGACCAGATTGCGCATATAGGCCACGTCGCTGGCAAACTGCCGGTGCGCGCGCCCCATGAAACGGTCCTGGAGCGGCAGCCGCGTAAGCTTCTGCATGGCCTCTTCCAGCGCACCGACCATGGCCACGATAAACGGGTCCAGTTGCTCGCTCGCGAACGACTCGAAGTCGTAGCCGAAGCCGGACAGCGCGATGGTGTCGAGTGTCAGACGCGTCATGTCGTCGGCCACGGCGATGTCCGCGTCGGGACCATTGGCGTCCCATTTGGCCACCAGCCGGTTGGCCACGCGCAGCATCACATCGAAGTAGCCTTTCATCGCGCGCTGGCTGAATGCCGGCATCAGGATGCGATGTGCGCAACCCCAGTTCGGTTCGTCGCTATGCGCGGTGAACAGACCATCTCCCGCCATGTCGCGCAGATAGGACAGCGGCGGTCCGATGATCTTGCGGAAACGCACCGGATCGCAGACTTCGGACGCCAGCGCCACTGACGACACGAACGGCACACGCCGGCCGGCGAAGTCGAGCTCGAAGATGCCGTCATGATGCCGGCTGCGCGCCAGCAGGTGCTGGCCAACCTCGCCAGGGGTAATCTGGAACAGGTTGCCGACAACCGGCCAGCCCGGGTCGCGCGGAATCGGTTCAAGGGTGGCGGCAGGTGTAGCGGATGACATGGATCGGGGCGCCCCTTGTCGTGGTGTGGATCCTGAGGATCTGTGGATCTGTGGATCTGTGGATAACTTTGCCGGGAACCGTCGCGATCGCCGGCGCGCGAGCCCAGAGCATGCCTGCCAACCGGCACGTTATCCCACCCCTGTGCCGTGCGTTTGAAATGTTTGTTCGAATTCCGTGCGGACTCGACCTGACGGCCCCGATCAGTCAGTCACCCGCCCGCGCATCGCCTTGATCTGCCCACGCTGCGTCTTGGCATCGAGCCGCCGCAGGCCCGACGCCCGGGTTGGCCGGGTGGCGCGCCGGATACGCGGCGCAACCGCCACGCTGCGGACCAGTTCATGCAGGCGCCGGACCGCTTCCTCACGGTTCATTTCGAGACTGCGGTGCTGCTGCGCCTTGATCACCACCACGCCATCACGCGTAATGCGATGGTCATGCAGTGCCAGCAAACGCTCCTTGTGATCGGCGGCCAGCGAGGACGTGCGCACGTCATAGCGCAGGTGCACCGCGTTGGACACCTTGTTGATGTTCTGCCCGCCCGCGCCCTGGGCGCGGATTGCGGTGATCTCGTATTCGTGGTGGGGGATAAACAGGTCGTCGGCCATGCGCCGCATCATAGCAACGCATGGCGCCGAGGTGTGTGTCGGAGCGTGGCCGCAAGCGGGTCAGGGCGCCGGTGCGATGTTCTGGTTGGTGCGGAACAGGTTCTGCGGATCGTAGGTCCGCTTGGCACGCGCCAGCCGATCGAAATTCGGCCCGTACGCCGCGCCCACGCGCGCCGATTCATCCTCGGTCATGAAGTTCACATAGACCCCGCCCGTGGCATATGGTGCGCTGGCGTTGAAGAAGTCGCGCGCCCAGGCGATGCAGGCCGTGTCTTCGTCGGCACGGTCCCAGCGCGAATGGACATTCATGACATAGCGCGCATCGCGATGGTTGTACGCGGTGGCATCGGCTGCCACACGGTTCGCCACGCCACCGACCTGGCCAATAAAGATCTCGGCATTGGCCGACGGGCCGCGCGCCGCGTAGTCGGTCATCAGATCGATGGCCGCATCGTCGAGTCGCGTGAAATTGTGCGACTTCCAGTAATTACGTGCACCCGGGGTCAGCAACGGATCGAACGCCTGTTGCCAGGCGGTGTATGGCATCTGTCCGACGTGCTCGCCGACGGTCTGGCCAAACGCGCGCAGCGGATCGATCGCCTTGTCGGCGGTGTCCGGGTCGCCGGTGTAGAACGCGGCCAGCACCACCACATCGGTGCCATGCGCGGACGATGGCAGGAACGGCAGCGGCGGCGCCTTGCGCAGCACCACCCAGACATTGAGGTTATCGGGCATCGCGGTTTCGGTGAACGCGCGATACTGGCGCAGCACTGACTTGCCTTCGACACCAGGGAACACCAGCAGCCCCGCCGTGACCAACGGGCCGACCGGATGCAAGCGGAACTGGAACAGCGTGACCACGCCAAAGTTTCCGCCGCCGCCGCGCAAGGCCCAGAACAACTCGGGTTCTTCCTTCGTATCTGCCCAGCGTCGCTGGCCATCGGCCGTCACCACCTCGCAACCAAGCAGATTGTCCACAGTCATGCCGTACTGGCGAGTGAGCCATCCGAAGCCACCACCGAGTGTGAGCCCCGCGACACCGGTGGTCGAATTGATGCCCAGTGGCGTGGCCAGACCCAGCGCCTGTGCTTCATGATCGAAGTCTCCCAGCGTGGCCCCCGGGCTGACCCACGCGACGCGTTCGCGCGCATCGATATGCACACTACGCAGTTGCGACAGGTCGATCACCAGACCGTCGTTGCAGATGGCGCTGCCAGCAATATTGTGTCCCCCGCCGCGCACGGCAAGCACCAGGCCATGGTCACGCGCGAAGTTCACCGCCTGCATCACGTCGGCCGTACCCGTGCATTGCACGATCACCGCTGGCTTGCGGTCCACGGTGGCATTCCAGACCGTGCGCGCGACATCGTAGCCTGCATCCGCAGGCAGCAGCACCTTGCCGCGCACGGACTTGCGCAGCATGTCGATATGGTCGGCGGCTAACGTGGGCATGATGGGCACCTCCGTTCTGAATCAGCAGTGGCAGTTGCGAAGGCAGTTTCGCTTCCGAAGGAAAGCACCATGCAAGGCACGCGCCAGTCGGCGCCGAGCGGCGTACGCGCAAGGAATGCGTCAATCATGTGCCTGCTTACGACATACACGGCGAGGTGTTTGGTTGCAGCGATGAGGCGACGTACGCGTGACATGACGGGGCAAGATCAAGTTGCGGCATTTGGACACACAAGTTTCGTTGCCCACTGCGGAGTGACGGAGTATGGTCTTTTCGGTGCCACGTGCACGCGTGTCGTGACGAACAAGAATGGGGGTCAAAATGTGGAACAGAAAAAAGAAGGAAGAAAGAACGGAAGACGGCAAGGCGCTGGCGGTTGCGCAATACATCCTCAAGCGTCGCCAGGACGCCGGTGCGGGGCTCACGCCATTGCAGCTGACCAAGCTGACGTACATCGCGCATGGCCATATGCTTGCGCGGTATATGCGGCCGCTCTATGACGAGGAGATCCAGGCATGGCCATTGGGTCCGATGATTCCGAGTGTGTATCGCGCCGTACGCGAGTTTGGCAGTCGCTTTGTCGATGCGGTGCCCGGTGCACCGGTCGTCGACTTCGATGCAAAAGAGGTCGACATCATGAACAGGGTCACCGACCTGTATGGCTGCTTTGATGGGGTGGTCCTCTCTAGCGCGATGCATCACCCGGGCACGCCGTGGCGAGAAACACGCGATTACCTCGGCAAGAACGGAACCATATCAAACGATTGTCTCGCGCATTTCTACACCAAGATCCAGCGAAGCGGACAACACTCAGCACTCTGAGGGATGCCATGACCGATGATGTATTAGGCGGCCCCGATTTCTGGAGCCATTGTTCGTCAAGGTTCACGGCAGAGGGGCAAGCGATAGAGCAGTGTGAGCAAGCCGCGTTCGCCAATGTCCGCGACATCAACCAGGAAAGCAGGGAGCGCGAACACACACGCCATCAGACCTTTCGCGACAACGTCAATCGCGCCATGATCGGCATCTTCTGGATCGCCAGCGTGATGCTGGGTTGCGGTCTGATGATTTATGCATGGCATCTTTTGACACCATTGCTATGGCACTTCCTGGACGCTACACAGCAGGCGAGGCTTGAAACAGTCCTGGCGCCCGCGGTACTGTCCAGCGCATTGACTGGATACGTCAGCCGTCGAATCGAATAGACGATCGACGAAGGGCCTGGGGCCTCTGCCAGGCCCCGCCCTACCCCTTCACACAAACCACCTGCCGCAGTGTGTGGACAACTTCCACCAGACTGCGTTGCGCCGCCATTACCGCGTCGATGTCCTTGTAGGCCATCGGAATTTCGTCGATCACGTCTGCGTCCTTGCGGCATTCCACGTGTGCGGTGGCTTTCATCTGGTCCGCAATCGTGAAGCGGCGCTTGGCCTCGGTGCGACTCATCGCGCGGCCCGCACCGTGGCTGCATGAGCAAAAGCTTTCTTCATTGCCGAGCCCGCGTACGATAAAACTCTTCGCGCCCATCGAGCCTGGAATGATGCCGAGTTGTCCTTTCTGCGCGGACACCGCTCCTTTGCGCGTCACGAAGATGTCCGCACCGAAGTGGCGTTCCTTCTGTACATAGTTGTGGTGGCAGTTCACCGCGTGTTCGTCGACGCCGAACGGCTTGCCGATCACGTCGCGCGCGGCGGCAATCACTGCGGCCATCATGACTTCCCGATTGCGGCGCGCATACTCCTGGGCCCAGCCGACTGCTTCAACGTAATCGTCGAAATGCCGGCTGCCCTCTTCGAAATAGGCCAGGTCGCGATCGGGCAAGTTTGCGATGTGCTGGCGCATATCCTGCTGCGCCAGTTCGATAAACATCGTGCCGATCGCATTACCCACGCCGCGCGATCCACTGTGCAGCATGAACCAGACGCTATCGGCTTCATCGAGACACACCTCGATAAAGTGGTTGCCGGTGCCGAGGGTTCCCAGGTGCACGTAGTTGTTGGTCTTCTCCAGCTTCGGGTACTTCTGCCGAATCCTGTCGAAGCCCGGCACCAGGGTCTTCCACATCTCGTCCACCTGATGTGGTGCGCGATGGCTCCACGCACCGGGATCGCGACGACCTGGTGCGCGACCATGCGGCACCGCGCGTTCGATGGCGCTGCGCAACGCGTGCAGTGAATCCGGCAAGTCTTTCGCTGTCAGCGTGGTGCGCGCGGCCATCATGCCGCAGCCAATATCGACGCCTACCGCAGCGGGAATGATCGCGCCCTGGGTCGGAATCACGGTACCGATGGTCGAGCCCTTGCCCAAGTGTACGTCCGGCATCACCGCCAGGTGGCGGAACACGAACGGCATGCTCGCGGTATTGCGCAACTGGCGACGCGCATCCTCCTCGACGGCCACGCCGTTCGTCCACATCTTTACCGGCTTGCCGTGCGCCAGTTCCAGAAGCTGGAAGTCATCTGCATGTTTCATGCTGGAAGTCTAGCGGCTGACGCCCGCCTGTTGCCAGCCTCCGCTGAGATTGAACCGGTCTACCACTGCATTGAGACGCGAAGCCTGGCTCTTCAGACTCTCGGCCGCTGCCGCACTCTCCTCGACCAGTGCGGCGTTCTGGCGGGTTGTATTGTCGATTTCGGCGACTGCTTCGCCAACCTGCCCTACACCCGCCGCCTGTTGTTCGGTGGAACTCGATATCCGTCGGATCAGCTCGCTAACGCGGCGTGCCTTGGTCACGATATGCGTCATCCCGCCGTGTGCGGCGGCCACCTGCTGCCGGCCCTGCTCCACGCAGGCACTGCTTTCGCCGATCAACGTACGAATCTGGCGCGCGGCTGTCGAGGTGCGGTGCGCCAGTTGCTGTACCTCGGTGGCAACCACCGAGAAGCCGCGCCCAGCTTCGCCGGACCTGGCCGCCTCTACCGATGCATTGAGCGACAGGATGTGAGTCTGCAATGCAATGCTGTCGATCAGTCCGGTGATTTCCGCGATGCGATCCGCAGACGCCGAGATGCCATCCATCGTCTCCACCACACGCCCGACCGCGTCACCGCCTTGCGTGACCGCATCGGAGGTTTCACCGGCCAGCGCGTTGGCTTCGCCAGCGGTCTGCGCGGCACTCTGCACGGCGGCGTGGATCTGCTGCATCGAGGTGGCGGTCTGTTGCACATCCCAGGCCTGTCGCTCGGTTCGCTCGCTGAGGTCGATGCTGCCACTGGCGATTTCCGATGCCGCATCCTCCACGGCCAGGGCCGCAGTGCGCACCTCGGACATGGCCGTGGCCATCCGCGCGATGGCCGCCTTCAAGGCCGCTGCGGTGGGCACGCTCACCGCGACGTCCTCCACATCCAGGCAGATCCGCTCGCCACTATCCACCTGGGCAACGAGCGCCGACAGTTCGGCCCCCTCCACGGCAGCTCTCCTCAGTTGCAGCGCCAGGACAATTTCGATGCCGGTCTGCACCACCACGTACACCGCATGCAGCACGACGCGCGCGAAATCGGCCGACGAGGTGCAGTAGAACGGAAAGTTGAATGCCTGCAGGCGATCGAACAGGATATGGTGGACCGCGAACAGGGCCGCCGCGAACACCAGCGGGCGCCAGTCGCGATAGACCAGCAGCAGGCCCAGCAACACAAACACGCCAAAGTGGAATTCGGTGGTGCCATGCGACAACTGGATATGCAGCACGACCATGCCCACATTGGCCGTGGTCAGTACCAAGCCACTGAGGCGCGTGCCGCGTGCTACGGCAAAGACTGCGGCACCCGCCGCCACGAGCACCGCGACCACGATCAGCGCCAGTGTCAGCGCGTAGTAGTGGACGCCAATGGCCACGGCAGCCGCTGCCGAGCACAGCAGGGTCAGCAACATCGCCATGTCGGCCCAGCGGGCGATTCCGCCTAGCGCGGCCTGTCTGGATGTCAGCGGAGTCCCCGGCGTACCAATTTCGGCGGGGTGGGCACGGTCAAGCAACATGTTTCCTTCCTTCTGCGTTCAGATTCGTGCCCGGCACACACGGCGCCGGCACGCACTAACCGCTTAACGGGATCAGGGTACGGATGCTTGAGGGGTCAACTCGGTATCTGGCACGCAGCCTTGGTCCGGGGGCATTGGCGAGGGCAACGCGAACCTGCTAGAACAGAAGCCCGGCGTCACATAGAAGAAGGACGCGCCATGAAGCGACTGCTTGCAAACCTGATGCTGGGCATTGGCCTGGTGCTGGCCGGCTGCACCTACTACGGCTACCCTCCTCCGCCAGCCGCGGGCCCGACCAGCTATGACCGCTCGTTCTTCGCGGCGGCCGATGCGTTGCGCGACCAGGGCGTGGCCATCACGGTACAGAACCAGGCAACCGGCACCGTCGCCGGCAATTACGGCAGCACACCCGTCACGGCCACGGTCGCCCAACAGCCCGACGGCAGCGTGCGGGTGCAGTTCAGTGCGACCGATTCCCGCGATCCAGGGCTGGTCGACCGGATTACACAGAGTTATCAGCGGCGGATGGGGCGGTAGGGCTGTTGCGGCGGCCGGCCTGCTTTGCAGGGGCAACACAGCGGTTTTTGAACGCTAAGGGAGAAAACCTTGGCGCGCCCGGCTGGGATCGAACCAGCAACCCCTGCCTTCGGAGGGCAGTACTCTATCCATTGAGCTACGGGCGCGATGTGGACTTGCGTGACAACGGGCGAGTGCCGTCGTCGGAAAGTCGCATAGGATACCCGACTTGCGGAGGCGCGTCCATGCGGGATGCGCCGGGGCACGCCACGATTGGCTGGCGGAGGTCTCTGAGTCGCCGCTTTTGGTCCCCGGTGGCGAAGTCTTGGGTCTATAATCGGCAGCTATTTGCGTCCTACTAGAGACGTAACGGGGTCGGAGACAGCCCCGGATGCAAAGACCGACAGATTCATCCCCGAAGACAGGGCCAGACAAGCAAGCCGCCCCCAACGTGCTGTGCACCAGGTTTCCCGCAAAATCGAGAGTTCTGTATGAGTGACGTCCACCAAGAAAACGACCACCACGAGTCGCCAATCAAGACCCCGAAGCAGTTGATCGCTGTTGTGATCGCCGCTTTCCTGATACCGATCATCGTCATCATCCTGCTGGTCAATTTTGTCGGACACGGCACCCGCGAAGGCGCTGGTTCGACCCAGTCCGTGGAAGCGGTGAATACCCGCATCGCACCGGTCGCATCCCTCGAGATCAAGGACCCCAACGCACCGCGCGTCTTCAAGACCGGCGAGCAGGTGTACAAGGAAGTCTGCGCGGCCTGTCACGCCACGGGCGCGGCGGGTGCGCCGAAGTACGGTGTGGCCGGCGACTGGTCGGCCCGGATTGGCCAGGGCTTCGATGGCCTGCTGAAGGCCGTGCTGGCCGGCAAGGGCGCAATGCCCGCGCGTGCCGGTACGTCGCCGGATGACCTGAGCGACTATGAGCTCGGTCGTGCGGTGGTCTACATGGCCGATGCCGGCGGCGCCAAATTCCCGGAACCGGCAGCACCGGCCCAGGGTGCTCCGGCCCAGGCCGCCGCTCCGGCACCGGCCGCGACCGTGGCTGCCGCACCTGCTGCTGCGCCCGCACCGGCGCCTGTCGCCGCGGCTGCTCCGGCTCCGGCAGCTGCTGCCGCAGCACCGGCCGCCGCGTCGGCCGATACCGGCAAGAAAGTCTATGAACAGGTTTGCGCCGCCTGCCACGCCGCTGGCGTTGCCGGTGCGCCCAAGTTCGGCGACAAGGCTGCCTGGGCACCGCGCCTCAAGGAAGGCATGGATGTCGTGCACAACTATGCGCTCAAGGGCAAGGGTGTGATGCCGCCGAAGGGTGGCTACGCCGGTCCCGATGCCGATGTGATTGCCGCGTCGGACTATATGGCTAACGCTGCGAAGTAATTCGACAGCTACCAAACGAAGAAGCCCGCGAGTTGGTCGCGGGCTTTTTTGCGTTTTGGAGTGGACGCTGGCGTTGTCGTTTAGGAAGTGCTGGCCCTCTCCCTAACCCTCTCCCGCGCGCGGGAGAGGGGACTGGTTTGCAGCAGTATTAAACGACGCGCGAGTAGCGGACCAGGGGGATAACCTTTGCGTCGTCGCGTAGATAGCGGTCGAAGACCATTGCCACGCGGCGTACCAGCAGGCGTCCCAGCGCCGTGATCTCGATGCGCGCCGGGGTGCGGCGTACCAGGTGGTCGGCAGCCAATCTGTCGAGATCTGCAATTTCCGCGGCGAAGGTGTCTGCAAAGTCGATGCCGTGTTCCGCTTCCACGGCGGCGATGTCGAGCGTGCCGTTGCACATCAGCGCGCCGATGATCGCTCGGCGCAGATGGTCTTCTTCAGACATCTGGAAGCCGCGCACGATCGGCAGGCGCTTGGCATCGAGCGCCGCGTAGTACTCGTCGGTGGTGCGCGCATTCTGCACATAGTGCCCCGCTACCGCACCGATCGCGGACACGCCAAGCCCCAATTGGTCATAGCCGGCATGCGTGGCGTAGCCCTGGAAGTTGCGTTGCAGCCGGCCTTCGCGCTGCGCAATGGCCAGGTCGTCGTCAGGCAAGGCAAAGTGGTCCATGCCGATATAGACGTAGCCGGCCGATGTCAGCCGCTCGATCGTCGAAACCAGGATGTCGAGCTTTTCTCCGGCCGCAGGCAGCGCGGCTGCATCGATGCGGCGTTGCGGCTTGAACACATGTGGCAGGTGCGCGTAGCTGTAGACCGACAGCCGGTCCGGGCGCAGTTCCAGCACGCGGTCGATGGTTGCGGCAAAGCGGGTCGTGGTCTGGTGGGGCAAACCGTAGATCAGGTCCATGCTGATCGACTGGAAGCCCAGCCGTCGTGCCGCCAGCACAACACTGCGGGTCTCCTCATACGACTGCACGCGGTGGATGGCTTGCTGCACCTCGGGGTCGAAGTCCTGCACGCCCAGGCTGATACGGTTGAAGCCAAGTTCGGCCAGCAGCGCCATGCGTTCGTCGGTCACGCGGCGCGGATCGATCTCGATGGAGTGCTCACCTTCGGGCAGCAATTCAAAGTGCTGGTGTAACGCTGCCATCACGCAACGCATTTCATCGGGATCGAGGAAGGTTGGCGTACCGCCGCCCCAATGCGATTGCATGACGGCGCGGCGCTCGCCAAGGCGTCCAGCCACCATCGCCATTTCACGCGCCAGGTAGTCCACGTAGCGCGCGCTGCGGCTGTGATCCTTGGTGATGATCTTGTTGCAGCCACAGTAGTAGCAGATGTTTTCGCAGAACGGGATATGGAGATAGAGCGACAGCGGCGCCGGTGACCTGGCGCGGCACAGGTCGAGCGCCTCCAGGTAACCGGCGTCGTCCACTTCCGCGTGAAAACGGTCTGCGGTCGGATAGGAGGTGTATCGCGGGCCGTTGCCATCGATGCGGCCGGCCAGGCTGCGGAAGTCGGCAAGCGCGTGCCGGTCGAACGCCGTGTCGGCGGGATGCAATGTGGGGGCGGACATGAGGAAGCTCGTTTTGTGGGCGTGGATAGCCACCGATGCTATGCCTCCCCCAATCCCTCAACCTTGACGCGCATCAAAACCACGACGCGCCTACGCCGGCCAGCCCCGCGAACGGGGGGCCCTTGGCCTCATGAAAGTCACGCGAGCGTCATAAAGGGCCGATAGTCTCGGCCCCGGCTCTCGCGGCTCCGGCACTCCTGCCCGTTGTCGCTGCACAGCACGTTCCCTTCTTTCACCCGACTCCCTCCCGCTGCCATGCGCCCAGCCTTGCCGCAGTCGAACCTGTCATGCCTGCCAACATCGGCAGGCCGCCGTCGCACCCTGCAATGGCTCGGTGCGTTTTCCTGTGCTGCGGCGGTGCCAGCCGCAGCGTTGGCACAACCGGCCGCACAAGCGTCACGCCGGCAATTGGTGGTCGGGCATCTGGTCGATCGCACGGGCCCGCAGTCTGATCAGGCGCGCGACTATCTGGCAGGTGCCAAGGTCATGTTCGATGCCTTCAATGCATCCCCGGCCATCAATAGCGGTTTGCGCATCGTGCATGTGGTGCGCGATGCCGATGCGAACCTGCGTGGCGCCGTGGCACAAGCGGTGGCATTGGCCGACAACGAACGTGCCGAGGTGCTGTTCGGGCCAGGTGACAACCTGTTGCCCGCGCTGGCGAGTTCGTCCGAACTGACCCGGCGCGGCGTGCAGATCGTGGCACCGCTGTCGGGGCTGTCCATGTCGGCTGAGAACATCTGGTTCACGCGCGCCGACTATCAGTCCGAACTCGACGCCGCCGTGCGCCAGTTGCACAGCTACGGCCTGAGCAGCATTGCGCTGGCCGTGTCGCCCGACTTCGCGGCGGGTACGCTCGGCGCCGGCACGCCATGGCTGGCACGACTGGAAAAGGATATGTCGACGCGTGCAGTGACGCTGGGCGGAAACTTCGACGACAGCGCGCGACGCATTGCCTCGGCGCGTCCCGGTGCGGTCGTGGTGGCCGGCGACACGCTGGCCTACGGCAGCCTTGGACGTGCACTGGCGGCACAGAACTGGTACGGGTTCCTGGTGGGATTGTCCGCGGTCAGCCCGTCGTCGGCGCGCGAAATCCTCGGTAGCAACTATGCCGGCGGCATGGTGGTGACGCAGATCGCGCCCGGTCCGCAGGAATCGACCTTGCGGGTGGTAAAGGAACATGTGGCGCGCATGAAGCAGTATCTCGATGAACCGCCCTCGCCTGCCACGCTCGCCGGCTATATCGGCGCAGCGTGGCTGGTGCGCTCTGCCGCCGGCGTTAAGGGTCCGGGGACGCTCGAGTTGCGCCGCGCGCTGCAGGCGCGTATCGACGTGGGCGATTTCACGCTCGATTTCACGCGTGGCTTGCGCGGGTCCCAGTACGTGCAACTGGCACCGATCGGCAAGAGCGGCCTGCCGCAGCGCGCCTGATTTTCCGGCTATGCGCGCGGCAGCGTGATGCTGACGCGCAGCCCACCTTCGAGCCGGTTCGTCAGCTTCAGTTCTCCGCCATGACGCGCCACGATATCGGCCGCAATCGACAGACCCATGCCCACGCCGCCAGTGGCGCGGCTGCGTGACGACTCCACGCGATAGAACGGTTCGAGCACGCGTTGCAACTCGGCGGGTGGAATACCCGGACCGTTATCGCAGACATCGATCGTGACACGCTCGGGGCTGTCGGCCAGGATGATGTGCGCCGCACCGCCATAGCGGTGCGCGTTCTCCACCAGGTTGACCACCGCACGACGCAATTCCGTGGGGTACGCCAGCAGCGGTGCCGCTTCGCCGGACAAGCGCACGTCCTGCCCGATCTCCTGCGCATCGTCGACAACTGCCTGCAGCAGTGCCAGCACGTCCACGCGCTGGCGCGGGCCGGTGGCATCGTCGCGTTCACGCAGGTAGTAAAGCGTCGCATCGATCAGGCCATTCATCTCGGCCAGGTCCTGGCGCAGCCGATACCGAACGTTGTTGTCCTCGATACGCTCGATACGCAGGCTCATGCGCGTCAGCGGCGTGCGCAGGTCATGCGACACCGCTGCCAGGAAACGCGATTGCTGCGCGAGCTGCGTGCGGATGCGTTGCTGCATCAGGTTCAGCGCGCGCGTGGCCTCACGCGCTTCGGCGGGACCGTTGTCCTCGTCGAGCGGCGGCGCATGAACATCCTGCGCAAGGCGGTTCGCGCCACTGGCCAGTTGCTGCACTGGCCGCGCCAGCAGGCGTGCGCCGGCCCACGACGCAATCAGGATGGCCGCGAGCTGGAACAGCAGGCCCAGATGCGGTGGCCAGATGCCGCGGATATGGAAACCCGGCGGCGGTCCCGGTGGACGATCGCCGGGACCGCGCTCGCGAAACGCGTCGGGTCGCAACGGCGGCCCGTCGAAGTCGAACGGTTCGCCCCCGCGCATGCCCGGTGGCGGACCTGGCGGTCGATCGGGTGCAAAAATGCCTTCCAGCGGATGCGGTGGCCGGTCGGGCGCGAGCTGGCCAGCCGCTTCGGCCTCCGACGCGGCACGGCGCATGCGTTCCATGTAGCGCTCGGAACCGGGGCGCGGGAACACGCTCTCGATCACGGTCACGCCCAGCACATGCACGGCCAGCATGATGGCGGTCATTACGAAGAACAACCGCATGAACATCGAATTGAACCGGCGCCGGCCCGCAACGTTGTCGCCCGGCGGCTCGGGCCTGACTACCGAAGCGCCGTCGGCTGACGGCGGGGTCGCAGCAGCCATGCGTTCAGTGCTCCACGTTGCCGGTGAAGACGTAGCCTTCACCACGCACGGTGCGGATCAGTGCCGAGTCACGCGGATCGTCGCGCAGTTTCTGCCGCAGGCGTGACACCAGCAGGTCGATGCTGCGGTCGAATACATCGAGGTCGCGGCCGCGCGCGTTGTTGATCAGCATTTCCCGATCGAGCACGCGGTTCGGGTTTTCAATGAAGGTCAGCAACAGCCGGAACTCCGCGTTGGACAGCGGCACCACGGTCTCCTCGGCATCGACCAGTTGGCGCAGCGTGGTATTCAGGCGCCAGCAACCGAAACGTGTTTCGTGGCCGGCCGACGTCGATGCCGGGCGTCGCACTTCACTACGGCTGCGGCGCAGCACGGTATGGATACGCGCCACGAGCTCGCGCATCTCGAACGGCTTGGTCACGTAGTCGTCCGCGCCTACCTCCAGCCCGACCACGCGGTCGGCCAGTTCCGCGCGCGCAGTCAGCATGATCACGGGCAGGTTGCTGCTCTCGCGAATCTCGCGGCACAGCGTCAGGCCGTTCTCACCGGGCAGGGACAGGTCCAGGATCACGAGGTCGTATTCCTGCTTTCCCAGTGCCGCGCGCATCGCCGCGCCGCCTTCCGCACCGTCGGCTTCCATGCCGAACGTGGCCAGGTATTCGGCCAGCATGGTGCGAATCTGGGGATCGTCGTCGACGATCAGCAGGCGGACGGGCAGGTTGGGAGAAAGATCCATGATGGGCAGCAACGATACGAGGCGAAAAATTTGATCGGCCAATGTACCAGCTAGCCTATTACAGGGAATGCCGGCTTTGTATCAGGATTGATACGTGCATTGAGCGACACATGCAGCGCGCTATTGGGATTTGAGAGGCTTGCCCTCTCCCCCGGCCCCTCTCCCGCTCGCGGGAGAGGGGAGAAAAGCACATAGGGGATTCGAAAAAAACGCTCCCGGTGCTGCCGCAACCAGGAGCGCTCAACAGGGAAGAAGCCGGGCTCGCATGCGCCCAGCCACACCGTCACCGAAGGGCGGGCACGGTGTGGCGCAGGAACGCCGAAAACGTTCTTGCGCGATGCAATCGTAGTCAGCCTGCGCGCCGAAATCTTGTCAGGCTTGTATCAAACTCAGCCGGCGGGCTTGCCGAGCAATGCCTTGAGTCCGGCCAGCCGGTCCTTGGGGCTCATCGCCGGGGTTTCGTCCTGGGGCACCGCCGGGCCATCGTCGAGTTTCATCTCGGCGATAAAGCGCGATGGCTCGACCGAGTAGGTTTCACGTGCACGCTTGCGCTTCTTGCACCAGCTGATCTGCAGGCTACGCTGCGCGCGCGTAATCCCCACATACATCAGCCGGCGCTCTTCCTCGATCTTGTCGTCGCCCATGTCCTCGTCTTCGCGGGAATGGGGCAGGATGCCCTCTTCCACGCCCACCAGGAACACGTGCGGGTATTCGAGGCCCTTGGACGCATGCAGCGTCGACAGCCGCACCGCATCGGGATCTTCCTCGCGCCCTTCGAGCATGCTCATCAGCGCCACGGTCTGCGTCAGTTCGAGCAGGTTCTTGCCTTCGTCGCCAAAGCCATCGGCATTGTCGAAGCCGGTGGCCTCGCCCTCGCCTTCCGCTTCGGGCCGCGTGCCCTTGCGCTTGAGCCAGTCCAGGAACTCGAGCGTGTTGGTCCAGCGTGATTGCGCCTGCCGTTCGTCGAAGGTGTCGTACAGATAGGCTTCGTAGTGAATGCCTTCCATCATGTCATCGAGCAACACCGTGGCCGGATCCTTCTCCGCGCGATCGGCCAGCCGCACCATCGATTCGCAGAACACGCGCAACGGTTCCAGCTGGCGCGGCTGCAGCTTCGCCTCGATGCCACCCATCATCGCGGCTTCAAACAGCGATACCTTGGCCTGCCCCGCGAACGTGCCGAGCACTTCCAGCGTGGTATTGCCGACCCCGCGCCGTGGCGTGGTGATCGCGCGGATGAACGCAGGATCATCGTCGGGATTCGCAATCAAGCGAAGGTAGGAACAGATGTCCTTGATCTCGGCCTTGTCGAAAAAGCTCTGGCCACCGGACAGCACATACGGAATCCGCTCGCGGCGCAGGATCTGTTCGAAGAGCCGCGCCTGGTGATTGCCGCGATAGAGGATCGCGTAATCGCGAAACTGCGCGCGCCGTTCAAACTTGTGCGCCGACAAGCGGAACACCACCGACTCCGCCTCGTGCTCTTCGTCGTTCATCGGGTGCACGGCAATCGGGTCGCCCATGCCGTGCTCCGACCACAGCTTCTTGTCGAACAGCTTTGGATTGTTGGCGATCACCGCATTGGCCGCCTCCAGGATGCGCACCGTCGAACGGTAGTTCTGTTCGAGCTTGACGACCTTGAGATCGGGGAAATCGGTCTGCAGCAAACGCAGGTTGTCGAGCGTGGCACCGCGCCAGCCATAGATGGCCTGGTCGTCGTCACCCACCGCGGTGAACGCCGGTGCGCGCAAATGCGAGCCGCCTGCCAACAGCTTCAGCAGTTGATACTGGCAGGCGTTGGTGTCCTGGTATTCGTCGACCAGGAAATAGCGCAGCCGGTTCTGCCATTTCAGTCGCACCGCTTCATCGCGCGCGAACAGTTCGGCGGGCAGGCGGATCAGGTCGTCGAAATCCACCGCCTGGTAGGCATGCAGCGTGGCCACGTAGTTGCGATACACCATGGCCGCCTGGTGCTCATCGGCGTTGGCCGCCTGCGCGAGCGCCGTCTCGGGATCGACCATGCCGTTCTTCCACAGCGAGATGGTGCCCTGCACACTGCGGATCAGCTTCTTGTCGGTGGTGCCCAGTTGCTCCTGCACCAGACCGAAGCAGTCGTCCGAATCCATGATCGAGAACTGCGGCTTCAACCCGACATGCTCGGCTTCCATGCGCAAGATTTGCACGCCGAGCGAGTGAAACGTACAAACGGTCAGCTGCTTGAGTGGAATGCGCTTCCCTTCGCGCGTGGTCTTGCCCTCCATGAGCTTGCCAATGCGCTCCTGCATTTCCTTGGCCGCCTTGTTGGTGAAGGTCACCGCCGCAATGTGACGTGGCTCGAACCCCTTGTCCTCGATCAGGTGGGCAATTTTCTGCGTGATCACGCGCGTCTTGCCGGAGCCGGCGCCCGCCAGCACAAGGCAGGGGCCGTCCAGGTAGCGGACGGCTTCGGATTGCGCGGCGTTGAGTCCGTGGGTCATGAGGCAGGGAATGAAACCGGCGAGAGGGCGAAAAGCGCACGCGGCAGGCGTGTCGCGAAAGGCGTCGATGTTAACACGCGCTCAAGCCCGCGGCAGGCTTGTCCGGCGGTGTCCGACAGCAGGCGTTTCACGACGGTAACAATCGTAAAGCGACCGCACCCGGGGCATGGAGCTTGCCTCTTATCGATCACGACCGCCCGGTTCAGGCGCGCTGCGCCACCGTCACGGGAGACAACTTCAACACATCGGAAACGATGACATCGATGACCTCAAGGAGCCCATCATGAAAACAGTTCGCACGCTTTCAAAAGTGGCGCTGATCGGCGTGACGCTGGTGACCTTTGCCGGTTGCGCCGACATGACCCCGAAACAACGGAATACGGCAATCGGCGCGGGTGCGGGTGCGCTGGGCGGCGCCGTACTGACCGACGGTAGCGCGCTGGGTACGCTGGGCGGTGCGGCCGTGGGTGGCGTGGTCGGTAACGTGGTGACGAAGGACCGCCGCTAGCCGGCCGGGGGTCCGGTGATCAATGCCGGGGGCGAGACCGGCTGCCCGCGTTTGACAAAGGCAGACCGGTCCCGTACATTCTCGCGCATCCGGCCGGGAGAGCGCGCAGTCATTGCGCCGCCGAAGGGGAACTACCCAAAAACTCTCAGGCACCATGGACCGACCGGATCGGCATGCAACATGCACACAATGCATGCCGCACTCTGGAGAGCGACATCCGCCGCTGCTGAATGCAGGGTGAGCATGTCCACCGAAGGGGCGCACGAAGCGCAAGCTTTGTAATCTCTCAGGTATCGAGGACAGAGGGGTCATCCGCCGCAGCGGATTGGTTGCACATTGGTGCGGCCGAGCGTTGCGGCGGATGACCCTTTTTTCGTTTTCGATCCGAGGATACCCATGACGCTCCAGGCCACGCCCCTCAACGCTATCCACCGCGCCCTCGGCGCCCGTATGGTCGACTTCGGCGGCTGGGACATGCCGGTCAACTACGGCTCGCAGATCGAGGAACACAATGCCGTGCGCGCCGATGCCGGCATGTTCGACGTCTCGCACATGTGCGTGGTGGACCTTCATGGCGCCAACACACGTGCTTTCCTGCGCGGCCTGCTGGCCAACAATGTGGACAAGCTGCAAACACCGGGCAAGGCACTGTATTCGTGCATGCTCGATGAAAAAGGCGGCGTGATCGACGACCTGATCGTCTACTTCTTTGCCGAGGACCATTTCCGCCTGGTGGTGAATGCCAGCACGGCCGTCGGCGATCTCGAATGGATCGTGACGCGCAATGCCGCCACCGGCAGCGGCGTGACCATCACCCCGCGCCGCGGCGATGTGGCGCCGGCCGGCGCCGGCAAGCTGGCCATCGTGGCCGTGCAAGGCCCGAATGCGCGCGCCAAGGTCTATCAGGCGTTCCCGTCCACCCAGCCCGCCGAGGCGCTGAAGCCGTTCAATGCGCTCGTCGTGCAGGACCCCGGCATGGGCGAACTGATGGTGGCGCGTACCGGCTATACCGGTGAAGACGGTTTCGAGCTGGTGGTGCCCGCCGAGAACGTCGCCGGGATCTGGGAAAAGCTGTCCGCCGCGGGCGTACGCCCTGCCGGCCTGGGCGCACGCGACACGCTGCGCCTGGAAGCCGGCATGAACCTGTATGGCCAGGACATGGATATTCACACCTCGCCGCTCGACGCGGGCCTGTCCTGGACCGTGGACCTGCAAAGCGAGCGCGATTTCGTCGGCAAGGCCGCATTGCAGCAAGACGGACAACGCAAGACTTTCGCGGGCCTGATCCTGCGCGACAAGGGTGGCGTGCTGCGCGCGCACCAGAAGGTCATTACCGCAGCCGGCGACGGCGAGATCACCAGCGGCACGTTCAGCCCGTCGCTGCAACTGTCGATCGCTTTTGCCAGCCTGCCCCGCGAGATCACGCCCGGTACCGACGTCCAGGTCGAGATTCGCGACCGCAAACTGACCGCGACTGTGGTTAAACTGCCGTTTGTGCGCAATGGCAAGGCACTCGTGAGCTGAGGCATCGCCCGGCTTCACAACAACGGTCGCCCTTTCACCCGTCCGCTCGAGCCCACATGCTGCGGCGGGTGCTTGAAACAAGAAACACACTGTATCCCGGAGAACCTCATGAATTTCCCCGCTGACCTGAAGTACACCGAGTCGCACGAATGGGTGCGCGTCGAATCCGACGGCACGCTGACGATCGGCATCACCGACCACGCGCAGGACGCGCTGGGCGACATCGTATTCCTGGAACTGCCTGAAGTGGGCAAGTCGGTCGGCGCTGGCGACGCGCTGGCCGTGGTGGAGTCCGTCAAGGCGGCTTCCGACATCTACGCGCCGGTAGCCGGCGAAGTGATCGCCGTCAACGACGCCGCCTCGGCTGCGCCGGAATCGGTCAACGCCAACGCATTCGATGCATGGCTGTTCAAGCTCAAGCCGGCCAACGGCGACGATGTGAACGGCCTGATGAACGTCGACGCCTACAAGGCCAGCGTCGGCGCCTGATTGCGCTGACTGTTTGATGCCGCGCGCGGCGGCCAGGCTGACCACCTGCCGCCGCGTGCCCCACGAGATTCCTTGCCATGAACGCCCCGCTTCCCATGAACGCTGCCGCCCAAGGTGCACGGCCCACGCTGGCCGAACTGGAGGCGCGCGACGCCTTCGCCGCTCGCCATATCGGCCCCGACTCCGCCGAACAGCAACACATGCTCAAGGTGCTCGGCTTTGACAGCCGCGCCGCGCTGATCGACGCCGTGGTGCCCGCCGCGATCCGCCGCCGCGATGGCATGTCGCTTGGTGAATTCACCGCGCCGCTGACAGAGGAAGCCGCACTGGCCCGCCTGCGCGGCCTGGCTGGCAAGAATCGCGTGCTCAAGACCTTTATCGGCCAGGGCTACTACAACACGCTCACGCCGGGCGTCATCCTGCGCAATATCTTCGAGAACCCGGCCTGGTACACCGCGTACACGCCCTACCAGCCCGAAATCTCGCAAGGTCGCCTGGAAGCCATGCTGAACTTCCAGCAGATGGTCACTGACCTGACCGGCCTGGATATCGCCAATGCGTCGATGCTCGATGAAGGCACCGCCGCGGCCGAAGCCATGACGCTGCTGCAACGCGTGAACAAGCACGCATCGAACACGTTCTACGTGGCCGACGACGTGCTGCCGCAAACGCTGGAAGTGGTACGCACGCGCGCCCTGCCGCTCGGTATCGAAGTCAAGGTCGGCCCTGCGGCCGACGCCGCGCAGGCGCATGCATTCGGCGTGCTGCTGCAGTACCCGGGCGTGAACGGCGATGTCGCCGACTACCGCGCGATCGCCGAAGCCGTGCATGCGGCCGGTGGCCTCGTGGTGGCTGCCGCCGACCTGCTGGCCCTGACGCTGGTGGTGGCGCCGGGTGAATGGGGTGCCGACGTGGCGGTGGGTAACTCGCAGCGCTTTGGCGTGCCGCTGGGTTTCGGTGGTCCGCACGCGGGCTACATGGCCGTCAAGGACGACTTCAAGCGTTCGATGCCGGGCCGCCTGGTGGGCGTAACGATCGACGCGCAAGGCAACAAAGCCTATCGCCTGGCGCTGCAGACCCGCGAACAGCACATCCGTCGCGAGAAGGCGACCTCGAATATCTGTACCGCTCAGGTACTGCTGGCCGTAATGGCGTCGATGTACGCGGTCTACCATGGCCCGCAGGGCTTGAAGCGCATCGCGCAACGCGTTCACCGCCTGACCGCCACGCTGGCCGCCGGCCTGAAGACGCTGGGCCATACGCCAGTGAATGCCACGTTCTTCGATACGCTGACACTGGAAACCGGCTTCAACACCGAAGCGTTCCATGCCTCGGCTACTGCGCGCGGCATCAACCTGCGCCATGCGGGCGCCACGCGCATCGGCATCTCGCTGGACGAGACCGCATCGCGCGATGACGTGATCGCGCTGTGGGAAATCTTCGCGCACGGCAAGCCGGTACCCGAGTTCGACAAGATCGAAGCCACGGTTGGCGAGGGCTTCCCGGCTGCGCTGGCACGCCAGAGTGCTTACCTGACGCACCCGGTGTTCAACACGCACCACGCCGAGCACGAGATGCTGCGCTATCTGCGCTCGCTGGCCGACAAGGACCTCGCGCTGGACCGCACCATGATTCCGCTGGGTTCATGCACGATGAAGCTCAACGCCACCAGCGAAATGATTCCGGTGACGTGGCCCGAATTCAGCAACATCCATCCGTTCGCACCGCTGGACCAGACCGTGGGCTACCGCGAGATGATCGACCAGCTCGAAGCCATGCTGTGCGCGGCGACCGGCTATGCCGCGGTGAGCCTGCAGCCCAACGCCGGCTCGCAGGGCGAGTACGCAGGCCTGCTGATCATTCACGCGTATCACGCCAGCCGTGGTGAAAGCCATCGCGACATCTGCCTGATCCCGTCGTCGGCGCACGGCACCAACCCGGCATCGGCCCAGATGGCCGGCATGAAGGTGGTGGTGGTGGCCTGCGACGAGAACGGCAACGTCGACCTGCAAGACCTGGCGAAAAAGGCCGAGCAGCACAGCAAGAACCTGGCCGCGATCATGATCACGTACCCGTCCACGCATGGCGTGTTCGAACAGGGCGTGCAACAGATCTGCGAGATCGTGCACCAGCACGGTGGCCAGGTCTATGTCGACGGCGCAAACATGAACGCAATGGTCGGCGTGGCCGCGCCGGGCCAATTCGGTGGCGACGTGTCGCACCTGAACCTGCACAAGACGTTCTGCATTCCGCACGGCGGCGGAGGCCCCGGCGTGGGCCCGGTCGCGGTAGGCGCGCACCTGGCGGACTTCCTGCCGAACCAGGACAGCGTTGGCTACCGTCGTGACGACAACGGCATCGGCGGCATCTCGGCCGCGCCGTTCGGCTCGGCCAGCATTCTGCCGATCTCGTGGATGTATGTCGCCATGATGGGCTCGAGCGGCCTGACCGCCGCCACCGAGAATGCGATCCTGACCGCCAACTATGTGGCACGACGCCTGTCGCCGCACTTCCCGGTGCTGTACACGGGCCAGCACGGCCTGGTGGCGCACGAGTGCATCCTGGACCTGCGTCCGCTGCAGAAAACCACGGGCATCTCCAACGAGGACGTAGCCAAGCGCCTGATGGACTACGGTTTCCACGCCCCGACCATGAGCTTCCCGGTGCCGGGCACGCTGATGATCGAGCCGACCGAAAGCGAGGCGTTGCACGAGCTCGACCGCTTCATCGACGCCATGATCGCCACCCGTGGCGAAATCGCGCGCGTGGAAGACGGCAGCTTCGACCGCGACGACAATCCTCTCAAGCACGCACCGCATACCGCGGCCGTGGTGGTCGGTAACGAGTGGAATCACAAGTACACGCGCGAGGAAGCCGCGTACCCGGTGGCATCGCTGCGCACGCAGAAGTACTGGCCGCCGGTGGGCCGTGCCGACAACGTGTACGGCGACCGCAACCTGTTCTGCTCGTGCGTGCCGATGAGCGAGTACGCAGAAGAGTAAGCCGGAGTGCGCCGCTCAGTCCGTTAGCCCGTTAGCCCGTTAGCCTGTCGGGCGGCGTCCGATACACGCGGACGCCTTCCACAGGCTATGCTCAAACTGCGAGCGCCGGCGTGCGGCGCGGTTCCGGAGCGGAGGTCTCATTCATGTGGACGCTGAGTGTTCCCTGGTGGGAATTCGTAGTGCGCGGGCTGATCGTCTATGTGGCCATCCTGGTGCTGATGCGCCTGTCGGGCAAACGCCAGATTGGCCAGCTCACACCGTTCGACCTGGTGTTGCTGCTGATCATCTCGAACGCGGTGCAGAACGCGATGAACGCCGGCGACAACTCGGTACTGGGCGGTCTGATCCTGGCGGGCACGCTGTTCCTGACCGATAGCACGCTTGGCTATTTCACCTGGCGCAGCCGGCGCTTCGAAGCGCTGGTCGGCGGCCGGCCGCAGATCGTGATCCACCAGGGCCAGGTGTTCGAGGAAGTGATGCGCCGCGAGCGCATCAGCACGCATGAACTGCACAAGGCACTGCGGCGCAACGGCTGTACGCGCGTGGATGACGTGCATTTCGCCATTCTCGAAACCGACGGCTCCATCAGTGTGAAGATGAAGGAGCGGCCGCTCGATTCCTCCGATCACACCACCCCCGGCACGCTATGGCGCCAGCCGGACAGGTTCGATATCGACACGCCGGTCTAGCGCCGGCATATTCCTGGAGTCAGCCGTGGCAGTCAGCGTTTTCGATCTGTTCAAGGTGGGCATTGGCCCGTCGAGCTCGCACACCGTGGGTCCGATGCGCGCGGCCCTGATGTTCGCGCAGGGCCTGGAACGCGATGGCCTGCTACCCCAGGTGGCAAGCGTGCGCGCGGAGCTGTACGGGTCGCTCGGTGCGACCGGCAAGGGTCACGGCACCGACAAGGGTGTCATCCTGGGCCTGATGGGTGAAGCGCCGGACACGGTCGATCCGGACGCCATCGACGAAAAGCTGGCCGCCTTGCGTTCGGGAAAACTGCTCACGCTGCTGGGCAAGCATACGGTGCCGTTCGTCGAGCGCGAGCATATTGCGTTCTATCGTCGCGAAGCGATGGCCGAGCATCCGAACGGCATGAAGTTTCATGCGTACGATGCCGATGGCAACACCTTGCGCGAAGCACGCTACCTGTCGGTGGGCGGCGGCTTCGTGGTCACGGCCGGGGCGGCAAATACCCAGCTGCAGGTGGCGGAGATGCAGTTGCCGCATCCGTTCCGCAGCGGACGGGCGATGCTGGACATGGCGCATGCCAATGGCAAGTCGATCGCGCAACTGATGCGCGAGAACGAGCTGACGTGGCGCTCCGAAACCGAAGTGGTCAATGGCCTGCTGCATATCTGGGACGTCATGCAGCAATGTGTATCGCGCGGTTGCCGCACCGATGGCCAACTGCCGGGCCCGTTCAAGGTGAAGCGGCGCGCCCCCGAGCTGTATCGCCATTTGACGCAGCAGGCCGAACGCGCGCTGTCCGATCCGCTTTCGGTGATGGACTGGGTCAATCTCTATGCGATCGCCGTCAATGAGGAAAATGCCGCGGGCGGCCGCGTGGTCACTGCGCCAACCAACGGCGCCGCCGGCATCATCCCCGCGGTGCTGCACTACTATGACCGCTTCATTCCCGGTGCGAATCGCCAGGGCGTGGTCGACTTCCTGCTGACCGCCGGCGCTATCGGGCTGCTCTACAAGCTCAACGCGTCGATCTCGGGCGCCGAAGTGGGCTGCCAGGGCGAAGTCGGCGTCGCGTGTTCGATGGCCGCCGGCGCGTTGGCGGCGGTACTTGGCGGCACCCCGGAGCAGGTCGAGAACGCCGCCGAAATCGGCATGGAGCACAACCTCGGGCTGACCTGCGATCCGGTGGGTGGCCTGGTGCAGATTCCGTGCATCGAGCGCAACGCGATGGCGGCCGTGAAGGCAGTCAATGCGGCGCGCATGGCGTTGCGCGGCGACGGCACGCACTATGTGTCTCTGGACTCGGTCATCAAGACCATGCGCGAGACCGGCGCCGACATGAAGACCAAGTACAAGGAGACCGCGCGCGGTGGGCTCGCTGTCAATATCGTCGAATGTTGAACACGTTTGCCGGCGCGAGCCAACGACGTATGATGGAAGCACTTTCGGTTTGCCAAAGAAAAATACGGCCATGCAGACCTTTCATCAGCTGTTTGACGACACGTCCTCCACCTTCACCTATCTGCTGATCGACGCCGATACACACGAGGCAGTCCTGATCGACCCGGTCGATCGCCAGTACGAGCGCGACCAGGCCTTGCTGAAACAGACCGGGGCCAGGCTGGTGTGGGTGGTGGAGACCCATGCGCACGCCGATCACATCACGTCCGCGGGCCATCTCGCCCAACTGACCGGCGCAGGCACCGCTGCCCCGTCGGGCTGCGATATCAAGCCCGCACAGAAGCAACTGATCGATGGCGACACCATTTCGTTCGGCAAGCAGGTGCTCCATGCAATCCATACACCCGGCCATACCGCTGGGAGCATGAGCTACCTGTGGGAAGAGGCCACCGCCGATGGCATGGTGGTGCGTCGCATTTTCACCGGCGATGCCTTGCTGATCGACGGTTGCGGCCGCACCGATTTCCAGTCGGGTGACGCCGGCACGTTGTTCGACAGCCTGACGCAGAAGCTCTTCAAGTTGCCCGACGACACGTACGTGTACCCGGCGCACGACTATAAGGGGCGTACGGCGTCAACGATCGGCCACGAGCGCGCCACCAACAGCCGTATCGCGGGCCGCACACGCGACGAGTTCATCGTGATGATGCGTGGGCTGAATCTGCCACGTCCAAAGCTGATCGACGTTGCCGTGCCTGCCAACCAGCAGCTTGGGCTGGTGACGGGACGCGACGGGGAAAGCGTGCCGCACGGCGCCTGATTGCACTTATTACCGCGCATCAACTAATTCAATTGACTTCGCTTCTCCCGCTGCAATACTGATCAGCGCACGTGTGCCGTATCCCGGGACCGAGGAGAACGAAGCATGACGATCCGCAACTTACGCAGGCTGGCGCTCGCCAGCGCCACTGCCATGGCAGTCCTGACGGTGCAGGCACAGTCCATGCCGCAGAAGCCCGTTGCCTATCCCGCCAAAGGCCAATCCCAACAACAACAGGCCAGTGACGACGGCGCCTGTTATAGCTGGGCCAAGCAACAGACCGGCATCGATCCGGCAGCGGTCGCGCAGGCACCGCCACCGGCCCAGGCACAGGGTGGCCAGCGCGTGCGCGGGGCGGCAGGCGGGGCGGCCGTGGGTGCGGTAGCCGGTGCGATTGGTGGGGATGCAGGCAAGGGCGCCGCGGTTGGCGCGGCAACGGGAACGATGGCCGGCGGCATGGCGCATCGGCAGGAGCGCCGCCAGACCAACGCCGCCAACTCGCAAGCTGCGGCCAGCAAGGATCAGGCGATGGGGACTTACTGGCAGGCGTGGAAAGCCTGCATGTCTGGCAAGGGATATTCGGTGCAGTGAATCTGCATCGGTATCCGGTTACGCCTCCCAGCGTTCACACGTACGCCGTACCGTATCGCGCAGGCTGTGGGCCTCATCGTTGACCGTGCGTACCCAATGCGCATCGTTATCGCGACTGGCCGCCTGCGCGCGAATGTTCGCCAGCGCTTGCAGCGAACCCAGCGCCTCCGCATGCGGTTCCAGCGCATCGCAGATCGACAGGATATGGTCCGCGATCGGCATGCGAGTCAGTTCATTCGGATGCACGTACTCGCCTTCGAGTCCGAACCGGCAGGCCTGGAAGCGATTGAACGTGTACACCAGGTAGTCGTCTTCCTGCGGCATGAACGGCCGCGACAACAGCAGGTAACGCGCGAGCGCCTGGATATAGGCGGCAATATCGCAGGCGCGCTGCACGGTCAGCGGGGTATCCATCACGCGAACTTCGATCGTGCCGAACTCGGGCTTGGGACGGATATCCCAATAGAAGTCCTTCATGCTCTCGATCACGCCGGTGGCGCGCATCTTCTCGAAGTAAGCCCCGAACCCATCCCACGTCAGCACATGCGGGGCACGGCCGCTCATCGGGAATGCCGCCACCGAGTTCAGGCGTGCCGACGCAAAGCCGGTATCCACGCCCTGCACATACGGCGACGATGCGCCCAACGCGATAAAGTGCGGCACATAGCGGCCAATCGCGTGTAGCAGGAACAGTGATTCGTCGGCGCTTGGGCAGCCAATATGGACGTGCTGGCCGAACACCGTGAACTGTTTGGCCAGGTAGCCATAGAGTTCGGAGATGTACTGGTAGCGCGGTGAGTCCGAGATGGTTCGGTCGGACCAGACCTGGAACGGATGGGTGCCCCCACCGCAGATCCCCAGGTTCAGCCCGCGTGATGCGTTGATCATCAGGTCGCGCATCACGGTCAGTTCTTCCAGCGCCTGCGCATAGTCGCGGCAGATGCCCGTGCTGATCTCGATCATCGATGGACTGATCTCGGGCTTGATATCGCCGGCATGCTGCGCCCCTTTCAGCGCGCGCAGCAGGTCCGGTGCGAACGGCGCCAGGTCGTAGTCATGGCGATTGACGAGCTGCAATTCCAGCTCGACACCAAAGGTCAGCGCCTCGGAATGCTTGAACGGTTCGAGCGACATCAGCGCCCTCCTCCATTGATCCGCGACTCACCCGCATAACGCAGCGCCCAGGCTGCGATGATCGGGCCAAGCAGTTGCTCGATCGCGAGTGCACACAGGATGATCGATGCCAGCGGCGCGCCCGTGCCAGGATACAGGCGGGCCACGTCGTTCATCAGAAGATAGGCCAGCCCCGACATCGGCGCCAGCGCAAGGCCAAGCGCCATCGATTGCCGCAGGCTCAGCCCCGAAAAAGATCCCAGCGAGACCACGCCCACCAGTTTGGCAACGTGGCGGAAGACCACCAGTGCCACCGCGAATGTGCCGCCAATCACCCAGTCGTGTGCGGTCAGCGGCAGGCCCAGCGAGACCACCATCACGATGATCAGCAGGCTCCCCGCGCTGCCAAAGTGCGTGGGCCACACATGCGGCTGACGGTCCTGATGCTTGAATACGACCCCGGCCAGCATCAGCGTCAGCGGCATCGACAGTTTCAGTACGCGCGTAAGCGCCAGCGTGAACAGCACCAGCCCGACCAGCACCAGGAAGCTGTAGTGGTCATCGGCCGACATGCGCGCATAGATCGCATGGCCCACCTTGCCCACCACCCATGCCAGCAGGCACGAGCCCACGAGCAGGTAGAGCGGATGCAGCAGCGCGGCGCCGATATTGCCGTACTCGGAATGGAGCCAGCCAGTCGCAACCTGCACGATGGCGGCGGCGTAGATCGAGTTCAGCGCGGCCATCGCCATGAGCCGCTCGGTGACCTGGCCTTCGGCGCGCAATTCGTTCTTGAGCTGCAGCACGATGGTCGGCGAGGTACTTACGGCGATGCCGCCCGCCAGGATGGCCACGCCGGGCGACGCGCCGAGCCATTGCAGCACGGTGGCCACCAGCCCCCAGGTCAGCAGGCTTTCCGCGGCGCTGGTGAACAGCAGCCATCGGTTTGCGCGCAGCCAGGACAGCGACAGCCGGTGCCCGAGCTCGAACAGCGCCAATGCCAGCGCCATGTCGATCAGCACGCGCGTCTGCGTGATCATGTTGTCGTCGACGATGCTGCGGCCGAGCATGCCCGCGAACAGCCCCACAACCGCGTAGCCGACGATACGCGGACAGCCCAGCCAGCGGCGGCAGACCTCTCCGGCCAGGCCCGCGCCAACCAGCGCGAGACCCACCCAGAACAGCCCGCCCGGCGCCAGCGGCAACGAGGGAAATAGTTGGCTTAATCCGTTCATGCGCGACATGGTAACGGAAGGACACGTCTTAAAGTGTCAGTGCTTGTCCGACACTTTCCGCAACGTACCGCCAACTATCTTCATTTCTCACTAAAATCGGCAATCAAGCGCGATCGCTGATTTGTAGGACTTGCAAAATCAGAATCGTCCTGTGCGATAGGCCACATTCATGGCGCACCGGTTCAGACGCCCCAGACTTTCCATTTCGGCCGAGTGGCCTTCAGTGCGGTTTCCACCTTTGCATAGAGTCCGCGCGTAGTGCCGTTACCGCCATCCAGCGCCCGCGCCTTCTCGAACCATTCGAGCGCGGTTTCACGTTGCGACATGCCCAGCGCGGCCTGCACGGCCACCAGCCAGGTCTGTGCATCCCAGCCGTCACGGGTGGCAAAGGCCAGCTGGAAATCGGTGAGCGCTTCGGGATGGCGCTCGAGTTCCACCAGCAGCTTCGCGCGCTGCACACGTGCAGACGCCTGCGCACGCGCATCGCCTTCGCCAAGCGCCACCGCCTGTTCGAACAGCGGCAAGGCGCGCCCGGTGTCGCCCAGGTCACGCCAGATCTGGCCAAAGCGCCCGCACAGCCAGGCGTCCTCGACCAGCATCGAACGGCGCTGCAGCGCTTCAAGCTCGGCAATCGCATCGGCCTTGTCGTGCTCGTCCATCGACGCCATGCCAGTCTGCAACAGCGCACCGTAGTGCGCCCGCGCATGGGCCATGGCGTGCGCCCCCTCGCTACGGGCTTCGACCGGCAAGGCGTCGAGACGCGCATCCATATGCGCCAGTGCGGCGCTGGCCGATTCCGTGGCCTCGCGCCCGCCGATAGCCGCCCAGGCCGCCACCAGCCGGCTGAAGGCCCAGCTTACGTCGGCCGGATTGCGTTCCACGGGATAGCGGTTCAACACTTCGCCGGACAGGTCCACCACCTGCTGGTGCTGGCCCGCCGATGCGTAGGCGTCGAGCAGGTCGATCCAATGGTCGATGAAGTCGCTGGCAGCCATGCCCTTGCGGTGCAGCGCGACCTTTTCCTCGAGGTGTGCGGCATCCGCGGGCAGCGTGCGCGCCAGCAACCGGCACAGCAATGAATAGAGGTGCGGATCGGCATTGCCGCCATGGCCGCCGACATCGCCCTCGCCGGTGGCGAAGTACGCCTCGAAGCAGGCCAGGCCCTTGCGGCAGGCGGCTTCGAGCATCGGCTTGAGCGCTGCCTGCGAGGCAGGCACCTCGTCGAGGAAACTGCCCAGCGCGGTGGCCGCCTGGAGGTACAGCGCGCCATCGTCCGCGTCAGCGGTCATCGCAAAGCCGGTCCAGGCCGGTTGGGCGGGCGCGTTGGCGCCTGCCGCCGCGTGAACCTGGTGACGCCAGGTCAGCGCGCGTACCTGTGCCAGCGGATCGGGGCGCTGCCGCAGATACGTATCGATATCGTCGATGGCCCCGGCGGGGTCGCTGCCCACGCGCAGCGGGGCACGCAGCCGGCGGGCCTCGGGATGATCGGGCTGTTCGGCCAGCACGCGCTCGGCCTGTGCCGCGGCCAGGGTGTCGCCAGCGGCCGGGGTCAGGTCGAGCAGTTCCGGGGAATCCAGCGCGATGCGGCCCAGGCAGATCCGCAATAGCGGCTCGCCAAGCTGTTCCGCGGCATCGCTGCGTGCCACATAGTCCTGCACCAGCGGCAGGATGTCGCCAGCACCCAGGTCAGGCGCGCGGTACAGCAGATCGTGCCAGTAGCGCCCGGCCAGCGCAAAATCATTGAGGCGGAAGGCCACGAAGCCGGCGTAGAAGTGCGCGGCCCATTCTCCTGTTGCCAGCCCATTGCGGCGGGCAGCCTCGTGCAACCACGGTTGCGCATCGGTATCGCGGCCTTCGCGCATCAGCAGCGTGCCATACAGATGGGCCAGCGCACCGCGCGATGCCCAGCGGTGCATCGGCGCCAGCGGCAGATCGGGCAGGCGCGCCATGGCTTCATCGAGCGCGGCCAGCGCGGCGGCGCCATCGCCACGGTCGGCATGCAACTGCGCGCGCAACGCGGCGTAGTCCACGACTTCGGGGTACGCCGCCCACAACTGGTCGGCAATCTGCAGCGCCTCTTCATGGCGCCCGGCATTGGCTAGCGCGATCGCGTGCTCGTAACGGACATCCTGCACGGCCCGCTCCTTCAAGAATTCAGCAAAAGCCGAATTATGCGCTATCGGCGCGGCACACCTTTCAGAGAACAACGGGAAAAAACAGTCTGCTTACGATTGACCTTGCATGAACACGGTGCTCCACCAACAAAAAAGCGCCACCGCGGAGCACTCCGCGTGGCGCCAGTTCTGCCGGCCAGCACGACGCAGGAAAGGCGTCAGGCTGGCCCGTATTCAACGGCCGGAATTACTTGCCGCCGACGGTCTCCAGTACGGTCCATTTGCCGCCCTGGACCTTGTAGACGGTGATACCGCCGTCCTTCAGGTCGCCGCGCGCATCGTAGGCCAGCGTCTTGGTGGTCACGCCCTGCATGTTGGTCGCAGCCAGCACCGGCAGGTAGCGCGCCGGATCGGCCGAACCGGCCTTGACCATCGCGGTCATCATCGCGGTGGCGCCGTCATAGGCGTACGGCGAGTACGTCTGCACCTTCGAGCCGAAGCGTTTCTCGTACTTCTTCTCGTAGGCAGCGCCGCCGGGCATCTGCTCCAGCGGCAGGCCAGCCAGCGACACCACGGTGCCATCGGCAGCCGCGCCAGCCAGCTTCAGGAAGTTGTCGGTCTTGGACATTTCGCCCGACACCACCGGTGCCTTGATGCCCAGCTCCTTGATCTGCTTGGCCATCGGGGCCGACTGCGTTTCGGCGCCGCCGTAGAAGATCACGTCCGGATTGCTGCGCTTGATGTTGGTCAGCACCGCCTTGAAGTCCACGGCCTTGTCGTTCGTGAACTCGCGGCGCACGATCTTGCCGCCGGCAGCCTTGGCAGCCTTCTCGAACTCGTCGGCCAGGCCCTGGCCGTAGGCCGTGCGGTCGTCCACGATGGCAATGTTCTTGGCACCGAGCTTCTTCACCACGTAGGCGCCGATCACCGAACCCTGCTGCGTGTCGGACGTCATCATGCGGAACGTGGTCTTGAAGCCCTGACGCGTGTATTCAGGCGCCGTGGCCATGGCGATCTGCGGAATGCCGGCGCGGTTGTAGACCATCGACGCGGGAATGCTGGTGCCCGAATTGAAATGGCCGAGCATGCCCTGGATGCCGGTGTCCACCAGCTTCTGGGCCACGACCGAACCGGTCTTCGGGTCGGCCTGGTCGTCTTCGGAGACCAGGACGAACTTGACTTCCTTGCCGCCAATCTTGGGCTTGGTGGCGTTCATGTCGTCGATAGCCAGGACGATGCCGTTCTGCATGTCCTTGCCGTATTGCGCCTGGCCGCCGGTCAGCGGGCCTGCGTAGCCCAGCTTGATTTCCTGTGCCTGGGCGAAAGCGGCCGAGGCGGCGGTCAGGCCAGCAACGGCCATGGCAACGGTCATGGCCGTCTTGCGGAATGTCGAGCTCATCAGTTCTCCTTGGGTCCCATAGGGTGCCATATGGTGCCGGTGTCGGCATATTTGCGGATCGGCGTTGGCAGCACCGTCCGTTCCTGGGTTGCGGGCGGGGTCGGGATCGCCGGCCCCCGCCACACGCTTCTGACTTCCGTCGGCAGGCAGCGCCTTAGCCGATCGTCATCAAACTTGCATTGCCGCCCGCCGCCGCCGTGTTGACGGACAGCGAACGTTCGATCAACAAACGCTCCAGCGCGATATTCGGTTCACCCTGGGCAAGACCCTGGACGCCGACGATCGGGCCGGGACGCGTGGCCACCTGCTCGCACACGGTACGCAGCTGGTCGGAATCGCCGTGATGCAGTACCGCGTCGAACGCGGTGTCGGCCGACTTCCAGTCGGAAACCACGCGGACGCGCGATTGTACTGCGGCCGGCAGGCGTGCCAACAGCGTCTTCGACACGGGTGTGTCAACCCACAACGCCTGCGCACCCACGGCCAGCACGGCGGCCAGTTGCAGCGCCAGGTCGGACTCGGTCTGCGCCAGGCACAGCACGCGGTCGCGCGGCAGCAGCGAGTACGTGTTGCGTTCGCCCGTGGGACCCGGCAGCGTGGCGGTGAGACCCGACGCCGATGCGGCAGCAAGGCGCTCGCATGCGGCCGCCAGCTCCGGCTGGCCGGCCTGCGCCCAGGCCTTCAACGCGGCCAGCTCGGGCGACACCGGGACGGTGGCGGTGCCACCGTTGATGTCAGAGGCACGCACCGCGCGCACCACCGCATCCTGCGGGCAGACCGACAGCAGACGATGCAGGTACAGCGGTCCACCCGCCTTCGGGCCGGTACCCGACAGGCCCTCGCCACCGAACGGTTGCACGCCCACCACCGCGCCCACGATATTGCGGTTCACATAGAGGTTGCCCACATGCGCGCGCTCCACGATATGCGCGATGGTCTCGTCGATGCGGGTGTGGATGCCCAGCGTCAGGCCGTAGCCGGTAGCGTTGATCTGGTCGATCATCGTGTTCAACGCGGCGCGCGGATAGCGCACCACGTGCAGCACCGGGCCAAACACTTCGCGCTGCAGTTCTTCGATCGAATCGAGTTCGATCAGCGTCGGCGGCACGAACGTGCCATGGCGGCAGGCCGCCGATTGCGCGGCTGCCGAATCGGCCTGATGCACACGGCGCCCCTTGGCACGCATGGCCTCGACATGGCGCACGATATTGCCGCGCGCTTCCTCGTCGATCACCGGGCCCACGTCGGTCGGCAGGCGATCCGGGTTGCCCAGCGTCAGTTCGCCCATGGCGCCCTTGAGCATTTCCAGGATGCGGTCGGCCACGTCTTCCTGCAGGCACAGCACGCGCAATGCCGAGCAGCGTTGGCCGGCCGAATCGAATGCCGACGACACCACGTCGCCCACCACCTGTTCGGCCAGCGCCGACGAATCGACGATCATCGCGTTCTGCCCGCCGGTTTCAGCGATCAGCGGCACCGGACGGCCAGCGGCGTCAAGCCGGCCTGCCAGGTTGCGTTGCAGCAGGCGCGCCACTTCGGTCGAGCCGGTGAACATCACGCCCTTGACGCGCGTATCGCCCACCAGCGCGGCACCCACGGTTTCGCCACGTCCCGGCAGCAATTGCACGGCACCGGCCGGCACGCCCGCTTCGCGCAGCAGGCGCACCGCGGCAGCCGCGATCAGCGGCGTCTGTTCGGCCGGCTTGGCCAGCACGGGGTTGCCGGCGGCCAGCGCCGCGGCCACCTGTCCGGTGAAGATCGCCAGCGGGAAGTTCCATGGGCTGATGCAGACCACCGGACCCAGCGGGCGATGGGTATCGTTCGAGAACGTCTCGCGCACCTGCACCGCGTAGTAGCGCAGGAAGTCCACGGCCTCGCGCACTTCGGCAATCGCGTTCGAGAAGGTCTTGCCGGCTTCGCGCATGATGATGCCCATCAGCGACTGCATCTGGGCTTCCATCAAGTCGGCGGCACGTTCCAGCGCGGCGGCGCGCACTTCGGGCGGCGTGGCCTGCCAGATCGGCGCCGCGTTCACCGCGGCCGCCAGCGCGGCTTCGATTTCAAGCGGCGTGGCTTCGCTGACCTGACCCACCACATCGCGATGATCGGCCGGATTCAGCACCGGATCAGACTTCGCGTCACCGCGCGGCACATCGGTACCGAGCAACGGGTCGGCGCGATGCGACTCGCTGGTGCCGGACAGCAATGCCGACGACAGCGACGCCAGCCGGTGTTCGTTCGACAGGTCGATGCCGGCGGAGTTGGCGCGTGACTTGCCATAAAGCGTACGCGGCTGCGGAATGCGCGGATGCGGTTGGCCCAGCACGCCCTCGGTCTGGTGCATCTGCTCGACCACCGCCACGGGATCTGCCACCAGTTCGTCCAGCGCGATCGTTTCATCGGCGATGCGGTTCACGAACGACGTGTTCGCGCCGTTCTCCAGCAAGCGCCGCACCAGATAGGCGAGCAGCGTCTCGTGCGTACCCACCGGTGCGTAGATGCGGCACGGGCGGTTGAACTTGCCATCGGCAATGGGACCCACGACCTGATCGTAGAGCGGCTCGCCCATGCCATGCAGGCACTGGAACTCATACTGGCCCGGGTAGTAGTTCTGGCCAGCGATCTGGTAGATGGCCGACAGCGTGTGCGCGTTGTGCGTGGCGAACTGCGGATAGATTGCGTCCGGCACCGACAGCAGCTTGCGCGCGCAGGCCACGTACGACACATCGGTGTAGACCTTGCGCGTATAGACCGGATAGCCTTCCAGCCCGTCCACCTGGGCGCGCTTGATTTCGCTGTCCCAGTAGGCGCCCTTGACCAGGCGGATCATCAGGCGATGGCGGCTGCGGCGCGCCAGGTCGATCAGGTAGTCGATCACGAACGGGCAACGCTTCTGGTAGCCCTGTACCACGAAGCCGATGCCGTTCCAGCCGGCCAACTCGGGCTCGAAGCACAGCCGTTCGAGCAGGTCGAGCGAGATTTCCAGGCGGTCGGCTTCTTCCGCATCGATATTGATGCCGATATCGTACTGGCGCGCCAGCAGCGTCAAGCTCTTCAGACGGCCATACAGTTCGGTGATCGCGCGCTCATGCTGGGCGCGGCTGTAGCGCGGGTGCAGCGCCGACAGCTTGATCGAGATCCCGGGACCCTCATAGATACCGCGGCCGCGCGAAGCCTGGCCAATCGCGTGGATGGCCTGCTCGTACGACGCCAGGTAGCGCTGGGCATCGGCCTCGGTCATCGCCGCTTCGCCGAGCATGTCGTACGAATAGCGGAAGCCTTCGGCTTCGTACTTGCGCGCATTGGCCAGCGCTTCGGAAATCGTTTCGCCGGTGACGAACTGCTCGCCCATCAGGCGCATGGCCATGTCCACGCCCTTGCGGATCAGCGGCTCACCACCCTTGCCGATAATGCGCGTCAGCGCCTTCGACAGACCGGATTCGGTATGCGTGGCCACCAGCTTGCCGGTCAGCAGCAGGCCCCAGGTGGCCGCGTTGACGAACAGCGAAGGGCTCTGGCCCAGGTGCGACTGCCAGTTGGCGCCGCTGATCTTGTCCCGAATCAAGGCGTCGCGCGTGGCCTTGTCGGGAATGCGCAGCAGTGCTTCGGCCAGGCACATCAGCGCCACGCCTTCCTGCGACGACAGCGAGAATTCCTGGATCAGGCCTTGCACCAGGCCTTCACGGCCCGTACCCACCTTGTTCTCGCGCAGTTTTTGCGCGAGCGTCTTGGCCATCTTGATCGCGGCGTCGGCCTGGCCTTGCGGCAGGCGCGCCTGTTCCAGCAGCACCGGCACGCACTCGGTTTCCGGGCGGCGGTAGGCCGACGTGATGGCCGCGCGCAGTACCGATTGCGGCTGGATGCTCTGGGCGAACTCCAGGAACGGCTGCGGCATCGCATCGCCTTGCGCCATGTCACCCGTGTCGGCGCCATCGGCATCGCCCGGCACACCCGTGCCTGCCTCATGCGGCAGATGACCCCGCTCCACTTGCTCCAGGTACGTGAAGATCGCCTGCTTGATCAGCCAGTGCGGCGTACGGTCGATCGATTGGGCGACACGTTTGAGGCGTTCGCGCGAGGCGTCGTCGAGCTTGACGCCGAGGGTGGTGGTGGCCATGCGGGCGGTTCTCCAGCGGATCGTGGTAAGGCGTTTGGCACCCCTGGCCGCTACATACGCGTAGCAACGGCAGGATGCCCGATTGGCGCGATCTTACTCTCGGAGATTTACTAGGTGCAACCTAGTGCAACCACTTAGTTCGACAACCTGTTCTCAGGTTGCACCGAAGCAACATTGACTGGTGCGAGGCAGCCCGCACTCAGATGCGAAGCGGATCGATTTCCAGCTGCCAGCGCACGCCTTTCACACGCGTGCCAACTTCGTCGAATGTTTGGACCCACTCTCTTACAAAACGCTGCAATACCGGGCGCGAGCCGGCTTCCACCAGCATCTGGGCGCGCTCCTTGTTGAACAGTCGCACCATCGACATCGGCACCGGATCGTGCAGTTGCACCTCGGGCGCCATCGCACACGAATCGGCGTGCTCGCGGGCTGCCTGCAAAAACGCCAGCGCCCGTTCCAGCTGGCCGTGCTCGGCCGTCACCAGCACCTGATACGCGTATGGAGGCAACCCGGCCTGCCGGCGCTCGCGCAGTTGGCTGGCTGCGAATCCATCATAGTCATGGCGCACCAGCGACTGCAATGCGGGTGCATCCGGGTAACGCGTCTGGATCAGCACTTCGCCACCCAGTCCCGCCCTGCCCGCCCGTCCGGAAACCTGCATCAGCGATGCAAACAGGTGCTCGGCCGCGCGGAAGTCGTGACTGAACATCGCGGCATCCGGATGGACGATGCCAACCAGTGTCACGCGCTGGAAGTCGTGGCCCTTGGCCACCATCTGCGTGCCGACCAGGATATCGACCTCGCCGGCATGGACTTCATCGAACATGGCCTGGGCGCTGCCCTTGCGCCGCGTGGAATCGGCGTCGATCCGCGCGATACGTGCCTGTGGAAAACGTGTGGATAACGCTTCCTCGATACGCTGCGTGCCGCGGCCCAGCGGGGCGACATCGACATTTCCACAATCTGGACAGTGATGCGGTACCGGCGATTCGATCCCGCAATGGTGGCAACGCAGGCGCCGCTCGGGGCGATGCAGCACCAGGTACGCGGAGCAGCGCGGACAGCCGGACAGCCAGCCGCAGCTGTCGCAGGCCAGCACCGGCGCATAGCCACGACGGTTCAGGAACAGCAGGCTTTGCTGCCCGCGATCGAGCCGTTGCTGGATGGCGTCGAGCAGCGGCACTGACAAGCCTTCGAACAGTGCCCGCTGCCGCTGGCGCTCGTGGTTCAGGTCGATCAGCCTGACCGTCGGCAACGCCGCATCGGCCTGCGCGCGCTCGCGCAACACCAGCTTGCGGTAGGCGCCCTGTTCCGCACGGTGCCAGGTTTCCATCGACGGCGTGGCGGAGCCCAGTACGATCGGCACCTTGAGCTGGTTGGCGCGCCACACCGCGAGGTCCCGTGCCGAATAGCGCAAGCCCTCCTGCTGCTTGTAGGACGTATCGTGCTCTTCGTCGACCACGATCAGCCGCAGGTTCGGCAGCGACGCCATCACGGCCATGCGCGTACCCAGTACGATACGCGCCTCGCCGCGGTGGGCGGCCAGCCACTGAAGGCTGCGCTCCTGGTCCGCGAGGCCACTGTGCAGCACGGCCAGCGGCAGGTGAGGAAAGCGCTCGGCTATGCGCGCCTGTAGCTGCGGCGTGAGATTGATTTCAGGTACCAGCATCAGCACCTGCGCGGTCGGATCGGCCGAGAGCCGCTCCGCCATGGCATGCAGATAGACCTCGGTCTTGCCGCTGCCCGTCACGCCATGCAGCAGGAAGGCCGTGTATCCCGACACGGCGCCGATGGCGGCGACGGCATCACGCTGTTCGGCATGCAGCATCGGCGCCACCGAGGCAGTGTGCGCAGGCTGCGTTTCAAGCAAGGGACGGTCGACGCGTGCGGATTCAATCCAGCCAGCGGCTTCCCACTCGGCCAGGCGCGCGGGCGCCGCGGTGCACAGCGCGCGCGCATCGGGCAGGCGTACCCACTCCTGCGCATTTACCAGTGCATCGGCAAGCGCCAGTACCGAACGGGCCCGCGCCGGTATTGCGCCGCGCAGCACGTCGGCCTGCCCGGGGCGTACCCGGTACTGCGTGGTCTGGGCACGCTGGCCAAGCCGCTCCCAGGTCTCGGTGTCACGCAGCGACGGGGGCAGCGCGGGCAGCATCACCTCGCCGAACCGGCGCTGGTAGTAGCCGGCCGCAAAGCGGGCCAGCGCGATCCAGGCTGGTCCCAGCGGCGGCATCCAGTCGATACGGTTGGCAATCGGACGCAGACGATCGGCGGGAACGTCGGATGTATCCGCGCGCTCGAGGGCTACGCCGACCACTTGCCGCTTGCCAAATGGCACCACCACGAGATCGCCGGCCGCCACGTCGCCTTCGGCGAGGTAGTCGAAACAGTCATCGGCAGGCGTATCCAGCGCGACGCGTACAATGCCGCCGGGCTGCGGAACGGTATCGGCGATTGTCTGTAACGTATCCGCCACAGAATTGATGACGCCCCCGCCTGCACTGGTCATCCGGAAACCCCTGCGTGGTGCATTGCGGCTGCGCAATCATTGTGCATCCGCGCCATGGCGAATGCCGGTGTGGTTGTCTGTGTGCGGCGCAACATCAACTTAAAGTAAAACTTCAAATGTGACCCTAAGTCGATGATCCGAGGATGGTTTTCCAACGCTGGCGGCCGCCCTGTGGATAACTTTGTTGAAAAGTCGCATCAGTTGCCTGTCAAGGGGCCCGGGACAAGGCTTTCATGGACCTTGCACCCACCTTTGCAGAAGATTCAAAGCCTTATGAATCAAGGACTTGCAAACACCCCCCAACTGAGTTAAGGGGTAACCCGCTCGTGCACTGCGGCAAACCTATCGGTGTGCATAAGTCAAGCCTTGACAGCAAGCGGTCAGCACCTTTTTGGCGTCAGAATGCGAAATAGTTTACTTGACAGATTGCAGATAGCGCCTCCCCCGACACTGCGCCTCAAATACCCATCAGATCGCTGCGGCGCGGGGAAAGACATGGTTTCAGGCCGCGGGTGCAACCTGGGCCGTGCGCAGCTTGCGACTGTGCCGATGCACTTCGTCCACGAGCACTGACACGTTTTCCGGCGGCGTGAACTGCGAAATCCCATGGCCCAGATTGAACACGTGGCCATCACTTCCGCCGGCTGCAGCATAGCTGTCCAGCACATTGCGCACCTGTTCGCGAATCGCGGCTTCAGGCGCGAACAGCACAGTGGGATCGATATTGCCCTGAAGCGCCACCTTGCCATGCGTACGGCGACGCGCCTCGGCGAGGTTGACGGTCCAGTCCAGCCCGATGGCATCTGGCCCGATCTCGGCAATCTGTTCCAGCCAGATACCACCGCCCTTGGTAAAGACGATTACCGGAACCTGCTGCCCGTTGTGGTCACGCATCAGGCCGGCCAGCACGCGGCGCATATAGGCCAGCGAAAACGCCTGGTACATGCCGTCGGCCAGTGCGCCACCCCAGGTGTCGAACACCATGACCGCCTGCGCGCCGGCTTCGATCTGCGCGTTCAGATACGCCGAAACCGCCTGTGCATTGATGTCCAGGATGCGATGCATCAGGTCCGGACGGCCATACATCATGGCTTTCACGGTGCGGAAATCGTCGGATCCGCCACCTTCGACCATATAGCAGGCCAAGGTCCATGGGCTGCCCGAGAAGCCGATCAGCGGTACGCGCTGGGTGCCGTTCTGGACCAGTGCACGGCGGATTTCGCTGACCGCATCGAACACATACTGCAGCGATGACATGTCGGGCACGACCAGCTTCGCCACATCGGCTTCAGTACGCAGCGGGTGCGCGAAGCGTGGCCCCTCGCCCTGCGCGAACGACAGGCCAAGGCCCATCGCATCGGGAACCGTGAGAATGTCCGAGAACAGGATCGCCGCGTCGAGCGGATAGCGATCCAGCGGCTGCAGCGTGACTTCGGTGGCGTAGGCGGGATTCTTTGCCAGGCCCAGGAAGCTGCCCGCGCGGGCGCGCGTGGCGTTGTACTCGGGCAGGTAACGGCCAGCCTGGCGCATCAGCCACAACGGCGTATATTCGGTAGGTTGCCGGCGCAGCGCGCGCAGGAAAGTATCGTTCTGCAATGCGGTCATGGTCATCCTCGTAAGACCGCCATTCTACGGGAACGCCGCCGGCTTCAGCCGGCCGGCGGGATGATGGCCGTCATAATGAGGCCGACTTTTCAGAGGTCGTCGAAGCTAGAGACAAAGGCCTCGGCGGCGCGCCGCATCCATTCGCGTGCGCGTGGCGCCTCGGACTGCAGCCGGGCAAAACCATGGGTCATGCCACTGGCCTCGATCGTGACAACCGGCGCGTCGTGGCGCACCAGATAGTCGGCATATAGCAGGCCATCGTCGCGCAAGACATCGTTGGCGGCCACCATGACCACGCTGCCCGGCGGCCGCTGCGTGGGCGGTGTCGCCATCAGGCGAATGCGTGGATCGGCATGTTCCGCGCCGCGCGCCAAAGCCTCCGCGCCGATGTACTGGGTCCAGAACCAGGACATCTCGTCACGCGTCAGGCCCGGGCCGTCGGCAAATGCACGATAGCTTTCCGTGGTCAGCACTGGCGCGGTCACCGGATAGATCAGCAACTGGGCGTTGACCACATGCTTGCGCGCCGCTTCATTGATTGCGCGTGCGGCCACCGCCGCCAGATGCGCACCCGCGCTGTCACCAGCCACGGCCAGGAAGTCACGCTCGACGTCAAGCTGCTCGCGGGCGTCGGCCAGCCATTGCACGGCGGCCATGGCATCGTCGCACGGCACCGGGAACGGATATTCGGGCGCCAACCGATAGTCGACACTCGCCACCGCGCACCCGGTATCGGCTGCCAGCAACGCGGCCACGGTATGGTGCGTGGCTGGCGATCCTATTACCCAGCCACCGCCGTGAAAGTAGACGATCAGCTTTGGCTGCACAGCCCCAGCCGGTCGAAAAAGTCGTGCAGATATCGACGCGCCCTGGACCGGAATCTCCAGATTGCTGGCCACCATGCCATCCGGATTGGGCAGCTGTGACAGTGCGGCCATCTCTTCAAAGCGGGTCCGGCGCGCAGGGGCGTCCGTGGGCGCGGGCTGGCCGGCGTAACGGTCCGCCATGCGGCGGAAATAGGCTTGCAACTGGGGATCGATGGCCATGGGTGAAATCAACGAAAAAGCGCGCGGGCCTCAGTGTAGCGCCCGGTATTGCGGTTCGCGCCACTGACTCGCCGCATTGCCGGCTTGTCCGGTAACCGTTTCGAATCGTAACGCTGAATGCGCTACCGAACACAATTTACCAAAGTCGATTTTCAGCACCCCGCCAAAGTGGGGTGCAAGTTAAGCGCTGGCGGAAAAAACGTAATGCATTCAGTACACTAGCGCGGCAATGTCTTAACATTGCTGAGCGCGGACTCGACACAGCCTCAGCGTGAAAACGCTTTCAAAATGAGCCAAAAGTGTTTAAAACGCCGGCTTTTTATTCGCCGGGCTTTCATCTACTTGCAAAACGATACATTTTGTTACTGCCATCCTCGGAAGTTTCCCCCACAATGCATTGACAGACCAGCGCTTGGTGCGAGGTGACCCCGCCGCTAAAGCCTTGAATAATAAGGGGTTTTGAAGAAAGTCTGAGCAGTGACCCGATTTTTCCGGACCAGCCGATGTAAGAATTAGCTGATCCGGAATACCAGGAAGACCGATAGCGCGAAGCTTGAGATTCCGAAGACTGGAAACTCGCTGATGTGCGGAAAGAAAGTTCCGCTGCGCTTGTAAGTGAATCCTGGACCGAACCCGTTCCTTCGAATTGACCCCTCGAAGGGATTTTCCCGTCCGCGCGGAGCCTCCCCGGCCCGCGCGCTTTTTTTTGTGGTCCAGGCGAGAAAATATTAGCGTTCGCAAGATAAAAAAGGCAGCCACCTGGCTGCCTTTTTTATTGGCGCGCTCAAAAAACAACAGCGCGCCGCCCTTGCGGGAAATGCTTACTTCTTACGACGCAGGCGGGCGATTGCGGCCAGTTGCGCCGCGGCCACTGCCAGTTCGCTCTGGGCTCGCGCCAGGTCCAGGTCGCTGCTCTGGTTCTGCATCAGTTCCTCGGCAGCGCGCTTGGATTCCCGGGCCTTGGCCTCGTCCAGGTCGATACCACGGATAGCGGTATCGGCCAGCACGGTAACGTGCTGGGGCTGGACTTCGAGAATGCCGCCGGCAACGAACACAAACTCTTCGCTGCCGTCTTCTTTCTCGATGCGCACCGCACCCGGCTGGATGCGTGTGATCAGCGGCGTGTGGCCTGGCAGGATACCGAGCTCACCCGTCTCGCCCGGCAGCGCCACGAACTTCGCCTGACCGGAGAAGATCGACGCTTCCGCGCTGACGACGTCTACAAGAATGGTTGCCATATAAGATCCTTTCTCCAGAAAGCGTTTGCTTCCCTCATATCAGGAAGCATGTGTTTCGCCCTCAGGCCGCGCGGCCAGCTGCCAAGGCAGCCGAACGCGGCGCATGAAGGCGAAAGACGCCGCTTACTGAAGCTTCTTGGCCTTCTCGAAGGCTTCGTCGATCGAGCCCACCATGTAGAACGCCTGTTCCGGCAGGTGATCGCACTCGCCATCCACCAGCATCTTGAAACCACGGATGGTTTCCTTCAGCGGCACGTACTTGCCCGGCGAACCCGTGAACACTTCGGCCACGTGGAACGGCTGCGACAGGAAACGCTGGATCTTTCGCGCGCGCGAAACGGCCAGCTTGTCTTCCGGCGACAGTTCGTCCATGCCCAGAATCGCGATAATGTCGCGCAGTTCCTTGTAGCGCTGCAGCGTTTGCTGCACGCGACGGGCCACTTCGTAGTGTTCCGTACCCACGACTTGCGGGTCCAGCTGGCGCGAGGTCGAGTCGAGCGGGTCGACGGCCGGGTAGATACCCAGCGCGGCGATGTCACGCGACAGCACGACGGTCGAGTCCAGGTGCAGGAAGGTGGTAGCCGGCGACGGGTCGGTCAAGTCATCGGCAGGCACGTACACGGCCTGGATCGACGTGATCGAGCCAGTCTTGGTCGACGTAATACGTTCCTGCAGCTTGCCCATTTCTTCAGCCAGCGTCGGCTGGTAGCCCACGGCGGAAGGCATACGGCCCAGCAGTGCCGACACTTCGGTACCGGCCAGCGTGTAGCGGTAGATGTTGTCGACGAAGAACAGGATGTCACGGCCTTCATCGCGGAAGCGCTCGGCCATGGTCAGGCCGGTCAGCGCCACGCGCAGACGGTTGCCCGGCGGCTCGTTCATCTGGCCGAACACCATGGCCACCTTGTCGAGCACGTTCGAGTCCTTCATTTCGTGGTAGAAGTCGTTCCCTTCACGGGTACGCTCGCCCACGCCGGCGAACACCGACAAACCGCTGTGCTGCTTGGCGATGTTGTTGATGAGCTCCATCATGTTCACGGTCTTGCCCACACCGGCGCCACCGAACAGGCCCACCTTGCCGCCCTTTGCGAACGGGCAAACCAGGTCGATCACCTTGATGCCGGTTTCCAGCAGGTCAACCGACGGCGACAGTTCGTCGAACTTCGGTGCCTTCTGGTGAATCGCGCGCCTTTCGTCAGCGGCGATCGGGCCGGCTTCGTCGATCGGGCGACCCAGCACGTCCATGATGCGGCCCAGCGTACCGTGGCCAACCGGCACGGAGATGGGGGCGCCGGTGCTCTTCACCGACATGCCACGGCGCAGGCCGTCCGACGAGCCCAGGGCAATGGTACGCACCACGCCGTCACCGAGCTGTTGCTGCACTTCGAAGGTCAGACCCTTCTCGGCGAACGACTTGTCGTTGCCCTCTTCGAGCACGAGTGCGTCGTACACCTTCGGCATTGCGTTGCGCGGGAACTCGATGTCCACCACGGCGCCAATGCACTGCACAATATTTCCGATACTCATTTCGTATCTCCGATAGCTTGAATTCTTGACGCCTTAGACCGCAGCTGCGCCGCTGACGATTTCCGACAGTTCCTTCGTGATGGCTGCCTGGCGGGTCTTGTTGTAGACCAGCTGCAGTTCGCCAATCACGTTCTTGGCATTGTCGGAAGCCGCCTTCATGGCCACCATGCGCGCGGATTGCTCCGACGCCATGTTCTCAGCCACGGCCTGGTACACCAGCGCTTCGACGTAGCGGACGAGCAGCTCTTCCACAACCGTCTGGGCGTCGGGCTCGTAGATGTAATCCCACGAGTAGGCGCGCTTTTCATCTTCGGTCTGGCTCAGCTTGTCGGCTGCCAGCGGCAGCAGTTGCTCAACCATCGGCTCCTGCTTCATCGTGTTGATGAACCTGGTATAGGCCAGGTACACCGCGTCGACTTCGCCGTTGGTATATGCGTCCAGCTGGACCTTGATCGCGCCGATCAGCTTTTCCAGATGCGGGGTGTCACCGAGCTGCACCACGTTCGAGACCACCTTGGCACCGATGCGACCCAGGAACTGCATGCCCTTGGTACCGATGGCGGTCGCTTGCACGTCCACGCCGCGGCCCTGCAGGGTCTTCAGTTCATTGGTCACCGCACGCAACACGTTCGTGTTCATGCCGCCGCACAGGCCCTTGTCCGTCGTCACCACGATCATGCCGACGCGCTTCACATCGCGTGCCACCATGAAGGGGTGCTTGAACTCGGGGTTGGCGGTGGCCAGGTGCGCGGCAATATTGCGCACTTTTTCTGCGTACGGGCGGGCGTTACGCATCCGTTCCTGCGCCTTGCGCATTTTGGATGCGGCGACCATTTCCATCGCCTTGGTGATCTTGCGCGTGTTCTGCACGCTCTTGATCTTGGTTCGAATCTCTTTCGTTCCGGCCATATCTTTCCTCTCCATTCGAGCCGCGCCGACTGCCTTGCGGCAGCTGCGGCGCAGCGCATGGAATCACGCGGTTAGAACGCGGCGGACTTCCTGAAATCCTCGATCGCGGCACGCAGGGCGGCTTCGTCGTCCTTCGAGAGATCCTTGGTATCTTCGATGCGGTTGACGAGGTCGGCGAACTTGGTCTTCAGGTGGTCGTGCAGGCCCTTTTCGAACGGCAGGATGTCCTTCACGTCGACGTTGTCGAGGAAGCCATTGTTCGCGGCATACAGCGACGCGGCCAGTTGCCACACCTGCAGCGGCTGGTATTGCGGCTGCTTCAGCAGTTCCGTCACGCGGCGGCCGCGCTCCAGCTGCTTGCGGGTGGCATCGTCCAGGTCCGAAGCAAACTGCGCAAACGCAGCCAGTTCACGGTACTGGGCCAGGTCGGTACGGATACCGCCGGACAGCTTCTTGACGATCTTGGTCTGCGCTGCACCACCCACGCGCGACACCGAGATACCGGCGTTGATAGCGGGGCGGATACCGGCGTTGAACAGGTCGGTTTCCAGGAAGATCTGACCGTCGGTAATCGAGATCACGTTGGTCGGCACGAAGGCGGACACGTCGCCGGCCTGCGTTTCGATCACGGGCAGCGCGGTCAGCGAACCGGTCTTGCCGGTGACGGCGCCGTTCGTGAACTTGGCCACGTAGTCTTCGTTCACGCGGGCAGCACGCTCGAGCAGACGCGAGTGCAGGTAGAACACGTCACCCGGATATGCTTCACGGCCCGGCGGACGACGCAGCAGCAGCGACACCTGGCGATAGGCCCAGGCTTGCTTGGTCAGGTCGTCATAAACGATCAGCGCGTCTTCACCGCGATCGCGGAAGTATTCGCCCATCGTGCAGCCGGCGTAGGCAGCCAGGTACTGCATGGCGGCCGAGTCCGAAGCCGAGGCGGCCACGACGATCGTGTATTCCATGGCGCCGAGCTCTTCGAGCTTGCGCACCACGTTCGAGATCGTCGAAGCCTTCTGGCCGATTGCCACGTACACGCAGAAGACGCCCTTGCCCTTCTGGTTGATGATGGCGTCGACGGCCACGGCGGTCTTGCCGGTCTGGCGGTCGCCAATGATCAGCTCGCGCTGGCCACGGCCGATCGGCACCATTGCGTCGATCGACTTCAGGCCGGTCTGCACCGGCTGGCTCACCGACTGACGTGCGATCACGCCCGGGGCCACCTTCTCGATCACGTCCGTTTCCTTGGCGTTGATCGGACCCTTGCCGTCGATCGGCTGGCCCAGTGTGTTCACCACGCGGCCCAGCAGTTCCTTGCCAACCGGCACTTCCAGAATGCGGCCGGTGCACTTGACCGTGTCGCCTTCCGAAATGTGTTCGTAATCACCCAGTACCACGGCACCCACCGAGTCACGCTCGAGGTTCAGTGCCAGGCCAAAGGTGTTACCCGGGAATTCCAGCATCTCGCCCTGCATCACGCCAGACAGGCCGTGCACGCGGCAGATACCATCGGTCACGGAGATCACCGTGCCGGTGTTGCGCACTTCAGCGTCGGCGCCAAGACCCGAGATGCGGGACTTGATCAGCTCGCTGATTTCTGAGGGGTTCAGTTGCATCACAATGCTCCTAATTCTTCAATCCGTCGGCCGTTGCGGTCAGGCGGTCAGCGTGGCTTGCATGGCAGCCAGGCGCGCGCGCACGGAGGTGTCGAGCACTTCGTCGCCGACCTTGACGCTCACGCCGCCGATCAGCGACGGGTCAACCGCCACCTTTGCGTACAGCTTGCGGCCGAACTTGCGTTCGAGTGCGGCGACCAGTTCGTTCGTCTGCGAGTCATCCAGCGGGAATGCGCTGGTGATCTCTACGTCGGACGACCCCTCGCGGGCGTTCTTGAGCGCATGGAACTGCTCGGCGATTTCCGGCAACACCGTCAGGCGGTTGTTTTCCACCAGCAGCGTCACGAAGCGGCGAGCTTCGTCGTTGACCGGGCTCTTCAGCACCGACAGGAACACTTGCTCGAGCTTGTCGCCCGGCACGTTCGGATCGGTGGCGAGCGCCTGCATGTCGGGGTTGGCGGCAACCTGCCCCATCTCCGACACCAGTTCGGACCATGCACCCATGTTGCCTGCACCGGCTTCGCTCGCGACGCGGAACAGCGCCTCGGCGTAGGGACGGGCAATGGTTGCGGTTTCAGCCATGATTAGAGCTCAGCCTTGAGTTGAGTGAGCAGGTCTGCGTGCACCTGCGCGTTCACTTCACGCTTGAGGATCTGCTCTGCACCCTTCACGGCCAGCACTGCAACCTGGTCACGCAGCGTTTCGCGTGCGCGGGTCACTTGCTGATCTGCCTCGGCCTTGGCCTGGGCGATGATGCGTGCGGCTTCTGCCTGGGCGTTCTGCTTGATCTCGTCGGCGGCTGCCTGGGCGCGCTTTTCAGCGTCGGCCACGCGTTGTGCGCCTTCGGTGCGGGCTTCGGCCATGGCCTGGTCCACACGCTTGTTGGCGAGTTCAAGCTCCGCCTTGCCTTTTTCGGCAGCAGCGAGGCCATCGGCGATCTTCTTTGCGCGTTCGTCGAGCGCCTTCACCAGCGGCGGCCAAATGAATTTGGCAACAACCCACCACAGGATGAAGAACACGACCATCTGCGCAAAAAACGTTGCGTTCAGATTCATGGTGTGTTCCTTTCGGTAATCAAACTACAGATAAATGCACAAGGGCGGCGGGGCCATCGGATTGAGGCCTGCGCCACCCGTCAGCATCATGCAGACCGAAAAGACTTACTGAATGACAGCCAGCAGCGGGTTGGCGAAGGCGAACAGCATTGCAACACCCACACCGATCAGGAATGCAGCGTCGATCAGGCCAGCCAGCAGGAACATCTTGGTTTGCAGCGGGTTCATCAGTTCAGGCTGACGAGCGCAGGCTTCGATGTACTTGCCACCCATCAGGGCGATACCCAGGCAGGCGCCGATAGCGCCCAGACCGATGATGATGCCGATACCGATTGCGGTCAGACCCTGGATGTTGGCGAGATATGCTTGCATGATGACTCCTTTAATTTAGAGAGACTTAGAACCAAAAAACCAAAAAACGAAGAACTTGAAAATTCGTGACCAGTGATCTGTCGATCAGTGGTGATCGTGAGCCTGGCCGATGTACACCAGCGTCAGCATCATGAAAATGAAGGCCTGGAGCAGGACGATCAGGATGTGGAAGATCGCCCATACGGTGCCGGCAACCACGTGGCCGACGAAGCCCAGTGCCGACAGGTCGGCGCTGAACGTCCAGATCGAACCCAGCAGCGCGATCAGCAGGAACACCAGTTCGCCGGCGTACATGTTGCCGAACAACCGCATGCCCAGCGACACGGCCTTGGCCAGGAATTCGATGATGTTCAGGATCAGGTTGAACGGGGCCAGGTACCACTTGGCGCCGAACGGTGCGGAGAACAGCTCGTGCATGAAGCCGCCCGCGCCCTTGATCTTGAAGCTGTAGTAGATCATCAGCACCAGCACCGAGCACGACATGCCCAGCGTGCCGTTCAGGTCGGCCGTGGCCACTGCGCGGTGGTGCGGAAGATGGATGTGGAAGACGCCCAGCACGTTGTTCAGGCCGGTGACCCAGTCCACGGGGATCAGGTCGATCGCGTTCATCATGGTGATCCAGCAGAACACCATCAGCGCCAGCGGCGCAATCCACGAACGGTCGCCATGGATGATGCCCTTGGCCTGGTCGTCGACCATCTCGACGATCATCTCCACGAAGGCCTGGAAGCGGCCCGGCACGCCGGCGCTGACACGGCGCGCGGCCATGTACAGGAACAGCACGGCGATGAAGCCGCACAGCACCGACCAGAACACGGTGTCGTAGTTGATGATGCTGAAGTCGACGACGGAGTGCTGCTTGCCGCCGACCGAATTAAAGTTCTGCAAGTGCTCGGCGATATAGCCTGAGGGTGTGAGCACGTGCCCGGCGCCTTGAGTAGCTTCAGCTGACATGTCGAAACGATAGGTATATTGCGAAATCTGTTGGTCCGGCGCCAACTTTGGTGGCTAACCGGTATGGGACTTGCTTTGGCCTTCGGTCACATGACCGGTCACCGCCTGGGCAAGCCCGCCGTATTGTTCTGGGCAAAACCTTACTCACGCTGCGCTTCACCGTTGTGACGCACTGCGTGTTGAAACACTTGATATTCCGGATGGGTGCCTCATCTGAGATGGAACCCCACGCCGTGGCCCTGCCTGAGGCATTGCCAAGGGCGACGGGATTCGCGAACACCGCCTGATGGATCAGCGGATCGCGAGCGCCACCCAATAAGTCTTGAGCGCCAACAGGAACGTGACCAGCAGCGGCACCCAGCGCAGATCGCGGTACAGCACGATCACCAGCACCAGCAAAGCCATGGTGCCGAAGACCTTGATCGCCTCGCCGGCCACCAGGCCGCCGACCGACGGTTGCCCGCGCGACATCCACAGACGCAGCGCGAAGAAACCGCTGGGCACGAAACACGCCATGCCGCCGAAGAATGCCGACCAGCCTGCCGGTCCATGCTGCTGCGCGAACACCGCCCAGCCAAGCGCGGACAACAGCGTCACGACAACCTGCGCCATCACCACCTTTGCCGGTGTCATGCGCGACGGACGCAATGCGCGTTCGCCAAGCAACTTCACGGCATCGGCACGCGACAGCGGATCGACAGCTTCGTCGTCACGCTCGGCGTTATCATCCCAATCGTCGCGACGCTCTTGAACCACCACCTGTCTAGCCTCGTTCCAGGCCGGAACTTTTCGCGTCCGGCCAGAATTCAAACCGCACGATTCTATTAGCAATCGTCGATACGAGTCAATCTGCTTTCAGTTAGCTTGCAGGGAATTTCGCACAACGGTTGCTATCACGTCTTCATGATGGATGGCGTGATATTGCGTGGCAATGATGCGAAACGTAATTGGATTGCGCACGCCAGTCCGTGCATGATGGTGAATCCACCCGCGCGATGCAGTGCTGGGCGTGCACTGCAAAAGGACATCAGCGGAGGCTCGTGCGGTTATCGCGCAGATTTGTGCCGCGACATGGTGCAGGGGGCCGGCCCTGTCGCGCCGGGCCGACAACCTGAAAAAACCACCTGTAAAACAATTGCCGTATACCGCGGAACAGGTTATGCGCTGGCCGCAGGCTCGCGCAGGCGCGTCAGTACGCCGTCAAGCGCATCGTTGGTTGCGAAGTGAATGGTCAGCTGACCCTTGCCACGCGCACCGAGCTTGATCTGGACCGCGAGGCCCAGCATGTCCGAGAGTTCTTCTTCCAGGCGCGCCACATCGCGCGTGCCATTGCCCTGCTTGTGCTTCAGCGACTTGAGGTCGAATGGCTTGAGCGTCGACGCCACGAGTTTTTCAGTCTCGCGCACCGACAGGCGCTTGTTGACGATCTGGTTGGCCAGCGTGATCTGGGTGGCACCATCGACTGCCAGCAAGGCACGCGCATGCCCCATGTCGAGATCGCCCGCCATCAGCATGGTCTGCACCGGCGAAGCCAGGTTCAGCAGACGCAGCAGGTTCGATACCGCGCTGCGCGAACGGCCCACCGACTCGGCTGCCTGTTCATGCGTGAAACTGAATTCGCGGATCAGGCGCATGATGCCCTGCGCTTCTTCCAACGGGTTCAGGTCTTCGCGCTGGATATTCTCGATCAGCGCCATCGCGGCGGCGGCCTCGTCGGGCACGTCCTTCACGAGTACCGGCACCTTGTCGAGGCCCGCAAGTTTCGACGCACGATAGCGGCGTTCGCCAGCGATGATCTCGTAGCGATCGGGCTCGGCGACGCGACGCACCAGGATCGGCTGCATCAGGCCCTGCGCGCGAATGCTCGCGGCCAGTTCCTGCAGCGCGCCTTCGTCCATGCGCGTGCGCGGCTGGTACTTGCCTGGCTGCATCTGGTCCACGCGCAGCACCGAGGGCGCGCCCTCCTGCTTCGCGGTCTCGACGATCTCGGCGGGGCCGCCGAGCAGTGCTTCCAGTCCCCGGCCAAGGCCTTTCTTCTTCGCGGTCACCATGCTCGCCATCCTTGTCTGTTCGTGCGGCTCAGCCGAGCTGACGCACGCGCGCGATCATTTCCGCGCCGAAATCGAGATACGCCTTCGCGCCCTTCGAGGACGCATCGAATGCCACGCCCGGCATGCCGTACGACGGTGCTTCCGCCAGTCGCACATTGCGCGGAATCACGGTCTTGAAGACCTTGTCGCCGAAGTGGGCCTCGAGCTGGGCCGATACCTGCTGCTGCAGCGTCACGCGCGGATCGAACATGACGCGCAACAGGCCAATCACCTTGAGCTCGCGGTTCAGGTTCGCATGCACCTGCTTGATCGTGTTGACCAGATCCGAGAGCCCTTCCAGCGCGAAGTACTCGCACTGCATCGGCACGATCACGCCGTGCGCGGCGCACAGGCCGTTCAGCGTCAGCAGCGACAGCGACGGCGGGCAGTCGATCAGCACAAAGTCATACTGGTCATCGACCTCGGCCAGCGCCTGCTTGAGCCGGCGTTCGCGTTGGTCCAGTTCCACGAGCTCCACTTCGGCACCGGCCAGTTCGCGATTGGCGGGCAGCACGTCATAGCGCCCCGACTCGGAACGCTGGCGCGCCTGCGTCACCGATGCCAGTCCCACCAGCACCTGGTACACGCTGTGTTCGAGCGCCTGCTTGTCGATGCCCGAACCCATCGAGGCGTTGCCCTGCGGATCCAGGTCCACCAGCAGCACGCGCTGTTCCTGCGCGGCCAGGCCGGCGGCCAGGTTCACCGTGGTTGTGGTCTTGCCGACGCCACCCTTCTGGTTGGCGATCACGAATACCTTGGCCATATGCGCTTGCAGCTCCTGAGTGCACCATCGTCATTCGTCCGACGAATAATGCTTTGGTAATTCACATTGTGCGGATTCAACGCCGCGATAACACTACGAGATGCCGCTCCGCGTCGAGTTCCGGCACGATCAGTTTCGGCACAGCGTCGACTTGCCACGTCTGCATCAGGCCCGCGGCTTCCATGCGATCAAGTTCTGCCTGTGGATAAATGCCCTTCATCGCCAGCAGCTTGCCGCCCGGCGCCAGCAGGTGGCCGGACAGATTTACGAAATCGGTCAGTTCGGCAAACGCGCGCGAGGTAATCACCGCATAACCGGTGGCATCCTCGATTTTCTCTACCGGGCCCCAATGCGCCGCGGCATTGCTCAATTGCAACTGGGCACGGCACTGGGTCAGGAACGCGGTCTTTTTCTGGACGATATCGACCATCAGCACCGACACGTCGGGACATGAAATGGCCAGCGGCATGCCGGGCATGCCGCCACCCGAACCTACATCGAGCACCCTGCCCCGCGCAGCATCAGGTACGGCTACGCTGCGCGCCGCTTCCGCCAGCGCCGGGATGGCGGCCAGGGAGTCGAGCAGATGGTGCGTCAGCATCTCGTCGGGGTGACGGATCGCCGTGAGGTTGTAGACGCTGTTCCATTTGCGCAGCAGCGTCAGGTACGCAAACAGCGTGTCGATCTGCGCCGGTGCCAGTACCAGCCCGATTGCATCGAGTCCGGCTTCGAGCCGTTGGCGCTGCGCCGCGTCATCGACCACGGCGTATCGGAAGCCCCCCACTCAGGCAGCCTCCTGGCCGTTGCCGGCCGCCGTGTTTGCCTGGGCGCCACGACCCATGCCCTTCTTCTTCAGATGCACCAGCAGCAGCGAAATCGCGGCCGGGGTTACACCCGAAATCCGCGAGGCCTGGCCCAGTGTTTCGGGACGATGCTGGTTCAGCTTCTGGCTGACCTCGAAACCAAGGCCGCGTACTTCGGTGTAGTCGAAATCAGCGGGGAGCCTGGTGGCCTCGTTGGCACCGAGTTTGTCTACCTCGGCTGCCTGACGCGCGATGTAGCCGTGGTACTTGATGCCGATCTCGATCTGCTCGCGAATCTGATCCGCCAGCATGGCGTCACCGTCCAGCGGTGCTTCGGGCGCGTACCGTCCGTCCTGCAGCGTCACCAGTGCTTCATAGCGGACTTCGGGGCGACGCAGCAAATCCGCCAACGAATATTCGCGCTCGATTGCCTTGCCCAGCAGTGGTACGGCGTCAGCCTCCGGCAGCAGGGTCGGGTTGACCCAGGTGCTTTTCAGTCGCTCTGTTTCACGTGAAACAGCGTCGCGCTTGCGGTTGAAGGCATCCCAACGTACATCGTCGACCACGCCAAGTTCGCGCCCTGCTTCGGTCAGGCGCATATCGGCATTGTCCTCGCGCAGGCTCAGGCGGAACTCTGCACGGCTGGTGAACATGCGGTATGGCTCGGTCACGCCACGCGTGATCAGGTCGTCGACGAGTACGCCCAGGTAAGCCTGGTCACGACGCGGCGTCCACGCATCGCGCTCGCGCACGAAGCAACCGGCGTTGATACCCGCGAGCAGACCTTGCGCGGCGGCCTCTTCGTAGCCGGTCGTGCCATTGATCTGACCCGCAAAGAACAGTCCCTGGATCGCCTTGCTTTCCAGCGATGCCTTCAGTCCGCGCGGATCGAAATAGTCGTATTCGATCGCATAGCCGGGACGCAGGATGTGGGCATTCTCCATGCCACGGATCGAATGCACGAGTTCCAGCTGCACGTCGAACGGCAGGCTGGTCGAGATCCCGTTTGGATAGAACTCGTTGGTCGTCAGGCCTTCGGGTTCCAGGAAGATCTGATGGCTTTCCTTGCTGGCAAAGCGGTGAATCTTGTCCTCGATACTCGGGCAGTACCGCGGCCCTACCCCTTCGATCACGCCCGTGTACATCGGCGAACGGTCGAGGCCGCCGCGGATAATGTCGTGAGTGCGGCTATTGGTATGGGTGATCCAGCACGGCAGCTGCTGCGGATGCTGCTCCGCACGGCCCAGGAAAGAGAACACGGGCACCGGCTCAAGATCGCCGGGCTGCTCTTCCATGACCGAAAAGTCGATGGTGCGGCCGTCGATGCGCGGCGGCGTGCCGGTCTTCAGGCGCCCTTGCGGCAGCTTCAGTTCCTTGAGGCGTGCGGACAGCGACACGGCAGCAGGATCGCCCGCACGTCCGCCCGTGTAGTTGTCCAGCCCGACGTGGATCTTGCCGTCGAGGAACGTACCCGCCGTCAGCACCACGGCCCGGGCCCGGAAGTCGATACCGGCCTGGGTCCGGGCGCCAACCACGCGATCCCCTTCCACCATCAGGTCGTCTACCGCCTGCTGGAACAGCATCAGGTTCGGCTGGTTTTCCAGTCGGGTGCGGATTGCCTTGCGGTACAGCACACGGTCTGCCTGGGCGCGCGTGGCGCGCACGGCCGGACCTTTGCTGGAATTGAGGATGCGGAACTGGATGCCGGATTCGTCGGTGGCAGCTGCCATCGCGCCGCCCAGCGCATCCACTTCCTTGACCAGATGCCCCTTGCCAATGCCGCCAATGGACGGGTTGCAGCTCATCTGGCCCAACGTTTCGATGTTGTGGCTCAGGAGTAGCGTCTGGCAACCCATGCGCGCGGCAGCGAGGGCAGCTTCGGTGCCGGCGTGGCCACCACCGACGACAATGACGTCGAATTCTTTCGGGTAAAGCATGGGACACCTCCTCCGGGAGGCCTGGCGGGAAGATACGGGATGCCGAATTATAGCGGCAATCGATTGGTGAACCGTGACGCTCTCAATGTTTCACGTGAAACATGACGCTCGCGATACTCGTGTCGAGCGAAAGTGTGTTTCACGTGAAACACTCGCTCACAGGACAGCCAACGACACCCGCCAAATAAAAAGCCCCGCTTGCGCGGGGCCCTTCCGTTCGTCACATGTTTCACGTGAAACATGCGTCAAAGCTGAGTCCGAATATACGTGGCGATGCTGCCACTAAGGCTGGCCAGATCCCGTTGCAACGTAGCAAAGCCCTCGTTCGGTGCCTTCGTCGCTTCATCCATATAGAGGGGGCGACGAATCTCGATCTGCAGGCTGTTGCGCCGCTCGGCCGGTCGACCGATCTGAGCGATCAACTGCACCCCCTTGTACGGATCATTGCGCGCGACCGTGTAGCCCATCTCCCTCAGTTCGCGCTCGACCAGTGCGACGATACCGGGCTCGCACGTCGTACCGTCGCGATCCCCCAGCACGAAGTCCGCCAAGGGGTGCGGGCTAACGATCTTGAGCCGCTCATAGGCATTGTTGGGCATCGAATGCAGGTTCAGGTGCCACAGCGCTCCAAACTGCCGGTACGCCGCCTCTACCGCGCTTGCCAGCGCCGCATGGTACGGCCGGTAATAGCGCTCGATCCGGTTCTGCACTTCCGCCACGCTGAGCTTGCGGTCGTAGAGCGGCGTGGCGGCGTCGATGCGGCGCCAGACCAGCCCGTATCCAAGCCGCGTCTTCTCGCCCGGCGACAATGGTGTCGGCCATTCAGTCGCCAATAGCTCGGGATCCAGGTCCTCCAGCATGCGGTTCGGGTCGATATATACCCGCGGAAAGGTAGCGCCAAGCAGCGTGCCGCCGACCTTGGGAATCGCCGACCACAGCGTGTCGATATGGGTATCTTCCCCGCCCCGCAAGCGCTGCAACGGCACGGCGGCATTGAAGTCGGCCGGATAGTGGACCCCGCTGTGCGGTGAATCGCAGACCAGCGGCAAGGCATCGCCATCCGGCAATGCCAGCGTGAACGGCCCTGCGGCCGCGTCGCCAGTTACGGCCTCATAGGCAATCGCAGACATCGTCATGACTCAGTCCAGCTTGATGTTGGCGGCCTTGGCCACACGGGCATAGCGGGCCATGGCCTGCTGGATCTGCACCTTGAACTGGTCTGGCGTAGTCGGAATCAGCGTACCGCCCGACTCCTCCACCTTGCGCTTGAACTCGGGATTCTGCATCGCCCTATGGATCGCCGCGTTGAGCTTGTCGACGACCGCCGGCGGCGTGCCGGCCGGGGCCACGATACCGAACCAGCCGCCCTCGCCCATGTCCTTGTAGCCCAACTCCGCATACGTGGGTACGTTGGGCAGCTGCGCTGAGCGCTGCGCACCAAGTACCGCCAGCGCGCGCAGTCGACCCGATTTCACGTGGGGCAAGGTCGTCGACAGGTTGTCGGTAATGGCATTGACCTGCCCTGCCACCGCATCGTTGAGCGCCAGGCCCGCCCCCTTGTACGGCACGTGCAGCAGGTCGATCTTCGCCAGCGTCATGAAGTTCTCGATGTTTACATGACCGAGCGAACCCGCCCCTGGCGAGGCAAACGTATACTTGCCCGGGTTGGCCTTGGCGAGTGCCACGAACTCCTGCATCGTCTTGGCGGGTACGCTTGGATGCACCGCGAACACGCTCGGAATCGCTACCACGTTGGTGACGGGTGCGAAGTCCTTGAGCGGGTCATAGCCTAGCTTCGGGTATACGGCGGGATTCGAACCATGGGTGCTGACCGTGGCCATGCCGATGGTGTAGCCGTCGGGCGCCGCACGGGCAACCTGCTCCATGCCGATCGAACCCCCTGCCCCACCCTTGTTGTCTACCACGATGGTCTGCCCCAGCTCGCGCCCAGCGAACTCGGCCACCAGCCGCGCGGACAGGTCTGTGGTACCACCTGCCGCGAACGGCACCACCAGCCGGATCGGCTTGTTGGGATAGCCGGACTGCGCCGCGGCAGGCGTCGCGATGCCGGCAAACGCGGCGGCGACGGCTGTGGACAAAACTGTGGACAACAGGAACTGGCGGCGCGTGCCACCGGCATTGTGGGCTCGGTTCATCTGGTCAAACTCCTCTTGTTCGTTCTCGAATCTGGGTACCGACCAGCGAGTGTCGTGGAGTTTACCGGCCCTGCACAAACGACTATATTGCACGCTTCCATTACCAAAGATCATCCTGAGGCCTGGTATGCGCATCCGCTCTCCCTCGATGTCCGAGCTGCATGCGTTTGCCACCGCGGCACGACTGGGCAGCTTTACGCGCGCGGCGGAAACCCTGTGCGTAACCCAAGGTGCGATCAGCCGCGCCATTGCACGGCTCGAATCGCACTTCGGCCAGCCGCTGATCCATCGCAACGCGCACAGGATCACGCTCACGGACGCAGGCCGTACCTACCTCGACGCGGTTGCAGGCCCGTTGGCAGCGTTGGAGAACGCCAGCGCGGCAATGTTTGGCGAAGACCGGCGGCATCATCTGACGCTCTCGGCGGTGCCCACGCTAGCCAGCGTATGGCTGGTCCCGCGCCTGCCCGATTTCCATCGCAAGCATCCTGATATCCGCCTGGATTTCGTGCCGTACCGTCGTGACGAGGATTTCTCGGGTGCCCGACCCGATGCCGCGATCCTGACCGGCGAGGCGGGCCAGTGGCCTAACTGGCAGGTGGACTATGTGATCGGGCGCGAGATGGTGCCGGTATGCCACCCTGCCCGAGCGCATGCAAAACGTGCGGCTGGCCTGTGGACAACACCGGCGGATCTGCTCGATGAACCACTACTTTTCCACACCACTGCACCGGCCAACTGGCAGACCTGGATGCACGCCGCGGGCGTACCCAGTGCTGCGCCGAAGCTTGCGCGAGGCTTCGACCAGGTGTCGATCCTGCTGGAGGCCGTCAAGGCCGACATGGGGATAGCGGTGCTGCAGCGCTGCCTGGTGCGTGACGCCATGCAGGCTGGCCAGGTTGTCGCACCATTCGACCTGCCGGTTACGCTCACGCGTGGCTACTTTCTGTGCTCGCCGCGAGAACGGCGCGACCATCCGGCACTGAACATTTTCAGGCAATGGCTGCTCGCCGCGGCAGCAGCCGATATCACAGTGCTACTTTCTTAGGCAGCCATCGTGCCTGTGGATAATTTTGTGAACAAGATCGTCTGTATAGATAAAAACGGCGCCCAAGACGGCGCCGTTATTTCTTCTATCGATAGTTTTGGTCGATCAGACCGGCTCAGGTGGCTCAGGCAGCCTTCCTGGCCAGGCCCAGATAAGTTTCGATGACCTTGGGATTGCTGGCCAGCGCGGCCGCCTCGCCTTCCATCGCCATGTCGCCGGTCTCGATCACATAGCCGTAGTCCGCCACCTGCAGCGCCGCCCGGGCGTTCTGCTCGATCAATAGCGTGGCTACCCCGGTCTTGCGCAGATTGCTGATGATCTGGAAGATCTCCTTGACGATCAGCGGCGCCAGGCCAAGGCTCGGCTCATCGAGCATCAGCAGCTGCGGCTTGGCCATCAGCGCCCGGCTTACCGCCAGCATCTGGCGCTCGCCGCCCGACAGCGTCCCGGCTTCCTGCTTCGCCCGCTCCTTCAGGCGCGGAAACAGTTCGTAGACCACGTCCATCTGGTCAAGGTAGTTGCGCTCGCCGGCCTTCTTGCGACGGAAGGCGCCCAGCAGCAGGTTGTCCTCGACGGTCATGGTCGCGAACAGCTCGCGCTTTTCGGGCACCAGGCACATGCCACGCCCGACCCGCCCTTCCACGGGAATGCCGGCCATGTCGTGGCCCAGGTAACGCACGCTGCCGCTGGCCGACCCGCTCACAGGCAGAGCGCCCATGATCGCATTGAGCATGGTCGACTTTCCCGCGCCATTGGGGCCGATCACCGTGACGATCTTGCCGGCCTGCACTTGCAGGTTAGCCCCGTGCACCGCTTCGACCTTGCCATAGCGCACGTGCAGGTCCTTCACCTCCAGTATCAGACTCATCTCATCTCCTCACTCGACACCGCCGAGATAGGCTTCCAGCACCGCCGGATTCTTCTGCACCTCTTCCGGCACGCCTTCGGCGATGCGCGTACCAAACTCCATCACCACCAGGCGATCGGTCAGGTTCATCACGAAGTCCATGTCATGTTCCACCAGCAACACGCTCATGCCCTCGCCCTTCAACTTGCGCAGCAGTTCGGCCAGTGCCTGCTTCTCCTTGTAGCGCAGCCCCGCCGCCGGCTCATCGAGCAGCAACAGCGCAGGATCACAGCACAGCGCGCGTGCGATTTCCAGAATGCGCTGCTGGCCCAGTGCGAGGCTACCGGCCTCCATGTACATGCAATCAGCCAGGCCCACGCGTTCGAGTTGACGCCTGGCTTCAAACAGCAGCTTCTGCTCTTCGACACGATTCATGCGCAGGATCGCCGCCGACACGCCGCCCTGCGCGCTGAAGTCACCGCGCAGATGCGCCCCGATAGCCACGTTCTCGAGCACCGTCATGGTCGGCAACAGATGCACGTGCTGGAAGGTACGGCCGACACCACGCTTCACGATCTCACGCGATGGCAAGCCGGAAATGATCTGGTCGCGATAACGCACTTCGCCGCTCGTCAGCGGCAAGACGCCAGTGACCAGGTTGAACGTGGTGGACTTGCCCGCGCCGTTCGGGCCAATCAGTCCAACAATCTCTCCCGCGCGCACTTCGAAGCTCACATCGTTGACCGCTACCAGTCCACCGAACTGCTTGCGCGCGGCGCGCACATCGAGAATCAGTTCGCCCGCGCCAGGCTTCTGCCTGAGCGGCAACGCATCCGCGTGATCGGGCGCGGCTACCGGTGGCCCCGACGGCATCAGCTTGCGCAGGAACGGCCAGATGCCGTCGCGCGCGTACTGCAGCAGCAATACCAGCAACACACCGAAGACGATGATCTCGAAGTTGCCGGTGGTGCCGAGCAGCTTCGGCAACAGCCCCTGCAGCACGTCCTTCAGGATCGTGAGCACGCCCGCGCCAAGCACCGCGCCCCACACATGGCCCACGCCGCCAACCACGGCCATGAACAGGTATTCGATGCCGTAGTTCAGGCCGAACGGAGTGGGATTCACCGCACGTTGCAGATGGGCATAGAGGAAGCCAGAGATACAGGCCAGGATCGCCGCCACGACAAAGATCACCACCTTCATCCACGCGGTGTTCACGCCCATGGCTTCGGCCATCGTGCCGCCACCCTTGAGCGCGCGGATCGCGCGTCCCGGCCGCGAGTTCAACAGGTTCTGCATCGCCAGCACCGCCAGCAGCACCACGGCCCAGATCAGGTAGAACATCGCACGGCCCGATTGCAGGTCGATGCCCAGGAACGACAGCACCGGAATGCCGTTAAGCCCGTCGTACTTGCCAAGAAACTCGAGATTGCCAAACAGGTAGAACAGCGACAGACCCCATGCGATAGTTGCCAGCGGCAGGTAGTGGCCCGACATGCGCATCGTGATCAATCCGATCACGTAGGCCGACGCCACGGTGATGACCAGCCCCACCACCAGGCCGAACCACGGCGACAGCCCGAATTGCGTGGTCAGGTACGCCGTGCTGTAGGCGCCAAGGCCAACGAACGCCGCTTGCCCGAACGACGTCATGCCGCCCACGCCGGTCAGCAGCACGAGCCCGATCGCCACGATGCTGTAGAGCCCGATGTAGTTGCCGAGCGTGATCCAGAACTCGGGCGTCGGCAGCACCGGCAGCAGTGCCAGCACGATCACGAACGCCAGGGTCAGGATACGGTTGCGCGTGGCGCCCTGCGTTGCGTCACGCTTGCGCGATGCGGCGCTACCTTGCGTGTCCACGGTCTTCTCCAACGGTTTGTCGGTGAGCATCGTCATGGCCTATTCCTCTTCCTCGACATGCCTGCTGGTGAGCGATCGCCACAGCAGCACCGGAATGATCAGCGTGAAGACGATGACCTCCTTGAAGGCACTGGCCCAGAACGACGAATACGATTCGAGCAACCCCACCAGCAGCGCGCCAAGCGCGGCCACCGGATAGCTGACGAGCCCGCCCACGATGGCACCGACAAAGCCCTTGAGCCCGACCAGGAAGCCCGACTCGTAGTAGATCGTGGTCAGTGGTGCGATCAGGATGCCGCACAGCGCGCCCATTGCCGCGGCCAGCGTGAACGAGAGGCGGCCCGCCTGCGTGGTACCGATGCCAACCAGCCGCGCACCGAGCCGGTTCACGGCCGTTGCGCGCAGCGCCTTGCCTTGCAGCGTGCGCTCGAAGTAGAAGTACAAAGCGCCGATCAGCACGGCTGACACGGCCACTACCCACAGGCTCTGTCCCGACACACTGAGACTGCCCACGTCGAAGCGTGCATCGGAGAACGGATTGGTACGAGAGCCTTCGGCGCCAAACATCACCAACCCCAGCCCCACCAGTGCAAAGTGCACGCCGACCGAAACGATCAGCAGCACCAGCGTGCTCGCTTCGGCCAGCGGCTGATAGGCCAGCCGGTACAGCATGGGGCCGAGCGGAATCACGATCAGCAGCGTCAGCGCGATCTGCACGATCATCGGCAAGGGCTGGCCGGCATACTGCTGCACCAGCAGATGGACCGCACCGGGAAACACCAGGTATTTGCCGGCCAGGATTGCCAGCCTGCGCGCCGCCGTGCTGCGCAGCTCGGGGCTGCGCAGCACGGCCACGCATTCGTAGAGGAACGTCAGCACGCCCATCGCCAGCAGCAGCCACGTGGTCTGTGGCGCATGGCCGGCCTGCATCGCGGCCAGCGTGAGCGCGCCGTAGGCCACGAACTCGCCCTGGGGAATGAAGATGACGCGCGTCACCGAGAACACCAGCACCAAGGCCAGTGCCAGCAGCGCGTAGATCGCGCCGGAGGTGATGCCGTCCTGCGCCAGAATGGCCGCAATCGAAAGGTCCATTGTCTCCCCGTATCGTGATGGGTCCGCAACGTCAGCTTAATGGCTGCGTTGCCGTCTACATAGTCTTCGGCGCGCGGCGGGCAAAAAAAGGGCGCATGGCTTGTCCATGCGCCCCTGCGCCGTTACGCACACCTTTGCACACCCTCGCGCGGTTGATGCCTGCCGGCTTACTTCTGCAGCTTCCACTTGCCATCGACGATCTGCACCATCACGCGTGCGCGCTGGTCCATGCCGAGGTGGTCGGTGGGCGTCATGTTGATGATGCCGTGCGATACCGGCAGGTTCTTGGTCTGCTCCAGCGCATCGCGCAAGGCCTTGCGGAATTCCTTCGTGCCGGGCTGCCCCTTCTTGAGCGCTTCCGGAATCGCGTTCTGCAGCAGCAGGCCGGCATCCCAGGCGTGTCCGCCAAAGGTCGAAACCTGGCCACCGAAAGCCTTCTCGTAGGCGGTCTTGTAGGTCAGGGCCGGCTTCTTGACCGGATTGCTGTCAGGCAACTGCTCCGCCACCAGCAACGGCCCGGCTGGCAGGAACGTGCCCTCGCAGTCCTTGCCGCAGACGCGCAGGAAATCGGGGTTGGCCACGCCGTGGGTCTGGTAGATCTTGCCCTTGTAGCCCCGTTCCTTGAGCGCCTTGGCTGGCAGTGCCGACGGCGTACCCGAGCCTGCGATCAGCACCGCATCGGCGTTGGCGCCCATCATCTTGAGGACCTGTCCCGTCACCGAGTTGTCGGTGCGCGCAAAACGTTCGTTGGCCACGACCTTGATCTTGCGCATCTCCGCGACCTTGGCGAATTCCTGCGCCCAGCTGTCGCCGTAGGCATCCGCAAAGCCGATGAACGCCACCGTCTTCACGTTGTTGTTGGTCATGTGCTCGGCAATGGCGGTAGCCATGTGCGAGTCGTTCTGCGGGGTCTTGAAGATCCAGGCGCGCTTGGTGTCCATCGGTTCGATGATGCGGGCCGAGGCGGCCATCGAGATCATCGGCGTTTCGCTTTCGGCGGCCACGTCCACCATCGCCAGCGAGTTCGGCGTCACGGTGGAACCCACCACCACATCGACCTTGTCCTCGCTGATCAGCTTGCGCGTGTTCTTGACCGCCGTGGTCGTGTCAGTGGCGTCGTCGAGCACGATGTACTCGATCTTCTTGCCCGCGATCTCTTTCGGCAGCAGTGTGAACGTGTTCTTTTCAGGGATGCCCAGCGATGCGGCCGGCCCGGTGGCCGATACCGTGACCCCAACCTTCACCTGGGCGCTGGCCGCCCCGGCAAAGAGGCTGGCGGCGGCAAGAGCCAGCAAGCTGGCGCGCTTGAACGTCATGGCGTGTCTCCTTCGGTTCCAGAAACGGAAAAAGGCATCCGCCGGCTTCCGGCCGACGGATGCCCTCAGTTGTTTTTATTTCGGCCTGCTTGTGCAGGCTCTCTGCCGGTTGCAGCGCAGGCATCCGCGCTGGCATCCGATGGGTGCGGAACATCGAAGCTCGCCCCTTCTTTCCCGTCCTGCGCGTATTACCCCCGGATTGCGCAGTGGCATTTCCCGACCGCACGGTCGGGAATGCGAACCGAGTCTAACACAGCGATTTGCCACGAATAGGCGGGATTAACCCGCAGCAGCGCGGGCGCAACAGTATCGGGTTTCGGTGTTCTGGCACCCTGGAGTTCTGGTGCTCTGGTGTTCAGGCCTGGCGCAGGAATGCGTCGTACGCGGTCTTCAGGATCAGCGCGCTGACCACCACGATGAATGCCTTGCGTACGAACCGGCTACCGTGGCGTAGCGCCAGCTTGCTGCCCACCTGGCTGCCGGCCACATTGGCTACGGCCATCACGATACCCAGCTGCCACCAGACATGTCCCTTGGCCGCCAGCAACAGCAGTGCGGCAAGGTTGGTGGCCAGGTTGACGACCTTGGCCGATGCCGAAGCATGCAGGAAGTCATAGCCGAACACGCGCACGAACACGATCATCAGGAAGCTGCCCGTGCCAGGCCCGAAGACACCGTCGTAGAAACCGATCGCCGCGCCCGCCAGCAGCACCGCCACGCGCTCCCGCGTGCCGGACAGCGTCGGTGCATGCTCGGCGCCAAGGTCCTTCTTTGCCACCGTATAGGCCAGCAGGATCAGCAACACGAACGGCAAGGCCTTGCGCAACGGCTCCGCCGGGATCTTCGTCAGCGTCCAGGCCCCGGCCATCGACAGCATGAACGCGGCGATCATCGCCGGCGCCGTGGCGCCCCAGTAGATCCGTACCTTGCGTGCATAACGCGCGGCCGCATTGGCGGTGCCCGCCATCGACGCCAACTTGGTGGTGCCGATCAACGTGGCCGGGGCCATGTTCGGGTATGTCGAGAACAGCGCCGGGATCTGCACCAGTCCGCCACCGCCTGCCACAGCGTCAATCATGCCGGCCAGGAAGGCGGCAGCAGCCAGAAACACAAACTCCATGGTGGAACAGTCGAGAGATGGGTGAACCCGAGGGAAGGATACTGATGAGATGCCGGCGACGGAGGGCGCTATCCGAGCTGCTTGGGCGTTGGCACGAGATTGCGTACCCAAAGCCCGGTCGGGTCGGGCTGGAAGCCCTCAGGCGCCATTCCGGCATCGCTGACCACGCCCGGTGCCATACAGATACGCCGGATGCCATGCGCGCGGCACCAGTCGGCCAGCACGGTGCAACACAGCCCCAGCCAGAGAGCGGGCAATGCCGCAGGCGGGCACCATTCGGCGACCATCGCCACGCGCCCACCGGTGGACAAGCTGTGGATAAGTGTGACCGGCAGCAGGCAATCGAATGTGGCGTGCACAGCATTGGTGCCGCCAAGCAGGCAGATGCCGTGGCCGCCTTGCTCAAGCAGCGCTTCCAGCGACAGCCTGCGCGCGCGCATTTCCGGCACTGGCAACGGCGCGCGGCCCATCAGCCACACATCGAGCGCGGGCGCATCGGCGTTGACGCCGGGGCGTACCCAGCGCTGCGTGGCGGACAAATCTTGGGGTTCGGAAGGACTGGACATGGCGGGCTGCGAAACGAGCCTGGCATTGTCGCACGGGGGCTGGCGGGTGGTCATGCCGAACATGCATCGGGCAGCACCCGGGTGAATCCGAGGGGCGGATCGCGAACATCCGGAGGCAGGAAATGAAAAAGGCGTTGCCAGGGATCACCCGGCAACGCCCTTTTATCGTATTGGCTGCTGCTACCCGACACCGGGTGCGCGCCTGTCGTCTCCTCGCTTCCGCCTCCAAGTAACCTGCGAAAACCGTATATGCAATGTAACGAACCGGTGCGTATGAAACAAGTCAGCAATAACCCTAGCCCCAAAATCGGGCATGTCGCCCGACCCGCACTTGCCCATCGGTTATTTCTTGCGATTCGTGAGCGCGATCAGCTCGCCCATGATGCCGCGGCGGAACGTTAGCACACAGATCACGAAGATGATGCCGGTCACCATCGTCACCGATTCGCCAAGCACGTTGAACCAGCCGATGCCGGTCAGATTGGCCAGGAACGTCCCGATATCGCCCAGCTTGTTCTCGAGCGCCACCACCACGAACGCGCCGACGATCGGGCCCGACAGCGTGCCCAGGCCGCCCACCAGCGTCATCAGGATCACCGATCCCGACATCGACCAGTGCACATCGGTCAGCGTGCCAAAGCCCAGTACCAGCGCCTTGATCGAACCCGCCAGGCCCGACAGCGCGGCCGAGATCACGAAGGCCAGCAGCTTGAAACGGTCGACGTCGTAACCCAGCGAAATCGCACGCGGTTCGTTCTCGCGGATCGCCTTCAGGATCTGTCCGAATGGCGAATGCACGGTGCGTACGATCAACGCAAACGCCGCCACGATGATGGCCAGTGCCACGTAGTACAGCGTCATGTCGTCGGACAGCGACAGCACGCCAAACAGCTTGCCGCGCGGTATGCCTTGCAGGCCGTCCTCACCGCCAGTGAAAGGCGCCTGCAGGCAGAAGAAGAACAGCATCTGCGCCAGCGCGAGCGTGATCATCGAGAAGTAGATGCCCTGGCGACGAATCGCGAGCGAACCCACCACGTAGCCGATCAACGCGCCTGCCAGCGTGCCGCACAGCAGCCCCACCTCCGGTGTCACGCCCCATACCTTCATTGCATGGCCGGCCGCGTAGCCGGCACCGCCAAAGAACGCCGCGTGACCGAATGACAGCAGCCCGGTAAAGCCGATCAGCAGGTTGAACGCACACGCGAACAGCGCGAAGCACAGCACCTTCAGCACAAACACCGGATACGCGCCGGCCAGCGGCGCGACGATCAGGCCCAGCAACAGCAGGCCGTAGAGCACTTTCTTTTGCAAGCCCGTTCCTTCCTTGAAGCCCTTGGCTTCCACCGCCACCGCGGTTTGTCCCGTCGGTCCGCTCATCACTTCTCCCTCCCGAACAGCCCGGCCGGGCGTAGCAGCAGCACGATCACCATGATGAAGAACACCACGGTCGACGATGCTTCCGGATAGAACACCTTGGTCAGGCCCTCGATCACGCCGAGCCCGAGGCCCGTGATGATCGAACCCATGATCGATCCCATGCCGCCGATCACCACCACGGCAAACACGATGATGATCAGGTTCTGGCCCATCAGCGGCGACACCTGGATCACCGGTGCCGCCAGCACGCCCGCGAACGCGGCCAGTGCCACGCCGAAGCCGTAGGTCAGCGTCACCATCAGCGGCACGTTCACACCGAACGCTTCCACCATCTTGGGGTTCTCGGTGCCGGCGCGCAGGTAGGCACCCAGCTTGGTCTTCTCGATCACGAACCACGTGGCCAGGCACACCACCACCGACGCCACCACGACCCAGGCACGATAGTTCGGCAGGATCATGAAGCCCAGGTCCGTGGCGCCCTGCAGTGCATCGGGCGGCGAGTACGGCAGGCCGGACACGCCGTAGATCGAACGGAACACCCCTTCGATGATCAGCGTGATACCCAGCGTCAGCAGCAGGCCGTAGATGTGATCGAGCTTGTAGATCCAGCGCAGCATCGTCTTCTCGATGATCACGCCAAGCAGGCCCACCACGAGCGGCGACAGCGCCAGCATTACCCAGTAGTTGAGCCCTGCGTACTCCATGCCGGCCCATGCCAGCACGGCACCGAGCATGAACAGTGCGCCGTGCGCGAAGTTGATCACGTTGAGCAGGCCGAAGATCACGGCCAGCCCCAGGCTCAGCATCGCGTAGAAAGCGCCATTGACCAACCCCAGCAGCAGCTGGGACAGCATGGCGGGTAGCGGAATTCCGAAAATATCCATGGCTCAGATTGCCTGTTGGTATGTCTCTCCTCTCTCGCTTGTGGGAGAGAGGTCGGGACAGAAGGCAAGGCGATTTCCGTTACGGCTTGTCGCGGAATATGCGCCTGCCCTCTCCCCCTGCCCCTCTCCCGCGTGCGGGAGAGGGGAGCAAACCATCTTGGGTTCGCTTACTTCTTCATCATCGGGCACTTCGACTCGGCGACCGTGGTGAACGCCTGGTCGCCCGGGATCGTGGCCGCCACCTTCAGGTAGTCCCACGGCTTCTTCGACTCGGCCGGGGCCTTCACCTGCATCAGGTACATGTCGTGGATATTGCGGCCGTCGGCGCGGATCTGGCCCTTGTTGTAGAAGTCGTTGATCTTCATCTTCTTCAACTCGACCATGACCTTGTCCGGATCATCGGTCTTGGCCGCGTCCACGGCCTTCAGGTAGGTGCTGATCGCGGAATAGTCGGCGGCCTGCAAGCTGCTCGGCATCTTCTTCATCTTGCCGAAGAAGCGATTCGCGAACTTGCGCGTGTCGTCGTTCATGTCCCAGTACCAGCTGTCGGTCATCAGCAGGCCTTCGGTGTTCTTCAGGCCCAGGCTGTGCACATCGTTGATGAACATCAGCAGGCCGGCGATCTTCATGTTCTTGGTGATGCCGAATTCCTTGGCCGCCTTGATCGCGTTGATCGTGTCGCCACCGGCATTGGCCAGGCCCAGGATGTCGGCCTTCGACGCCTGTGCCTGCAGCAGGAACGACGAGAAGTCAGATGCCGACAGCGGGTGGCGTACCTGGCCCACCACGGTGCCGCCATTGGCCTTCACCACGGCCGCGGTGTCGTTCTCGAGCGAGTGGCCGAACGCGTAGTCGGCAGTCAGGAAGAACCATTTCTTGCCGCCCTGCTTGACCACCGCGCTGCCGGTGCCCTTGGCCAGCGCCACCGTGTCGTAGGCGTAGTGCACCGTGTACGGCGAGCACTCTTCGTTGGTCAGGCGCGCCGTGCCGGCACCCACGTTGAAATAGACGCGCTTCTTTTCCTGCGCCACCTTGTTCATGGCCAGGCCCGTGGCGGAGTTCGTGCCACCCAGCAGCATGTCCAGGCCTTGCTGGTCCATCCATTCGCGCGCTTTCGACGCCGCGATGTCAGCCTTGTTCTGATGGTCGGCCGAGACCAGTTCGATCGGCTTGCCGAGCACCTTGCCGCCGTGGTCCTCGATTGCCATCTTCACCGCCTCGAGGCCGCCCGGGCCATCGATATCGGCATACAGTCCGGACATGTCGGTGATATAGCCGATCTTCACGGTGTCGCCCGACACCTGCGCCGAGGCGCCCCCTGCAAACGCACCAAAGACAGTAGCCGCCACTGCGACCGCCAGCCGAGTCATCTTCATGTTTTGTCTCCTGAGTTGCGGCGGCGCGCTCACGCCACCTTGCTGCCATCGTCGATACGATAAAAGTTAGACCCTGGCGCCTGCACGGCGCAGTGGGTCAGACCCCAAGCAGTTCGTTGAGCACCGGCATCTTGGCCTGCAGTTCGTCGGCGGCGAAGC
>CAUUBQ010000010.1:0-163895 GCA_963543405.1 uncultured Cupriavidus sp.
GGGGAGAGGGCCAGCGGCTCAAAATGCGATCAGCGGCAAGCAGAACCTCATGCCCGCTCCCCCAACCCCACTCCCGCGCGCGGGAGAGGGGAGCAGGTTTGCGGATTGGCCGCGGGCAGCGCGGTAATATACGCCGTCCCGCTCTTAGAACTGGAAATACCGCAATGCAAGTACTGGTTGACGCAGACGCCTGCCCGGTGGTCGTCAAGGAAATGTTGTATCGGGCCGCGCAACGTGTCGGCGTTTGCGTCACGCTGGTAGCAAACCAATACCTGCGCACGCCGCCTTCGCGATTCATCAAGTCATTGCAGGTGCCGGCAGGCTTCGACGCCGCCGATAACCGTATCGTCGAACTGGTCGACATCGGTGACCTCGTGATTACGGCCGACATCCCGCTTGCCGCCGCCGCGATCGAAAAGGGCGCCCAGGTGCTTGACCCACGTGGCACATGGTTTAGCCGCGAAAACATCCAGGAGCGGCTGACGATGCGTGACGTGATGGACCAGTTGCGCGCGTCCGGCATCGATACCGGCGGCCCGGCGCCGTACTCGCCCCAGGACAGCAAGGCATTTGCTGGCCAATTGGACCGTTTCCTGGCGCGCCATGTGTCGCCGGGGGCGGGTGCCTAGTTGTTTGCCGAAATCGCGATGGTTGGCCAGATCTGATTGCAAGTCAGAAAATCCGCTCAAATCCGCTCAAATCCGCTCAAATCCAAGCGAATCCGCTCAGGAATCCGGGAATCCGCTCAGTATCCGCTCAACTTGAGCGGATACTGAGCGGATACTGAGCGGATTCAGGTGTCAGTATCAAGGCCTGACCTTCAGATCACCGCCGCCCAATAGGTCCGCGTATTCGTAAACTCGCGAATCCCGGCGGATGCCAGTTCACGCCCGTACCCTGACTTCTTGGTCCCGCCGAACGGCAGGCGCGCGTCGGAAGCTGTGATGGCGTTGATGAATGCGGCGCCGCTTGTCACGCTCCGGGCCACGGCCAGCGCGCGCTGGGTCGACCCCGCCCAGACGCTCACTGACAGCCCGAATGGCGTGGCATTGGCCAGGCGCACTGCGTCGGCATCGTCCCTGGCTACCGCGATCGCGGCCAGCGGGCCGAACGTCTCTTCATCGAACGCGGCCATGCCCGGTTGCATATTGCCGAGGACCGTCGGCGCGTAGAAGTTGCCGGGGCCATCCATGGCCTTGCCGCCTGCCAGCAGCACGGCGCCGGCATCGAGCGAGCGGCGGACCTGCTGGTCCAGCGCGTCACGCAGGTCGGGGCGCGCCAGCGGTCCCATCTGTGTGGCAGCCTCATTCGGATTGCCGACGACCAACGCCTTGGTGGCCTGGACGAACCGCTCGGTAAATGCCTTGGCGATGCCCTCCGAGACAATGAAGCGCTTGGCGCAGACACAGCTTTGGCCTGCGTTATGGAAGCGTGCCTTGACGGCGGAGGCAACGGCGGTATCGAGGTCGGCATCGTCGAGTACGACAAAGGCGTCGGACCCGCCCAGCTCCAGCACGGATTTCTTCGACGCCCGGCCGGCGGCCGCGCCCACGGCAGCGCCAGCGCGGTTGGAGCCGGTCAGCGTGACTGCGGCAATCCGGTCATCGTGGATCAGTCCGTCGATCACCTGCGGCACCTGCGGTTCGGCCACCACCAGCGTCGTGACCAGGTGCCTGGGCAGGCCCGCATCGACGAACAGTTTTTCGAGTGCCAAGGCACAGCCGGTGACATTGGGCGAGTGCTTGAGCAGCACACCATTGCCGGCGGTAATGGCGGGGATGGCAAAGCGCATCACCTGCCAGACCGGGAAGTTCCACGGCATCACGGCCAGTACCAGGCCGATGGGCTCGTAGCTGACCCACGCGTCCACGCCGTCGATGCTGGCCTTCTCGTCGGCCAGGATCTGTTCGGCGTGGTCGGCATAGTAAATGGCCGTGACCGCGGACTTTTCCAGTTCACCGGCCGCTTCGGCACCCACCTTGCCCATTTCGGTGGTGATCAGTTCGGCAAACGGTTTGCTCTGGCGACGCAGTTCGTCGGCCAGGCGGCGCACCGCGGCAACGCGTTCCGCGAGCGGTTGCTGGCCCCATGCCAACGCGGCGGCATGGCCAGTGCTCACAGCGGCTTCGATTTGCGCGGTCGTCCAGCCTTCGTAGGTCTGGAGCGTGGCGCCGGTGCTCGGATCATAAGTCGTGATGGTGTTCGTCATGGTCGTGGCTATCCTCGGTTCTCAGGCGTGATGGAAGAGCTGGTTGCAGATCGTATTGACCTGGCTCCCCTTGACCACACAGCGTTCGGCTGCCTCGCGCCATTTCGCGAAATGAGGCGCGGCGCGATGGGCGTCGATGGCGGCCGCATCGTCATACAGTTCGTAAAACATGAAGTGATGCGGATTCTTCGAATCCTGCGTCACGTCAAAGTACTTGCAGCCAGCTTCGTCCTCGAAGGTACGCGTGGCGTTCTCCTTGATGGCCGCCAGGAATTCTTCGAGGCGTTCCGGATAGACATCGAGGGAAACAATCAGGGCGATCATCGCGGGTCCTTGTCAAACGTTAAGAAGGGCAGGCAGGTCCGTGCCCGTTTCGGTGCCGAGCTTCACCATGCTCTGCCACGTGTTGTCAGCCAGCGAGATGCCTGCCTCGCTGTAGAGGGCGGTATTACGGTCTTCCAACTCGCCCGGGAAGAAGATCTCTTCGATGCCGTGCGCGGTTGGAACCGCCTTGATCTCATCGATCAGCGCTTCCATGCGCTGTTCGAACTCGGCAAGCGGCATGGTCGACTTGATGTCGATGGTGATCAGCAGGTGGCCACAGCCGCTCGGACGGTCAGCCTCATAGGGACCCGCGACATGCGATCCGAACTGGCTGCCGGTCAGCACACCCGCGAGCACATCCATCATGAATGAGATGACATAGCCCTTGTGGCCAGCCATCGGCAGGATCAAGCCATGAATGGCGTCCTTGGCATTGGTCGTCGGGACGCCGTTCTCGTCGGCGGCCCATGTGTCCGGAATCTCGACGTCGCGTTCCGCCGCAAGATAGATCTTGCCGCGCGCGACCGCGGTATTGGCAATGTCCATCACGGCAACGCCACGGCGTCCCCCGGGGGCGGCGATCGACCACGGGTTGGTGCCGACGGTCTTGGTCTTGCCACCCCATGGCGCCATGGCCGGGCTCGCGTTGGTGGCAAGGATCGCCACGCAACCCTGCTGGGCCGCCATGCGCGTGAAGTAGGCGGCGGTGCCGAAGTGATTCGAGTTGCGAACGCCAACGGCGCTGATGCCGTGCTGGCGGGCGCGCTCGACGCCAAGCTCGACGGCCTTGGCGGACAGCACCTGCCCAATGCCGTGACGACCATCCATCACGGTCACTGCGCCGCCATCCATGACGATCGCGGGTTCGGTCACGGCGGTCATCACGCCGCTGCGCAGGCGTTCCACGTACCAGGGCAGCCGCAGCATGCCGTGCGAGGAATGGCCCCATAGTTCCGCCACGACCAGGCTATCGGCCAGAAGATGCGCGTCAGCGGCGGGAACGCCAAGGGTTTCGAGGACCGCTGTACCGAAACGGGTCAGTTCCTCGGCTTGAATGGTAGTAGGCATGTCAATCTCCAGGTCATGCAATGTTTGGTGTGCGACGGGTGTGCGGCAAGTGGCCGGGCGCATCAGATCGGATAGGCGCCGGTGAGACCTCCGGCGACCAGCATCACCACCCCGACAAGAACCGCGCGCCAGATCGTCTTGCGGGCGTGTTCGCCAAGCTCGACCTTGGCCAGGCCCGCCAGCAGCAGGAACGAAGGCACCAGCGGGCTCGACTGATGCAGCGGTTGCCCTACGATGGCCGCACGGGCCATCTCGACCGCCGAGATGCCATAGTGCGAAGCGGTCTCCGCCAGGATCGGCAACACACCGAAGAAGAACGCGTCGTTGCTGGTAAAGAACGTCATCGGGATGCTGATCACGCCGGTGACGATGGCCAGATGCGGTCCCCACGATGCCGGTATGATTGCGACCAGCCATTTCGCCATGGCTTCGACCATGCCGCTGCCGCTGAGGACACCGGTCAGCACCGTAGCGGCGAATACCATTCCCACCACGCCAACAATGCTCGATGCGTGGGACTTGATCTGATCGGCCTGGTCGGCCACGCGCGGAAAATTGATGACCAGCGCGATCGACACGCCCAGCAGGAATACCACCGGCGAGGGAATGACTTCGACCACCAGCAGGGCCATCACGGCGAGCGTCAGCAGCGCATTCACCCAGGTCAGACGTGGCCGGGCGTGAGGGCGCTGGATAAGATGTCCATCGCTGGAAATCGGCGCCGCAAAATCATCGGCGGCCGATGCTACCGATGCTGTCTCAGTAGACGCATCGATACGTACCGCGCCGATGGCACCTGGATTGGGAAGCGCCATGGCGGCGCTCGGCACTGCCACGTATCCGGCCGATGCAGCAGCCGCGCTGCTCCGACGGCCAGTCCCCAGGAAGCCCGAGTCTTGCTGAATTGCGAGATGCCCAATGCGGGCCCGCTCGGCGCGGCCCAGCAGCCACGCGAGGAACAGCAGCGCACCAACGGAGATGGCAATGGCGGGTGCCATCGGCACGAAGATGTCTACCGGGTTGAGCTTGAGCGCGGCGGCGGCACGGGCCGTCGAGCCGCCCCAGGGAACCGTGTTGAGGATGCCATTGGCTGTTGCCGCAATGCAGGTCAGCACCCACGGGTTCATGCCGAGACGCAGATAGATCGGCAGGAACGCCGACGTGACAATGATGAACGTGGTCGAGCCATCGCCATCGAGTGACACGATCGCCGTCAGCAATGCCGTACCGATTGCCAGGCGCACCGGATCGTTGTGTACGAACCGCAGAATGGTCCTGATAAGCGGATCGAACATGCCAACGTCGATCATCATCCCGAAGTAGATGATCGCGAAGAACAACAGGCATGCGGTAGGCGCAACCGTTCGGATCGACTTGATGATGGCGTGCCCGAGGTCGAGACCGCCGCCCGCAATCAACCCGAAGATGATCGGGACCAGGATCAGCGCAGCCACCGGCGTGAGCCGTTTGGCCATGATCAGTGTCATGAATGCGGCAATCATGCCGAAACCGAGAATTACCAGCATCGTTGTCTCGCGTCGTTGTTATGGACCGGGTCGTAGCTTGCCTGCATGGCTGGCCGGGGATGGCCAGCGAGGCGCTGCGTTGGTGGGGGCGGTCGGAATTTCAGGGTGAAGGACGCCTGCGCCCCGAGTTAAGTCGGGGGCGGTCCTTTGCTACATGGCCTTCGGGCGCGGGACTCAGTCCTTGCCGTGTTCCGCTGCCACCGGATTGGTGGTGCCCGATTCAGTCAGCGTGCGCGTCGCGTCGACAGTGGCGTAGATCCACATGATCTTCATCGGCTTCGTCTTCGACAGGTTGCGGAAGCGATGATTGACGTTCGGCGGAATGAACGTCACGTCGTGGGCCTTGAGCTGGTATTCCAGTCCGTCGATATCGAGGATCGCCTCACCTTCCATCAGGACCACGCTTTCCTGGCAATTGTGGCTGTGGAAAGGAATCTCCACGCCGCCGTCGAACGAGGTGTAGCCGGTAATGAAGCTGGTCGTCCCGAGCTCGCGCGACACCAGCGGCGTGGTGCGGGCACCGCCACCACGCTCATGCGTGGGCAATGCTTCAGGCTTGAGAAGAACGGCGCCGGAAGGGGTCTTGGTAGTCATGCTTTGTCTCCGATCTGGAAGATGTCGTCAAACAGGTTGCCGTGACGGCTCCCTTTTGTGGCGTTGATGCGTTGCATTGATTATGGTTTTTTGTGATCAGAGAATGCAAAGTGGATTGCGTAAGAGTTTACCCGTAGGTGGATGGATTGAAGTGCTTGTGAGTCGACGGGACGCGACGTTGACGCTACCTCAGGCCAAGAAGTGGGCAGCGCAGGGTAGGGGAAGGAAGCGTAGAAATGAAAACGCAATCGCGAAGTTGCGATTGCGTATCGAGGGCGCGGAAGTAAATTGCCCTATTTGATCAAAAGAAACAGTCTGTCAGGCGGCGCTCTTGAACACGGATTTGCTGCGGACCTTGCGCTGTCGTGCGCCCTCAAGGTGCTCTCGCATCAGGCCGGCGGCCTTGAGCAGGTCCTGTGCCGCAATTGCGTCCAGGATCGCAAGGTGTTCGATGGCCTGTTCCTGGCGCGGCTTCCGGTCCTTGGCCTGGCCGTATTCGACCAGCCGGCGCAGCGAATCCATACGCTTGATGGACTGCACTAGGAAACGGTTGCCGGACCACTTGGCAATGGTCTCGTGAAAGCGGCTGTTCGACTCGAACAGTTCGATGGGCGTCATGGTCTTGTATCCACCATCGACAATGGCGCGCTGCTGCCGCTGCAGCGAGGCCAGTTCAACCGGGTCGGCCCGGAACCACGGGCTCAGCAGGCCGGTCGGCTCCAGTGCAGTGCGGTAGAGATAGCTTTCCTCATAGGCCTGCGGGGAATCGATCATCGGAAGAAAGGTCCAGCCATGGCCGATCGAGCGCTCGACCCAACCTTCTTCCTGAATCCGGGAAAGCGCCTTGCGCAACGTGCTGCGGGCAACGTCGTACTGGCGCATCATGTCGGCTTCGGTGACAAAGTCGGCAAGCGCACCGCTCAGGCGGTCTTCCGCAATCCGGAGGTGAAGGGGGTCGTCCGGCTCCTCCGACAGTTCCTGCGCAATGCCCGACAGCTGGGCCGCATCCTTGCCGAGGAAGAAGCCGCGGTTGTGGTCGTGAACCACGGCGCCGATCTCCACCAGATAGCGCAGCGCCACGTTTACCGGCGACCGGGATACCCCAATGCGTTGGGCCAGCACACTCTCGGCCAAGTGGTCGCCGGCGCGCAGGCTGTCCATGCGGGCCAGTGCGACGATTTCCCGTGCGACACGCGTTTGCAACTGAGAGAGATTCATGGTTCGGCAGGCGGCAGAAAATAACGTCGCCGGTGGGGTCGAACCAGTCGGCGGCATGGTTACGGATGGCATTTTGCCATGCCGCCCGACAATCGCACAGCAAGCACCCGCTTCAGCCGGCTTCAGTCGATCCGCATGCCCAGCTGCTGGATAAGCTTTGACCACTTGTCGTTTTCCCGCCGAATCAACGCTGCGAACTCGGCCGCGCTGCCTGCCGTGGGCTCATAGAGCTGGCTGCGCAGCTTGTCGGCGTTGCCCGGCTCCCTGAGTCCGGCGAGCAATGCCTGGGCCAGCTTTTGTGACGCGGCTGCGGGAGTGCCTTTCGGTACCACGGCGCCGGCCCATGATGTGGCTTCGTAGCCGGGCACAGCTTCCGCCATGGCCGGGACGTCGGGCAAGGCGCTGGCGCGCTTGGCGGAAGTCACCGCAATGGCTCGCAGCTTGCCGGCCTTGATGTGCGGCAGCGCAGCAAGCGGATCGGCGATACAGGCGTCCACTTCGCCGCCAAGGACCGCTACCACGGCCGGCGCCCCGCCCTTGTAGGGAACGTGCACCAGATCGATCTTCGCCAACGACTTGAGCATTTCCCCGCCCAGATGGTTGCCGCTGCCGTTGCCGGCCGAACTGTAGGTCAGCTTGCCCGGCTTTGCCTTGGCCAGTGCAATGAATTCCCGCAGATTCTTCGCCGGAACGTTGGGGTTCACAACCAGGATATTGGCTACCGATGCCATCCATGCCAATGGTTCGAAGTCGCTCACCGAGTAGCCAGGCTTTGAATACAGGTGCGGATTCAAAGCCATGGTCGACAGATTGACGAACGTCATCGTGTAGCCATCGGCCGCCGCACGCGCACCGGCAACAGTGCCGATATTGCCGGCGGCACCTGGGCGGTTGTCGATGATGATCGACTGCCCCAGCAGTTCCTGCGCCTTGCCCTGAATGGTGCGGCACAACAGGTCTGCGCCGCCGCCAGCGGCCTGCGGGACGATAAAGGTAATCGGCTTCGACGGGAACGTGCCTTGCGCCCACGCCGCGCGCGGCGAAAGCAGGCCAGCCAGCGGGGCCGCGAGGATGCCTTGCACGATGGCGCGCCGACGCATGTCGATGAGGGATTTCATGCCATGTCTCCTGTTTTGTGGATCTTGTTTGCGTATAGCTTTTTATGATCATAGAATGCACTAACGCTGGCGGCAACATATTTGCTGGGGAGATTCGGGAAATGTGTAGTCTTACGCTCAATACCTGCATGAAACTAGGGTAAACATGGTTGATAGTCGATGCCGGTCAGTGGTCGTAAGGCCTCGGCGTGCATAGTGGAAAAATTGCGTTTATAGATTCCCAAGTGCAGTGACTGCGCTGGATTGCCAAACATGAAAAACAGGAGGGGACGTGCCGACAATCGCCTATACAGGCTGCCGTACTACGGCGAAGCGCAAGGCAAGGGGGCGTGGCATCGAAGTCTTTGCCGTGGGAGACGGCGGGGAATGGAACCACGCGCAAACCATTGGGGGGCTGGTCAATCCATCGTATCTGCTGGTCGATCAGCAGAGATTGCTGCTGTTCTGTGTCCACGGCGACCAGGAGCAGGTCAGCTCATTTCGCATCGATGCGCGCGATGGCAACTTGACCGCGCTGAACACCCAGTCCACGGGAGGGAAGAATCCTGTGCATCTTGGCCTTACACAGCATGGCGACTGTCTTGTGGTGGCCAACTACGCAAACGGGACTGTCGCGGCGCTTCCGGTCAAGCGCGACGGAAGCCTCGGCGCTGTGTCCGACTCACTGACCTTAATTGCCAGCCCGGGTCCGCATGCAAGCGAGCAGCGCGGCCCGCATCCCCATCAGGTTTTGCGTATCGCGGGGACGGACCGCTTTATCTTTCCGGACAAGGGGGCGGATGCCATATGGTTCGCCGAGTTCGACGGCGCGTGCCAGGGCTGGAACCGCGAATCGCTGCAGCGGGTCAGCGCCCGGCCGGGCGCGGGACCACGCCATGGGGCGCTGCATCCCACCATGCCGCTGCTGTACATCGTGAATGAACTCGACTCAACGCTAGCCACCTACCGCCTCGATGCTGCAGGGCATTGCGAGCTTCAGGGTATGGCCAGGCTGTTGCCGGCAGGTTATGCGGGGGCCAACCAGTCCGCCGGCATTGTTCTCGACCAGAAGACTCAGCGGCTATTCGTAAGCAACCGCGGTCACGACACGTTGTCGGTCCTGGATATCGATGCGGGAAACGGGTTGCCGAATTTGACGGGCTGGGTGCCAGGCGGGGGAGCGACGCCGCGATTCATCACGAGTGACCCGGCGCAACGCAACCTGATCGTGGCCAACGAGGGCTCCGACACGATCACGATGTTTGCGATTCACGGAAAGGACAAGCGCGAGGCCCTTGGTGCGCCACGATGCGTGGTATCGACCGGCAGCCCGACTTGCGTAGCGTTCTTTGAGGTGTAGTTCTCCCCTCTCCCGCGAGCGGGAGAGGGGCGGGGGAGAGGGCCAGCGGTTCAAAATGCGATCAGCGGCAAGCAGAACCTCCTGCCCTCTCCCCCAACCCCTCTCCCGCGGTGCGGGAGAGGGGAGGCAACCATTACAACTACATTCAAGCCTTCAACACTTGCCCAATCGCATGGGCTACCACGCCCACGTTGCGTTCGTTCAAGCCGGCCACGCACATACGGCCCGAGCGAAGAACGTACACGCCGTGTTCGTTCTTCAGGCGGTCGACCTGGTCGGCCGTCAGGCCTGTGTACGTGAACATGCCGCGTTGCGTGATATAGCGCGACAGCTTTTCGCCGCTGACATGCGCGCGCAGCTGGTCATGGATGGCCTGGCGCATGCTTGCGATGCGCTGGCACATGGCCGCCAGTTCCGCTTCCCAGCTCTTGCGCAGTTCCGGCGTGGTCAGCACGCGTGCCACCACGCGGGCGCCGTGCGTGGGCGGGTTGCTGTAGTTGGCGCGCACGGCGCCGGTCAGTTGGCCCAGTACGCGGCTGGCTTCGTCGGCGCTCTGGCAGACTACGCTCAGTCCACCGCAACGTTCGCCATACAGCGAGAAGTTCTTCGAGAACGAGTTGGCCACCAGGCACGGCACGTTCTGACGGGCCAGTTCGCGTACCGCGAAGGCATCGTCGTCCAGGCCGGCACCGAAGCCCTGGTAAGCCATGTCGACGAACGGCAGCAGCTTGCGGGCCTTCAGTACGCCAATCACCTGGCGCCACTGGTCTTCATTGAGGTCCACGCCGGTCGGATTGTGGCAGCAGGCGTGCAGCAGCACGATGCCACCTTGCGGAATGGCTTCGATAGCCGCGAGCATGGCGTCGAACTTCAGGCCACCGGTCTCGGCATCGTAGTACGGATAGCTGTTGACCTTGAAGCCGGCACGCTCGAACACCACGCGGTGGTTTTCCCAGCTCGGATCGCTGATCCACATCTCCGCGGTCGGGAAATAGCGCTTCAGGAAATCGGCGCCCACGCGCAGCGCACCGGAGCCGCCCAGCGTCTGCAGCGTGGCGATGCGGCCTTCGGCGCGCGCGGCGCAGTCTTCGCCGAACACCAGTGCCTGCACGGCCTGGCGGTAGGCCGCGATACCGGCCATCGGCAGGTACGGGCGCGGGCCCATGTCCGACAACAGGGCGGCCTCGGCCTGCTCCACGGCCTGCATCACCGGCAGGCGGCCTTCTTCGTCAAAGTAGATGCCGATGCTCAGGTTGACCTTGCTGGTGCGCGGGTCTTGCTGGAAGTCCTCGTTAAGCGAGAGGATCGGGTCGCCGGGAAAGGCTTCGATGTGTTCGAACATGGGATGCGTCTGGCTTCTGGTTCAGGGGCGGCGGCCCGGGTCGGGGCCGCACAGGACGATCGGATTACTGGATCTGGGCACTGGCGGCCGGCAGGGCCGAACCGGCATTTTTTTGCCGGAGGCGATAGCTTACGCCAAGAACGGCAAGCCAGACCGGAATCAGGTACACCGACAGGCGCAGGCCCGGCGTCAGGAACATCACCACCAGGATGCCGGCCAGGAATGCCAGCGTCAGGTAGTTGGTCAGCGGGTAGCCCAGGCTGCGGAACGTGGTGGTCTGGCCGGCCTGGCGCTTGGCGCGGCGGAACATCAGGTGAATGATGCTGATCATCGCCCAGTTGATGATCAGGGCGGACACCACCAGCCCCATCAGCAGCTCGAAGGCCTCGCCGGGCATGAAGTAGTTGACCAGCACGCAGATACCGGTGGCAACCGCCGATACGGCCAGCGCGGTCAGCGGAATGCCGCGACGGTTCACGCGCAGCAGGGCACGCGGGGCGTTGCCTTGCTGGGCCAGGCCCAGCAGCATGCGGCTGTTGCAGTAGACGCCGCTGTTGTAGACCGACAGCGCGGCGGTCAACACCACGATGTTGAGCACGGTAGCAACCAGATCGCTGTTCATCGCATGGAAGATCAGCACGAACGGGCTGCCGCCGGTGACCACGTTCTGCCACGGATACAGCGACAGCAGTACGGCCAGCGCACCAACGTAGAAAATCAGGATGCGGTAGATCACCTGGTTGGTGGCCTTGGGAATGCTCTTGCCCGGGTTGTCGGCTTCCGCCGCGGTAATCCCTACCAGTTCCAGTCCGCCGAACGAGAACATGATCACGGCCATTGCCATCACCAGTCCGCCAAAGCCGTTCGGGAAGAAGCCACCGTGCTGCCACAGGTTGGCCACGCTGGCTGCGGGGCCGGCGTTGCCGGAGACCAGCAGGTAGCCGCCAAAGCCGATCATGCCGACGATGGCAACGACCTTGATGATCGAGAACCAGAACTCCATCTCGCCGAACGATTTCACGCTGGCCAGGTTGATGGCGTTGATGATCAGGAAGAAAGCCAGCGCCGAGATCCACGTCGGGATGCCGGGCCACCAGTACTGGACGTAGATGCCCACGGCCGACAGTTCGGCCATGCTCACCAGGATATAGAGCACCCAGTAGTTCCAGCCGGACATGAAGCCGGAAAAGTGGCCGCAGTATTTATTGGCAAAGTAGCTGAACGAGCCGGCAACCGGTTCATCGACAACCATCTCGCCGAGCTGGCGCATGATGAAGAACGCGACGATGCCGGCGAGGGCGTAGCCGAGCAATACGGAAGGGCCGGCAAGCTTGATGGTCTGGGCAATGCCCAGGAACAGGCCGGTGCCGATGGCGCCACCCAGCGCAATCAGCTGGATGTGACGATTCTTCAGGCCACGCTGGAGCGTGCCTTGGCTATCAGGAGCATGCATGGATTTGTCTTTCCTCTACCCATTCTTGTGGAATGGCATCGCGCCTCTATCGGACGGGCGCGTTCAAAAAAGCGCCGGCGCGGGTAGCGCCGGCCGCAGGGTTTGCGCCGGCAACCCGCAAGGATACCGGCACAGGCTTGGAAAAGCAGGGGATTGGTGATGGCCTGGATCAAATCCAGGCCTTTTGCGTCACACCTTCAACGTGCCACGCTCGATCTGGTCGCGTTCGAGTGATTCGAACAGCGCCTTGAAGTTGCCTTCGCCGAAGCCATCGTCACCGGCGCGCTGGATGAATTCGAAGAACACCGGGCCAAACGCGGTCTTCGAGAAAATCTGCAGCAGCAGGCGCGGACGACCGCCTTCGGTCGTGCCGTCCACCAGGATGCCACGCGCCTTGAGCTGGTCAACGGGCTGGCCGTGACCGGGCAGCCGGGTGTCCAGCGCCTCGTAGTAGTAGTCGTTCGGCGCGGTCATCAGGTCCACGCCGGCCATTTGCAGGCTGTCGATGACTTCGAGCAGGTTGTCCACGGAGAACGCAATGTGCTGGATGCCTTCGCCATTGAACGCCATCAGGAATTCCTCGATCTGGCCTGCGCCCTTCGACGACTCCTCGTTCAGCGGGATGCGGATCTTGCCGTCTGGCGCGGTCATCGCCTTCGAGGTCAGGCCCGTGTATTCGCCCTGGATATCGAAATAGCGAATTTCGCGGAAGTTGAACAGGCGTTCGTAGAAATTCGCCCAGTAAGCCATGCGGCCACGGTAGACGTTGTGCGTCAGGTGGTCGATCAGCTTGAGGCCGTGGCCCTTGGGGTGGCGGTCCACGCCTTCGATGTATTCGAAGTCGATGTCATAGATCGACTTGCCGTCTTCGAAGCGGTCGATCAGGTAGAGCGGCGCGCCGCCGATGCCCTTGATGGCGGGCAGGCGCAGTTCCATCGGGCCGGTGGCGATCTCGATCGGCTGGGCGCCCAGCATCAGCGCGCGGTTGTAGGCCTTGTGTGAATCCTTGACACGGAATGCCATGCCGCATGCGCTCGGGCCATGTTCGGCGGCGAAATAGGCGGCTTCACTGTGCGGCTCGTTGTTGATGATGAAATTGATGTCGCCCTGGCGGTACAGCACCACATCTTTCGAGCGGTGGCGGGCTACCAGCGTGAAGCCCATTTTCTCGAACATCGGCTCAAGAACGTTGGGCGTGGGCGAGGCAAATTCAACAAACTCGAAGCCCATTAGTTGCATCGGGTTTTCAAAGAGATCGGCCATGGTCAGTGCGCGCGGGGGCGTAAGTGGGGGTAAGCGGATGGAAATAATATTTCGGTGGAGCCGCAGCGCAGGAGCTTTGGGGGGCGCTTCAGGTGCTGCTCAACATGGGGAAATTGTAGATGGCACCCGGCTAAATAGGATTTCGTAAAGGACGCAGGGAAACCCTGAAATATGAGATAAGATTTCGTCCAACGGCTATTTCAGGAAACCAAAGTGCAGAAAGACGACCTTGATCGCACCGATCGCCGCTTGCTGGGGGTGCTACAGGAAAACGGGCGGGCGTCGAACCTGGAACTGGCCGAGGCCATCAGCCTTTCGCCGGCTCAGACATTGCGCCGCCACCGCCGCCTGGAGGAGGGCGGCATCATCAAACGCTACGAGGCGCGGCTCGACAGCACGGCGCTTGGGTTTGGCGTGACCGCGTTCATCCACGTGACCATGGAGCGCGGACATATCCGTGACTTGTCGAAATTCAAGGGGCTGGTGGCAGAGCTGGCGCAGATCCAGGAGTGTTTCTCCGTGACCGGCGATATCGACTACGTGCTGAAGGTGGTGGCCCGGGATCTGAAGTCGCTATCGGACTTTCTGCTCGATACGCTGATGCGTATCCCGGGCGTGAGCGGCGTGAAGTCGAGCGTGTGCCTCGACGAGATCAAGTGCACCAGCGCCATGCCGCTGGAGCCATAAGCCATAGGCGTCAGCGGTCGACCGGCTGGCTGTCGATCTGCGCCATGGCGTCGGCAATCTCGCGCGCGCTGCCCGGCCGCACCAGTCGTGCCACTTCCTGACCGTCGCGCAGGAACACCAGCGTCGGCCATAGCTTGACGCGGAATGAACGGCCCAAAGGCCGGCCGCTGCCGTCTTCCACCTTGATGTGCCCAAGGTCGGGATGCTCGCCGAACGCCGCTTCAATCAGCGGTTGCGCGCGCTGGCAGAAGCCACACCATGCCGTGCCGAACTCAAGCACGGTGGCGCCGCGCAAGGCATCGATCTCGGCACGCGACGGCTCGGTAGTGGCAAAGGTATGGGTCATGCTCATTTTGGGATGGGCTCCGGGTGGCTACTGTCAGTCGGGTAGCCACCATTCTGCCAGCACGATCGATCACGTGCAGCGGCGTGGAATGCGGAGCCCATCGCACTAAATGCGCTACATGTTCAACGCCCGCTTCTGCACCGCCAGCGCGGCTTCGCGCATGACCTCGGACAACGACGGGTGCGGATGGCTGATGATGCCGATATCTTCCGACGCCGCCTTGAACTCCAGCGCCGCCACGCCTTCGGCAATCAGGTCCGAGGCATTGGCCGAGATGATATGCACGCCCAGCAGTTCATCGGTCGTTGCATCGGCAATCATCTTGATAAAGCCGTCGGGGCGGCCCAGGCCAATTGCGCGGCCGTTGGCCATCATCGGGAACTGGCCGGTGCGATAGCTACGGCCTTCGGCCTTGAGTTGTGCCTCGGTCTTGCCAACCCAGGCAATCTCCGGTTCGGTGTAGATGACCCACGGAATACAGTTGTAGTCGATATGGGGCTTCTGGCCGTCGATGACTTCGGCCACCATCACGCCCTCATCCTCGGCCTTGTGGGCCAGCATCGGGCCGCGTACCACATCGCCAATCGCGTAGATGCCGGCCACGGCGGTGCGGCACTGGTCGTCCACGGGAATGAAGCCGCGCGCATCGGCGGACAGCCCCACGGCATCGAGCCCAAGGTTGTCCGTGTTCGGCACGCGCCCGATGGAAACGATCAGGCGGTCCGCATCAAGTTTCTGGTCGGCGCCGGCCTGGTCCTTGTAGGCAATGCTCACGCCTTTGGCCGTGGCCTTCACTTCGCCGATATTCACGCCCAGATGGATGGTCAGCCCCTGTTTCTTGAACAGCTTGGCCGCTTCTTTGGCAATGGCTTCATCAACGGCGCCAAGGAATGCCGGCAGCGCTTCGAGAATCGTCACTTCGGCACCGAGCCGGCGCCAGACCGAACCGAGTTCCAGGCCGATCACGCCCGCGCCGATCACGGCGAGCTTCTTCGGTACCGAATCGAACGACAACGCGCCTTCGTTATCGGACACGATCTTGTTGTCGACGGGCACATTGGGCAGGTGACGCGCCTTGGAGCCGGTGGCTACGATCACATTGCGCGCGGTGTACGACTTGCTGTCGGCGCCTTCGATGGCGTCGACGGTGACTACGCCATCCGCGGCACGGCCCTTGAACTTTCCGTGCCCCTTGATCCAGGTGACCTTGTTCTTGCGGAACAGGAACTCCACGCCGCCGGTAAATTTGTCGACGATGGCTGCCTTGCGCTTGATCATCTGCGGCAGGTCCAGCGAGACGCCCTTGACCTGTACACCATGCTCGGCCATGCCGTGCAGCGCGTGTTCGAAGTTTTCCGATGAGGCGAGCAGGGCCTTGCTGGGGATGCAGCCGACGTTGAGGCAGGTGCCGCCAAGGCGCGGCTTGCCGGCTTCGTCCTTCCATTCCTCGATGCAGGCCACGGTCTTGCCGAGTTGTGCCGCGCGTATGGCGGCAATATAGCCGCCGGGTCCGGAGCCAATCACGATGACGTCGAAATCCGCCTTGGCGGAGGCTGCGGCACCGCCACCAGCCGCTGCCACTGGCGCCCCGGCCGGTGCTGGCGTTGGTGTCGGTGCGGCAGCGGGTGCGGCGGCTGGCGCGGCCGCGGCCGGAGCCACTGCGGTTGCCTTGCCTTCGGTATCCACCACTGCGATTACTTCATCGGCATGTACCGTTGCGCCATCGGGCTGCACGATTTTCGCCAGCACCCCATCTTCCGGGCAAGGTACTTCCAGCGTGACCTTGTCCGTTTCCAGATCCACCAGGATCTCGTCGCGCTTGACCGCTTCGCCGGCTTTCTTCTTCCACTGGAGCAGCGTCGCTTCCGAGACGGATTCGGAAAGCTGGGGCACCTTCACTTCGATCGCGGCCATGGGTTGTCCTTTGGGTTTCCGTGTGGCGAAAGCTTCCAGTCTAGGAGAGCACGCCAGAGCCTACGTTACGGAAACCCTAGGGTTTACCCTTTTAGCCAACCTTAGTGGCCCGCGCTCTGGCCACCGTCGACGTGCAGGATTTCACCGGTCACGAACGGCGCCGATTCCAGGAACAGCACCGCTTCGGCGATGTCGCTCATTTCGCCCATATGGCCCATCGGGTGCAGCGCGCCCAGGGCCGCGTGGGTTTCCGGTGCGTGCATCGGCGACTTGATGATGCCAGGCGCCACGGCGTTCACGCGGATGCCGCGCTTGGCGTACTCGATTGCCAGCGACTTGGTTGCCGCATTGATCCCGCCCTTGGTCAGCGAGGCCAGCACCGACGGCACGCCATCGATTGCATGATCGACGAGGCTGGTGGTAATGCTCACCACATGGCCGCTGCGTTGCTTCTCCATCTCGGCGATGGCGAGTTGCGTGATGAAGAAGAAGCCGGACAGGTTCACGCCAATCTTGGTGGCGAAGTCCTCAGCGGTGTAGCTCGTGAAGGGCTTGGCGATGAAGATGCCGGCGTTGTTGACCAAGGCGTCGACGCGGCCGAACTTTTCGACGGCTTGTGCCACCACGCGGCGCGCGGTTTCGGGGTCGGCAATATCGCCCGGCACGGCGAGGATGTTGGCGTCATCGGTCTGCTGGATGCTGCGGGCTGTAGCGACCACGCGATAGCCGCGTTGGCGATACGCCTTGACCAGTTCAGCGCCGATGCCTTGCGATGCGCCCGTGATGATGGCGACTTTCTGGGTAGCTTGGGTGGTTTGCGTTGTGCTCATGATTAACCTCTGTGTATTGGGATTGACCTGGCGTCTTGCCAATCGAACCGACGTGGTCGATGGGTGGAAATTTAGGTGACGGACCGCGATTGATGAACGGCTGCGGCGCACAAACACTTGTGCGTGCCGGTAACAAGTGCGCAAGCAGAGACGCTGGCCCGATGCGGAACACCGGACGAAGACAAAAACAAAGAGGGAAATCAAGGCGCGGGTCGGCACGGCGGGGCGTGCCGATGGGCAGCGCAAGGCTGCCGAAAGGAGGAAAGGGGGAGGTATGCGTGACGACGGCCTGCGGCAACGATGTTGCGGCAGGCCCGTGCGCGAACGTGCGGGAAGCCGGGTCAGGCCCGGCTGCAGGTCAACGCAATGCTGTCTGCAAGCTGGCGAGTTGCCCGATCGTCTCGTGCAGTTCCGCCTTCAACGCATGCATCAGCTCGGTCGCCGGCAGTGCGCGTGACAGCGGTACTGCCTGGCCGGCCCATTGCGCGGCGAATGCCGCCGAACCCTTGGCCTTGGCCGCGGCGTGCAGTGCCTTGCCGGCATCGTAGGTGATCGGGTAGTCGGGTACCGCGGGTGCACCGGCGGCGGTGCCTAGCGCGGTAAATCGATTGGTAAAGCCGCGCGCGGCACGGCCGGAAATCGCCTGCGTCAACGTGGTGGGCGGGGTTTGGCCCGAGGTGAGGGTGGTGCGATACGCCGCGTCGGCTGAGGTTTCCGGACATGCCACGAAGGCTGTGCCCATTTGCGCGGCCTGTGCCCCCAACGCCAATGCGGCGGCAATGCCGGCGCCATCCATGATGCCGCCGGAAGCAATCACCGGCAGCGTGGTCTGGCGGGCCAGTACACGCACCAGGGCCATCGTGCCGAGCCCTTCGTCGAGTTGCTTCGGATCGAACACGCCACGATGCCCGCCCGCCTCGATGCCTTGCGCCACGATGGCATCGACGCCGGCGGCTTCGATCTGGCGCGCTTCCGCAAGCGACGTCGCCGAAGCCATCAGGTAGATGCCGGCGTCATGCAGTGCCTGGATCTTGTGCGCATCGGGCAGGCCGAAATGGAAGCTCACCACTGCCGGCTTTTCCTCGACGAGCATTTGCAGCATGGCCTCATCGGTCTGGAACGACTGGTAGATCTCTCGCAGCGACGCCGGTGGGGTGGCGCCAAACTCCGCAAATACCGACGCCAGGTAACCAAGCCAGGCCGATTCGCGTTCGCTATCGGCTTGCGCCGGCACATGGCAGAACAGGTTCACATTGAGCGGGCCGCTGCTCAACGCGCGCGTGTCCTGAATGGCCTTGCGCGCCGCTGCGGCATCCATCGCCCCGACGCCAAGCGACCCAAGACCACCGGCATTGCTGACAGCCGCGGCCAGCGCGGGTGTACTGACGCCAGCCATTGGCGCCTGGATGATGGGCGTGGTCAAGCCAACGCGACTCAGGAATGACGGGACTGACGTACTCATTTTGCTTTCTCCGGCGAGCATCAAGGCAACGTGGGTGCAATTCAACATCCCAACGCTTCAACGTGGTTGAAGTTGCGAGATGGGTTTCATCTCAAAATGAGATGATTATTAATGATTCAATCTCGATTTCGGAATGATATGCCAAGCCGGTTGTTTTGACTTGTTCCGCGGTGTATCAAGTCTTATATCGCCGCCGCGCGAATCCTGACACACAAAGCCATGACCACACCCACAGACGCAAGCACCCTGATCATCGAGCATCTTGCCGATGCGCTGATCTATGCCGGCACGGACGGCCTGATTGCAGGCTGGAACAAGGCAGCAACAGGACTCTTTGGATACGGAGCCGACGAGACGATAGGGCAGAGCCTCGACATCATCATTCCCGAGCGATTGCGGGCGGCCCACTGGAAGGGGTATGACGCTGCGATTGAAACGGGCAAGACCCGTCTGTCGGGCAAGCCGACGGTGACGAAAGCCATCCACAAGGATGGTCACTCGATATATGTGGAGATGACGTTTGCGCTGGTGCTAGATGCCAATGGCAAGGCCATGGGATCGGTGGCGGTTGCGCGTGACGTTACCGAGCGGGTAGAGCGTGAGCGCAACGCCCGCGCACAGCCGGGCAGCCAGTAGCTGCAGGTGCGTGTCTGTGAAGTCTGCGAGGTTCCCGGGAGCGGCCTGAGGGGCGCGCTCCCGGATTCGCTCTGACTTTGCTTAACGCTCGAGGAAGAGCCTCAGCTTGTCCGCGCGACTCGGATGCAGCAGCTTGCGCATGGCCTTGCTCTCGATCTGACGGATCCGCTCGCGGGTCACGTCGAACTGCTTGCCAACCTCTTCCAGCGTGTGATCCGAGGCCATGTCGAGCCCGAAACGCATCCGCAGGACCTTGGCTTCGCGCGGCGACAAGCCGTCGAGTGCCTCATTGATCGCGGCACGCAGATTCGCCTGAATGGCGGCCTCGGCCGGTGAGCTTGCCGAAACGTCCTCGATCATGTCGCCGAGCGTCGCGTCGGCATCATCGCCAACCGGGGTTTCGAGCGAGACCGGCTGCTTGGCGATCTTGAGGATATCCCGCACCTTCTGCTCGGACATCTCCATGCGCTCGGCCAGTACGGCCGGATGGGCTTCCTGTCCCGTCTGTTGCAGGATCTCGCGCGAAATCCGGTTCAGCTTGTTGATCGTCTCGATCATGTGCACGGGCACGCGGATGGTCCGTGCCTGATCGGCGAGCGCACGCGTGACGGCCTGGCGGACCCACCACGTGGCGTATGTCGAAAACTTCCAGCCGCGCCGGTACTCGAACTTGTCCACCGCCTTCATCAGGCCGATATTGCCTTCCTGGATAAGATCCAGGAATTGCATGCCGCGGTTCACATACTTCTTGGCGATCGAGATCACGAGACGAAGGTTGGCTTCGGTCATCTCGCGCTTGGCCTGCCGCATTTTCTTTTCCGCGGCACCCATCTGGCGATTGATCTGCTTGAGCTGCTGGAGCGGCAGCGAGACGCGGGTCTCGATGTCGATGAGCTTCTGCTGGGCCGACTGGATCGCCGGCAGATGGCGCTCGAGCGCCGGGCCGAATTCCTGTGACGTGGCCGCCGTGCGGGTGGTCCACTCAAGGTCGGTCTCGTGGCCCGGGAAGACCTCGATAAATGCCTCGCGCGGCATGCCGCAGCGTTCGACGGCAATCTCCAGAATGCTGCGCTCGATCGTACGCACCTCGGTTACCTGGTCGTGAACACTGGCACACAGGCGGTCGATGGTCTTGGCGGTAAAGCGGATCGGCGCCAGTTCGCTCTGGATCTCCGAGCGCATTTGCACGACGGCCGCGGCGCGGGCTTTGCCGGCAACCGGGGCATCGGGCAACTGCTCGAACAGTGCACGCACCCGCGCGAAGATCGCAAGGCTGTCGGTCGTGAGTTGCTCGAGGCGGGCTGCGTTCGCTTTTTCCGAATCGCCGGCACCCGTTTCGCCGTCGTCATCGTCCGAGTCTTCGTCGTCGGAGGCGTCGGCTTCCACCTGGGTGTCATCGGACTCCAGTGCCTCGTCGCCTTCGCTTTCGGCCACGTCGACGGTGATGCCATCGACCAGTTCGTCGATACGCAGTTCGCCGGCAACGATGCGGTCTACATCTGCAAGAATCGTGGCGACCACGGACGGACACTGGGCGATCGCCTGGATCATGTCCTGGAGACCACCTTCGATGCGCTTTGCGATCTCGATTTCGCCGGCGCGGGTCAGCAGTTCGCTGGCACCCATCTCGCGCATATACATCCGGACCGGATCCGTGGTGCGGCCGAATTCGGAATCGACGGTCGACAGTGCAGCTTCCGCCTCTTCGTCCGCTTGATCGTCGGACGCAGCGGCAGGCGCAGCGTCGCTCAGCAGCAGCGTTTCCGCGTCAGGTGCCTGCTCATATACCGACACACCCATGTCGCTGAACGTGCTGACGATGGTTTCCATCGCCGCCGTTTGCGTGAAGTTGTCGGGCAGGTGATCGTTGATGTCCGCATGGGTGAGATAGCCGCGCTCGCGGCCGAGCGCGATCAGCGCGCGCATCTGGCGCTGGCGCTCCTCGTCCTGGTTGGCCAGGGCCACGCTGTCCAGAGGTGACGCAACCGCCTGCGTCTTGCCTGCTGGCTTGCGGCGGCCAGCCTTAGGGGTGACCGCACTCATGCGGGATGCTGAATCGTCGCGAACCGGATTTGCCAATACATTCTCCTCGACAGTTTGGCCGACGATCGTCGCTGACTTGACGACCGGGTCAAGCGTGTCGGGATGCGAACGAAATCGTGGAATGACGCACAGATTCGCACAGATCGTCGGGGCGCGTACGCCGCTCGCGAATTAATCTGTGCGCAAAATGGGGAACCGCACATCATACCGGACGTCGTTGTGCGACGCAATATCTGATTGCTGGTGCTTCGGTGATTCTGGCGTTCCCGATTGTGTCGATGGGCAGAGTGAAAGTCTGGTTTGCCACACTGTGGCCGCAGGGACCGGCCGAAGGGCGGCGCGGTAGCGGGCTGACCGGGTGATAATGGCGCCTTGTCCGCCCCCTGAACCCTGGGGACGGGCGTTGCTTGCGACCCACATGTCCGACACCCATTCAAGCCACGACACCCGCCTTCAAGAAATGACCCGGCTGCTGGCAGACGTCAAGGCGAGCGAGGCGCGCTATCGAACCCTGTTTGAATCGATCGACCAAGGCTACTGCATCATTCGCGTGCTGCTCGATGGCGCCGGACGGTGCTACGACTACGTTTTCGAGGAAGTCAACCGGTCGTTCGAGTACCAGACCGGTCTGAGCGGTGCCGAAGGGTGTTCCATGCGCAGCCTGGCCCCGGGGCACGAAGAGCATTGGTTCGAGGTCTACGGGCGCATCGCAGTGACCGGCGAAGCCCAGCGGTTCGAGCTCGCCGCTACGGCGCTGAAGCGCTGGTACGACGTCTACGCTTACCGGATCGGCGAGCCAGAAGAATTGCGGGTGGCCATCCTGTTTCACGATATCTCCGCCCGCAAACGCGCCGAGATGGCGCTGAACGAAGCGGATCGCCACAAGAACGAATTTCTTGCCACGCTCGCCCACGAGCTACGCAATCCACTCGCGCCAATCCGGACCGGGCTCGACATCCTCAAGTTGTCCGAAGGGAATCCGGCGACCACGTCGAGCGTCGTGCAGATGCTCGAGCGGCAGGTCAGGCACATGGTGCACCTTGTTGATGACCTGCTGGAAGTGTCGCGTATCTCGCGCGGCGCAATCGAACTGCGCAAGCAGCGCATAGATCTGGGTGCCGTGCTGCAAAGTGCGGTCGAGACCAGCCGGCCCCTGATAGATGCGGCGCATCACCAGCTCCGGGTCGAGGGGCCAGGATTGGAGATCTTCGTCGACGGCGATCCGGTACGTTTGTCTCAGGTAATTGCCAATCTGCTCAACAACGCCGCCAAGTACACCGATGCCGGCGGCCGAATTGAACTGAAAGCCTTTTGCGACGGTGATAGCGCCGTCGTGACGGTCCGCGACGACGGCATAGGTATTCCTGAACAGATGCTGCCGAAGATCTTCGATATGTTCATGCAGGTTGATCGCCATCAGCGCGGGCAGGGTGGGCTCGGCGTCGGGCTGACGCTGGTGCGCACGCTTGTGGAGATGCACGGCGGCACTGTGGTGGCGCGCAGCGAAGGCCTTGGCCGAGGCGCCGAGTTCACCATCCGGCTGCCACTGGCCGATGTCAACGGTCGCGTGGCCGCGAACACCGCCGCGCGTATCGAATAGCGCCAACGAGGTTCCTTCTTCGTCAGGCACGTCCGACATCCATGTCGGCATTCGTCCGATTCTTGAGCGCCGCGCCGGTGTTTCAGAATCGGTGGAATGAGCGATCGCCTTATCCTTATCTATCTCCGATCGCCCCGATACGATGGAGGTGCTGCGTGAAACGATCACTATCGCCGCTGGCTGCGGCAGGTATTGCCCTGGCGGGTGCCGCGTTGGCGGCCAGCGCATACAGCAAGTTCTCTCCCGGCAAGCGCGGCAATGCGGCCGTACCCGAGCCGGCCAAGCCCGTGGACCTCGATCGCTACCTTGGCAAATGGTACGAATACGCGCGCTATGAAAACGGTTTCGAGCGCGGATGCGAAGGCGTGACAGCCGAGTATGCGAAGCGCGACGACGGACTGATCTCGGTGCGTAATACATGCCATGAAGAGTGCGCCGACGGCAAGTCGCGCACGTCGGAAGGCCGTGCCCGCGTGGTGCCGGGCAGCGATGGTGCCAAGCTTGAAGTATCGTTTTTTGGACCGTTCTTCTTTGGCAACTACTGGGTGCTCGATCATGGCGACGACTATTCGTGGTCGATCGTCGGCGAGCCGTCGGGCCGCTATCTGTGGCTCCTTACACGCGACGCCGCTCCATCGCGCGAATTGGCGGATTCGCTCGTGGCCCATGTGGCTGAACTTGGCTACGACACCTCGCTTCTGCGCATGACGATGCATTGAGATTGCAGCTTGCCAATGGTGTTCTCCCCTCTCCCGCGCGCGGGAGAGGGGCGGGGGAGAGGGCCGGCGCATCGAATGCTACGGTGCTGGATCAAACCAAGACACTACCTTCTGTTTGCACTTGGGCGTGGCTCGCGGCGTTAGTGGTTAAACAACCCGCAGCTTCGTGCTTCGTTCTTCGTTCCTGGTTTGCCGCTGCTTACTCGGCCTGGATATTGGCTTCCTTGACGACCTTGCCCCATTTGGCGAGGTCGGACTTGATCACCGCTGCGTATTCCTGCGGCGTGCCGCCCTGGACTTCGATACCTGCGGTTTCCAGCTTGGCGCGGACTTCCGGAAGCTTCAGTGCGGCGTTGATCTCGGCATTCAGTTTGGCCACGATCTCCTTCGGTGTGCCGGCCGGTGCCAGGAAGCCGCCGTTGGTGTTGGCGTCATAGCCCTTGAGGCCCTGTTCTTCGGCCGTCGCCACATTGGGCAGCGCCTTGGAGCGTTTGCGCGTCGACACGGCCAGCGCACGTACATTGCCTGACTTGACCTGTTCCAGAACGGCGCTGATGGTATCGATGTAGAGGACCGTGCGACCGGCAATCAGGTCAGGATGGGCTGCCGACGAGCCCTTGTAGGGCACCAGCAGTACCGGCGCACCGCTGACCATGCGGAACATTTCGGCGGCCATTTCCTGTGCGCTGCCGCGACCGGACGTTGCCACCTTGGCTTCGGCCGGATTGGCCTTCATCCACGTCACGAGTTCCGGCACCGTCTTCACCGGCAGCTTTGGATAGGCCGCGAACACCAGCGGGATCTCGTGGGTATAGACGATCGGTTCGAAGCTCTTCTCCGGGTCCCAGCCCAGGTTCTTGAACAGGAACTTGTTGATATTGTGGCTGCCGCCCACGATGCCGATCGTGTAGCCGTCGGGCTTGGCGTTGGCAAGCACGGCGGTGCCGAGGTTATTGGAAGCGCCCGGGCGATTTTCGACGATAAAGGGCTGGCCGAACTTTACCGAAAGCTTCTCGCCAACCACGCGCGCGATCAGGTCGATGCCGCCGCCGGCCGGTGCCGGGACGATGATCGTGACCGGACGGGTCGGATAGTTTTGCGCCGACGCCTGTCCGGGCGCCATCATCAGCGCCGCGCAGCCGGCCGCGGCGCCAATCAGGGTAGTGAATCTGGTGGTGGTGAATCGCATGGGGTGTCTCCGTTTGGATGCTGGTCAACTCGAGTCAACTCTTTGGGCGCCCTGGAGCGTGATGTGCCAGGGCGCGGGGTCTGGCTTCAGCCGCGACCCACGAATGGCATGGCGCTGGCCATGACCGTCATGTTCAGCACGTTGGCGTCCAATGGCAGCGAAGCCATATGGCGCACCGCATTGGCCACGTGGCGCGCGTCCATCATCGGCTCCGGCGCGGTGGTGCCGTTGGCCTGCAGCACGCCGCGCGTCATGCGCTCAGACAGCTCGGTCAGCGCATTGCCAATATCGATCTGGCCCGCCGCGATGTTGAAGGCGCGGCCGTCGAGCGCCAGCGCCTTGGTCAGGCCGCTGACTGCATGCTTGCTGGCGGTATAGGGTGCGGTGAACGGTCGCGGCGTTTGCGAGGACACCGAACCGTTGTTGATGATGCGGCCACCTTGCGGCGACTGCCGACGCATCAGTCCGAACGCAGCCCGTGCACACAGGAACACGCCCGTAACGTTGGTGTTGATGGCGTTGAACCACTTCTCCAGCGGCAGTTCGTCGATCGGCACCGCGGGCGCATTGACGCCGGCGTTATTGAACAGCATGTCGAGCCGGCCGAACTCGCGCTCGATGGTGTCGAACAGCGCCTGCACGCTGGCGGGGTCGGTCACGTCGGTCGGTACGGCCAGCGCGGTCTGGCCGCGTGCAGCGGCTTCGGCTACCAGGGTCTGCAGCGGGTCGGCGCGGCGTCCGGCCAGCACCACGGTCCATCCATCTTCAAGAAGGGACAGTGCGGTCAGGCGACCGACGCCACTGCCGGCGCCGGTAACCAACGCAATTTTCTTGGGAGCATTCACTGCATTCACGGTTGTCTCCGGAGGTTCTATCAAAGTTCAGGTTGCCGTCACGCGACGGTCAGCGATATTTCGCCAATGCCGGTCACGCTGGCATCGATGACATCGCCGCGCTGCAATGGGCCAACGCCCACCGGCGTGCCGGTGAAGATCAGGTCGCCAGCCATCAGCGTTACGGAATGCGACAGCATGGCGATCAGGTCGGGAACGGGCCAGATCAGGTCGGACAGGTCGGCACGCTGACGCGTGGTGCCGTTGACGGCGAGGCAGATCTCGCCGTCGTGCGGGTGGCCGCATGCCGCTGCCGGCACGATTGGGCTGCAGGGTGCCGAATGATCGAAGGCCTTGGCTGGTTCCCATGGGCCGCCAACCCGCTTGGCTTGCTGTTGCAGGTCCCTGCGCGTCATGTCGAGTCCTACCGCGTAGCCCCACACATGTGCCGTTGCCTGAGCCGGGTCGATGTCGCGGCCACCTTGCCCTATCGCGACCACGAGTTCGACTTCATGACAAAACTCTTCCGTGCCAGGCGGATAAGGCAGCGCGCCTTTTGCCTGCACCACGGCGGTGGCCGGTTTCATGAACCATGCAGGCATCTCGGTCGGCGCCGGCTCGTTCGCGGTCCAACGATAGTTGCGCCCGATGCAGAAGACCCTCGCGATCGGGAACTGCGCCTTGCTGTTGGTCACGGGCAGCGTGCTGGGAGCCGGTACTGGCAGAACGAATTCCATCATGACGCTCTTGAAGTTGGATACGTTCGCGGGTTCAGGTGGTCAGGCTCATGGCCGGGCGCTTGCCGGCCAGCCCGTCGGCAACGCTGTCCAGCACCATGCGGATCATGGCCGCGCGCGTTTCCCAGGTGGCGCTGGCGCGATGGGCCTGCAGCGTCGTGCGGTCCGACTGGCGCAGCGCCAGCGGCACGCGCGGTTCGTCCACGAATACATCGAGGCCTGCGCCAGCGATGCTGCCCGCCTCGATGGCCTGTGCCAGGTCCACTTCATTGACCAGACGTCCACGCGCCACGTTGACCAGGAAGCCGCGCGGGCCCAGCGCATCGAGTACTGCGGCATTGACGATGCCTTCAGCCTTGTCAGCCGCCGCGCATAGCACCAGCGCATCGCTGTCGCGTGCCAGATCGACCAGATCGGATACGAACTCATGCGGCAGGTCGTCCATGCGTTGCAGATCCGTATAGCGGATCGGGCAACCAAAGGCCGCGGCCCGCGTAGCCACCGCGCGTCCCACGCGTCCCATGCCAACAATGCCAACCCGCATGCCGCTGAAGCGGCGCGCCAGCGGAATGGCCGACGGCTGCGGGAAGCGTTCCCACTGGCCGTCACGCACAAAGCGATCGCCGGCGCAGATATTCCGGCATGCGGCAATCAGCAGGCCGATGGCCAGATCGGCCACGTCTTCGGTCAGTGCCCCCAACGTTGCGGTGACGGGCAGGCCGCGTTCACGGCAATAGGCCAGGTCCACCGCATCGGTGCCAACGCCATTCACGGCTACCACCTTCAGCGCCGGCAACTGCTCGAGCATCGCGCGGGAAATCCCGGTATGTCCGCCGGTAATCACGGCCTGGATCGACGGGCCATGCTGGGCCAGCCAGGTGGCCTGGTCTTCAATCTCGAAATACTTGTGCACTTCGTAGAGTGCTGCCAGCTCTTCATTGGCGGCGGGAATCAGGATGGGATTCAGTTGCAGGATCTGCGGCTTCATGGGCTGTCGTGGCTGTTTGAGCTTTCGTGGGCGGCTGGAATGTGGAACTCATGGTAGTTAATAGTTGATTGTCAATGCAATATTGATATATAAAATCAACATAAATAAGTGCGAGCGAGTCAAATATGGGTTCCTGGATGTCGATGGACGAGGCGTGCACGCGGCTTGGCGTGCGGCCGCAAACCGTCTATGCGTACGTAAGCCGCGGCAAGATCGAAGTCATGTCCGACCCGGCCGATACGCGGCGCAGCCTTTATCGTGCCGAGGATGTCGCGACGCTTGCCCGGCGCAAGCAGGCCGGCCGCAAGCACGAGACGCTGGCCACCAACACCTTGTTCGGGGCGGAGCCGAGCATTCCGACTGCGATCTCCACATTCGTGCGCGAACGGTTGTACCTGCGCGGCCAGGATGCAGTGGCCCTGGCGGCGACGGCCACGCTGGAAGAGGCCGCGCAATTGCTGTGGGACTCAGGGCAGCCGGTGGATTTTTCGTCGTCGGTGAAGGTGGCGCGACCCGGCCGTGTGGCGGCATTCCGGACGCTGGCCGAGCTCGCGGCCACCGGACACTCCACGCACGGTCGTATGAAACGGGTGTTGCAAGTGGAAGGGCAGGAACTGGTCGGGCAACTGGCCAATGCATTTGGCGCCCAGCCGGGGCAAGAACCGCTGCACCTCCGTTTCGCACAAGGCTGGGGGCAGACGCCAGCGGTGGCAGAACTGCTGCGGACGGCAATGGTCCTGCTGGTGGACCACGAGTTGACGAGTTCGGCGTTCGCGACGCGCATTACGGCGTCGACCGGTGCATCGCTACCGGCTTGCCTGTTGTCCGGTCTGACCACGCTGTCGGGGCCGCTGCATGGCGATGCCTCGGGCCGCGTCAAGGCGCTGTTCGATGAGCTGGAACGGCAGGGCGAGGATCAGGTGATTGCCCATTACCTGTCCACCGGACAGCCGCTGGCGGGGTTCGGACACCATCTGTATCCCGAGGGCGATCCGCGTGCGACCACGTTGCTGGCCATGTTCGAGCCGCCGGCAGTGATCGCACGGTTTATCGGGAAGGCGACCCGCCTGACCGGCCTGCAACCCAATATCGACGTGGCACTGGCGGCGCTGTCCACCCACTATGGGCTGCCTGACGATGCCGCATTCGGGATGTTCGCCACGGCGCGCAGCATCGGGCTGCTGGCGCATAGCCTGGAACAACTCGGAGTCGGTCAGGTCATCCGGCCGCGCGGCCGCTATGTCGGCGTGCTTCCGGACAAGGGATGAATCTGATCAGCGGATCTTGCCGAATCCTTCGGCGGCCCAGCGCGAAGCGCTATCCCGCGTCAGCTTGAAATCCGGTCGCACCTTGACCGTCGCGAGCACATCGCCAAACGGGCTGATGGCCGTCAGGGTGCCAAACGGCTCGAATTCGTCCGGCGTGACAACTAGCCTGACGGTTACTGCATCCGATCCCACATCGACGGTAAGCTGCTTGTTGAGTTGCGCGTGCAATTGCTGCTCGTGCCGGCGAATGACTTCCGAAGCCGTCTTGACCAGGGTCTGGTGGGCGGTTGCATCCAGCGGCTTCGGATCGACCTTGTTGCGTCCCATCGTCCATGGTCCGACCAGCGCGGGTTCGGCGCTGCCATCCCTGATCATTTCGACGGCCCAGCCATCGCCATCCTCGTTCTTGATCACGCGGGCGGTCCAGCCTTTGTCGCGCCAGAGCCTGGGCTCATGGATGCGGGAAGAGTCGTCTTCCGAGAAATTTTCGTCGCTTTGATACATGCAGCTTGCACCGGTTCATTGAGGGGCTTCCCGCCGCGAAGGTCGAATGCAGGGGAGGGGGCCTCGGAAAGACCGCGATTTTAGCCGACTCGGCGTTGCGGGCCTGCTACCCCTGGCGGTCGATGGCAGGCCAGCCGCCTGGACGATGAACGCGGTGCGCGCGATGCCGATCGCGAACGTTGTAACCGTCGTGGTGCTGTCGTTGCGTCGTTATTTCATCGTTGTTGCGCTCGAACAACGTCAAATGCCCTGATAACAGCGCGCAAAAACCCGAATAAAGAAGGGCGTTTGTCCATATCAAGACGACAAGCCTCAAGCTTTCCAAAACGTCAGTCCAAGTTCATCCAAGTTCAATCATGGTGTGGCCACTAACCGGAGGAAAGTCAATGTCGCATCCCGTTTTGTATTCAAGACCGACAAATTTTGTCAGTCCTGGCGCATCTGCGCCGTTGCCTGCGTGGATTACGACACGAATGGATACCCATTTTGTTGAGCGAATGGGCAAGCTATGGGATGGAGATCATTTGCTTCATGGGCGCACGCCAGGACCCGACGCGCTCCATCTCAGCAGCAACGATTATCTCTGCCTGCTCGGCGAAAAAGCCCTGGTACAGGCACAGGCGCGGGCGTTGCTCGACGAACAGCCGGAACTGCTGATGTCGTCGGTGTTCCGACATGGCGATACCCCGCAGCAGCGGGTCGAGCGCAAACTGGCTGCGCTGATGGAAGCCGAGGACGGGCTGATTGCCCAATCAGGCTGGGCGGCCAATGTGGGCCTGGTGCAATGCATTGCGGGGCCCGGCGTACCGGTCTATATAGACATGAACGGCCATGCCTCGCTTTGGGAGGGCATCAGCGCCGCCGGTGCGCAGGCGGTTCCGGTTCGCCATAACGATCATGCCCACACCTTGCGCCAGGTCGAGCGCATTGGTCCTGGCGTGATCATGGTGGACTCGGTCTACAGCACTACCGGCAGTGTCGCCCCCATCGAAGAATACGTGCGCATTGCAGAGGCCACCGGCTCGGTGCTGGTGGTCGACGAATCGCACTCGCTGGGCACCCACGGACCGTGTGGCGGCGGACTGGTGCGTGAGCTTGGGTTGTCCGGCCGGGTCCATTTCCGGACCGCCTCGCTGGCCAAGGCGTTTGGCGGACGCGCCGGCTTTGTTGCCTGCTCGACCGCTTTCAAGGACTTCTTCGCCGTGGAATCCCGTCCTGCCATTTTCAGTTCCGGGCTATTGCGCCACGAGGTTGCATGGTTCGATGCCGCAATCGACTTCATTACCGCGGCCGACGACCGCCGGGAAACACTACACGCGATCACCCGATCCACCAGAGCCGCAATCTCGGCGCTTGGCTACAACATCAGCGATGGTTCCGAGCAGATTATCGGCCTGGAGGCCGGGACCGAGCCCCAGGTCAAGTTGCTGCGCGATGCGCTGCAACGGCACGGGATATTTGGTGCGGTCTTTTGCGCTCCCGCTACCCCCAAGAATAGGGCATTGATGCGCCTAACGCTGCATGCGAAACTCACCTCCCATGATATCGGTCGCCTCGTGGACGTTCTGGAAACGATCCGTGACGAAGTGCGGCTGGATGAATGGTCATCGACGCGCCGCGCACGGCGCGGATCCCTTAATGCATAGGCGCATAGGCGGGCCAATGCCTGAGTCCCTCTGGGAGTTGTAACTGGAGATGGAAGCAACGCAAGAGCAAGCAAGCGGGCATTCGGCAGGAGCACGGCTGGGCCGCTATATCTGGCGTACGGTGTTCGAGACCGCCTCGCGCACCACGCTGCTGGACGAAGAAAGCGTCGCGCGGCTGCGCAGGATCCAGATGGTCGGAGCCCTGGGTGTCATCGGACACCCGCTCTACTATGTCATCTGGTCCTACGTTTTTCCGCAGCCATATGAAAATATCTGGCTGCGGCTGGTCTGCACCGTGCTGTTTGCACCGCTGTTGTTTGCATCGGTGTTCTCGCAGAAACGCTGGCTGCCGGCCTACGCGCTGTTTGCCATTACCGTGGGCATGCCGTTCGCCTTTATCTTCTTGTACCTGGAGAATCACGGTTCGCTGGTATGGGCCGAATCGGTGATTATTGCGGTGGTGATCCTGTACCACTTCAGCGTTGCTTTCGCGACCTTCGCGCTGCTGTCGGGCGCCGTGGCGGCGGTTGCCATGTTCCTGGTGGCCGGGCACTCGATGGCGGGCATCCCCTGGGAGCCGGTGCTGTTGCAGTTGCCGATCCTGGCGTTCGTGATCGCGGTGCTGATCGTGATCAAGCTCGATCGCCAGATACTGGTGGAGCAGAAGCGGCGCGGCATGGCCGTGGCGCTGGCCACGGTTGCACACGAGTTGCGCACGCCGTTGACCAGCCTCTCGATGACCGCGAATGGCCTCACGGCGCGGCTGCCCATGGTGCTTGCCAGCGACGCGCCACAACGCGAGGCCCTGCTCGATGCCGTGGCGCGGATTCAGTCAGATATTGCCCACGTTAGCAACAGCATCGAACTGCTGGTGGCCAATTCCAAGGATCCAAACTCCGCCAAACAGGATCTTTTCGACGTCGGCCACTCGATCCGCGAGTGTATTGGCAGATTCCCTTTCGGCCCCCTGGGGCACGAGATCGTCTCGATCGATGCGCCGGAGCCGGCTTACGTCATGGGGAATGCCCAGCTGTTCGAACTGGTCATTACCAACCTGACCAAGAATGCGCTGGAAGCGATCAGGCGTGCAAGCAAGGGAGATATCCAGATTCGGTGCGAAGTCAGGCGGAATGCCATTCATGTCCTGTTCCGCGACACCGCAACTGGGGTGCCCCCGCACGTACTGGCCCGGATGTTCCAGCCGTTCTTCTCATACCCGGCGCATCGCGGCACCGGCATCGGCCTGGCTTTCTGCAAGGACGTGCTGCAGAGCTGGGGCGCGACCATTTCTTGCAGTTCGGTCGAGCACGAGTTCACCGAGTTCGATATTCGCTTTCCGTATCCGCAGTAATAAACCCGACGCACGAACGAAAAAAAGGGGCAGCCGAAGCTGCCCCTTTCTTATTCCAGCGAGTCTTTAGACTGCGGTAGCGGCCACGGGCGCTGCCGGTGCCGGCGTGGCCGGAGCGGCGGCCTTCACGCGACGAACCTTTGCGGCCGGCTTGGCTGCAGCCTTCGGTGCAGCAGCGGCCTTCACCGGCTTGACAGCCTTGACAGGCTTGGCGGCGACTGCCGGCTTGGCTGCCTTGGGAGCCTTCACGGCCTTCACAGCCTTTACGGTCTTGGCGGCCTTGGGCGCAGCCTTCGGCGCGACAGCGCGCTTCGTGGCGGGCTTCGTTGCAGCCTTGGCCTTGGCTGCCGGCTTGGCCTTGGCAGCTGCCTTTTCTGCAGCCAGCGCAGCGCGGGCCGTATCCTTCAGCTTCTTCAGTTCGGCACGTGCCTTGATGATGGCCTTCTTGCCGGCCGCTGCCTGCTTGGCGAGTTCTGCGCGCAGCTTGTCCAGTTGCTTCTGCGCGGCCTTGGCCTCGCGATCCAGGACGCTGGCCTTCTTTGCAGGCACTGCGATTTTCTTCGTTACGCGCTTGGCGGTGGCGATCTTGTTTGCGGCCATGAAGTAGTTCTCTGTTATTGGTTTCAGATGGGGCCGGAGTGTAGCAGTGAACGACCATGAAAACCATTACCGTCGTGAAATCAACTGTCGCTTTGAAATTACACTTTCTTCCAGAATAGCGAGGAGAATCGATTCACGACGAAGTCCTGGGAGTTCGATGCCATGCTCAAGCTCTATTCCTATCCCGATCTTTTTGGCGTAGCCGACAACAATCCGTTCGGTCTCAAGGTGTTCGCATTCATGCGGTTATGCGGGCTGGAGTTCGAGCATTGCCATGTCCTGGACACCTCCCAGGCACCAAGAGGCCAACTGCCTTATCTGACGGATGGCGACAAATCAGTTGGCGACAGCGACGCCATCATGGCCTACCTGACCGGGCGCTATGACCTGACGCTGGACAAAGGTCTCTCGGTCGGGCAAAGGAATCTCGATCTGCTGGTACGCCGTACGCTTGACGACCTTTATTGGCCGATGAGCTATTCGCGCTGGCGCGACGACCGATTCTGGCCAGCTTTTCGCGACGCCCTGCGTGCAACCCATCCCGACATCACACTCGAAACGCTGGAAGGCGCGCGGGAGTACAACCGCCAGCGATATCACTTCCAGGGGATTGGGCGTTATGCCCCGGAGCAGGTCTATGAGCGAGGCATTGCGGACTTGCGCGTCGTGGCCGACCTGATCGGCGAAACGGGATACGTGTTCGGCGCGCAACCCGCATCGATCGATGCCGCAATCTACGGGTTTGTTGCGAATATCTTTTACTACAAGATTGACACACCATTGCGGCAATACGTGCTGTCTCGCCCGAATCTGGTGCGTCATTGCCAGGGCATTCACGCGCGCGTGATGGGGGCGCCGGCGCCGGGAACGTGATTCATGGTTGACTCAAAAGATTAAGCCTGGATTAAGCAGTGTGCGTGTTCCAACATGGTCGTCCGCCAGGCATGGTCGTCCGGCGCCCGTGTTCCTATACTCCAAGGCCTGCGGAACGCCTTGCCCGGAGTTGGCAAGAAGCGAAATATAAAGAGGGGACATGAACCGATTCGACGACAGCGTATTGCACTTTCTCAACCAGTTTGCATTCCGCTCGGAGTTCGTCGATCGCATGGCGATGGCCATGACCCAGTTCTATCTGCTACGCGGTGTGCCACTGGTGGCGCTGCTATGGTGGCTCTGGTTTCGCGAAACCGACGTCAGAAGCCGCGAGCGCAATCGGGAAATCATTGTCACCACCATCGTGGCCGCTTTGCTTGCATTGGCCGTCGGGCGCCTGCTTGCTCATTTGATACCGTTTCGTCTGCGGCCTTTTGCCAATCCGGCGCTGGGCCTGCATTTTCCGATGTCCTCGGAAGACCGGATTCGCACCTGGAGCGCGTTTCCCAGCGATCACGCCATGCTCTGGTTCGCCGTTGCCACAGGCGCGACGGTAGCGTCGTGGCGGGTGGGTATCGTCGCCCTTTGCTACACGTTTTTCGGCATATGCCTGTCACGTGTGTATGTGGGCCTGCACCACCCGACCGACATTCTCGGTGGGGCGGTGATCGGCATTGCGCTTTGCCTGCTACTTAACCTGACCCCATGCCGCCACTTGATTGCGGCCCCGATACTAAGCCTTTCCCGACGGTACGAGGCATTGTTCAATACGGCGATGTTTCTGCTCAGTTTCGGACTGGTGACGCATTTCGACGAGGTGCTGATGCTGGGCTCGGCGATTATCAGGGGCAGTTGAGCGCTGAATGCCTGGGGGATCCAGCAACCACGCTCAAAGCAGCCACTCGATCGGGAGTATCGAGAGAACAAAAACAGCCGCGCGCTGATACCAGGTCGAGTTGGGTTCGGTGTCATAGCGAATCGGCTGGTCGCTGGTTTGCCTGAGCCAGTAAAGACGGTGGTTACTGTCCAGGCGCACTTCATAGGCGAGTTTCGGTGCCAGGTCCCACAGCGCTGCTTCAATGCGCGCGGCCAGTTCCGGGCTATCGATAATGAAGCCGAGTTCGGTGTTCAGGTTGGCCGAACGTGGGTCGAAGTTCAGCGAGCCCACGAACACGCGCTTGGTATCGATCGAAAAGGTCTTGGCATGCAGGCTGGAGCCGGAACTGCCGAACATTCCGACGCTGTAGTACTTCTGCGCGGTTTGGCCTGCCGCACGGCGCAATTCAAAGAGCGAGACGCCGGCATCGAGCAACTCGGGGCGTCGCCTGGCGTAGCCGGAATGGACGGGTAGCACGTCGGTGGCTTCGAGCGAATTCGTCAGGATCCGTACCTTTACGCCGCTGGACACGAGTTGGCCGAAAAACTCGGTGCCGGCGGCACCGGGCACGAAGTACGGTGAAACCAGGTCCAGTTCGCGCTCGGGGTTGCCAAGGACCGTACGCAGTTGCGAGAAGATCAGCTGGTCCGGATCGGCCTTGCCGAGAATCTTGGCTGGATCATCGCTGACAAGCGTGGTGTTCGCCCAAAGCAGTGGCAGGTCACCGCGCAGCAGCCGATCGACATCGGTGACCTTTTCCAATGCCTGCACGTACTTCTGGCTGGCAGGGTCGCGCAACATTTGCCGCAGCGGTTCGTCGATTGAATCCTCGGGCGCCGTGGTCACCAGCAGTTCCACGGGGTAGGCCGACCGGCTGGCCCAATACCGGTCGAAATCCAGCGCGATGGCGCGCGCGGCAGGTCCGATGGCCAGCACATCCAGATCGGCAAACACCACGCCGTCAGTCGCCCCAAAATATTCGTCGCCGATATTGCGACCGCCCACGATCGATGCCACGCCATCGGCGGTCAGCGATTTGTTATGCATCCTGCGGTTCAAGCGCCGGAAATCAGTCAGGAAGCCAAGCTGCTTCGGCCAGCGCACCACGAATGGATTGAACAGGCGAACCTCGATATTTTTGTGCGAGGCCAGCGAGCGCAACGTGCTGTCGAGCGACGACGGTGCTCCGTTGTCATCGAGCAAAAGCCGGACGCGCACGCCACGATCGGCGGCATCGCGCAATTCCTTGAGCAGCAGGTTACCGGTGAGGTCGTTGCGCCAGATGTAGTACTGCACGTCGAGCGTGCGTTGCGCGGCGCGGATCAGGTCGACGCGCGCGGCGAAGGAATCGAGCGGGTCAGGTAGTGGATCGATGCCGGTATGGTTAGGGGACTTGGCGGTCTCCCGGGCAATCGACTGACCGAGCGGCGTGGCCGCGGTGGCTTCAGGTGCAAGCGTCGCCGTCTGCGTTAGCTCGCCACGCGGCGGCAGGTTGCAGCCAGTCACCAGCAACATGCCACAGCACGCCAGCAGCCAGCACCGCCAAGGATGAGAACCGTCGCGTTTCGGGTATGGCGTTGTCTTCGTCATCCGCATCCGGTCACCGAGGCCGGTGATGATCGTTGGGATGGACAGGATACCTGCGGCGACACCAAGCAGCCACGAGCGTCGGCGATAGATCACGTAATGGGTGACTTATGGTGCATTTATCTGGTTTCCTGACCTTTCCTAAGCCCTTTCCTATGCCGCCTCCCCCAGCAGCAGCGCCACATTGCGTTCCGCCAGTGCGGCGATGGTGCGAGACGGATTCAGGCCCAGCGCGCGCGGTACGACGGCGCCGTCCATGACGTAGAGGCCGGGGTAGCCAAATACCCGGCCATGCGAGTCCACCACGCCGTCTTCTACCGACTTGCCCATCCGGCATCCTCCCAATGGATGCGGGGTGATCAGGTTATGCAGCAGCCTCCAGGTCGGGGGCACCCATGGATCGCCGCCGGTAGCTTCCGATAGCCGCCGGTGGGCCTCGATCATGGCTTCGATGACGGGCACCGACTGTTTGTACGACCAGTTGAGTTCGAGGGTGTGGCGCCACGGCGCATACCATTTGCGGCATAGCAGAAGCTGGCCGTCGCCCGGGTCTACGCCCTGGCCGAACCACGGCATCATGGTTTCGAGCGGGTCGCCATCGTCGATGAGTCCACCGATTTCCTTCCATAACGCGCGCAGCTTGCCGCGAGGCATGCGCTGGATCTGGCGGCGAATGTAGTTGCGGGCGATGTTCGGAATGCCACCGTCTTCCACGAACAGTGACTGGCCATTGGGACCGCGGTGATTCAGCAGGTCGATCACGGCCGAGATGGTGACGCCGTGCGCCGGCGATACGCGCCGTTTCTCATAGAAGGCTGGCGTGACGAAATCGCCGTTGTGTGCCCAATGGTGTCCCAGGTGACGCGACAGCGCGGGCAGTGTGCGATGTTCGTCCCTGCAGCGCAGCAGCAGTTCGGTGCTGCCGATGGAGCCCGCAGCCAGTATCACGCGTGTGCCAGTGACTTCGCCCGGTACGCGTCGTCCAAAACTGGGCTGGATCTCGTCGAAGGTCACGCGCCAGCCTTGCGCCGAAGGTCCAATTTTCTGGACCAGATGCAAGGGCCAGATCTCGGCGCCATGGCGCTGCGCCACCGCGAGGTAGTTGAGATCGAGCGTGTTCCTGGCCGACACCTGGCAACCGACATCGCAATTGCCGCAATGGACGCAGGTTCCTTGCCATTTGCCGTGTGCGTTCAGGAATCGCACCGAACGCCCGTCCTCGCGCGCGTTCGGCAGATCCGGCCGCCAGTCAGGGGAGAAACTGACCGCCAGCGGTAGCATGCGGAAGCGGTCGCCCCAACCGCATGCCTGGGCGGCGTCGCGCACGAGCCGGGCACGTTCGCTCATCTGCTCTTCGGGTACGGTCGCGACCGAGAGCATGGCGCCGACCGTGTCGTAGTAATCCTTGAGGCCCGCATACGTGATGTCGTCCGGCCAGCCCTGCGCAAACGTTTCTGGCGGCGCCTCGACCGACACGTTGGCATAGATCAGCGAGCCGCCACCCACCCCGGCGCCGGCAATCACCCAAACATCGGAAAACGTACGGATATCGGCCCAGCCGTTGAAGCGTTGCGGACGCTTCTGGCTCCAGAGCCACGGATCGTCGTCATCGCGCGGGTAGGTATGGGGCATCCAGCGCCGGCCTCGTTCCAGCACCAGCACGCGTTGCCCGGCCTGTGCCAGCCGGCACGCGGCCACGGCGCCACCAAAGCCGCTGCCGATCACGATTGCGTCAAACGCCGGCGTGCGCTTCATGGATGCGCTCCATTGCGCGGGATGACGATGGGCGGTTCGATCAACTGCATCGAGTCTGGCGGTACTGGTTGCCCGGCCGTCGGGACGAAGCGGGGTCCGCGCGATGCGGTGCTGGCAACCAGTCGCCACGTGCGCAGCAGTCTGGCGCGCTTCTTCACGCCCTTGCCCAGCTTCCAGCGCCGACATACCTTTTCCAGCTTGAGCGGATAGATGGTCAGCGCCTCTGCATCGATGCGCATGCGCAGGAAACACTTGTAGTCGGCAATGGCCTGCGACGAGAACACTTCCTCCGCATGCAGACCCCAGAAGCGGTTGGCCAGCACCATCCATATGCCAAACAGCAGGCCACCGAGAATGCCGCCCACCAGCAAGGTTTCGATCAGCAACAACGGCAGCAATAGCGCATCGTCGGTGCCCAGGCCAATGACATGCACGTTGAGGCGAGCCAGGGCCCAGAACAGTGCAACCGCCAGCGCCACATGCAGAAGTCCATGCAGTGCACCGACCAGTCCGGGTATGGAGAGGGCGCGCGGAAAGCCCCGGATCGACAATGCGGCAAAGAGTGCCGGTATCGCGATGGCGATAAACACCGAGGCCGGGCTGTTCGACATCACGTGCCAAAGCGCGCAAACCGCTCCGCCAACATGACCGGGCGTCATGGTGCGCGCCGCCAAGGCATCGATGATGCTGCGCTGGCCGTCCACCGGTGCGGATGCCCAGCTCGCACTCTGCAGGATCCAGCCGAACAGGAAGTAGAGCGCCGCGAACAACGCGCACAGGCCCACATTGCGGATTGGCAATTGCCAGGCGCGGTTGCGCAATCGGCGCGAGGTGGCCATATCGGGATACGGCTCGCCGGCCATGGCATAGTGCTGCTTGTTGCGGCCAATGGCGATGGCCGGTGGCGAGGTGGGCAACTGATGCGTGCCATGCAGGAATGCACCACCGCCACCGCAGGTCATGCGTTGGGGGCCCTTGGTACCTGGCAACGGCGTGTAGCGAACGTAGTGGTGATTGTCGCCGGCCAGTACCACGGCAAGATGCTCGCCAAGCAATTGCTCGATCTTGCTGAGGCTGCGGAAGCGCGGCGTCCTGGTCTCCATGATGTGCGGCCGTCGCGCAGCGCGTGACAGCCGTTCCATCTCGTCGATCCAGCTTGGTTCGGGCGTGCACAGCACCACGCGATCGTCGGGCGACAACTGCGCGTGCATGGCCATGAAGTACTCGTATTGCCGGCGGTCCATCTCGGAATCGAGTTGCAGGTCCAGGCCCCAGATCCACCAGCCGTGCGGCAACTTCAAGACGTAATAGCTCGTGCGTTGCGCCGTGCGCCAGACCCCCAATGGCTCGCCGGAACAGAACAGCTGCGCAAAGCCACGCAGCCCGTCGTACCAGTCGTGATTGCCGGGGGTGGCCACCATCAACGGCGCGTCCGGTATTTCGATTGGCGTCTCGCTGTTGGCCGACGGCTCGGTGTCCACCGGCGCCGGAAATGCCGCGCGGAACGGATCGACGAAACGGGTGCGGTATCCCTGGTCGGCCGGCGTGGGGTAGACCTGGTCGCCGCCGAGCAGCAACACACTGGCGCGTGGCAGCGTAAGGTCTTGCGCTTTCGCTTGCAGACGCACCGCCTGGCTGGCACATAGCGCCATGGAGTAGGTCGAGTGCCAGCCGTCGCCGGTATCGGCCAGGTAGTCCACCCATACGCTGCCGTCCGCATCCGCCGGGACGTTAATGGCCGGATTCGCGCTGGCCGGATTCAGCGCGGCCTGTACCGCGCGTGCATCCGCGAAAGCGCCAATTGTGCGGGCCGCCGTTACGCGCAGTGCCGTCATCAGTAGCTGGACCGGACTCAGCCAGTTGACCATCGGCTCCTGCGTATACAGCTCGACGCGAGTAGCGGTAGAACCTGCGGCATCCTTGGCCGAAGCCGGCGCGGTTGCAGGGGCTGCCGAGGCAGGGGGCCGAACGTTTTCCGCAAGCATCGTCAACCTCCCCGTCGCGTCTGCATTCCTATTTCAAACTGATTGTCATGAGAATTGATTCACGCCGGATTTGTGGGGCGCGTGGCACAGTGGCTCGCGGTTATCGCAGGCATCACCTAATATAGGTGATCAAAAGCCGCAGTCATGCCGATTTGCAAATCGGCGACATTTGCAGGCAAAGCGGGGGTGCGGGGTCGAGCGCGGAGCACTGATTCTGGTCATGCTGAGTCGCAGATCATTTCTCCTTGGTAGTGCGGGGGCAGCCGGTGGCGCGCTGGTCGTTGGCTGGCTGGCCCTTCGTCCTGACGATCGTCTCGACGGCAGCGACGTTCTGAAGGCCGCTGCAGACCACGTGCCGTTGAACGGCTGGGTAATCATCGGCACCGATGACAGCGTCACCGTGGTCATGAGCAAGTCCGAGATGGGGCAGGGCATCCATACCGGCGCGGCCATGCTACTGGCCGAGGAGCTCGGCGCCGACTGGTCGAAGGTGCGCGTAATGCAGGCGCCCATCGACGCCATCTACATTAATCGCGACAATCTCGGCGCCGGATTGCCATACCGGCCCGACGACCAGCGCGATCACGTGCGGCTTGTCCGAGACGTCCTGTACAAGGCCTCACGCTACATCGGTTCGATGGTCACCGGCGGCTCCACCAGCATTGTCGATTTATGGGAGCCGATGCGGCATGCCGGTGCATCGGCGCGCGAGATGCTATGCACCGCCGCGGCGCGCCAATGGTCGGTGCCGGTGGAGGAATGCGTGGTCAAGGCGGGCACCGTGCTGCATGCGTTTTCGGGCAGGACGGCAACGTTCGGCCAGTTGGTGACACAGGCAAGCAAACTTTCGCATCCGTCGCGGCCAACGTTGAAGGACCCTTCCACCTACACCTTGATCGGCCGCAGCCTGCATCGCATCGAGGCGCCGGGCAAGCTCAATGGCAGCCTGCGTTTCGGTATCGATGTTGTAAAAGCGGAACTGGCGCGCGATGTCGGCACTGGCCGGCCACTCGAACTGCTCTACGCGAGCGTGTTGATGTGTCCCACGCTTGGAGGACGGCTCAAGTCCCACGACGTGAAGCTAAAGAGTGTGCCGGGCGTGCACAAATGGGTTCCGGTGGATGGCTACAACGGCGGCACCGGAGGCATTGCGGCAATTGCCGACAACCCGTTTATCGCGATGCGCGCACTGTGCGATGTACGCGTGGAGTGGGACCACGGCCCGGCCGCCAAGCTCAATACCGCCGATGTCATGAAGACATTGACGCAAGCGCTCGACGACACCGGTAACAGCAAACTGCACGAGGTCGGCAATGCGGAAGCCGCTCTGAAGCACGGCAAGGTCTTGCATATGCAGTACGAGGTGCCGTACCTCGCGCATGGCGCGTTGGAGCCGATCAATTGCACTGTATTGGTCGAGAAACAACATGCAACGGTCTGGGTATCGACGCAGGTCCCCCAGGTGGCACGCCGCGCCGTTGCCGAGGCACTGAACTTCGGGCATGACCAGGTGACCATTCACGAGCGGTTTCCTGGCGGCGGCTTCGGCAGGCGGCTCGAGGCCGATTATGTTGCGCAGGCCGCAGCCATAGCCGCACAGATGGAAGGCCGGGCAGTGCAGACCATCTGGTCTCGTCCCGAGGACATGACGCATGACTTCTACCGGCCCGCATGTGTCGCAAGATTCAGCGGTGCACTCGACGCCGATGGCAACCTGTCGGCATGGTCGGCCGTAACGGCCAGCCAGTCTGTCACTGAACAGGTGCTACCGCGCAGCTACGGCGTGCCAGAGATTATCGCGCGCCATTTGCCGGACGGGACGATGGGCGAAGGCGGATTCGACCAGGCTTATGAGTGCCCGAACATCATGATCCGCCACAGCCGCGTCGATCTGCCGATTCCCATTGGATACTGGCGCTCGGTGGGGCATTCACACCAGGCGTTTTTCGTTGAATCATTCCTGGATGAAATGGCGGCGGCAGCCGGCAAGGATCCGATCGAGTTTCGCCTGGGCATGCTGAAGAAGCCGGAGCACGCACGGCATGCCGCCGTGTTGCACAAGCTGGTCGAGTTCGCCGGCTGGAAAAAGCCACTGAAGTGGAAAGATGCATCGGGCACCGAGTTCGGGCGCGGCATGGCCATGCACGAGTGTTTCGGCAGCGTGGTAGCCCAAGTGGCCGAGGTGCGCAAGGATTCGACCGATGGCTATCGGGTGACGCGCGTGTTCTGTGTCATCGATTGCGGAATCGCGGTCAATCCGGATCTGGTGAAGCAGCAAATGGAAAGCGGCATCGTGTTTGGCTTGTCAGCGGCCATGCAGCAAGCCATCACCATTCGCAATGGCCAGGTGCAGCAGCACTACTTCAGCGAGGTGCCGCTGATCGACATGGAAAACTGCCCCGATATCCGCACCCACGTCATGGAAAGCCGTGAAAAAGTACCCCATGGCGTTGGCGAGGCGGGCACGCCGCCAATAGCGCCCGCGCTGGCCAATGCGGTATTCGCGCTGAAGGGGAAAGAGGCGAAAGACCGCGTGCGCTCGTTGCCCTTGGTGGCGCCGCCGAAGTTGCCCGAAGACGAGGCCCTATGGGAGGGCGACAGGTGGTGCAAATGGTGCAAATCACTGTAAACGGCAAGACCGTGACCGTGCAATCGGCGCCGGAGACTCCGCTGCTGTGGGTGCTGCGCTGCGAGCTGGGACTGACCGGTACCAAATTCGGATGCGGCATCAAGTACTGCGGCGCCTGCACGGTGCTGGTGGGAAATCACCCCCAGACAACCTGCCAGGAACCCGTCAGCAAATTGCGCGGCGCGTCTGTGACGACCATCGAGGGGTTGCAAGGCAAGGTCGCCGACGCATTGCGCAAGGCGTGGATCGATTGCGACGTGGTGCAATGCGGCTATTGCCAGAGCGCGCAGTTGATTGCGGCGGCAGCGCTGCTGCAAGCAAACAGGTCGCCGAGCGACCTGGATATCGATCAGGCAATGAAGGAGATTTCCTGCCGGTGCGGCACGTTCCCGCGGATTCGCCGCGCCATCCATCAGGCTGCCACGGCGCTGCGCGGGTGATGCGGCATTGGCCGTATTGGCTGTTCTGGCCGTATTGTCAGCCTTGCCCAGATACAATTCGACACTCAAGTGCCAGTCGGCCGCTTCCGTAAGAGTGATCTCTCTTCCATTCAGGAGCGATCATGACAACAGTCGGAAATTCAGCTAGCGCCAGTGCATACAGTGCGGCCCAACCAGCAACCAACACCTTGAGCAGCGATATCAGGGAAGGTCACTTGAAGTCGGCCATGCCGTTGTCCGAAGCATGGGCGCCGCAGTTCATGGTGAAGGGTGACTTGAATGGTGACGCGCAACTGAGCCAGGACGAATTTGTCGACCTGCTGGCCAAGGCGTCCGTCGCGGAAGACAAGGCGCGGGAACTGTTTGCCCAGTTCGGCGGCACCGAAAAGCAGGGCATCACCGTCGATCAGTTTTTCGAAGGTATCAAGAACAGCAATGCGCGTGGTGAAACCACGTTCTCGAAGCTGACGGATTCGGTGATGTACGACAAACAGGGCAAGGTGGACGAGTCCGGTTTGTCGAGCTTCCTTCAGGCCGGCGCCGCATTTGCGGAGCAATTCTGGGGAAGCCGCCGCTAGCGCTGCATTCACTCGATCCAGTTGATCTTCGGAAACCGTGCCGCGAATCCATCCGGCATGGGTATCACGCGCTTGCTGGCGTAGTCGAAGAACACGAAGCCCGATTTGGCCATGGCAATCAACGCACCGTCCTGCGGCCGGGTAATGCGGAAAATGATGTCGCCACCGTATTTGTTGAAATCCATCACGCCTACTTCAAACAGCAACTGGTCGCGCGCATGGGCTTCGTTGCGGTACATCGTCGCCAGGTCGGTGACGATGATGCCGGCGCCGTTGATCTGGTCGCCTTCGCTGCCGTATTGAAATAGAAAACGGGCGCGCGCCTCCGAGATCATCGAGATCATCGAATCGTTGGCCAGGTGGTTGGCCCCGTTGATGTCCGTGACGCGAACGGTCAGATGGGTGGAATAGCAGAACTGGTCGACGGGCAGGTCGAGCTTGATACGGGCCATGGTACGGAGCGGACAGCTGGGATCGCAAAAGTCCTATATGTTAGTCGATCCGGGCTGCCGCATTCCAGACCTATCGGCGGCGGACAAACCGTTGTTCAACGACCCTGGTTCCCCATTGATCGCCTTCGGCTTCCGAGTCCAGAGTGAAGCCGAAGGCCTCATACAGATGACGCGCCGAATCCAGGCCTTTGAAGGTCCACAGATAGGTCTCAACGAAGTGAAGGTCGACAAACTGCATCGCTCGTGACATCAGGCGCCGGCCAATACCGGTGCCGCGCAACGAGTCGTCCACGATAAACCAGCGCAGGTGTGCGATGCCTGTCTCATGGTCTCCATCGATCGCCAGGGACGCCAGTGCGCGGCCGTTCTCGACGTACAACCAGAGCGCCTTGCCTGTTGACGGTAAGGACGCGGCAAAGTCGGCCAGCTCCGTCGCAACTTTCTTCTCGAAGTAAGCGCCGAAGCCCCAGTGTTCCGAATAGAAGCGCGCATGAAGGCTTGCCACATCGCCAATGCAACCCGGCTGATAGCCTTCGACAATCGGCATGGGTTCGTTTTCTGCCGAGGAGGGCTTGCCGTCGTTATCCCGGGACAGCGCATCGGCATACAGCGCCAGCGAGCGCAGTAGCGTCTGCTGATCGGCGGGGACCATGCGCCGCAGCGCATTCGAAACCTGATCGGTAGCGAAGCGGTCGATTCTCTTGCGAAGCTTCTGGCCTTCCGCGGTCAGGTACAACTCGGACAAGCGGTTGTCTTCGGAGGAAGTACGGCGCTCAACCAGGCCATCGGATTCCAGCTTGGCGACTTGCCGGCTGGTATTCGATTTGTCGAGCCGCAGCGTCTTTCCCAGATCCTTTGCACTGATACCGGGTGCCATGCCGATTTCCAGCACGGCATGGACTGCCGAAGGCGCGAGGTCGCTTTCCGCCAGGGTTGCCCGCATAAAGCCAAGTTCACGGACCAGTTTGCGCGAGAAATCACGCAGTTCGAGAATGGTTGTATCCCGGGAGGTGCCGGGAATGTCCACGAGATCCATGATTGCCCTCAAGCCTGTAAGTTGCGTACCGCAACCAATATAGTTGCGGTACGCAACTGAGTCAAGCGGGCAATCAGGCAACCGTTGAGACTGCCTGATCGATTCGAGCAAAGCTTCGTCGCATTGTTGCTACATACCCCACTACAAGGGCGGGACGCAAGGATCACCTGTCTGGTACGGTCGCATCGTCGTTGGCAGGTCCATTGAAGTCCCAGTAGCCGGGCACACGCCGAAGAAACAAAAAAAGAACGAGGGGAATGCATGAAGGGGAGAAGTCTGCTGGCGGTCATGGCGGTTTGCGTCATGGCGTCGGGATGCACGCGCGTTCAGGAAGCCATCATGTCCGTGCCGGACAAGATCAACGCCGCATATCCGGTGGTGCCCGAGGTTCGTATCGTCCAGGAGCGTCTGCAGACACTTACCGCAGGCGATTCGCAGGCAGCAAAAGCCTTGCTGGCCCAGATTGATGCACGGATGAAGTTGCGCGCCTTGAATTGCGCGAAGAATGTGCAGATAGGCCGTTTCGACAGTGTCGCGTCCGTTCGGGCCAAGACGTTGGATGTTGCCTGTTTCCAGGAACAGGACGCGTCACTGCAGGCGTTCTACGGTATGCGCACGGTTGGCGCACTACTGGCATTGCCGCCATTGCGGCCAGCCAGGCCGCTGGGGCAGGCACGTCTCGTCGCCGGTGGCAAACTCAAGTATGTCGAGTCTGCCGTGGTGGCTTCCCGGGCTGGTGTGGGTGTGCTGCGCGATTCGTCTGGCGAAGGCGTTCTCATGGCGTTTCCGGAGGGGCAAATCATCGCCACGCTTCCGCGCAGGTCCTATGGCAGCGATGCCATCTCACCGAATGGCCGGGTAATTGCCACCGGGGCGCAGCAGCAGGGACTCACGTTCCTGGATGCTGAAACAGGTGGTCGGCTCTGGGAGTTTGCCGAGGGAGGCCGGCTGGTGGACTGGCTCGCGCCACTGCAAAGCGTCCTGCTCTCGCTTCGCTCCGGTGAACTGATGCTTGGTGACGGCGTGTCGGGGTCGGTTGAACCGCATCCGCTGGCCGGCCGTAGCGCCCTTGGCATTACGCTTGAAGATAATCCGGTGCGGGTTCTGGTGGGTTCCGCTGCAAGCTGGAGCGTGGCGGAGCACGCACGCACACCCGAAGGTATTCAGGCGACTGTGATACGAAAGATTTCCATCGACCGCAACAGCGGCGGCAGTCCGACTTCCGAAGCCGTGCCGATGCGGGCAGGCAAGCTGCTCGTCTATCCGTCGGCGGGGGACATAGGCTGGCTGGATCTGAAGACGGGGGACGTGGGTAAGTGGCGCACGGCCCCATATTTCCACCAGGCATTGGCCAAGCTCGACGAAACGCATCTGCTGCTGGTGTCGACAGATGGAGGCCAGCGCAAGCTATGGTCGCTCGATGTCGATGCGCAGACGGTAACGCCAGTCGACACGGAGCCTGCAGTCAGCTACGTGCGTGGCCTCGGACGGCGCAACGGATTCCTGATGCGCGGGGCCGACGCGTGGATTGGTGATCAGGTCACGCCAAGCGGGGAAGTGGCAGACCTGCACAAGGTAGTGAGCGAGTATGCCTTGCAGCAGCAGTTGCGCAAATTGCAGCAGATGATCGATGCTGAAAAGGCCTCGCTCGCGGCAACCTCGATTCCGTCTACTGGCATTGGAGGCCCCACGGTCGCCTTGCCTGGCTTGGCCGGCGTACCGCCCAACGCGCAAGTGCATATTGTCGGTGTCTATGAGGGCAAGGGCGATGCCGGCCGGCAGGCCGGCTCGCATGTCAAGCGCGATGTACGCGTGGCGGTGCGTTCAGGTGGCCGTCCGATCGTGCTTGCACTCGCGTCATACGAACCCGTCAACTGGATCGTGGAGAATGCGGGGACGCCGATCGCCGCGGTATTGCTGAGTGGCTATTACCCTTCCAGTGTGAGCGGTGCGGGCAGTGCCACGGTTATGCGAATCGGATCCGCGTATGCGTACTCGCGTACCGGCGGCAACTACGACGCACTGCGCAACAATATCGTGCAGTACACCGGCGCACGCGAAATCCGTTCATTCCAGGGCGCCTATTCTGGCGCCGAGTTCAGCGTGGGAGGCATCTGATCGGGCAGGAGCTCCCTGTCAGGGCAGTCGGCGCGTCAGTGTATGTCACCAGCGCGCCAGCTTCTCCAGAATGGAGGCGCGGATATTGTCGATATGCTCGGCGGTGCGCGCGGCCGCTTCGGCGCCGTCGCCGCGCTCCAGGGCGCTGAGCATGTCCAGGTGTTCATGGCACACCGGCCCAAGGCGCCGATCGAGCCGCTTGAGCGAGAACATGCGTGTCTTGCGTCGGACCTCGGCAATGATGCCGGCCAGCATCTCGTTGTCGCAGTATTTGCAGATCACGCCGTGCAGATCGGCGTCGAGCACCTGATGTTCCGGATTCCCGGGCTCGTTATGCTCAAGCAATTCCTCGACGCGCTGACGCAACCTTGCCAGTTCGGCCTTGGGAATTTGTCCGGCGGCGCGTGCCGCGGCGTCGGGTTCCAGCAGGCGGCGCACATGCAGCGCTTCCAGGATTTCCTGCACCGTTACCTGCCGGACGAAAAGACGGCTGTTCGCGCCGCGCTCGAGCAGCCGTTCGCCTTCGAGGCGATGCAGGGCCTCGCGTAGCGGCGTGCGCGAAAAGCCCAGTTGCACGGCGAGCGCCCGTTCCTGGATCGGGTCTCCGGGATGGAGTTCACCAGAGACCAGCAGGTCGAGCACGGCCTCGTACGCGACGTTGCCAAGCGCGCGTTCCTTCGGCAACTCGTCGTCCGGTAGCGCCTCTGTCTCCACGGCGGACCCTGAATAGGCAAGATTGGTTTTTTTCGTCATGCGGCGAAGTATGGCACGGGGTTTGCTTGAATGCCAGTGGTATACCAATGGCATTCACTCGGAATGCCGTCATGGAACACACGCGATTTTCATGCCGACTACTTCTGCCGCACCCCGACTCTCCCAGCGCCTTGCCATGGCGCGTCCTTCCGCGACCGGCGCCATGTCTGAAGCCGCCAGACGGCTTGCCGACGCGGGCCAGCCGGTCATCAGCCTGTCCGAAGGCGAGCTCGATTTCGATACGCCCGCCCATATCCAGCTGGCCGCAATCCACGCCATGACGGCTGGGCAGACGCGCTATACGAGCGTGGCAGGCACGCCCCAACTTAAGGCGGCGATTGCACGAAAACTGGCACGCGACAACGGCTTGCACTACGACGATGCACAGATCATCGCCGGCACCGGCGCCAAGCAGATGCTGTTCAATGCGCTGCTGGCCACCGTCGATGCTGGCGACGAAGTCGTGGTTACGGCCCCGTACTGGGTCTCTTACAGCGATATGGTCCATATCGCGGGCGGCACCCCGGTGCTGGTCACGGCCACGCCGGCCGACGACTTCAAGCTCACACCGGCCGCGCTGCGTGCTGCGCTGACACCGCGCACGCGCTGGCTGATGCTCAATTCCCCGTGCAACCCGTCGGGGGCGCTGTATTCGGCCGACGAACTGCGCGCGCTGGCCGAAGTGCTGCAGGACTACCCCGAGGTGCTCGTGCTGTCCGACGAGATCTATGAAGAGATCGTGTTCGACGGCGAGTTCGTGTCGTTTGCGCAGGCTGCTCCGGAGATGTTCGGTCGCACGCTGACCGTAAACGGCGTCTCGAAGGCCTACGCGATGACGGGCTGGCGGCTTGGCTATGCGGCGGGCCCGGCATGGCTGATCAAGGCCATGGCGCTGCTGCAGTCGCAGAGCACCAGCAATCCAAGTGCGATCAGCCAGGCTGGCGCGGTGGCCGCGCTCGATGGTCCGCAGGATTTCCTGGACGGCTGGCGTGCCCGGCTGCGGGTGCGTCGCGATCTCGCGCTGTCGGTGCTGGCCGATGCCGCGCCGGTATTGACCATGCGCCGTCCGCCCGCGGCGTTCTATCTCTATGCCGATTGCAGTGCTGCGCTCGGCATGCGCACGCCAGATGGCGCGCGCATCGAGACCGATACCGATTTCGCGATGTACCTGCTCAATGCCGCCCATGTAGCAGTGGTGCCAGGCTCGGCGTTCGGGCTGGCGCCCTATGTACGGCTTGCGTATGCGCTGTCAGACGAGCGCCTGCGCACCGCCTGCGAGCGTATCGTGACGGCGTGCGCCGCGCTGGAGCGCGCGTAATGGCTATCGCGCAACCGGAGGCGCCGCCGCTGACCCTGACGTTGACCGACTGGCGTATCGAACCGGTCGGCGACCGCTGCCTGCAGATCCGTCTTGGTGACCAGGTCAGCGTGACGGTCAGCCAGACCGTGCATGCCGTGACCGAATGGTTGCTCCAGCAGCAGTCGCACGGTGTGCGCGATGTGGTGCCGGCGTTCACCACGGTTGCCGTGCATTTCCGGCCAGAAATGTTCCCGCGCGACCAAGGGTCTGCATTCGCGCAGCTATCCGCGCGCATTCGCAGCCTGCTGGTCGACGGCGTGCCGGCTGTTATCCACGGCGGCCGCGAGATCGAGGTGCCCGCCTGCTATGGCGGCGAGTACGGGCCGGATCTCGACGACGTGGCGCGTGCCTGCGAAATCGACGCCGCGGAAGTTGTCCGGCTGCATTGCGCCACGCCACTGGTGCTCTACACCTTCTTTTTCTCGCCGGGGAATCCGTTTGCGGGTCCCCTGCATCCGCGCCTGAACGTGCCGCGCCGTGCCACGCCGCGCACGCTGGTGCCGGCCGGATCGGTGGCGATCGCCAATGGCATCTCGTCGATCTATCAGAACGCGTCACCAGGCGGCTGGAACGTGATCGCGCGCACGCCGTGGAACCTGTTCCATGTCGACCGCAATCCGCCCACGCGCCTGCAACTGGGAGACCGGCTGCGTTTCGTACCGGTTTCGCCGGCGGAGTTCGACGCCATGCTGGAGCCGCGACCATGAACACGATGCGGGTGGAGCGGCCCGGCATGCTGTCGGTGTTGCAGGACGGCGGGCGTTACGGCTACCAGCGCTTTGGCGTACCGGTCAATGGCGCCATGGATGAGTGGTCGCACCGGCTGGCCAATGCACTGGTTGGCAATGACGCCGAATGCGCCGTGCTGGAAATCACGCTGAACGGTCCGACCGTGCGCTTTGCACAGGACACGCTGGTTGCGGTGACGGGCGCCGACATCGTGGTGACCGCGGGCGGTGCACTGCTGCCCACGCACTGCGCGGTAATGGTGCGTCATGACGTACCACTGGCATTCGGCACATGCCGGCGCGGCGCGCGGGCCTATCTGGCGGTGCGCGGTGGCTTTGGCCAGGATGCGGTGCTGGGCAGCCGCAGTACCAATCTGCGTGCGAAGTTCGGCGGCGTGGACGGCCGCGCGCTGCGTGCCGGCGACCGCCTGCCGGTGGCGTCTCCGTACCGCGAGATGCTGCCGCTGGCCCGCATGATGGTGCAGAGCGCGATGTCGTTTGTGACCGCACCACGGCTGGCCGGCGCGCTTGCCAGTGAGCCGTGCGACACGGTGCGCTTCGTGCCCGGTCCGCAGTGGGAGTGCTTTACGCCTGCCGCGCGCAAGGCGTTCGAGCAGACCGCCTTTACGGTTTCGAACCAATCGGACCGCATGGGCTACCGCCTCGACGGCGTGGCGTTGGCGCTGACGTCACCGCTCGAGATGGTGTCCGAAGCGGTCAGTTTCGGCACGGTGCAGGTGCCGCCGGGCGGCGCGCCGATCGTGCTGATGGCCGACCGCCAGAGCGTGGGCGGCTATCCAAAGATCGCCTACGTGATCAGCGCCGACCTGCCGGCGCTGGCGCAGGCCATGCCCGGTACCGCGCTGCGTTTTCGCGCCGTAAGTGCCGAGGTTGCGCAGCGCGAACTGCTGGCCATGGAAGACCGCTTGCACGCGATTGCCGCCGACGCCGCGCGCGTGCTCGGTCTTTCTCCCCGATAACACAAGGAAACCAAGCGATGCCGACTCTCGATATCAACTGCGACATGGGCGAAAGCTTTGGCGCCTGGCGCATGGGCGATGACGAAGCGATCCTGCGCCATGTCACGTCCGCCAATATTGCCTGCGGCTTCCATGCCGGCGATCCCGATGTGATGCTCGCCACGGTGCGTGCGGCGGCCAATGCCGGCGTGGCCGTGGGCGCGCATCCGGGTTTGCCGGACCTGCAGGGCTTTGGCCGTCGCGCCATGGCCATGACTGCCGCCGAAGTCTATGCCCTGACGGTGTACCAGGTAGGGGCGATGCTCGGTGTGACCCGTGCCGTGGGCGTACCGCTGCATCATGTGAAGACCCACGGGGCGCTCTACAACATGACCGCGCGTGACGTCACGCTGGCCACCGCCGTAGCCGAGGCCGTGCGCGATGTGGCACCTGGCACGCTGGTCTACGTGGCCAACGCCAACATGGCCGCTGCCGCCCAGGCGGCTGGCCTGCCCGTGGCCCACGAGGTCTATGCCGACCGCTCCTATCAAGACGATGCCACGCTCACGCCGCGCTCGATGCCGCACGCCATGATCGAGGACGTCGAAGTCTCGATTGCCCAGGTACGCCGCATGGTGCTTGACCGCAGCGTAGTCGCGCTGTCCGGCAAGGCAGTGCCGATTGCGGCCGACACCTTGTGTATCCATGGCGACCAGCCCGGCGCCGTGGTGTTCGCCGAACAGATCCGCAAGGCACTGGCCGCCGATGGCATTGCCGTGCGTTCGCTGTAAGTCGTTCCAATGATTTCTTCGCTCCTCGCTTCCACAGGTAAACAGGTAAATTCCATGTCCAACAAGCTGCCCCTGCCCACCGTCCGCCTGCTCAAGATCGCAGCGTGTTCGATTGCCCTGACGCTCGGCGTTGCCGCCGGTGCCCACGCCCAGACGCGCGGCGGCACGCTGCGTGCGATTGCCCAACCCGAACCTCCCACGCTGATGCTGGGCCTGAACCAGCAGACGCCTACGCAGTATGTGGCTGGCAAGATCTACGAAAGCCTGCTGACCTGGTCGCCCGACATGAAGCCGCAGCCGGGCCTGGCCAAGTCGTGGACGATCTCGCCGGACGGCAAGCTCTACACGTTCGAGTTGCAGCAGAACGTGAAATGGCATGACGGCAAGCCGTTCTCGTCCGACGACGTGGTGTTCTCGATCGACAAGTTCCTGCGCACCGTGCATCCGCGTGCGCGTGTGGTAATCGAGCAGTTCGTGCAGTCGGTCAAGGCACAGGGCCCGAACAAGGTGGTGATCACGCTCAAGGAGCCGTTTGCGCCGTTCCTGAAGTCGTTTGTCAGCGACAACATGCCGATGGTGCCGAAGCATATCTATGACGGCACCGACTACGCGAAGAATCCCGCCAACCAGACTCCCGTCGGTACCGGTCCGTTCATGTTCAAGGAATGGAAGAAGGGCGCCTATATCGTTCTCACGCGCAACCCGAACTACTGGCAGAAGGGCAAGCCCTACCTGGACGAGATCGTCTTCAACGTGATTCCGGATGCGGCGTCGCGCGCCGTGGCGTTCGAGCGTGGCGACGTGCAGGTGGTCAGTGCCGGTGACGTGGATAACGTCGAGATCAAGCGCCTGCGTGCGCTGCCCAATGTGGAGTACACCACCAAGGGCTGGGAGATGTTCTCCAAGCTGGCCTATATCCAGATGAACCAGCGCAAGGCACCGTTCAACAACGTCAAGGTGCGCCAGGCCATCATGGAGGCCATCAACCGCAAGTTCGTGGTGAACAGCATCTTCTTCGGCCTGGGCAAGGTGGCTACCGGACCAATCTCGTCGACCACGCCGTTCTACGACGGCAATGTGCCGGCATATGGGTTTGATCTCAAGAAGGCGCGCGCGCTGATCAAGGAATCGGGCATCGATCCGTCGAAAACCACGATCCGCATCCTGTCGTATCCCTATGGCGCAACCTGGGACCGTCTGGGCGAGTACACCCGGCAGTGCCTTGAGCAGCTTGGCTTCAAGGTGGAGATCGAGTCCGCCGACGCCGGCACCTGGGCCAAGCGCGTGTCCGATTTCGATTTCGACCTGACCTTCAGCTTCACGTCGCAGTATGGCGATCCGGCGCTGGGCGTGTCGCGACTCTACCTCGCGCGCAACCAGGTCAAGGGTTCGGCGTTTGTCAACAATCAGGGCTATGTGAATCCGTCCGTGGACGCGCTGTGGGACAAGGCTGCCGCGGCCACCTCGGATACCGAGCGCCAGCAGTTGTACTCGAACATCCAGAAGACGCTGGTGCAGGAAGTGGCCAACGGCTATCTGTTCGAGATGGAGCTTCCCACGCTCTATAGCGGCAAGGTGCACAACCTGATCCAGACGGCCATCGGGCTGAACGACACGTTCGCCGACGTCTATCTCAGCAAGTAAATCCGCCGTATGACGACGCGCCGCCGTGGCGGCGGTGCGTCGGGTGTTTCAGTCTCAAGAAGGATTCGATCACGTGGAAAAGGCACTCTCCATCCTGGTCGCCAGGCTCGGCAAGGCGTTGTTCGTCGTGCTTGGCGTGGTCATCATCAATTTCATGCTGGTGCGCATGGCGCCCGGTGACCCGGCCGCCGTGCTGGCCGGCGAATCCGGCTCGTCCGACCCGGCCTATGTGGAAGAACTGCGCAAGGAGTTCGGGCTCGACCAGCCGCTGCCGGTGCAGCTTGGCCGCTATCTGTGGGGCGTGGCACATCTCGACCTCGGGTACTCGTATCGCGAACGCCTGCCGGTGCTCGACCTGATCCTCGACCGCCTGCCCGCCACGCTGCTGCTGATGTCGTGCGCGTTCGTGTTTGCGTTGGGCTTTGGCGTGCTGTTTGGCGTGATCGCCTCACGAGCGCGCTATGCGGGCAAACGGACCTGGCTCGATAGCGTGCTGATGACCGGCTCGCTGCTGATCTATGCCACGCCGCAGTTCTGGCTGGCGCTGCTGGCGATCCTGTTCTTCTCGCTGCATCTTGGCTGGCTGCCGCCGTATGGCATGGAGCAGGTGGGTGGCAACCTGTCGGGCTGGGCGCGCGTGAGCGACATCGCCCATCACCTCGTATTGCCGACGGTCTCGCTGGGCTGCTTCTTCATGGCCGTCTATGCCCGGCTTACCCGTGCCTCGATGCTGGAGGTGCTGGGGATGGACTTCATCAAGACCGCACGCGCCAAGGGCGTGCCGCTTGGCGAGACGATTCGCCGCCACGCGTTGCGCAACGCCTTGCTGCCCGTGGTGACGTTCGCCGGCATCCAGCTCGGGCAAATGGCCGGCGGCGCGGTGCTGACCGAGACCGTGTTTGGCTGGCCCGGCATTGGCCGCCTGATGTTCGATGCGCTGATCCAGCGCGACTACCAGTTGCTGCTTGGGGTGTTCCTGGTCACGTCGACCATGGTGGTCGTCTTCAACCTGCTGACCGATCTGGTGTACCGCCTGATCGACCCGCGCATTGGCCGCACCTGAGGAGCCGCAAAGATGTCCTTCCTGAAACGCTTTGGTGCAAATCGTGGCGCCGCCATTGGCCTGGTGCTGCTGGTGGTGGTCATCCTGACCGCGGCGCTGGCGTCCACATTCTATGAAGATCCGCCCTGGATGATGGTGGCGGACCCGCTGCTGGCACCGTTTCACGACGGCGCGTATCCGCTGGGCACCGACATGCTGGGGCGCGATATCGCCGCCGGCATTGCCTATGGCGCGCGCGTCTCGCTGATGATCGGGGTCATCTCGACACTGGTGGCGGTGTTGATCGGCATCGTGGTCGGTGCGCTGGCCGGTTACTACGGCGGGCGCGTCGACGACTGCCTGATGCGCGGCACCGAGTTCTTCCAGACCATTCCGCAACTGGCGATGGCACTGGTGCTGGTGGCGATCTTCAAGCCCTCGCTCTACTCGATCGTCGGCGCGATCGCGATCGTATCGTGGCCGCCCGTGGCGCGACTCGTGCGTTCGGAGTTCATGACGCTCAAGGAGCGCGAGTTCGTGCAGGCCGCCATTGTGATCGGGCAATCGCCGGCGCGCATCATCTTCACGCAGATCCTGCCCAATGCCGCCTCGCCAGTGATCGTCACGGCGTCGCTGATGACGGCTACCGCGATCCTGACTGAGTCGGCATTGTCATTCCTGGGGCTGGGTGACCGTAACCTGATGAGCTGGGGGTTCATGATCGGTGCGGCGCGCACGATGCTGCGCGAGGCGCCGTGGATGAGCCTGTGGCCCGGCATCGCCATCATGCTGACCGTGCTCGCGATCAACCTGATTGGCGAAGGGCTCAACGATGCCCTGAATCCGCAACTGCGCAAGCGAGGGAGCTGACGCATGACTGAATCCCGCAACCACGCGCCACTGCTGTCGATCCGCGACCTGAGCATTGCCTTGCCCAAGGGCGGCGACCGGCCTTACGCGGTGCGCGACATCACATTCGAAATCGGCGCCGGAGAACTGGTCTGCATCGTTGGCGAATCGGGCTCCGGCAAGTCGATGAGCGCGAACGCGATCATGGGTCTGCTGCCGCACTACCTGAAGCCCGAAGCGGGGCAGATCTCGTTCCAGGGGCGCGACCTGCTGACGCAGGACGAAGCCACGCTGCAAGGCATGCGCGGCAAGGACATGGCGATGATCTTCCAGGAGCCCTTGTCGGCGCTCAATCCGCTGCATCGCGTGGGCGACCAGATTGCCGAAGTCATGCGTGTGCATGGTGCGCTCGACCCCGCGGGGCGCCGCGCCCGCGTGCTGGAGTTGCTCGCGTTCGTTGGCTTGCCCGATCCGCCGTCGCTGTACCACGCGTATCCGTTCGCGCTGTCGGGTGGCCAGCGCCAGCGCGTGATGATCGCCATGGCACTGGCGCTTGAGCCGGCGTTCCTGATTGCGGATGAACCGACTACCGCGCTGGACGTGACCACGCAGGCCCAGATCCTGGCGCTGATCGCGCGTATCCAGAAAGAAAAGGGCATGGGCGTGATGTTTGTCACGCACGATTTCGGAGTAGTGGCCGAGATTGCCGACCGCGTGATCGTGATGGAGAAAGGCTGCATCGTCGAACAGGGGCCTGCCGAACAGGTACTGAATCGCCCGTCGCACCCGTACACCCAGCGGCTGATCGGCAGCGTGCCGTCGCACCATCCGCGCACCGTGGTAGCCGCTGGCGACACCAACGGCTATCCGGTACTGCGCGTGGAAGGGCTGCGCAAGACCTACACCACGCCGGGCGGGCTGTTCCAGCGCAAGCGCGTGGTCGAGGCGGTCAAGGGTGTGAGCTTCGAGATCCGCGCGGGCGAGACCCTGGGGATCGTCGGCGAATCCGGTTCGGGCAAGTCGACCATCGGCAAGTGCCTGCTGAAATTGACCGGCAATGACGGCGGTGTAATGGCGTTCGAAGGGCGCGATATCGCGCCGATGAGCGAGCAGGCATTCCGTCCGCTGCGCCGCCATATCCAGATGATTTTCCAGGACCCGTTCGCATCGCTGAATCCGCGCCATACCGTGGGCAGGATCCTGTGCGACGGCCCGGTCGCCAGCGGCGTGCCGCGCGCCCAGGCCGAGGCGCGCGCCAGGGAGTTGCTCAAGCTCGTGGAGCTCGATGCAAGCGCGTTCGACCGCTATCCAAGCCAGTTCTCGGGCGGGCAGCGTCAGCGGATCGGCATTGCCCGTGCGCTGGCCATGGAGCCACGGCTGATTGTGGCCGACGAGTCGGTGTCGGCTCTGGACGTGTCGGTACAGGCCCAGGTGCTCAAGTTGCTGGCCGAGGTACAGAAGCGGCTCGGCATCGCGCTGATCTTCATTACGCATGACCTGCGCGTGGCCGCGCAGATCTGCGACAAGGTGCTGGTCATGCATCGTGGCAGCGTAGTGGAAGAGGGCAGTCCCGCCGAGATTTTTGCCGCACCGCGCGATGCCTATACGCGCAAGCTGATCGAAGCGATGCCAGGCAAGGACTGGGATCCGCAGGCCGCGCGAAAGGCGCATGGCGCCGCGGCCGACGCTGACGCTATGGCCGCGGAGGTGTCATGAGCCGGTATCCGGAACCCGATCATGCGCTGGCGGCGTCGCTGTTCGCACAGTTGGCCGCGCAGGGGCACGACGGCGTTGGCATTACGCGCGACACCTACGGCGATGGCGAGAACGCTGCGCATGCGCTGCTGGCTGCGGCGGCAGTGTCGCGTGGCCTGGAAGTGCGCCGGGATGCGGCCTGCAACCTGTATATGACCTTGCCGGGGCGCAATCGCAGTGCGCCGGTGGTGATGACCGGCTCGCATCTCGACTCCGTGCCGCGTGGCGGCAACTTCGACGGCGCCGCCGGGGTGGTGGCTGGCCTGGCGATCCTGTCGGGCTGGCGCCGCGCAGGCGCGCCGCCCGAACGCGACGTGACAGTCATGGCGATCCGTGCCGAGGAAAGCGCCTGGTTTCCCGTGTCCTACGCCGGCAGCAAGGCAGCATTTGGCCTGCTCGATGCCGGGACGCTCGATCTGTGCCGCGCCGACACCGGCCGCACGCTCGCTGATCACCTGCGGGTATCGGGCGGAGACCCGGGCGCGGTGGTCGCGGGGACACCGGCGCTGCATGCCGACGATATCGACTGCTTTGTCGAACTCCATATCGAGCAGGGACCGGTCCTCGACGAGAGCCACGATGTGCTCGGCGTGGTGACCGGAATCTGCGGTAGCCAACGCTATCGCCACGCCACGATACGTGGCCAGTATGCGCATTCGGGTGCCACGCCGCGTACCCATCGACGTGATGCCGTGGTGGCTGCCGCCGCGCTGATCACTGCACTGCAGCGGGCGTGGGTCGAGCTCGAAAGCGCAGGTCATGAGCTGACCGTGACGGTCGGGCAGTGCATGACCGATGCCGCGCAAGCAGATTTCAGCAAGGTATCGGGGCGGGTCGATTTCAGTATCGACATGCGTTCCCGCAGTCGGGCCACACTCGAAGCCATGAATGCCGCGGTACAGGCCGCCCGTGTCGAGATCATGCAGAGTTGCGGCGTTGACGTCGACCTTGGTCCGCTCACGTCCAGTGCGCCTGCCGCGATGGATGCGGCGCTGCAGACCCTGCTGACTGACGCTGCTGCGCAGGCCGGCGTGCCAGCCCGCGCGATGCCCAGCGGTGCGGGTCACGATGCGGCATTGTTCGCGGCGCAGGGCGTGCCGGCCGCCATGCTGTTCGTGCGCAACGCCAACGGCAGCCATAACCCCGATGAGTCGATGCGCCTCGACGATTTTGCACAGGCCACGAGAGTGCTTGCGGCTGTGATGGCCGAGCGTGCCGGTGTTCATCATTTCACTGTTTCTTCGAATACATGCCAGTCTGCCTGATTAGCCAACCCATTCATCCAGTCGGTGCTGAACGCATGCGCGCAGCCGGCATCGAGGTGCGCCACAGCGCCGCCACGACCGAGGCCGAACGTATCGCCGAAGTCCGCGACGTCGATGCCGTGATCGTTCGCGAAGGCATTTCCGCAGCCGCTATCGATGCCGCGCCACGCCTGGCCGTGGTCAGCAATCACGGTACCGGCACCGACAAGATCGCCGTCGCCCATGCGCATGCGTGCGGCATTCCGGTGGTGTCCACGCCGGCGGCCAATGTCCGGGCCGTTGCCGAACATACGATGATGCTGATGCTTGCCGTCGCGCGCGGTACCGTGCGTGCCGATGCTGCCACGCGCCAGTCGGACTGGCAGCACCGCTACACCGTGCCGATGCATTCGCTGTATGGGAAGACGCTTGGCATCATCGGCTTCGGCCGTACCGGCCAGATCGTCGCGCAAATGGCACGTGCGGGCTTTGGCATGAAGGTCGTGGTCTGGTCGCCGCGTGTCGACGAGGCCGAGGTCGCCGCCCATGGCGCGCAGCGTGTGGATTCGCTGCAGGCGCTGCTCGCAGTTGCCGACGTGGTGTCGCTGCATCGTCCGCTGCGTCCCGACACGCGGCACACCATCGACGCGGCAGCGCTGGCGGCAATGAAGCCAGGTGCGATCCTGGTCAATACGTCGCGCGGCGGCTTGGTCGACGAACCGGCGCTGGTCGATGCGCTGCGTGCGGGCAAGCTGTTTGGTGCGGGGCTCGATGTGTTCGAGCGCGAGCCATTGCCAACGTTTTCGCCACTGGCCACGCTGCCAAATGTCGTCATGAGCCCGCACCAGGCCGGCTCGACGCAGGAGGCGCTGGCGGACACGGCAAGCCAGTGCGCCGCGCAGGTCATCGATGTGCTGGCTGGTCGCCAACCTGAGCATATGCTCGATCCGTCGGTATGGGAGCGGCGCCGCCACGGCGCCTTGCAAGCCGCGCAGGAGGTGCAGGCATGAACGCGCCCGTCTGCAAGGTAACCGAAGGCCGGCTGCCACTGGTCATTTCCATCCCGCACGGTGGTGAACTGCTGCCCGAGTGGCTGGTGGCACGACTGACGCCGGTGGCGCGCCTGCGCGCCGATACCGACTGGCATCTGCGGCGGCTCTATGCATTCGCGGCAGAGCAGGGTGCGTCAGTGGTCGAGGCCAACTATTCGCGCTATGTGATCGATGTCAACCGGCCTGGCGACGGCAGCAGCCTGTATCCGGGACAGACCACTACGACACTGTGCCCGACCGAAACCTTTCGCGGCGAGCCGCTTTATGAATCGGGCAAGGGTCTTTCAACGGAAGAGATCGACACACGCAAGCGGGACTACTGGCAACAGTATCACGATGCCCTGGCCAGCGAGATTGCGCGATTACGCGAGCAACACAGCAATGTGCTGGTGTGGGAGGCCCATTCGATAGCCGGCGTATTGCCACGGTTGTTCGAAGGCAAGCTGCCCGACCTCAATATCGGCACCAACAGCGGGGCAAGCTGCGCGCCGGGCATGCGTGAGGCGGTCATCGCGGCCGCGGCAGCCGGTCCGTTCACCTGGGTAGCGGACGGCCGCTTCAAGGGCGGCCATATCACGCGCCACTATGGCCAGCCGCACACCGGCGTCCACACGATCCAGCTTGAAATGGTCCAGGCGGTCTATATGGATGAGCAGGAACCGTTTCCGTATCTGCCGGACGCCGCCGCGCGCGTGCAGCCGGTGCTAAGGAACATGCTGGACGGTGCGCTGGCGGCGATGTCGACGCTGTAGATTGCGCGTGGCAGACGCGCCTTGTCATCGCACGGTAGGACGGCTTACGCTGCCTGGCTGACCGATTCCCTTGTGTTGAGGGCGTTGGCAAAGCCGTGGTTGACGTCGCGGTGGCCGACCTCGTCGGCGCGTACTGCCACTACCACGTCGCGCAACCGGGCATCTGCCGGCAGTTGCCAGTACTCGATCGCAAAGGCCGGGGCGGGGATGTTCTCAACGCGGCCGGCGTCGATTTCAGCCAGGTAAAGCGTGTAGCTGATGACAGCCTGTTCTTCGAAGTATCCAACCAGTCGGTGGGCGGTACGGGCAGACACCAGGTACAGCAGGAAGTACGCGACGAAGAATACGGCCTGCACGACCAGGATCACAAGCCGCTCGAACCAGCTTGGCCGGGCGATCTGGACGAACGTCATCAGGTGCATCCGTTCGTTCTCGGCTTCGTCGAGCAGCGTCCTGATCCAACCTTCGTCCGCCACCATCCATCGCAGGCAGCGCAGGTGGACCAGCATGCCACCCACCATTCCCGGCACTGCCGCCACGGTCTCCAGCACGATGGCGCGGTTTCCATAGCGCTTGGCAAAGAACGTATCGGCAAAGAAGCGCAGCGCCATCGTAATGGCCAGGGCTACGCGATCTGACATGCCGGCGACGTTGTGATGGACATCGAGTTCTGCCGGCGTGTGGGCGGGGGCTTGCATGATGGGCTCCGAAATGTTGAGCGTTTGATTACGGTCTTTCAGGCGTGGCGGTTGGCCAAGCCGTCGCCTTAAAGATGCATTCACGATACAACTTTAAGGGGCGCGCAACAAGGTGATTTGCGGCTCTGCACCAGCGGTTTGTGCGATTAGCGGACGTGGTTTGAAACTATCCGGCGGGGATGCACCGGACGCCGACGTCCACGTGAGACAAGCGTTCCGCGATCAATCTTGCGAGCGCTTCAATATCGTGCGATGCAAGGCCATCGGCTGTCACAATGATCCGCTCGTCCCACTTGTGGAAATGCTTGCGCTGCGAACGCGCATAGGACGGGTCATAGTGCTTGATGGCCAGTTCGGCAAACAGTTCGGCCAGATTGCCGGCCAGCGCCATGTCCTGCCACGCGGATACGACGGCCTTGCCGTGCAATGGCTTGAGCCTCCCGATCTGCTCGGCCAGCCACTCGGGCCGGTCTCCCAGATAGGCATAGTCGCGCAACAGGAAGGCGAAGCGCGCTGGCAGCGACGCCTGGATCTCAAGGCAGGCACTGTCCCGCATGCGGGTGACCAGCGGGACCGGCAGATTGATCTGGCCGATGCGCGGGCTTTCGCCTTCGACGAACAGCGGCCGGGACAGGTCGACATGCTCGATCACGTCGACCAGCGCGGTCTCGAATGCAGTCTGTGAGGGCTGCGAGACATCGGGAACCGCGCCGAGCAATGAGCCCTTGTGACGCGCCAGGCCTTCGAGATCGAGTACCTGTTCGCCTTGGGCAGCCAGGGCCTGCAGCACGCGGGTCTTGCCACTGCCGGTGGCGCCGCAGATCACCCTCAGCGGTAGGCGTGGTGCCAGCGAGTCAATCGTTTCGATGACATGCCGCCGCCATGACTTGTAGCCGCCTGCTAGCTGCTGGGCGTCCCAGCCCACCATGCGCAGCCAGGTTGTCATCGCGCCGCTGCGCAAGCCGCCGCGCCAGCAGTAGATAAGTGGTCGCCAGCTGTGTGGTCGATCGGAGAACTGTTCGCGCAGATGACGAGCCAGATTGGCCGCCACCATCGCGCCGCCGATACGCCGCGCTTCGAATGCGCCGGCCTGCTTGTACAAGGTACCGACGATGCGACGTTCTTCGTTGTCGAGCACCGGGCAGTTGATGGCGCCCGGGATATGGTCGATCTCGAACTCCGCGGGCGAGCGTGCATCGATGATGGCGTCGAAGGCGTGGCGGTCGCCAACTCGCACGAATCGCGGATCGATGCGCATCGGACAATGGTGCTCGGGGAGGAGAGTTCAATATAGTGCAAGCGTCTTACGGAGACCACTGACAGTATTTGAACTACCTACGTTTTGCTCCCCTCTCCCGCCGTGCGGGAGAGGGGAGACCACCCGCAGCATTTGATTCAACTCGCGCTCACGGCTACCGCTTGTTGCTGGCGCAGTTCCTCGGTGGTCGTGCCCTTGCCGTCGGGAGCCCAGCCCGGGGGCATCAGCAGGTAGCCAGTCGCGTTCAGCAGGCTGCGGGACTGGAGCATGTCCTTGCCCAGGCTGATCCAGTGTTCGAACTGGTTGACCAGCGGGTTGCGGGTGGTCGTCGGATGTACCAGGCCGAAGCGGCACGGTTCGTCTTCACGTTCTTCCACATAGGTACCGAACAGGCGGTCGAAGATGATCAGCACGCCGCCGTAGTTGGCATCGAGGTAGTCCACGTTCGAGGCATGGTGCACGCGGTGCGCCGACGGGGTGTTAAACACGTATTCGAGCCAGCCCAGCTTGGGGATCCAGGTGGTGTGCAGCCAGAACTGGTACAGCAGGTTCAGGCTCAGCGTTGCCAGCACGACTTCCGGACGCACGCCCAGGAAAACCAGCGGCGCGAAGAAGATCGAAGTGCCTGTGATCTTGCCAGTCCAGCCCAGGCGGTAGGCGGTGCCAAGCGTCAGTTCATTGGGTGAGTGGTGCACGGCATGCGTTGCCCAGAAGAAGCGGATGCGGTGCGATGCGCGGTGGTACCAGTAGTAGCAGAATTCCTGGCCGATAAAGAGCAGCAGAACAGCGAGCGCGCTATTGATCTCGACCGTGAAGATCCGGTGGTCCCAGGCAAACGCAAAGATCGGCGTGGCCAGTGACAGCGGCAGCAGCGCCATCAGCTTGCGACCGACCATGTCGGCCAGCGACAGCCCCATTTCATGCCAGGGGTAGGCCTTGCCTTGCTGGCGTGCCTTGCGGGCCAGGAAGTAGGCCTCGACCAGCGATACGGCCACGATGAAGACCGTGGCGAACAGCGCGATTTTGTGGAGGTTGTGCATGATCGTCCTGTGTGGTGAGCGGTGACGCGTTGCTGCGTCGGTGAGGCAACTGTAGTGGGCGATCGCGCCAGGCACCACGTGGGAAATATGTCGGCGGATGTCATGCCATTCGCGGTGACATCGGACGAAATAATTGCTGCCTGGCCTAAGGCGTCGGCGTTTTCCATACTCTGGTCACCGCGACACATCGCATACCACCCCGAAGGATCCAAGATGCCTACCACTCTCCAAACCATCGCCATCAAGACCAAGCGCCTGGCCATCGCCGCCATTGCCACCGGCGCGATGCTGGCTGCCGGCTATGCCAATGCCGGCATCACCGATATCAACCATACGGGCCTGTTGCAAACGGTGCAGGCTGACGTTATCTACGTCCATACCTTCAACGCCGATGCGGGACAGGTGCAGCTCGATGGTGGGTTGATGCAGAAGGTGAAGTCGATGGCCACTGGCGGCTCTGCTGCCAGCGGGCAACTGAAAGAGGCTAACGAGGCACGGGAACAGGTGGCCGATGAGATCGTGCGTACGCTGCGGGCGCAGGGCCTGAACGCGGTGCGCTCTGACGCACCGGCGCCCGCCAATGCCAATGCGCTGATCGTTGAGGGAGACTTCCGCAAGATTGACGAAGGCACCAGCCGCCGTCGGCTGCTGATTGGCCTGGGCGCGGGCAAGAGCGAAGTCGGGGTACAAGTCCGTATCTCGTACCAGCCGGCCAACGGTGCACCGGTGCCGCTGCAGAGCTTTGTCGCGGATGCCGACAGCGGGCACATTCCCGGCATTGCCGAAACCGCCGGTGTTGGCGCGGTGGCCGGCCACATTGCAGTAGCCGCTGCCGCCGGCACGGGCGTGCATGCGGTGTCGGAAGTGAAGCACGACACCATCTACGCCGATGCCACGCGCCTGGGCGACTCGATCGGCAAGCAGTTGGCCGCGGCAAGCGAGGAAGAGGGGTGGATGGCCGTGCGCCCGGCCATCTGACGCCAGCGGTGGCGAGACTACTCGTCGCCCAATGCCTCGCTGAACAACTCGCTACCGCGATGCTGGAGTAGTGCCAGCAGTCGCAGTGACGCCGGAGACAGATATCCGTGTCGACGGTAGGTGACGCCGAGCTTGCGTCGCAAGGTGGCTTCCTTCAGTGGGACCTCGCTCAGCACATGCCGGTGCTCCCGCAACGTATGCCGCGAAAGGAAGCTGAGCAGTTCAGTCTTGGCGATCAGGCGCGGCAGTAGCGGGATGGAGTTCGCGTCGATCTGGGTGGATGGCGGCGGCAGTCCATGCGCCTGGAACGCGGCGTCGAGCCACTGACGGCTCGGAATCGACGCGGCCGGCAGTACCCAGCGCCAGGACAGCAGCGATTTGAGCGTCACCCGCGGCAGGCTGAACACCGGATGATTGCGGCTGGCCACCACCACGACTACGTCCTCGACAATCGGATGGCTGACCAGCGCGTCGTCGTGCTCGGCCATCATCCCGATCAGCAGGTCGAGCGAACCTTCCTTCAGTCGCTCGCGCAGGACCAGGCTAGGCGCCACGGTGATGTCGATCGTCGTGGCCGGGGCCTCTTCGAGCAGCATGTTGCAAAGCTCGGGCAGCACGTGTTCGGCGGCAATCGGTCCGGTGCCAATGCGCACATGGCCGGCGTTGCCTTTCGCAAAATCGCCCACCTCGCGCAGTGCTTCTTCCGTGGCGCCTCGGAGCATCCGTGCGCGCGCCAGCAAGACTTCCCCCACCGGCGTGAGCCTGATGCCACGACCCTTGCGTTCGAACAGTTCGCTGCCAAACGCCTCTTCCAGGCGCTGCACCGCTTTGGTCAGCGCGGGTTGCGTACGCCCTAGCTTCTCCGCCGCCTGGCCGATGTGGCCAAGTTCGGCCACCGCCTCGAAGTACCGCAAGTCCCTGAGCTGGATATCCATTCGATAACTCGCAGGAATGAAAATATGAATATTATCAAATAGACGGAATGGTATGGCGCGGCAAGAATGGCTCCCATAACGAAAGGAGACACGATGCTGCGATCCCGAATTCTTGTTGCCCACGTGCTTGGCGCGGCTGCCGCGTTGGTGATTGGCGCCGGTGCGGCGCATGCGGATGGCTGGCCATCGCGGCCGGTCCGGCTGGTGGTGCCGTTTCCGCCGGGCGGGGGCACCGATGCGGTAGCGCGATTGATTGCCGAGAAGATGTCGACGCAGGCGCGCTGGACCGTGGTGGTGGAGAACCGCCCTGGCGCAGGCGGCAATGTCGGACTCGACGTGGTGGCCAAGGCCGCGCCCGACGGCTATACGATTGGCCTGGGCCAGACCGCCAACCTGGCCATCAATCCGGCGCTCTACCCGAAGATGCCCTTCGATCCGCTCAAGGATTTTGCGCCGATCTCCACCGTGGCATCGCAGCCCGTGGTGCTGCTGGTGAACGCCTCGTCGCCCTACAAGACGCTCAAGGATGCGGTGGCTGCCGCAAAGGCCAAGCCAGAGGCGCTGCGCATGGGTACGCCCGGCAATGGCACGGTGTCGCACCTGGCAGCCGAACTGCTTGAACGCCAGGCCGGTTTCAAGCTGCTGAACGTACCGTACAAGGGCGCAAGTCCCGCGATGATGGACCTGCTGGGCAACCAGGTGGAGTTCAACTTTGCCAACACGGCGGCAGCCATTCCGCAACTGACCAACCATAAGGTGCGCGCGCTGGCCGTGAGCTCGGCGCAGCGGGTGCGCAACGCGCCCCAACTGGCCAATGTGCCGACCGTTGCCGAGTCCGGCTATCCGGGCTTCGATGCGATCACCTGGACCGGGCTGGTGGCGCCCGCCAACACCCCACGCGAGATTGTCGACCGCATCAACGCTGAAGTGCGCAAGGCACTCAAGACGCAGGAGGTCCAGGACAAGCTGGCAACCGAAGGCAGCGCCGCAATGGGCAGCACGCCCGAGCAGTTTGCCGACTACCTGCGCGCGGAACACCGCAAGTGGGGCACGTTGGTGCGCGACGCCAATATCAAGCTCGATTGAATTCCCGGTTTCAACCATCTCGACCATGCATACCATTCTTGTCACCGCTCCGAAGCTCGCGCCGGCTGGCGTCGACCTGCTTGAGCGCGCCGGCGCGCGCGTGATCTACCTGGCCTCGGCCGACGACCCACAGGAAGTGGAGCGCATCATGGCCGCCGAACCCGTGGACGCGGTCATCTCGCGCACGGTGACGCTGTCCGCGCAGGCGATCGCGTCGTGCCCGACGCTGAAAGTCATCTCCAAGCATGGCGTTGGCGTCAGCAATATCGATGTCGACGCGGCGACGCAGCGAGGCATCCCCGTCTATGTGACACCCGGCGCCAATGCGCAGTCAGTGGCGGAGATGACGCTGGGCCTGATGTTCGCCGCCGCGCGCCGCATCGGCTGGATGGATGGCGAACTGCACGCAGGGCGCTGGTCGCGTGCGCAGGATGGCGTCGAATTGCAGGGCAAGACCATCGGACTGGTCGGCTTCGGGCAGGTTGGGCAGCGCGTGGCGGCGGTTTGCCTCGCACTCGGCATGAACGTCGTTGCATACGATCCCGCGCTGGCCGCAGGGCAGGGCCCGGTCGATGGCGCCACCGTCGTCGCGTCGCTCGATGCCTTGCTGGCGCAAGCCGATGTCCTGAGCCTTCACGTCCCGCTCAACCGTCATACGCGCAACATGCTGGGCGAAGCGCAGTTCAACCTGATGCCGAAGGGCGCGATTCTGGTCAATACGGCGCGCGGCGAAGTGGTCGACGAAGCCGCGCTGGTAGCCGCGTTGCAGGATGGGCGCCTGTTTGCCGCGGGCCTGGACACCATGGCAGTCGAGCCGCTGCCCGCCGATAGCCCGCTTGCCAAGCTCAAGAACGTAGTCCTGACGCCCCACGTGGGTGGCTCCACGCCTGCGGCACTGGCCGCGATGGCAGCCGGTGCCGCACGGAATGTGCTGGGCTGGCTGGACGGCAATCCCGTGGATCGCGCCGCCTGCGTCAATCCGCAGGTGTTCTCCTGATCCACGCGTTCACCCCCGTTCAACAGCTTCGATTTCACCAATTCAGATCCACCGGACAACATCATGAGCCAATCCGCAACTCCCTCTGCCGCGCAGTGGCCCGCTGGCTACCGCATCAATCCACGTGCCGACGGCCCGCATGCCGATATCGTGGCTGCGTTCCGCGAGGTACCGGTCGCCGCCATCGGCGATTCGATGAGCCGCAATATCGGCACCATCGGCTTGCGCCAATACCATCGCCGACTGGAAACCGTGTTGTGTGGTCCCGCCGTGACCGTACGCGTGCGTCCTGGCGACAACCTGATGATCCACAAGGCACTGATGATGGTGCAGCCCGGCGACGTGCTGGTGATCGATGGCGGCGGTGATGTCACCCAGGCGCTGGTTGGCGGGCTGATGCGTACCACATGCGTGGCGAAGAAGCTCGGCGGCCTCGTGATCGATGGCGCCGTGCGCGATCTCTGCGAATGGGCTGAAGATGGCATGCCGATCTTTGCCAAGGGGCACACGCATCGCGGGCCGAGCAAGGATGGCCCCGGCGAGATCAATATCCCGGTGTCGTGCGCGGGTCTGGCGGTCATGCCCGGCGACCTGATCATTGGCGATGCGGACGGCGTGATTGCGGTGCCGGCGGCAGAGGCCGCGCATGTGCTCGAACGCTGCCATGCGCATCTGGCGAAGGAAGCAAGGATCCGCGCGGAAAACGCCGCCGGTACATCGGACCCCGAACGTTTCGATGCCGCGCTGCGCGCCAAAGGCCTGCCCGTATAGCCAGTAGCAAATCAAAGAGAAATCAAAGAGAAATCAAAGAGGAAGGAGACAACAATGACATCCAGCATCGAACATGATTCCGCATACCTGCGGCGGCTTCTGCGCGGCGCGTTGACAATGCTGCCAGCGGTCGCGCTGCTTGGCGCGTGCGCCGTTACCGGCTCAATGCCAACCGCGCAAGACCCGCGCGTGGTCGAGGTGGCCCGCTCCGACCGTGTGGTCAACGCGGTGACCACCACGCCCGATGGCAGTCGACTGTTTGTCTCGATGCCACAGGTGGAAGGCCCCGGGGCGCAGGTGGCCGAACTCCGCTCAGGCAAGTTCGTGCCATACCCCAATCTTGAATGGAGCCTCTGGAAGGAGGGCGCCGACCCGCGTACCACGCTGCTGCACGTCAATACCGTGCGTATCGGTCCCGACGGTGATCTGTGGGTGGTCGATGCGGGCGGGTTCCGCGTCGGCGGCAAGGCAGTGAGCGGCGCGGCGAAGATCGTCAGTATCGATCTGAAGACCAACAGCATTCGCCGAATCTACCAGGCGCCGGCGTCGGTCATCGGCGAATACAGCTACTTCAACGATATCCGCTTCAACGGACGCAAGGCCTATATCAGCGATGCGGCTGCCACGCACCCAGGCGTGGTGGTACTCGATCTCGATACAGGTGCCATGCACCGCGCGCTCGACAACCATCCGTCCACCGTGGCCGCGTTCGCGATGATCGCCGACGGTGGCCGCACGATCCGGTTAAAGGATCCGATTCCCGACAGCAACGGCAAGCCCACATACAGCAAGTACGTCAACATCGACCAGATCGAGGTCAGCCCCGACGGCAAATGGCTCTACTACCAGCCGATTGGAGGACCGCTGGCACGCGTGCCGACCGCGCTGATCAACGATCCGGCTGTCCCGGCGGCAAAGGTGTCTGCCGCTGTCGAAAAGGTTGTCGATACCTGGATGGCGGCCGGCAGTGCGATTGACGCGGCGGGCAATATCTATCTGTCCGAGGTGACTAACCGTAGCGTCATGCGCGTGTCGCCCGACGGCAAGGTGTCGAAGCTGGTGTCCGACCCGCGCCTTACGTGGATCGACGCAATGTGGGTGGCAAATGACGGCAATCTCTACATGCCCGCCGCGCAACTGGACCGCACATCGGCAAACCTGGCTGGCGCCCCGGCGCAGATCGAGTATCCGGTGAAGATCTACAAGATGGCCATCCAGGCCCAACCGTCAGCCATCGATCACAAATAAGCAACACGTGTGCATTGCAGGCCGCTGCCATCGGCGGGGGCCTGCAGTTTTACAGGGATAGCGAAGCGGCGGCATACTTTTTGCGGCCTTCTCGCACGACACGGAAACCGTGCTAACGAGGAGCGCAATATGTTTGACTTCTTTCGAAAGAACCGTGACCGGCAGGAGCGGGAAGCGCGCCGCACCAGCGGTGACACCGGGCAATCGCCAAGCTGGAGCGAGCTGGAAGAGCGCGATGCCGCACAGCATGCCGACGAGCCGGCATTCGGCGGCGCCGGGTACTTCGGCAGCAGCGACAGTGGCGGGCAGTCTTTCAACAGCGCGCAGCGGGTATATCCCGGTGATCCCGGTTACAGCGAGCATCCAACTCGTCCGGTCATCTCCTCGCGTGTCTCGTCACATCCTGCCGGACCAAAGAACTACGAGCGTCAGGACGATCGCATACTGGCCGACGTCTGCGACCGTCTTGCAATGAACGAAGCGGTCGACGTCAGCGAGGTTACCGTGAGTATCGAACAGGGCCTCGTCAAGCTCGAAGGCTCAGTCGAAACCCGCGACGAAAAATATCGTATCGAAGAAATTGCCGTAAGGGTGTTTGGCGTGCGCGACGTGGTGAACCATATCCGCGTAGTGCGCGGCCGGGGCGGACTCGATGCTTCCGAGCGAGTGCTGAACCTGAGTTGACGATTTCCGGCCTGGAACAGCAAGGTAGCCAACGGGTGGAAATATGTGCAAGCGGTGGCCAGTCGGGGGTCTCGTCCTTACATGACATCGATCGGGGATCACCCGACGCCGCTTGCTTTCCAGCTCGTTTTCCAATCACGCCGGGTCGCCTGCATCCCCGAGGTTGGTAATGCCACCCAGGGGACGCACCCCTTGCCATGTGCCGGAAGCGATGGCGTCGGCAACCAACCGCAGGATCGCCGTCTCCACAGTCTTGCAGGCCAGGCTCAGGCGCGCCGAGCCTGCCACGCACAGGAACACGCGGCGCACCAGCGAGGAGTCGGAGATCGGCACGCAGGTGAATGCATCCGGGCGCTCGGTAGCCAATGCGCTCCAGGGCAGGATGGTCCAGCCCATGCCCGCGTTCACTGCGGGAAGCAGCACCGACACGGCACTCGTCTCTGCCACGAGCTTCAGTTCGAGTCCGGCGGCGATGAATGCGCGATCAGTCAGCACGCGCACGGAATTCGGAAAGCTGGGCAACAGCAGCGGCAGTGCCGCCATCTCGGCTAGCGTGAGGGCCGCGTCGCGGTGTTCGGACGCCGGGCCCACTGCCATGAGGTCTTCGTCGAGCAGCGGAATCAGATGCAGGTTGGGGCGCTGCAATGCATCCATGGCGATGGCGATGTCCAGCTTCTGCGCGGCCACCAGTTCCGCAAGATCCGCGCTGCTACCCTCCACGATCTCCACCGTAACATCCGGAACGGTCTCGTTGACGAAGCGGATCAGCGGTAGCGCCAGGACTCGCGAGGTACTGGTCGGCAGGCCAACCCGCACGTGGCCCGACGGCACGTCGCGCCCATGGCGCACCGCTGCCTGTGCCTCTTCCATCTGACGCAACACGATCTTGGCGTGACGGTACAGGATCTGCCCTGTCTCGGTAGGGCGCGCACCGAACGGTCCACGCACAAGCAGCCTCGCGCCAAGCTCGGCTTCGAGGTTGGCAACGTGCTGGCTTAGCGATGGCTGCGCAATATGCAGCGCATCGGCCGCGGCGGTAATGCTTTCGAGTTCGACAATGCGGGCGAAATAGCGGAGTTGCCGGAAATCCATGGCAAAGGCGGGCTGGTGGAAAGGATGCCCGACTGTAGCATGCAGCATTGCGCGTGCCGCCCGGGCATCCCATCCATGACTTCCACGTGTCGCTAGCGTCCTGCCGCCGGATCTGCCACCGGTAGGTCGATAAAGCAGCCGTGCTCGCCACCGAGCGAGAGCGTCAGTTGCGGCGGCCGCCCGTGCGGTACCTGCGGAAAGTGCCCGCGATCCGCGCCCGCGATGGATACGCGCAGGCGACTGCCTGCGGCCAGGGTCCACGCGACCGGCAGCAACGCGAATTCCAGCGGCACGCTGACACCAGGCACCAGCCGCTCGGCATCGGCACGACGGTGCGCGCGGTACGGCCACGTAGTGCGGTATTCGCGCGGGCAAGCTTCCAGCTGCCGATGCGAGGCACGCAGCATGCCTTCGGTGATATAGCGCACGGTACCGTCCGTTTCCACTTCCGACAGGTAGACGAACAATGCAGCATCCGGCTGCGACGATGCGACATCCAGATGCACGACCGCATGTCCGGCAATGGCCATCGGCGTGGCCAGCGGTGCGGAATCGAAATGGGGCAGGGCCTGCTCATGCTTTGCCCAGTCCGCGTAATAGTCCTCGATATTGGCCGCGCCCAGGCGCTCATAGCGCGTCAGGCGACCGGTGGACCAGTCGAAGCTGACCTGCGTATCGAGTGTGCTGGTCGACGATGCCGGCTGGCTTGCCAGCGCGGCGTCGTCTGCCAGATGGAAACGCTGCGTTGCGGGCGCGGGCGGCCAGTTGTCCGCCGCTTTCCACTGGTCGTCGTGGATGCTGTGGTAGTGCACGCGGGCCTCGCGATCGAGCCCGGTGGGCAGGTCCATCAGGTGATGGTCGAAGAAGCGTAGCACTTCGCCAAGTAGCGGAAAGTCGGAGGCGGCATGCGCGCGCCATGGCGATACATTGGTGCGCGCGCCGTGATCCCACGGGCCCAGCAACAGACGGCTGTCGTGCGATGGCAGCGAGAGGAAACGGGTGATGGCGCCGTTCGCATAGCCGCCGCCGTCGTACCAGCCAGAGATCGAGTACACGGCTACGTCTGGCTGGATGCCGTCCAGATAGCGATACGGGCTGCAACTGCCGGAGTCGAGTGACGGATCGTGGAACGCCGCGCCATCGCGGAAGGCAAACTCCGGCGCGAGGTCGGTCAAGGTAAAGTTGTTGCGGTGCTCCGCGACCGCTGCCGCCACCAGCGCGCCGTCGGCATCGTCATCAACGCGCTCGGGTCCGCAGAAGCGCGGATCGTTGAAGTAGGGGAAACCGGCAACCAGATCGCGGCGGTCCTGGTCGAGCGCGAGCATCAACTCGTCATAGGCCTGCACCCAGACCTTCGACAGCATGCCACCCGGGTAGAGCTGTTCGCTATAGATGTCGGACACCGAGAACAGCGGCGCAATGGCCTTGACCGCGGGGTGTCCGGTACTGGCCAGGAAGCAGGCGGCGGCGCCAAGGTATGAAATGCCCGTCGAGCCAATCTTGCCGTTCGACCACGGCTGGCTGGCAATCCACTCGGCGACTTCGTAGTAGTCATCGCGCTCGGTGGGCGAGCGCAGCGCGTCGCGCGTGCCAAAGCTCGCACCGGTGCCGCGCACGTCGACGATCACGACCGCATAGCCCTTTGGCACAAATGCGTCGCGATACTTCGCGCCGTTGGGGCTCGGTTCCGCTCCGGCGCCAGAGAGTCGGAAGCGTCGGTAGTACGGCGTGAAGATCACGACGGTCGGATACGAGTCGGGCGCCGTCGTGCCGGGCAAGGGTTCGGGCACGTAGATATCGGCGGCCAGGCGGCAGCCGTCGCGCATCGGCAGATAGCACGAGGCGGGTTGCGCCGGGACGGCAAAGGTGGAAACGCGGCTTGCCAGGTAGTTCGAGGGCGGCGTCAGCCAGGCGTTGCCGCGGGAATCGATGTCGGACATGAGGGGTTGCACGTTGCGTGGGTGATGCGGCCAATGGTACGGAGCGGGCTACGCAACGCGGAAAGACGAAATTCCGATTGGGTCATAGGGCAGACCTATGGCCAAAGCAACCGGCAATGCCTTAAGGCGCTTTGCATTGCGATCCGGACGCACAGCATGTGTGCATGAAAGGGCGTGTTGCATTGCAGCAGTGCAGATGCGCCCCAGTGTGAAGCTTGAAAACCTGGATACTCAAAGGGCATAGGCTTTGCCTATGTGGTCATCGGCAATCCGTATTGGTTCTGCGGCGCGTTGGTCCATAACATTGCGATGAATTTATGACGCGCTTGGCTTTGACGTGAGGTAACTGATGAACAGACGTTTGTTTGGTTGTGCAGTATTTGCGGCCGCGATGCTTGGCAGCGGTGTGGCCCTGGCGGATGACGGCTACCCGAATCGCCCGATCCGGTTGATCGTGCCGCAGTCTGCCGGCTCTGGCGGCGACGTGGTGGCCCGGCTGCTGGGAGAGAAACTCTCGAAGGATCTTGGCCAGTCGATCGTGGTCGACAACCGGCCCGGTGCGAACGGCATCGTCGCCATGACCACAGTCGCCAAGGCGTCGTCCGATGGCTATACGCTGCTGCTTACCGGCGTATCGCAGATCAGCTTCAACCCGCATCTGTATGCCTCGCTGCCGTACAACCCGCAGAAGGATTACACGTTTATTTCGCCGGTCGTCGATACGCCGTTCGTGCTGGTCGCCAGCAAGGCCAGCGGTATCACGTCGATGCCGGGCCTGATCGAGAAAGCAAAGCAGAAGCCGGGTGGCCTGACCTTTAGCAGCGCAGGCGTAGGCAATTCCACGCACCTGGCCATGGAGGTAGTGGCTGACAAGCTCGGCCTCAAGATGACGCACGTGGCGTACAAGGGCTCGGGTCCTGCGCTGACCGGCGTGGTCGCCGGCGAGGTGGACACCATGGCCAGCGTTCTTGGCGCCGCGCTGCCGCAGGTGACTGGCGGTACCGTAGTGCCGCTGGCGATCATGGGACCGCAGCGCGTCAAGGAACTGCCGAACGTGCCGACGCTGAAAGAGGCCGGCGTCGATGTACCGGTCTTGCCGAGCTGGTATGCGCTGGTTGGACCGGCAGGGCTCGATCCAAAGATTGTCAGCAAATTGAACGCCGCCGTGCAAGGCGCGCTGGCCGATCCGCAGGTCAAGGCCAAGCTGGCGTCGCTGTACCTTTACCCGGTGGCCGGCACGTCGGACGCCATGAAGCAGCGCGCCGCTACCGAGTCAAAGACCTGGGGCGAGTTTATTCGCAAGCGCGGCATCCAGAGTTCGTGAGCACAGGATCCTGCCCGTGGAGGGCAGGATCTTTGAATACCCGGGTCGCCCGGGTGTCAGGGCAGCAGGTGGGTATCGTTGGCAGCCTGCGGCGGCAACTTGATGGCCAGTGCCTTGAAGTCGCCGCTGGTCGCAAGCGAACCCGCATGCGCGACGTTTTTCGGGATGACGATCAGGTCGCCGGGGCCAACCTCGCGTTGTTCATTGCCCAGCCAGAACGTGCCCTTGCCTGCAATGATGAACTGGATCTCGTCCGCGCTGGTGTGGTAGTGCTTCGGCACGTTGCCGGCCTGCACCGCAATGGTCCCGCTTGGCGTCGCCACCAGCCCCTTGGTCCGCAGCGTGCCCATATTGGGAACCTGCGGTCCGATCTCCTCATTGGTCATGGCCGCCAGATGGTAGATCTGCGGCGCCAGCGCCGGGGGCGGGGTCTGTGCGTGGGCCGGCGGCAAGCCGGTGTGAGCCGCAAGGTAGCCGCAAGCAAAAGCGACCGGGATGGCGGTAAGAGCAGCAAATCGACGCATGTTTTGTCTCCCTTGGGTTGGTAGCGTTCATTGCATTAACACAACGCTTCATTCTCTGCGGTGCGCCCGGATTGTCTCACCGGGATTCACGCTGCGAATTTTGGGGGAAACCCGCAAGGCTTGACAGCCTTCCTGCGCTGGCGGAACCTGAACCATCAGAGATTCGCCGGGGGGCGTCATGACTGAACTCGACAAGGTGTTCGCAGGCTCGATCCCGAGGTTCTACGACTCACTGATGGTGCCCCTGATCTTCGAGGCCTATGCGGCCGACCTGGCGGCGCTTGCCGCGAGTTCCTCGCCCAATGCGGTGCTGGAAACGGCGGCCGGTAGCGGCGTGGTCACGCGGGCGCTGGCGCCGATGCTGGGCGTTGCTGCGCGCTACGTGGTGACTGATCTCAACCAGCCGATGCTCGACTATGCGGCCAACCGGCAGGGCGCCGATAGCCGTATCGAATGGAAGCAGGCGGACGCGCTCGACCTGCCGTTCGACGATGCGTCGTTCGACGTGGTTTGCTGCCAGTTCGGTGTCATGTTCTTTCCCAACCGGATCGACGGCTACGCCGAGGCGCGTCGCGTGTTGCGGCCCGGCGGGCGGTTGGTCTTCAATGTCTGGGATCGCATCGAAGAGAACGTCTTTGCCGACGATGTCACCAATGCCATCGCCACGGTGTTTCCGCACGATCCACCGAGATTTCTTGCCCGCACGCCGCACGGCTATCACGATATTGCCGTGATCCGCGACGAGTTGACTCGCGCAGGGTTTGCCGGCATCGAGATCGCGACACGCGAGAAGCTCAGCTACGCGGCCTCGGCACGCGACGTGGCTACCGCCTATTGCCTTGGAACGCCGCTGCGCAATGAGATCGAGGCGCGCGATGCCGGCTTGCTCCAGTTTGCCCTGGACCAGGCAACAGACGCGATCGCCAGGCGCCATGGCCAGGGCGCAGTGGCCGGCAAGATCCAGGCGCATGTGATCGTGGCAACACGATAGGGGTGTCGACGGCGGCCCGGCTTATAATTCGCCGGCCTTCCGCCATTGTTGCCATGCCATGTCCGCTGTCCCGCCCGTCGAACCCGTCCGCCATCCTGGTGCCATTGTCATCGGCGGTGGCCCGGCCGGCCTTATGGCGGCCGAGATGCTTGCCGCGCAGGGCATAGCGGTGAATGTCTACGATGCCATGCCATCGGTGGGACGCAAGTTCCTGATGGCCGGCAAGGGCGGCATGAATATTACCCACGCGGAGGCGGCCGATGCCTTCCTGGGCCGCTATGGTGCGCGTGCGGACCGGATCGGTTCCTTGCTCGACATTTTCGATGCTGACAAGCTGCGTGCCTGGGTGCATGCGCTGGGCATTGATACCTTCGTCGGCAGTTCAGGACGCGTGTTTCCCACCGACATGAAAGCCGCGCCACTGCTGCGCGCATGGCTGCATCGGCTACGCGAATCGGGAGTGCGTGTGCATGTAAGGCACCGGTGGATCGGATTCAGCGAATCCACCGATGGCTGGCATGTACTGCGCTTCGCCACCCGCGAAGGCGAGATCGAGGTGGCGGCGCGTGCAGTCGTGCTGGCGCTTGGCGGCGGCAGTTGGGCACGGCTTGGATCCGATGGCGCGTGGTTGCCGATGCTTGCAGCGCGAGGTGTCGATGTGGCCCAGCTACAGCCTGCCAACTGCGGTTTCGATATCGAATGGAGTGAGCTGTTCCGCGCGCAGCATGCGGGCGATCCCGTAAAAGCGGTGGCGATCGATGTCACCACGGCCGATGGCGTGGCATTGCACCGGCAAGGGGAGTTCGTGATCAGCGAGTCTGGTATCGAAGGCAGTCTGGTCTACGCGCTATCCGCACCGATCCGCGACCTGATCGCCGCGCACGGGTTCGCAACGATCACGCTGGACCTGGCGCCGGGGCGCTCGGCCGAGGATGTCGCCGCCGAAGTCGGGCGGCCGCGCGGTTCGCGTTCGGTGTCCAGCCATCTGCAAAGCCGGCTGGGTATTACCGGCGTCAAGGCGCGCATGCTGCGCGAGGTCTTGTCGAAGGAAGCGATGCACGACCCCGTGGCACTGGCAACTGCCATCAAGGCACTGCCGGTGCGGCTGGTGCGCGCGAGGCCGATCGATGAAGTCATCAGCACGGCAGGCGGCGTACGCTTCGAGGCGATGGACCATCGGCTGATGCTGGCCGCGATGCCCGGCGTGTTTTGCGCCGGCGAGATGCTGGATTGGGAAGCGCCGACCGGCGGCTACCTGCTGACGGCTTGCTTTGCCAGCGGGCGGGCGGCCGGGGCGGGTGCCGTGGAGTACTTGCAGGGCTGAGCGATGCCGATGCCGGCATCGTGCTATCCACCCCCGCGTTCCAGGATCTTGTACAGATGCGAGCGAGAGATGCGTAGCTGTTCGGCAGCGCGCTTCTTGTTGCCGCCATGGCGCGAAATTGCCTCCAGCACCGCCGTATAGGCGAGTTCGCTCATGCCGCCAGCCGGCACTGCCAATGCGTCGCGCGTGGAGGAGGGTGATGCGGCCACTGTCGCTTGCCCTTCTGCAAGCGCTTCTGCATTCGCTGCTGCTTGCACTTCCGCTACGGATACCGCTGCTGCCGCTTCGGTAGCGCTCTCGACAGGCGGCTCCATGCCATACGGCCCGCGCGCTGCTTCGCCGCGCGCGAAGTCCGCCACGCGCAACGTGCGGCCATCGCAGAACACCAGTGCTTCCTCGGTGCGTTGACGCAGTTGGCGGACGTTACCGGGCCACGGCTGGCCGGCCAGATGGCGGGCCACATCATGGTCGATACGCGGCGCCGGCATGCGGTTGCGGGCGCAGAAGGCTTCAACGAAATGCTGCAGCAGTGCCGGGATATCCTCGCGCCGCTGGCGTAACGCCGGAATGCGTAGTACCACCCCGCTGAGACGGTAGTAGAGATCCAGCCGGAAGCGCCCGGCGTCGATCAGTTCGGAGATATCGCGGTTGGTGGCCGAGACCAGCCGGAAGTCGACCCGCTGGGCGCGTCGGCTGCCAAGGCGTTCGACCATATGGTCTTCCAGCACGCGCAGCAGCTTGACCTGCATCTCCATGGGAATGTCCGCGACTTCGTCCAGGAAGACGGTACCGTTCGACGCCAGTTCCAGCTTGCCCGGTTGTCCCTGCCGCTGGCTGCCCGTGAAAGCGCCCGGCGCGTAGCCGAATAGTTCCGACTCGATCAACGTGGCGGGTAGTGCCGCCAGGTTCAGGCTGACCAATGGCCGCTCCGCGTGGCCGGCGCCGTCAGGTTCGTTGCCCGCGGCATGGATCGCGCGCGCCACCAGTTCCTTGCCGGTTCCGCTTTCGCCTAGTATCAGCACTGGCACATCGAGTCGTGCCACGGTCTGGATTTCACGGCGCAGGCGCTGCATCGGCGCACTTTCGCCGATCAGTCCCAGCGATGGCTGCTCGTCGCGCAATCCGCTGAATTCCCGCTGGTAGCGGGCCACTTCAGAGCGCAGTTCCGTCAGTTCCTCGTGCATGCGCACCAGCGCTTCCGGCCCCTTGAACATGACCTGGCCAATCGCACCAACCACTTCGCCGCCCTGGCGTATCGGGATGCGATTGACCACGCGCGTCACGCCGTTCAATTGCTGCAACTGGCCGATCTCGGCCTTGCCGCCGGCCACCACCTGCGGCAGGCGCGAGTTCGGTATCACCTCGGCAGCAGGACGGCCGATGCCGGCACCGACCTCAAGACCAAGAAACTTTTCATGGACCGGACTGATAAAGCGCACGCGGCCGTCGCGGTCGACCACGGTGATGGCCTGGTAGGGATCGTTGAGGAAGTAATCGAGGATGGCGCCGGCAAACGGCACGGTGCCAAGGAAGTCGAGCAGCACGGACTGCGAGTCCGCGTGGTGCAGCACGGTCAGCCGATGGCCGCCGTCTTCAAGGCACACACCGACGTACTGGTGCGCGCCGGCTTCGATCGGGAATAGCGTCCGACCCTGCCAGGGTTCGGCCGCGCGGCGCCATGCCGCTTCCGCCGCTTGCGCAACCGAAGCGTCGGCGCAGGCGCCAAACGCCGCCAGCCGGGTGCCGTCGGGGCCATGTACAAGCACGCCGAGCGCTGGCGCCGCACTCATCTGCGGTGTTGTCACTGAGGACACCGTGTCTCCTTGGGTATCTTTATGTGTCTCTATTGCGGACACTTGTGTGTAGCTGTGACGGACATGTTAGCGGCGTCGCGCGGATTTCTCAATCAAATCAATGCCGCAATACGCTGGCATGACTCGTGCGCTATATGGCTCACGCATTGAAGACAGAAATCCTGGAGACACAACGTGAGCTGGCAACCCGAAGTCGACGAACTGACCTACCGGCGACGGCTTGCCGCGCGAATGGGCGGGGAAGACAAGGTGCAACGCCACAGGGCAGCCGGCAAGCTGTCGGTGCGCGAGCGCATTGCGCAGATTGCCGATGCCGGGTCGTTCCGGGAAGTTGGCGGACTCAGCGGCAGCGGCCGGTATGACAGCAACGGAAGGCTGGTCGACCTGATTCCGTCGAACCTCGTCATGGGCCGTGCCCAGGTGGAAGGCCGGCCGGTGGTGCTGGTCGGCGATGACTTTACGGTGCGCGGCGGTGCCAATGACGGCGCGGTAGGCGACAAGCTGGTCCATGCCGAGAAGATGGCACACGACCTGCGCCTGCCGATGATCCGGCTGGTCGACGGTACCGGCGGTGGCGGCTCGGTGCGCAATATCGAGATCAAGGGCCACACGCTGATACCGACAATGAGGGTCTGGGAGCACGTGGTGGAGAACATGGCCGCGGTGCCCGTGGTGTCGCTGGCGCTCGGTTCCGTGGCCGGCATGGGCGCGGCGCGCGTGGCGGCCAGCCACTATTCGGTCATGGTCAGGGAGACCGCGCAACTGTTCAACGAGGGGCCGCATTCGGTGGTGGCCCGCGTCGGGCAGACCGTCACCAAGAACGAACTGGGCGGCAGCCAGATCCACACCCGCAACGGCGTGGTTGACGACGAGGTGGCCACCGAGCAGGAGGCGTTCGCGCGTGCCCGCCGCTTCCTGTCGTACCTGCCGGCGTCGGTCCATGAGCTGCCGCCGCGCATGGCGCCGGTCGACGATGCTGGCCGCCGTGACGACTGGCTGCTCGCTGCGATTCCGCGCGATAGCCGCGCCGACTACCCGATTCGCCCGATCGTCGAGACGCTGGTGGACCAGGGATCGTTCTTCGAGATCGGCGCGCAATGGGGGCGGGCAATCGTCACCGGGCTAGCCAGGCTCGATGGCTGGCCGGTAGCGCTCATCGCCAGCGATCCGTCGTTCCATTGCGGCAGTTGGGACAGCGCCAGCGCGGAGAAGCTCACCCGTTTCGTCGACATGGCGCAGACCTTCCACCTGCCCGTGGTCAATCTGGTTGACACCGTGGGGCTACAGGTCGGGCTGGAGGCCGAGATGGCCGGCATCATGCGTTATGGCGTGCGTGCACTGGCTGCCGTGTACCAGACCACGGTGCCATGGTGTTCCATCATCTTGCGGCGCGCCTATGGCGTGTCGGCGGCCGGCCATCAGCATATGGGACGGTACAACGTCCGCTATGCGTGGCCATCGGCCAACTGGGGTGCCTTGCCGATCGAAGGCGGACTCGATGTTGCCTACAAGGCCGAGATCGAGGGTGCCGACGATCCGGTGCAGAAGCGCGCCGAAATCGAACAGCGCGTACGTAGCCTGAGTTCCCCATTCCGCAGTGCAGAGGCATTCGTGATCGAAGACATCATCGATCCACGCGATACCAGGGCGCTGCTGTGCGAATTCGCCAACCTGGCGGCGCCGCTACGCGAGACCGGTATCAGCCGGTTCGGCATGCGGCCCTGACAGGCGCATCGATACCTATTCAATACATAAAACATGGAGACAACCGAATTGAAAAAGCTCTTGATAGCCAATCGGGGGGAGATTGCGCTGCGCGTCATGCGCGCCGCACGCGATCTCGATATGGATACGGTCGCGGTCTATTCGCAGGATGACCAGGGTGCGTTGCACCGGATCATGGCCGACGAAGCGGTTGCCCTCGATGGCACCGGCCCCGCGGCGTATATCGACATCGCCGGCATCATCGCCGCCGCCAAAAGCAGCGGTTGCGATGCGGTGCATCCGGGCTATGGCTTTTTGAGCGAGCGCGCCGACTTTGCACAGGCGTGTCACGACGCCGGCATCCGCTTTATCGGGCCGGGCATCGAGCATCTGGCGCTGTTTGGCGACAAGGGCCGCGCGCTGGAACTGGCGATGCAGAACGATGTGCCCGTGATGCCAGCCACGCACGGTGGCGCGACGCTGGAAGAGATCGAGAGCTTCTTCGATGCGCAGGGCGGTGCAGGCGTGGTGATCAAGGCGGTGGGCGGCGGCGGTGGCCGTGGCATGCGCGTGGTGCGCCGACGCGAAGATCTTGCCGAAGCCTATGCACGCTGCCGCTCCGAGGCGGCTTCCGCGTTCGGCGTCGATGCACTTTATGCGGAGCGACTGGTGGTGCGGGCGCGTCATATCGAAGTGCAGATCGCCGGCGACGGTAAGCAGGTGATCGCGCTCGGCGAGCGTGATTGCACATTGCAGCGGCGCTTCCAGAAACTGGTGGAAATCGCGCCCAGCCCGGTGCTCAAGCCCCAGTTGCGCGAAGAGATCATCAAGGCCGCGCTGCGACTGGCGCGCCGTGTCAACTATCAAAGCCTGGGTACCTTCGAGTTCCTGGTGGAGGAAAGCGAAACGGGCGAGCAGAAGGGCTTCGTATTTATCGAAGCCAACCCGCGCCTGCAGGTCGAACACACGATTACCGAACAGGTGACTGGCGTCGACCTGGTGGCGCTGCAGATCGGCATTGCCGCGGGCCGCACTCTGGGCGATCTTGGCCTGGACCCTGCCGCACCGCCGCAGCCGAAGGGCTTTGCGATCCAGGTCCGTATCAATGCGGAAACCACCGACGCGCAGGGCCTGGCACGGCCCGCGCATGGCCGGCTGGAGCGCTTCGATCCGCCATCGGGCCCCGATGTTCGCGTGGACGCGCACGGCTATGCGGGCTACGAGCCGTCGCCCAACTTCGACACGCTGCTGGCCAAGCTGATCGTCAGCAGCGCCGCGCCAAAGTTCGATGCCGCGGTGCGCCGCCTGCAGCGAAGCCTTGCCGAGTTCCGCATCACCGGTGTGCCCACCAACCTGAACCTGCTGCGTGCCTTGGTCCAGCGTGACGACTTCCTGTCGCAGGACGTTCATACCCGCCACTTCGAGGCCATCCTGCCAGCGCTGACAGCATCGGCAGATGCCATTGCCGACGCGGCGCGCGCCCAACAGGCGCTGTTTGGTGGTGCGGCGCGTGCAGCTAGCGCGGCTACCGCACACACGCAGCGGCCGGCGCATGCCGAGGAGACCGTGGATCAGGGACTGATCGCGATTCGCGCGCCGCTGACCGGCCGCGTGGTCGAGATCGCGGTGCAGTTGAATGACGTGGTCAAGCCGGGGCAGACCGTTGCGGTTCTCGATGCCATGAAGATGGAGCATGCGATCGCGGCGGAGTGCGGTGGTCGTGTGGTCGACCTGCGGCTTGAAAAGGGCGCCATGGCGTCCGAGAACCAGATCCTGATCGTGCTTGAGGAAGCCGAGGCCGATGGCGTGGCTGTCGATGCGGCGCGCAAGGTCGATCCCCACGCGATCCGCGCAGACCTGCAGCGCGTGCTGGACCGCCACGCGTACCTCGATGACGCCAACCGTACCAGTGCGGTGGCCAAGCGTCACGCGCGTGGCCAGCGCACGGCCCGGGAAAACCTTGCCGACCTGTGCGACGCCGATACCTTCGTCGAATACGGCGCATTGGCGCTGGCGGCCCAGGCCTCGCGCCGCAGCCATCAGGACCTTGTGGCCAATACCCCGGCCGACGGCCTGATCACTGGCATTGGCAATGTCAACGGCGAACTGGTGGGCAAGGAGCGTGCGCGCAGCGCGGTCATGGCCTATGACGCCACCGTACTGGCGGGAACGCAGGGCAAGCGCAACCATATCAAGACCGACCGCATCGTCGAGGTGGCGCTGCGCGATGAACTGCCGCTGGTGCTGTTTGCGGAAGGCGGTGGCGGCCGACCTGGCGACGTGGACTATCCGTCGGTATCGGGCCTTTACCAGCCATCGTTTGCCGCCTTTGCCGAACTGAGTGGCAATGTGCCGGTGGTGGGCATCGTGTCGGGGCGCTGCTTTGCCGGCAATGCCGCGTTCCTGGGCTGCTGCGACGTGATCATTGCCGACAAGTCCACGAATATCGGCATGGCCGGACCCGCGATGATCGAAGGGGGCGGTCTTGGCGTCTTCAGTCCGGAGGAGGTCGGCCCGGCGTCCGTGCAGTTCGCGAACGGCGTCATCGATGTGCTCGTGGAGAACGAGGCGGAAGCGGTACGCGTGGCGCGCCACTATCTGTCGATGTTCCAGGGGCGCGTGGCGCAGTGGAGCGCGCCGGACCCGCTCGATCTGCGCCATGTAGTGCCCGAGAACCGACTGCGTGTGTACGACACGCGCAAGGCCATCGAAGGTATTGCGGACGTTGGCAGCGTGCTGATGCTGCGCAGCGGCTTTGGGGCGGGCGTGCATACCGCGCTGGCGCGTGTGGAAGGCCAGCCCGTGGGCATCATGGCCAACAACCCGTATCACCTGGGCGGCGCCATCGATGCCGATGCTGCCGACAAGGCGTCGCGCTTCATGCAGCTGTGCGACGCGCATGGCCTGCCGATCATCTCACTGATCGACACCCCGGGGTTCATGGTCGGCCCCGACGTCGAGGCGCGTGCGCAGGTGCGGCATGTCTCGCGCATGTTCCTGACGGCGGCCAAGCTCCGCGTGGCGCTGCTGGCGGTAACGCTGCGCAAGGGCTACGGCCTCGGGGCGATGGCCATGGCGGGCGGCGGTTTCCGCTCGGCAAGTTTCACCGTATCGTGGCCAACCGGTGAGTTTGGACCGATGGGACTCGAAGGCGCGGTCAGGCTTGGCTTCAAGAAGGAACTCGAGGCGGTGCCCGATGGTCCGGAGCGCCAGGCGCTGTTCGACAAGCTGGTGGCGCAGTCCTACGAGCGCGGGCATGCGATCAACACGGCGGCGGCGGTGGAGATCGACGCGGTGATCGACCCGGCCCAGACCCGCAAATGGATCGTCCAGGGCGTGGCTTCGGCCGAGCTGCGTGGCCGCCGCGAGCGTCGCGGTTTTGTCGACGCCTGGTAACGCATACCAGCCAGGAGACGACATGATCAACAATATTCCCGATCCGGCGCAGCTTGCGCTGGGTGGGTTGCGCGTGCTCGAAATCGGCACCGGGCCAGCGCTTGCCTATGCCGGCAAGCTGTTTGCCGATTTCGGTGCCGAGGTCATCAAGGTGGAAGGCCCGGAGGGCGATGCCTGGCGGCATATGCCGCCGCTGGTGGACATACCGGGCACCACGCGGCAGGAAAGCGCGCTATTTGCCTGGCTCAATACCAACAAGCACAGCGTGACGGCGGATGCGGGCGATATCGAGGAGCGCGCATGGCTGGCGCAACTGGCGCTAACCTGCGATGTGGTGCTCGATGCGCGTGCGTTGACGGAAGGCCCGGACGTATTGGCCACGCCGGTCTGGGCCGACACCAACTCCCCCGACCTCGGCAGCGGTCAACCGCGACACATTCCCATCGAGATAGGGCTGACGTGGTTCGGCGAGAGCGGGCCGTACAGCAGGTATGCGGGTGCCGAAGCCGTGTGCCGCGGCTTGGCCGGTGCCGTGCACGGCAGCGGGCCGGTCCAGGGGCCACCGCACATGCCGCACGATCTGCAAAGCGCGATCGTGTTCGGTCTGGGCGCTTTCTCCGCGGCGGTCGCTGCGCTGATTGGCCGTGGAGATGGCAGCCGCCGCTACGTACTGAGCGCGCACGAGTCGGTCTTCGGCGTGGTGGAGATGGAAGCCGGCATGGTGCAGGACAAGCGCCACCCGCTGCGACGCCTGGGTGTCAACCGGTTCTGCGGCACGCATCCGGCCGGCATCTACCAGACCGCGCAAGGCGCGATCGGCATCTTTACGCATACGCTGCCGCAATGGCAGGCGCTGTGCGAAGCGATCGACCGCCCCGATCTGGCTGACGACGCGCGCTACGCCAACGGGCCGGAGCGCATGTCGCGTGCCGATGAGATCGACGCATTGCTGATCCCGGCCTTCCTGAAGCGCACGGCCAGCGAGTGGTTCCAGATCCTTGGCGACCTCAAGCATCCGGCGGTGATCGTGCCGACCATGGAAGCGTTGCTGCAACAGGACGTGCATCGACAACGCGGCGCATTTGTTCCGGTGCAGATCGAAGGGGTCTCGTTCGAAGGCCCCGTGGTGCCACTGCGGCTCGATGCAGCGGGCCCGTTGCCGGGTGGCGCGGCACCGGCCAAGGGCGCCCACGATGGGCTGTATCGGCGCACCGGCCTTGAACATCGCCCGCGTACGCTGCCGAGCCGGGCGACCCTTGGCCACTTGCCGCTGCAGGGCATGCGCGTGGTGGACCTGACGATGGGTTGGGCAGGACCGCTTGCGTCGCGCACGTTGGCCGATTTTGGCGCCGAGATCATCAAGGTGGAGAGCACGGGCTATCCCGACTGGTGGCGCGGTGCCAATTTCACGGACGAGTTCTATCGTGACAGGTTGTACGAGAAGAACTCGAACTTCAACCTGATGAACCGCAACAAGCGCGGCATCACCCTGGACCTGACCCGTCCTGAAGGCAAGGCGCTGCTGCTGGATCTGGTGGCGCACGCGGATGCGGTCATCGAAAACTATTCCGCCGAGGTGTTACCCAAGCTTGGGCTCGACTATGCGGCGTTGCGCGCCCGTAATGAACGGCTGGTGATGGTATCGATGCCGGCCTTCGGGCTTGGCAATGCGTGGAGCAACACGCGCGCATACGGCGGCACCCTGGAACAGGCCAGCGGATTGCCGCTCTACACGGGTCATCCCGACGGCCCGCCAGCCATGACGTCGTATGCCTACGGCGATCCGGTGGGCGGGCTGAACGCCGGCGCGGCGATCCTGCTGGCGCTGTTTGCACAGCAAGCCACCGGAAAGGGCCGGCACGTCAACCTGTCGCAGGTGGAGGCCATGCTGCCGATGGCCGCACCGTTTATCGTGGATCAGTCGATCCACGGTAGCGTGCAGCCGCGCCAGGGCAATCGGCATCCGGTAAACGTCCCGCATGGCTGCTTCCGCTGCGCCGGAGACGATGCGTGGGTGGTATTGACCGTTACCGACGCACAGTGGCCTGCCTTGTGTAGCGCGATCGGGCGTGCAGACCTGGCTGCGGACACGCGACTTGCGCAGGCGGCTGGACGCGAGGCGGAAGCGGGACGCATCGAGGCGGCAATCAGCGCGTGGACCATCGGGCGCGATGCCGATCAGGCCATGCGTTGGCTGCAGGAGGCTGGTGTTGCCGCCGGTGTGGTCCGGCCAATGTGGCAGGTACTTGAGGACCCGCATCTGCAGGCGCGGGGCTTCTGGCAGCAGCTGGACCGCGCACACAGTGGCACTTACACGGCCAGCGCTGCGTGGTTCCGGGAAGGGGCGGAGCCGATGCCGATCCGCAACGCGGCGCCCACGCTGGGCGAACACACTGACGAGGTGTTGGCGCGTGTGCTGGGCCTGACGCCCGAACAGATCGCGGAACTCGAACGGCAAGGCATTACCGGCAAGGCCGCGCGGCCCAAACGCGCCAGGGTCACCGCCTGAACCGCACACATCGCGAACAGATAACTACATCGAGACAGAATATGGAGACAACGATGATCAGGATGATCGATAAGAAGCCAACGATGGCACGTCACTACGCCATGGCCATGGCATCGCTGCTGGTGCTGACCGGTGCCATGGCTAGCCCGGCTGCTGCGCAGACCGCAGGTTGGCCGAACAAGCCGATCCGGATGATCGTACCGTTCCCGGCGGGTTCATTTACCGACACCGTGGCGCGCGTGGTGTCGGAGCGCCTGACGAAATCGCTGGGGCAACCGGTGGTCGTGGAAAACAAGGCGGGCGCCAATGGGCTGATCGGCGCTGGCGAAGTCGCGCGGTCGGCGCCGGACGGCTATACGGTGATGGTGACCAATTCCAGCAGTGTCACGATCAATCCGCAGGTCTACAAGAAGGGCAGCTACAAGCCCAAGGATTTCACGCCGGTCACGCTGATCCTGGAAGCGCCGTTCATCCTGGTCACGAATCCCGAGTGGGCGCACAAGCATGCGGTCAATACGGTGCAGGACCTGTCGCGGTTCGCGGCGCAGCATCCGGGAAAGGTCAGCTACGGCTCGGCCGGGCCCGGCAATATCGCGCACCTGAGCTTTGCCATGCTCAATAACCGCGCAAAGATCGAGACCACGCATATTCCATACAAGTCCGCGGCGCAGGCGCAGATGGCCGTGATCAGCGGCGAGCTCGATACCGCGTTCGACACCTGGAGCGCGCTGCCGCAGATCAAGGCGGGCAAGCTGAAGCCGGTGGCCGTCAGCGGCGTGAAGCGCATGGCGCAGTTGCCCGATGTGCCGACCGTCGAGGAGGCTGGATACAAGCCATTCGATGCAACGTTCTGGATCGGCCTGCTGGCCCCGGCCGGTACGCCGCCGCAGATCGTGCAGAAGCTTCATGCGGCCACCCAGGGCATTCTCGAGGACGACAAGGCCAAGGCTGCGCTAAGCCAGCAGGGCGATGTCGTGATGATCGATCCGGCAACGTTCGCCAAGCGCGTCGCGAAGGAGACCGCCGATTGGGGCGCAGTGATCCAGCGCGAAGCCATCACGCTGGACTGAAAACGGGATTGATCGATTGGCAGTATGCTTGCCAGTTGCCACGTCCGCCGACGCCCCCGAACCGCGAGCCCCCATGTCAAGGATGTCCACGTTGCGCCCCGCATTGCCGATCCTGATCGGCGCCTCCGTCATGCTGTCGCTGGCCATGGGGCTGCGCCAGAGCCTTGGCATCTTCGTGCCGCCGCTGACGCGCGACATCGGGATCTCCATAGGAGATTTCACGATTGCCGTGGCGATCCAGAACCTGACCTGGGGCGTGCTGCAGCCGTTCGCGGGCGCGTTCGCGGTCCGGGTGGGCTTCCGGCCGCTGATGCTCGGTGGATCGCTGCTTTACCTGGTCGGGCTGGTCCTGCTGGCCACATCGCACGGCTTGTGGACGGTAGTGATCGGCGCGGGGCTGTTGATTGGAGCGGCAATGGCCACTACTGGCACCGCCATGTCGATGGCCGCGGCATCCGCCGCGGTGTCAGCGCAGGTGCGCAGCATGGTGCTAGGCGTGGTATCGGCATGTGGCTCGCTGGGCGCCATGCTCGCGGCGCCGCTGGGCCAGGTCATTACGCGCGAGTCGGGCTGGCGCATGGGTGTAGCGGCGTTCGTGGTGTTGGCATTGGTCATGTTGCCCGCAGCCTGGGCCGCAGGTCGCGTGGACCAGGTGCGCCCGCCGCCCGACCCACGACAGGCTGGACAGGCCGGCCAGAGCGGCTGGCATGCCCTGAAGGGCGCGCTGCGCCATCCGCCGTTCGTTGTGATGGCACTGGCGTATACGGTCTGCGGCATGCAACTGGTCTTCCTGACCACGCACCTGCCCGCATACCTCGATGTTTGCGGCATGGACCCGATGCTGGCGGCCCAGTCGCTGGGCCTGATCGGGGGCTTCAACGTACTGGGCAGCCTGTTCTTCGGTTGGGCCGGGGGCCGCGTCAACAAGCTGCTGCTGCTCGGCGGCATCTATGTTTCTCGCTCGCTGGGTTTTATCTGGTTCTTCCATACCTCGCCGACACCGGAAAGCACGATGGTGTTCGCGTCGGTCATGGGGTTCCTGTGGCTGGGTGTGTCACCGTTAGTCCAGGGCTGGATCGCGCAGACATTCGGTTTACGCTGGCAGGCAATGATCGCCGGCGTGGCCTTCTTCAGCCACCAGATCGGCAGCTTTGTCGGCGCCTTTGGCGGCGGCTGGCTCTACGATCTGATGCACGACTATTCGCTGGCATGGAAGATCGGCGCATCGCTGGGCCTGATCGTCGGGGCGGTCCAGATTACGTTTGCTTTGGCCAGCAGGGCGCAAGCGCCGCGGCTGGCTGGGTAGGCTGAGGCAGCCCGAAGTGGGCGGGGTCGCCTATTCGATTAGAATCTGTGAGCCTCCGTCTGGTAAAGCCTGACGCTTCGCCCCTGCCCAATGACACCCTCCCAGCTGCTCAGTAGTTCCCGCTTGCATTTCGACCTGACGACCGTGCAGCTATTCATAGCGGTGGCGGACCAGGGTAGTGTCACGCGCGGTGCCGAACGCCTTCATCTTGCCGCGGCCGCTGCGTCCAGGCGAATTCTCGAACTCGAAGCCCAGCTTGGCGTGACACTGTTCGAACGGCTGCCGCACGGCATGGCACTGACTGAGGCTGGCCGGGCACTGCTGGCCCACGCACGCAGCATTACCTACACGGTGCAGCGCATGCAGGATGACGCGGCATCGTTTATTGGTGGCGACCTCGGTGTGGTGCGGGTGGCTGCGCCGAAGTCGGCCGTAATCCAGTTCCTGCCGTTCGATATCCAGCGTTGCGCGGTGGCTTGTCCCGGTGTGCGCATCGATCTCCAGGAGATGAACAGTCTGGAGGTACAGCAGGCGCTGCGCCGTGGCACCGTGGATATCGGCATCTATGAAGGCAGCCTTGGCGTGGTGGAGTTGCCGACCGAGCCTTACCGGTCGGACCGGCTCGAGTTCGTGGTGGCGAGCGGACATCCACTATCTGGTCGCCAGCGAGTGACCCTGGGCGATGTGCTCGATTGCGACCTGATCGCATTGGGCGAGAGCTCGGCCATTTCGATCATGCTCGACCGGCTGGCTGAAGAGGCTGGGCGCGTACTGCGGATGCGCATGCGGGTGGGTGGCTTCGACAGTATCGCGGCGCTGGTGGCGCAGAACCTCGGAGCGGGGGTCATGCCGCAAGCGGTGGCGCGCGAGGTGGCGGGGGATAGCCGCTTTGTGCGGCTGGATATCGACGAGGCATGGGCGGAGCGGCAGTTCCTGCTGTGCCATCGGCATCCCGGTACGTTGTCGTCTGCCGCGCAGGGCGTCCTGGAGGTGCTTGCGCAAAATTCGAAACCAGAATCTCGGAAATAGCGATAGCCGGCGCCCGGCGCATTGCGCATCATGGACTCCATAACGACGACATGATGGAGACATGCAATGAAACGCAGGCAGTTCCTTTGCGCCGCCGTGGCGGGGCTGGCGGTACCCGGCGGCCTGCTCCATGCCGCGGATATGCCCGGGCCGGTGCGGATCGTGGTCGGGTTTGCCCCAGGGGGCGGCACCGACGTGCTGGCGCGCGTGATTGGCCAGAAGCTCGGGATGATGTGGAATACCAGCGTCGTGGTGGAGAACAAGCCGGGTGCCACCGGCGCCATCGCGGCCGCCTACGTGGCCAAGCAGCCGCCTGATGGCACGACGTTGCTGATGGCGCATGTCAACAGTCACGCTATCGCACCGGCACTGCTTGACGTCAAGTACGACCCGACTACCGACTTCACTCCGATCTCGATGGTTGGGGTAACCCCGAACATGCTGACCTGCCGGCCCGAGCAGAAGGTGCGCACGGTGGCCGAAATTGTCGAGCTTTGCCGCAAGAAGCCGGGGCAGGTGTCGTTTGGCTCTTCGGGAATCGGCTCGGCGCAGCATCTGGCGCTGGAACTGTTCCGGCTGCAGGCAAAGATCGACGTGGTGCACGTGCCGTACAAGGGGTCTGGTCCGCTCGTGGCCGACCTGCTTGGCGGGCAGATCGATTATGCGTTCGACACGATGACTGCCGCCACGCCGTTTATCCAGCAAGGCAAGGTCATCGCCATTGCGCAGACGCGCCTCAAGCGTGCGGCCAGCCATCCAAATGTGCCGACGCTGGCCGAGTCGGGTTTTCCCGGACTCGATGCCGCGTCATGGTACGGGCTGGTCGGGCCGAAGAACATGCCTCCGGCACTGGTACAGCGCATGAACCAGGACGTCAATCGCGCGCTGGCCATGCCGGACGTTGCGGAGCGTCTCAAGAGCTTCGGTGCCGAAGACTCCGGTGGCTCCAGTCAGCAGTTCGGCGCGTTCATTGCGTCGGAAGCGAGCAAATGGGGCAAGGTCGTGAAGCAGGCCGGCGTCAAGGCTGAAGCCTGATCCCGCCTCTGCCGCTTATCCCTGCCTTCCCATTCCCGACCGAACCTGGAACAACCAATGACGACTCCCAACGATACCCGCGATGCCCAGGATACCGGCGCCCAGACGCAAGAGCGTCCGCTGCCGCTGGCCGGCGTACGCGTACTCGACGTATGCCAGGTCATGGCCGGGCCTTATGCCTGCATGCTGCTGGCCGACCTTGGCGCCGACGTGATCAAGGTTGAACCGCCCGACGGCGGCGACCAGACGCGTGGTGCAATGGGGTTCAAGATGAAGGGCCCGGACAGCATGGGCTTCCTGAACATGAACCGCAACAAGCGCAGTGTCACGTTGGACCTCAAGACCGAAGCCGGCCGGCAGGTGCTATATCGCCTAGCCGAATCGGCCGACATCCTGGTCGAGAACTACCGGCCGGGCGTCATGAAGCGGCTTGGCATCGACTACGACACGCTGGCCAAGCTCAATCCGAAGCTGGTCTATGTCAGCATCTCGGGCTTTGGCCAGACCGGGCCGTGGGCCAAGCGGCCCGGCTTCGACCTGATGGCGCAGGCCATGTCCGGCGTGATGAGCGTGACCGGCTATCCCGGCGGCGCGCCCGTCAAATCGGGCGTACCCGTGGCCGATATCGGCTGCGCGCTGTTTGCCACCTACGGCATGCTGGCCGCCTATATCGGCGCCAAGGAGACCGGCAAGGGCCAGTACATCGATGCGTCGCTGTTCGATTCCGCGCTGGCGTTCTCGGTGTGGGACAGCTCGGAATACTGGGGCACGGGCCGCGAACCCGAGCCGCTTGGCACGGCCAACCGCATGAGCGCACCGTATCAGGCGATGAAGTCCGCCGACGGCTACTTCGTGATGGGCGCGACCAACCAGAAGCTGTGGCAACTGCTTTGCAATACGCTGGAACGGCAGGACCTGCTGGCCGACGAGCGCTTTGCCACCGTTGCGCTGCGGCTGGCCCACCGGCATGAACTGGTGGCGGAGCTTGAACGCACCTTTACCGAAAAGTCCAGCGACTACTGGATCGAATCGCTGCTCGAAGTGGGAATTCCCGCCGGGCCGATCCTGACCTATCCGCAGGCCTTCGACAGCGAGCACGGCAAGCACCGCCAGATGCGCATCGAGATCGACCATCCGATCGAAGGCAAGGTCCCGAATATCGGCTTTGCCGTCAAGATGGGCGGCACGCCACAACAGGTACGCCGGGCGCCACCGCTGCTGGGCCAGCATACTGACGAGGTACTGGCCGAGCTTGGTATCGCGCTTGATGAAAAGGAGGCGCTGGCCGCAGCCGGCGCGTTCGGCGCATGAGCGGCGACCTGCCACCGGAGGCCGGCCAGGTCTCGCTTTCCATCCAGGGCCAGGTAGCCACGCTGACCTTCGACCGTCCCGCTGCGCGCAACGCGATGACGTGGGCGATGTATGAACAATTGGCAACGCACTGCCGCAACCTCGCGAGCGATGGCGGCGCGGGTATCCGTGTGGTTGTGATGCGCGGCGCCGGCGGCGAAGCGTTCGTGGCCGGCACCGATATCGCCCAGTTTCGCCAGTTCACGAGCGGCGACGACGGCGTGGCCTACGAGGCGCGGATCGACGAAGGCGTCAGTCTGGTTGAAAAGCTGCCGATGCCCACCATCGCAGTGATCGACGGATGGTGCGTGGGCGGAGGACTGGCGATTGCCACTGCCTGTGACTTCCGCATGGCCACACCCAATGCGCGCTTCGGCGTGCCGATTGCACGCACGCTCGGCAATACGCTGTCGGCATTGAACCTTGCCAGGCTACGCGCGGCGTGGGGTTTGCAGCCGGTACGCCGCATGCTGCTGCTGGCGCAGATATTGGGCGCCGACGCAGCGCTTGCCTGCGGCTTCCTCGAAGGCATTTACGACGCGGAGCAACTCGACGAGGCTGTCATCGCGCTGGGCGACAAGCTCGCAGCACTGGCGCCAGTGACACAGACAGTCGTCAAGGAAGCGCTGCGACGCCAGACCGTGGTCGCCGTGGCCGATACAGACGATTTGGTGCGTGTGTGCTACGGCAGCAACGATTTCCACGAAGGGGTGGAAGCGTTCGTTGAGCGGCGGCCGCCGGTCTGGAAGGGGGATTAGGGAGTAGGGCGGGGTGGTCGATGCCTCGTTGCGGCCACGGTCATCTGAGTCAGAGCCATCGGCTAAAGGGCCCCCGAAGTGGGTTTGCGGCTTTTCCAGCGCACGCGCTGCGGCAGTTGCTCATTCATCAGGGTTAGCCCAATGTCGTCGGCGGTCGTGTCGAGCATGCCGGTGATTTTATTCAACTCACCCAGGACGAAGAAGGCCTGCGCGATGGTGCCAATAGGGATGCGAGGGTCGCCTTTCTCCAGCCTGCGCAGTGTGGCTACCGATGTCTGGATGCGTTCAGCCATGGACTCTTGGGTGAGCATCCGCCGGCGGCGAGCCAGCGACAGGTCGTGACCGAGCTTTACCAGCGCACGAGTCACCGGGGTCGGCAGGGTCACGGCACTCTTAGCGCTCATATATGAGCGTTTAACGAGGTTAGAGCGTTCCATGTGAGCGGTTACGGAATCTGAGGCTCAAGGCCCCATCTTTAAGTCCGAAAGAGCATGCGTCAACCGCCAAAGCTTTAATGCCGCTCACAGCCAAAACGATAAACTCTAATGAGCCGCCGCAGCCGCCCCCGACACCGCACCACGCGCCGGTTTGGTCAGCCAGATCAGTGGAATGATGGCGACGAAGATGACGGCAGAGATCCAGAAGATGTCGTTCAGGCCGAGCATGATTGCCTGGGTGTTGAGCTGCTTTTCAAAGTAGGCCGTCGCCTGGCCATACGACAGGTGCATGGTGTTCTGGATCGACGCAAGCGCTGCGTTGTAGACCGGGTTGTTGGGACTCGCCTGTTCAACCAGCCGGGCATGGTGCAGTACCGCGCGGTCGTTCCAGACGGTGGTTGCCAGAGAGGTTCCCACTGCGCCGCAGAAGATGCGCACGAAGTTTGACAGGCCGGCCGCAGCCGGAATCTTCTCGGGCGGCAGGCCGGATAGGATGATTGCCGTCAACGGGACGAAGAACAGCGCGGTGGGAATGCCTTGCAGCAGCGTGGGCAAGATCAGCGTGAAGGTGTCGACGCCCGTGGTGTAGTGAGAGCGCATGACAAACACTGCGGCAAAGCCCACGAAAGACAGCGTGGCCAGCACCCGCAGCTCGGCCTTGGGCATCAGTTTGCCAAGTACCGGGGCGAGCAGTACCGCGAAGATGCCCAATGGCGCGGTAGCCAGGCCGGCATTGACGGCCGGATACGCGAGGTATTGCTGCATCCATTGCGGCAGCACCACCAGGTTCGCGAAGAACACCGCGAAGGCAACCGAGATGGCGATGGTGCCGGCCAGGAAGTTGCGGCCCTTGAACAGTCGCAGGTCCACGATCGGATTGGCCTCGGTCAGTTCCCAGATCACAAAGAACACGAAGCCGAGCAGGGCGACAATGGCCAGGCCAATGATCACTGGCGAGGCAAACCAGTCGAGATCCTTGCCCTTGTCCAGCATGATCTGCAGCGCTGCTACCCAGGTGACCAGGGCTGCCAGTCCAACCAGGTCGATCGGCTGCGTGCGGGTTTGCGTGTCGCGATCGCGGTAGATCGCCCAAGTGACGGCCGCCGCGAACAGACCGACCGGGACGTTGATATAGAAGATCCATGACCACGAATAGCTGTCGGTCATCCATCCTCCCAATGCCGGTCCCGCAATCGGTCCCACCGTGGCCGTCATGGCCCACAACGCGAGCGCATGACCACTCTTTTCCTTCGGGTACGAGCCGAGCAGGATTGCTTGCGAGAGCGGGATCATCGGACCTGCCACGAAGCCCTGAAGGATTCGTGCCGCCAGAAGGGTGGTGAGGTTCGGTGCGATGCCGCAGAGCCACGATGACAGCACGAACAACAGGATCGACCCGACGAACAGCCGGATCTGCCCCACGCGTTGGGTGAGCCATCCGGTCAGCGGAATGGCCACCGCGTTGGCTGCGGCGAACAGCGTGATGACCCAGGTGCCCTCGTCAACGGAAACGCCGAGGTTGCCCGAGATGGTCGGGATGGCAACGTTGGCGATGGACGAGTCCAGCACATTCATGAATGTGGCGAGTCCCACGGCCAGGCTGCCCATTACCAGCTTGCCACCGGTCAGCGGGGGTGGCGACTGGCTTGTGATCGGATTTGGCATGATGCGCTCCGTTGGCGTTCGATGATGCGGCTTCAGGAGGCCTTGGCAGCTGGCCGTACCGTTCCGGACCGCTCGCTTCGCGCGGCCACGTTGCCATTGCTGCCGCCGCCATTGCTGTTGCTGTTGCTGTTGCTGTTGCGGGCGATGATCCGCTCGATTTCGCTGTCGGCTTCGGCACCATGCCGGTCAAACACATCGGTGCGGTAGGTGGTGCGAGCCGGTGTGGCGGTGACCCTGGCCGGATCGAGTTCGCCGCCGCGCTCCCTGGTGTCGATATCGACCTGCATCGACAGGCCAATCTGCAGCGGATGCGTGCGCAGTTCCGCCGGATCGAGCGCGATGCGTACCGGCAGTCGCTGGACCACCTTGATCCAGTTACCGGTCGCGTTTTGCGCCGGCAGCGCAGCGAACGCACTGCCGGTACCAGCCGAGAAACCAACGACCTTGCCGTGATAGGTGATCTTGCTGCCGTACAGATCGGCGTGGAGCTCGACTGGCTGGCCAATGCGGATGTGCTTGAGCTGGACTTCCTTGAAGTTGGCGTCTACCCAGACACCATCGAGTGGCACGATGGCCATCAGCGGGTTGCCGGGCGCAACGCGCTGGCCGACTTGCACCGAGCGGCGCGCGACATAGCCGGTCACCGGGGCTGGCAAGGTATTGCGCGCATTGGCGAGATAGGCGTCGCGCACGCGCGTGGCGGCAGCCTGCACGCCGGGATGATCGGCAACGCTCGCCTGATCGGTCAACGCATGGTTTGAGGCGAGCTGTTGTCTTGCAGTCTCCAGCGCAGCTTCCGCGGCCTTTACCGAGTCCCGTGCGTGCGCGATGTCCTCCGCGGCTACCGCGCCGCTTTCCGAGACTTCCGTCCGGCGACGCAGGTCATCGCGTGCCCGGGAAACATCTACCTGGCGCTGCTGGACGGTGGCTGCCAGTGTGTTGTTGTTGACGTACAGCGCGCTTACCTGGCGCACGGTCTGGCCGAGCGCCGCTTCTGCATTGGCCAGTGCAATGCGCGCATCTGCGGGATCGAGCGTCACCACCGCGTCGCCAGCGTTCACAAGCTGTGTGTCGTCGGCATTCACGGCAACGACCGTGCCGCTTACCTGTGGCGTGAGCTGTACCAGGTTGCCGTTCACGTAGGCGTCATCGGTATCTTCGTGAAAGCGCGCCACACTGTAGTAGTACGCGCCATAGCCGGCGGCTGCCAGCAACGTGCCCAGTCCCAGCAGGGCAAGCAGGCGCTTGCGGGTATTGGGCGCAGCGGCGGCGGTCTTGGGGTTGTCTGTCGGGTTCGGGTTCGGATTGGTCGCGGTCATCATGTCACCTCTATCGATTGCGTTGCCGGATCTGCGAATTGGCGGATCAGCGGATCATTGGGTCGTATCCGCGCTTTGCCGGGCGTCGGCGGTGTAGCCACCGCCGAGCGCGGCTGCCAGTGCGATCTGGCGATCCCGGCGCTGCATCTGGAGCGTGGTCACGGTCTGGCTGCTGGACAAAGCCGTGGTCTGTGCATTCAGGACCGTCAATTGCGTGGTCAGTCCCGCGCGGTATTGCGCCAGCGCCAGTTTCAAGGCGCGTTGGGCGGCATCGTCGGTGCGCACCGCATTGACGAGTTGGGCATCCACGGCGCGAATATCCGAAAGCTGCGTGGCGACATCGGTCAGGGCCTGGATCAACGTGTCGTTGTAGTTGGCCACCGCAAAATCGAAATCGGCATAGCGCCCCTTCAGTTGCGCGCGCAGTGCGCCGCCATCAAAGATCGGCAGATGGATGGCCGGTCCGGCGGAGGCGGTACGACTTGCCGCGCGCAAGAAACGTCCCCAACCGAAGGCGTCGAGGCCAATCGCGGCGCTCAGGTTGATGTCCGGATAGAACTCGGCCTTGGCTACCTTGATATCGTGCGTGGTGGCTTCGACGCGCCAGCGTGCTGCCACGATGTCCGGGCGACGCGCGACGAGATCGGCCGGGAGGTTATCGGGCAAGCGCACTTCCTGCGCGCCACCAGGTACCGGCCTGGCGATGGCCAGCCCGCGATCCGGGCCTTGGCCAAGCAGGGCACCAAGCTGGTATCGCGTGCGCTGGATATTCCCTTCAAGCGCCGAGACAGAAACCTGGGCCGCCGCAAGATTGGCTTCGGCCGTTTGTTGTTCGACTTCGGTTTCCAGTCCCATGCGGACCCGACCGCGCGTGATGCGCAGCACCTCGCCGCGTTGCGTGACTTCGTTGCGCGCAATATCGAGCAGGGCGTACAAGCGACCGAGCTCGTTGTAGCTGCGGGCAATCGCCTGGCTCAAGGTCAGCTTTACCTGCTCGGAATCGGCCTGTGTCACATGGACCATCGAGATGGCGGAGCGCAGTGCTTCGCGATTCTTGCCCCACAGGTCCAGTTCGTACGAGGCACTGACGATGGCCTTGTTCTCCGATTGCCACGACCCGGCGAACGGGGGCGGCACGAACGTGCTTTCGGTCAGGCGCTGACGCGTCCAGGAATATCCCGCGCCGACCTGCGGCAGGGTATTGGCATTGGCGGTCTCGCTGAAGGCCACCGCGGCTGCGATACGGGCGCGGGCCTTGTCGATCGACGGACTTCCTTGCAACGCTTCGTCGAGCAGCGTCTTCAGTTGCGCATCGCCAAACTGCCACGCCCAGTCCGCGGCGGGCCACTGACCGCCCTCCGAGGGCAGGCTCTGGGTGGTGGCGATTTGCGCCGGCTCCGACATCGTCTTGTCGCTATGAATGCCCGCATAGTTGGCGCATCCCGCCAGGACGGCGACCACTGCCGCCGAGAGAGCGGACGCCCCGGCACGTCGTGCCGTCAAAGTTAGTTGCCCTGCCATTATCTGACCTATCAGCTAAGTCTGCAAAAAAGTGCCTTAAGAAGCAATGAACCGGGCTGTCGCCCCGTTGCACCTACTCTTGGTCAGACAATAGCTGACGGGTCAGATATTAGCAAGGCGCGCGTGGATGGATTTTCTCTATCGGCGGGATAGCGTTCTTTGCTACCGAACCTGCAGCCGGTCAAGGCGCAGACGATGGCGAGCGTCGGTAAGGCGCCATAGACCCAGCCACGCAGCCAGTACCACCGCCAGTATGCTGCCGCCGGAAAGCAGGAACATGAGCAGGATCTGATAGCGCGCCGCCTCGATCGGATCCATGCCGGCCAGTATCTGCCCGGTCATGATGCCCGGGAGCGTGATGATGCCCGCTGCCGACATGGTGTTGATGGTGGGCAGGATTCCGCTGCGCACTGCCTGGCGAAGAATCGGCCGAAATGCGGTGTGGCGGTCCGCACCCAGCGCCAGTCGCGCATCGATTGCCTGGCGCTGGTACCAGGCCGCATTGAACACGGTCTGCAGGGTCAGGCTGGCGGCATTCATGGCGTTGCCAAGAATGATGCCGGCCAACGGAATCGCGTGGCGCGCGTCATACCATGGGGAAGGGCGCAACGCGGTGACCAGTGCCAATACCGTGATGACGATGGTCGGCACGCTTACCGTGGCCAGTCCTACCACAAACTGCCAGCGACCATCGAGGCGCCGCTCTTGACGGCTGCCTGCCTCGCGTGCGGCCGCGAATATCATCGCGACCACCAGCCCGAGCGTGAGCCACGGCGATGCAATCGCGAAGACCGCGCGCAGGATCAACCCCACCAGCAGTAACTGTATGACCATGCGGAGCGCCGCAATCAGCAGCGTGCGATGGACTCCCAACGACATCGCCAGCGATAGTCCCGCGCCAGCCACAATCAGCAGGCTGGCCAGCACGAGGTCACTGGTGGTAAGCAGGATCGGATTCATGCGCTGACCACTTCGAGGCCCGTTGCGGAGAGCCGGACATGCGTGTCGCGCAGGCGCGCAGACTGTTCGGCGTTATGCGTGACCACCAGCAGGCCCATGCCATCGGCCATCAGGTCTTTCAGCAATGCTTCCACCGCGAGGGTCGAGTCAGGATCAAGTCCCGATGTCGGTTCATCGAGGAGCAGGAAGCGTGGACGAAGAACCATGGCACGCAACAAGGCCAGCCGCTGACGCTCGCCCGTGGAAAGATGGCTGACATGGGCGTCGAGGATGCCGTCGCGCAGCAGCAGCTTGCGCAGCAGCGGCTCCATCGCGCCGCAGGCTTGGTCGCGGGCTTCAAAATGGCTGCGCACGTCGTCGGCCCACCAGCCTGATTCGGCCGCCACGTACACCACCTCGCGGCGCCACGCGGGCCCGCTCAGCGCGTCTCGCGAGGTATTTCCGATCCGGACCTCGCCCGAGTTCGGAATCAGGTCCGCAATCATGCGCAATACCAGGCTTTTACCAGTGCCCGAAGCGCCCGACAGGACCGTGCATTGACCTGCAGGCACATCGAAGCCGATCGGCCCTCGACCATGGCCAATCAGTTGGCGAATATGGAGGTGGCCATCCATTGGGGCGCGTGAGGTAGTGGGAATGCCGCCAAGGATACCGTCGATGCCTTAAGCACGGATTAGCTGCAAGCGGGCAACATGATTTTCGACGGGATCGACGTTGCATTGGATGTCTGCGCAATCGTGCGCTCGCCGGTCAAGTTGTCCATGACAGAAATGTAATTTGACCACCTGAACAAGAATCAATATCGTTTTCGACTGTCCGGAATCCAATAGCCGGGCAGTCCAAGTGCCCCGGATGCAAATGGCTGCCCAACAACATACCTGGGAGCCATCCGCGTGAAGACCACCATCATCCGTACTTTGCCGCTGCGTGCCGTAGCGCTAGCCTTGCTAACGTTGCCGCTGGCGGCCACGGCACAGGAAAAGGTACTGAATCTCTATACTGCGCGGCACTACCAGACGGACGAGGCGCTGTACGCCAACTTCACCAAGCAGACTGGCATCAAGATCAACCGCATCGAAGGCCAGGAAGATCCGCTGCTGGAACGCATTCGAAATGAAGGGGCGAACAGCCCGGCTGATGTGTTCATCACCGTCGATATTGGTCGGCTGTGGCGTGCTCAACAGGCTGGTGTTTTCGCGCCGGTCAAATCGAAATTGCTGGAATCGCGCATTCCGGCCAACTACCGCGACGGGAATGGCGAATGGTTCGGCTTCTCGGCGCGTGGGCGCGTAATCGCGTACAACAAGGCCGCGGTCAAAGCCGGCGACATCGCCATGTACGAGGACCTTGCCGACCCAAAGTGGAAGGGCAAAGTGTGTACGCGTTCCAGTGGCCACGTGTACAACCTGTCGCTTGTGTCCAGCCTCATAGCGCACGACGGCGAAGCTCGTACCGAACAGTGGGCGCGAGGCGTGGCCGCGAATCTGGCGCGGGTACCCAAAGGCGGCGACACCGATCAGCTCAAAGCAGTGGCCGCAGGCGAATGCGACGTGGCAATTTCCAACACGTATTACATCGCGCGCATGCTGAAATCCACCAAGCCAGAGGACAAAGCGGTGATCGACAAACTGGGCGTGGTGTGGCCAAACCAGAAAACCCAGGGTGTACATATGAACATCTCGGGTGGCGGCGTGCTGAAGCACGCCCCGAACAAGGAGGCGGCAGTCAAGTTTCTCGAGTACCTGGCCAGCGACGATGCCCAACGCTACTTTGCTGACGGCAACAACGAGTGGCCGGTGGTTCAGAGCGTGAAGGTAAGCAATCCAGCGCTTGATGCATTGGGCGAGTTCAAGGCTGATAGTATCAACGTCGCCGAACTGGGTAAGTACCAACCGCAGGCCCAGAAACTTCTGGACCGCGCAGGCTTCAAGTAAGTCGTTGTTTGAGCCGGTCATTCCTGCGCAAGGATGGCCGGCCATATTCGCAACACGCCTGGCGAGCGCAGAGCCAGGAAACGGCTCGGCTCGGCGTCAAGGTAGCAGACGGCCTAGCGCTGCGCGCTACGCCGGATGGAACGCGCCAGAATGATTACCGGCAACAGCCCGACCGCGACGATCATCAACGACGCGGTCGCGGCTTCGGCCAGACGTTCGTCCGCAGCGAGGTTGTAGGCTTGCACGGCAAGCGTATCGAAGTTGAACGGGCGCATGACGAAGGTTGCCGGCAGTTCCTTCATGACATCCACAAAGACGATCAGCGCCGCGGTCAGCAGGCTGCCGCGCAGCATCGGGAAATGTACGCGTCGCAGCGTGGCGCCCGGTCCGTGACCGAGGCTGCGTGCAGCAGCGTCCATGCCAGGCGTGATTTTTCCCAGTCCGGCATTGACCGTTTGTAGCGCGACCCCCAGGAAACGCACCAGAAGGGCATAGACCAACGCTGCGATACCGCCGGTCAACAGCAGCCCGACCGACAGCCCGAATTGTTGCTGCAGCCAGGCAGACAGCGCGTTGTCAAAGCGTGCCACCGGCACTAGAACGCCTACGGCGATAACCGAGCCGGGTAGTGCATAACCCATGCCGCACAGCCGAGTCAGCCCGCGTAGCAGCCAGCTGCCCCTGCCATTCGCGGTGCGTCCGGCGTAGCCTATTGCCAGCGCCACCAGGACGGCAGCTAGCGCCGTTGCACTGGCTAGCAAGAAGCTGTTACGCACAAGTCCAACAAAGCGCGGACCGAATTGAGTATCGCCGTCGCTGAAGGCCATGTGGCACAGCATCAGCGCCGGTACCAGAAAGCCCAGCAGCACTGGCAAGGCGCAGGTTGCCAGGGCGAGCCAAGCCTGCGTGCCCCTCAGGGTTCTTGCCGCAACACGACGTTGATTGCCGTAGACTTGCGCACGGCCCTGGCTGGCGCGTTCCATCAGCAGGATCGCGCCGACGAACAGCAGCATGCACGCTGAGAGCTGCGCTGCGGCGTTCTTGTCCCCGAGTGAGAACCACGCGCGGAAGATTCCGGTAGAAAACGTAGGAATGGCAAAGTACGCGACGGTGCCGAAATCAGCCAGCGTCTCCATCATCGCCAGCGTGGTGCCTGCGACGATGCCGGGTCTGGCCAGCGGCAGCACCACGCGCCAGAGCCGGCTCCAGGTGCCGTGACCGAGCAGGCGCGCAGCCTCAAGCGTGTTCTGTGTTTGCTGGAGAATCGCAGCGCGCGTTGTCAAATAGACATAGGGGTACAGTACCAGCGAAAACAGCGTGATGGCGCCGCCAAGCGAGCGGATGTCCGGGAACCAGTATTCGCGTGCCTTCCAGCCGGTCATGTCGCGCAACCATCCTTGCACAGGCCCGGCAAACTGCAGTGCATCGGTATAGGCGTAGGCAATCACGTAAGCCGGCATCGCCATGGGCAACACCAACGCCCATTCCATCACGGTGCGGCCGGGAAAGCGGTAGGTTGAGACCAGCCACGCGGTGCTCACGCCGAGCACCAGCACCCCAGCGGCTACGCCCACCAGCAGCCAGAGCGTGTTAAGCACGTATTCCGCCAGCACGGTGTCCATAAGGTGCCGCCAGGTCTCGCCAGCGGGCAGTAGCACGGCCGAGGCAACCACCAGTACTGGCACAGCGATTAGCAAAGCTGCCGCCAGCGTGGCCAGGGTCAAAGGATGGAAGCGGCGGCTGGACAAGAGCATTCGGTAGATTTGGTGGAAATGCGTACCCGAACAATGCCAACGCGGCGCGGGTTGCCACATTTTAACAATGCGACGCATACACCGGCCCGCTGTACGATGCCTCGTCCATATAATGCGCAGATGCGACCCAAATCCTTTTCCCGAAGCGAAGGCCCGTCAAGTGCATGGCATATGTTGAGTAGTGCCACTGGTGACACTGCCGCTGGCACTTCCGTCATCGAGGTAGACCGTGTCCACCATGCATACAAGCGACACGGGGTGGTCAAGGGGGTGTCCTTTGAGCTGGCGCGCGGCAGTATTGCCTGCCTGCTTGGCCCTAGCGGATGCGGCAAGACTACAGTGTTGCGAGTTATCGCTGGATTTGAGCCGTTGCAAGACGGTCGCATCGTGCTTGACGGACAGACCGTGTCGTCGTCCAACGTGCTCGTGCCGCCAGAGGAGCGCCGAATCGGCATGGTGTTCCAGGACTATGCGCTGTTCCCTCATCTGGACGTGGCAGGCAATGTCGGTTTTGGGCTAACCCGCTCTGGCCGCGCCGAACGAGCGGCGCGAGTGGAAGAGGTTCTCCAGCTGGTCGGCCTTGCCGGCCTGGGCGGCAACTACCCGCATGAGCTGTCCGGCGGACAGCAGCAGCGTGTGGCGCTGGCACGAGCGCTTGCCCCGCGGCCCGAACTGCTGCTACTCGACGAGCCTTTCTCCAATCTCGATGTCGATTTGCGTGAGCGCCTAAGCCTGGAAGTGCGGGAGATACTGAAGGCACAAGGCACTACCGCCATTCTGGTAACGCACGACCAGTGCGAGGCCTTTGCCATGGCAGACGAGATTGGCGTGATGCATGACGGGGTGATCGAGCAGTGGGGCAGCGCACATGAGATATACCACCGTCCGAAGTCGCGCTTCATTGCTGGCTTTGTCGGCCAGGGCGTATTGATTCCAGGACGCCTGCGCCGCGACGGGAAAATCGAAGTCGAATTGGGCATGCTGAATCCCGCAGTGCCCTTGCAACTACCCGCGGATGCAGCCGTCGACGTGCTAGTGCGACCCGACGATATCGTGCATGACGACGCCAGTCCCATGCGGGCGGAGGTAGTCCACAAAGCCTTCCGAGGTGCCGAGTTCCTGTACACGCTGCGACTGGCTAGCGGATGCCGTCTGCTGGCGTTGGTTCCGTCGCACCACGATCATGCCGTGGGCGAGTTCATCGGCATCCGCGTTGAGATTGAGGATGTGATCGCCTTTGCCGCGCAGTAAGACTCATCGGCGCTTTGCACAAGTAACGACTCTATTGCCCGCTGACACGGGGTTATGCATTCCGGTAGGTACGGAAGTGTGGCGCGGTCGCGTCAGGGTCTTCCGTGGTAAGTGAGAATCAGTTACATTTGCCGGGTTCGCATGAGAAACAGCCTGTGCCGCAGGCTGGCCTGAGTTATTCAAATGGCGATTGTCTGCTACAAACACCTGGTTCCGCATCGCCATTGGTTCATGGTTGCCGTCTTATGACAGCCATCGACCCGGGAACCCATTCGCACGTCGATGCCTTGTACAGCCATCATCACGCATGGCTGCAGGGCTGGTTGCTGCGGAAAATAGGCAATGCCTGCGACGCGGCAGACCTGGCCCAGGACGTGTTCGTCCGCCTGCTGCACCGGAAGGTTGCGGAGGTTCGGGAGCCGCGAACCTACCTTGGCACCATCGCCAACGGACTCGTGATCGACTTCTGGCGACGGCGCGAGCTGGAGCAGGCGTGGCTTGAAACGCTTGCGCATTTGCCGGAGGCGCATGCTCCGTCGCCCGAGAGCAGACTGCATTTCCTTCAGACGCTGATGGAAATCGACCGCATGCTCGATACCTTGAAGCCACGCGTCCGCCACGCCTTCCTGCTGGCGCAGCTCGATGGATTGACCTGTCCGCAAATCGCTGAACGCATCGGTATGTCGCTGGCTACGGTTGAGCGGTATATCAGCCAGGCATTGCGGCGATGCTACGAGATGCGCTTTGGCAGCGACTAAGTTGGCCGAGATCTCAGCCCCGATGTCAGGCTCGCACCACGAGCTTCCGTCCGAGATTGTCGACGAGGCCATCAACTGGGCAGTCCGTTTGCTGTTCAACGAGCCCAGCGACGACACGCGCCGACGCTTCCATGTCTGGGAAAGCGCGGATCCGCGTCACAGGCTGGCCTGGCAGCGCGTGCAGTCGCTACGCGACGGCTTTCCCCGCGTGCCTGCGCCGCTTGCACTGGAAACCTTCAGCACTGCCGATGCAATCCGTGCCCGCCGTCAGGCTGGCCGACGGCAGGCGCTCAAGGTGCTGGCGCTCGGTGGAATTTCGGTACTGGGCCTGTCGGCCGGGTACCGCCATGCCCCATGGCAGCGATGGGTCGCCGAAGCCAGTACTGGGGTAGGCGAGCAGCGCAGGCTGGTGCTGGACGATGGGACGGTGGTCATTCTCAACACGGATACAGCGCTCGATATGCGGTTCGATGCCGAGCGCCGCGATGTGGTGCTTCGTCGTGGAGAGATTCTCGTGACCACCGGTCACGACGATCAGTATGTGCAGCGTGGAATCCGGCGACCTTTCCGGGTGCGTACCTCGTTCGGGACGATGCGCGCGCTCGGCACACGTTTCGCGGTGCGCCTCGACGATGATTTCGCGCGGGTGAGCGTTCAGGAGGGCGCCGTGGCGCTGCACGCCGGCAATGGCGAGGCGCAGTCGGTTGCCAACGCCGGCACGACGTGGCAGATGACACAGGCGTCGAGTTCCGAGCGCGCGGCGGTGGCACTGTCGCCGGATAGCTGGGCGAACGGACTGCTGTCGGGAAGCGATATGCGCCTGGCAGATGTGCTGGCCGAGCTTGGACGATACCGGCACGGGCGCATCGATTGCGATCCGGCCATAGCGGACCTGACCATTTCGGGCGCGTACCGGATCGACGACACCGATCGCACGTTGCGCTTCCTGGAGAAGGCATTGCCGATCCGGGTTTCGTATTTCACGCGCTACTGGGTCCGGGTGGGACCCGCGTCCAAGGCGTGATGCATGGCATTGTTACAAATTAGTTCGAGGTGAATTGAGGGGATTCGGGCCCGCTGTCCGGCTTGGATTGCAGGAACACCCTTTAACCTGCCCTGGACTTTTGAGCACCATGCCGTCATCGCAATCACTTCGCCAGCCATCCCATGTCCGCACCAATACTGCATGCCGACCAACCCTGAAGCCAAAGCTGAAGCTGAAACCGGTGACTGCCGCGCTGCATCAGGCGATGCTCTGCGTGGCCGTAGGCTCGGGTGCCGCGTCATTCGACGCCTGGGCCCAGGCTGCCGCGGAACAGCCGTCGGAAACGGTGCTGCCTGCCGTTACGGTGAAGGCAGCCGCCAATGATGCCACCGAGCTTCCCGCCGCCTACACTGGCGGCCAGACTGCCCGTGGCGGCCGGCTTGGGTTGCTCGGAAACCGCGGCACCATGGATACCCCGTTCTCGACAACCAGCTACACCGCGCAGCGGATCGAGGACCAGCAAGCCGTGACGCTGGCCGATGTGCTGAACGCCGATCCATCGATTCGATTCACCGGCCAGACTGGCGGGGTCACCGATTCGTTCATGATTCGTGGCTTTCCGATCAACGAAGGCAACCTGTCGGAGGTTGCATTCGACGGGGTGTACGGCGTTTCGCCGAACTACCACCTGTTCCCGGAATACATCGAACGCGTGGAGGTGCTGAAAGGCCCGGCGGCTATGCTCTACGGCATGTCTCCGAATAGCGGGGTGGGTGGCGTGGTCAACCTGGTACCGAAACGCGCCGGCAATACCGACCTGACACGTTTTACGCTCGACTACGCGTCGGATGCGCAGGTGGGCGGGGCAGTCGACCTGAGCCGTCGCTGGGGCAAGGACAAGGAGTGGGGCGTTCGCTTCAACGGCCTGCATCGTCAGGGAGGAACACCGCTGGACAACCAGAAGTCGCGCAGCGAAGTCGCGGCCGTTTCGGTGGACTATCGCGGCGATCGCCTGCGCGCGTCGCTCGACCTGATCGAGCAGTACCAGTGGATCGACGCACCGACGCGTCCGTTCCTGGTGGCTGCCGGTATCAACGTTCCGGCGGCACCGGACGGCCGGCGCAATATCACCCAGCCATGGGGGTGGTGGAAGTCCAACGACGTGTCGACGTTGCTGCGCGTCGAGTACGACGTTGCGGACAATGTGACCGTCTACGCCGATGCCGGTGGGACACGGTCGGACGTATCGCGGCTTTCCGACCAGACGCCAACCATCCTCAACGCGGCCGGTGACACGTCCACTGCCGTTCAGAACTGGCGGTTCCAGGTGAACCGGATGTCGTTCGACACGGGCGTACGCGCCAAATTCGATACCGGTCCCGTCAAGCATACGCTCGCTTTGCAGGGCAACTTCTATTCGGACCGCATCGCCAATGCGAACGTCGCCGGCACGCCAGTCCAGTCGAACATCTACAACCCGGTGGTACGTCCGGAGCAGTCGATTGCGCCGCCCAAGTATGTGCCCAAGGTTTCGGACTCGACCTTGTCGGGCGTGGCGCTGGTGGACACGCTTAGCGGCCTCGACGACCGCCTGGCGCTGACGGTTGGCCTGCGCTACCAGCAGGTCGAGTCGAACAACTACAACACCGCGACCGGCGCCAAGTCTTCGAGCTACGACGAGAATGCCGTCACGCCGCTGGCCGGTATCGTCTTCAAGCCGTGGCGCAATGTTTCGTTCTATGCGAACTATGTCGAAGGGCTGAGCAAGGGAGATATCGCGCCGACCACCGCTTCCAATGCAGGCCAGGTCTTTGCTCCGTACAAGACCAAGCAGCAGGAAGTAGGTGTCAAGGTTGATGCGGGTTCGCTGATGGCGACGCTGGCCGCATTCCGCATGACGAAGCCAAGCGGCCAGCTGTTTGGCACCGTCTATGCCGTCGACAGCGAGCAGCGCAACCAGGGATTGGAGTTGACGGTCTCCGGTGAAGTCGTTCGTCGTGTCCGACTGCTGGGTGGGGTGACCTGGCTTGACGGCAAGCTGACCAAGACCAACAGCGCCACGACGCAAGGCAATCGACCGGTGGGCGTGCCTGACTTCATGGCAAACCTTGGCGCGGAATGGGATCTGCCGTGGCTTCAGGGGCTGACCCTGACCGGTGCCGTCAACTACACCGGACGCGTTTACGTCAACCAGGCCAACACGCAGTCGGTGCCATCGTGGACCACGTTCGATTTTGGTGCCCGCTATCGCACCAGGGTGGCTGGCAAGGCAACCACGTTCCGCGCCACGGTCATCAACGCGTTCGACAAAAACTACTGGGGTGGCGTGGCGTCGTACAGCACCATTTCGCAAGGTGCGCCGCGCACCTTCCTGGGATCTGTGACGGTGGATTTCTGATGCAGGCCCCATGTCGATGAACCATCGCCAGGCCTTGGCCTGGGTTGCGACCGCGATGGTAGTTGCCATGGGCACGCAGGACTGCGCGGCCGCTGACCCGATGCAAGCGGGCGTGGCCGCAGTCCGACTGTATTCGATACAGCCCGGACCACTCGACAAGGTTCTTATCGAGTTTGCTACGGCATCAAGGATCGATCTGGTCTTTGAGGCCGAAGCATTGCGGAAAAACCAGAGTGCCGGGCTGGTGGGGCACTACAGCGTGGTCGGGGGCATACGCAAGCTGCTTGATGGCACAGGTTTCGAGGTTGTCGATCTGCGCGATGGCGGGTACGCGATACGCAGGCAGGCCGGTCCGGTTGAACGGGCTGAAGGAGGCGAAGGCGCCCCGACGTTGCCAACCGTGACAGTCGTCGGACGCGCCAGTGGCGATTCACGTTCGCATGATACGGATATCCGACGGGCCGCGAATCTTGGGCTGCTTGGCGATGTCGATGGCATGGATGCACCGGTCAGCACGAGTAGTTTCGATGCCAATGCCATCAAGGATCTCCAGGCATCCAGTGTTGCCGATGTGGTCGACACCGATGCTTCGGTGCGCTCGGTCAGCAAACCGGGCGGCATTCTCGATGCGTTCACGATTCGTGGATTCCCGTACAGCAATGGAAACTTCGGGGAAATTGCCTTTGATGGCGTCTACGGCATCGCCTCGAACTATCGTGTCGCGACCGGGTACGTCGAGAGAATCGAACTGGTCAAGGGGCCAACCACGCTGCTGTATGGCATGTCACCGGGCGGCAGCATTGGCGGGGCCATCAATATCGTGCCAAAGCGGGCAGAAGCCACGGATCTCACCGAACTCGGCGTGGACTACGGCTCCGTGGCTCAGTTCGGAACTTCAGTCGGCGTAAGCAGGCGATTCGGCAACGAGCGGGCTTTTGGGGTGCGCTTCAACGGCGCGTATCGGGCTGGGGACACCAGCCTGGACCATCAGCATCGCAACGCCGGCTCAGGCGCGCTGGCGCTGGACTTTCGAGGCAGGCGCCTGCAGGCGAGTCTCGACCTCATCGGCCAGCACGAGACCATTTCGGCGCCGTTCCGGCTGGTACATATCATCCCTGGCATTGCCGTTCCAGAGGCTCCCGACGGGCATCGCAATATTTCCCAGTCATGGGAGTCATCGAGGATCAATGACGGCTCGGTGCTCGCACGCGTCACCTACGACGTGGACGAGCGCGTCCAACTGTATGCCCATGCTGGGGGCGGTAGCACGCGTGTTGCGCGCGTGTTCGCCATCACACCCACCATCATCAACGAAGCCGGGGATGTCTCGGTATTCGATACGAACTACCGGTTCGAAGTCGCCAGGGCAACTGCGGAAGCCGGGGCGCGGTGGCGCTTCGATACCGGCCCGGCGACCCATCGGATGGCGCTGGCCATCAGCGGGTATCGGGACCAGCTCAATCGCGGGTTGGTGAATTCTTCGCTGACGTCGCTCACCAATCTCTATGATCCGGTCACGTTGCCTTCCCAGTCGATTCCCGAGCCTGCGAGCGTGCCGAAGGTGTCCTCGACATACCTGACAGGCTTGTCGCTGGTCGACACCGTCGGCCTGCTCGATCAGGCCTTGCAGGTCACGGCAGGGTTTCGCTACCAGAGAATCCGCTCCGACAATTTCAACCCGGATGGTAGCGTCGTCGCCCACTATGACAAGGGGGCGGTCACGCCGATGCTGGGTATCGTCTTCAGGCCGAGCCAGTCGGTGTCACTGTATGCGAACCGCGTCGAAGGCCTGAGCAAGGGAGATACCGCGCCGACCAGTGCCGCGAATGCGGGCGAGGTGCTGGCGCCATACCGTTCCACCCAGTATGAGATCGGCGTAAGGCTGGCACGGCAGAATCTCGTCGCCAGCTTCAGCGCCTTCCAGATCAGCAAGGTAAGCGGCGTGATGACGGGGACGCGCTTCGCCGCTGATGGCGAGCAGCGCAATCGTGGCCTGGAGCTGGCGCTGCGTGACGAAATTGTTCCGGGATTGCGTCTCAACGCCAGTGCCATGTGGGTCGACGCGTCGATCTCAGGAAGCCCGACGTTGTCCGGCAAGACGCCGATTGGCGTGCCATCCTGGCAAGCCAATCTGGGCGCTGAACTTGATGCTCCCGGGATTCCGGGACTGACACTTACCACCTACGTGACCTACAACGACGGTCAGTATGTGGATGCGGCCAACACACAACGAATCCCGTCATGGACCCGCTGGGACCTTGGTGCGAGATATCGCCTGACCGGCGATCGCTACCCGACCACTGTACGCCTGGTGATGCGCAACGTCCTGAATCGGCGGGGATGGGCGGCGGTTGACGCATACGGCGGGCTGGCGCAGGCCGACCCGCGTACGGTTCTGGCGTCGGTTACCGTGGGGTTCTGAGCATGTGGTGAAGCTCAGGCGCTGCCTAGCCCGCCATGGATGTGCGGCGGGCTGGCGGCAAACCTCAATGAGGCTGGGAAGAGCCCCATTTCACCGGGACCTGGGTTGCAGGACCGCCCGGGACATTGACGGTAGCCGTGGTGCGATGGCGCAAGGCCTCGTAGGCAGTGCCGTTGTATGTACCGGGAGTCTTCTCCAGATGCACGACGTGCAGGATGTACTGGCCGCGCCACGGGAACGCAAATTGCACCTTGCCGTCTTTGCCGGTGGTTGCCTCACGCGTCCAGGCATTCGGCGCGATGATGCGCACGTCCGTGGCAGCCAGCGGCGTGCCGCGGAACAGAACCCGGAACTCGCCGGCGTTGGCGGTCGGCAGGATGTCGAGGGTCATCGCTTCCGCATCGCTGGCGGGCACGCCATCGACCAGCCGGGCGTAGAACATCGGCTTGACGATGCCGATGCCCGCACGGGTCCAGTCCTTGACGGCGTAGGCGCCCTCGGTAGCCACGATGGTGGTGCCGCGTGCAGGGCGCGCGAACGCAAATCCGCCCGCCTCGCGCTTTGCCTGTACCGCGCTGGTCTGACCCGAAGCGGTTACGGCACGAAGCTCGGGTGCCGGCATCTCATCGAGACGGCCGGGAGACCGCTCGCGCAGCATCTCTTCGTACTCGCCAAAGTAGAGGTGTCCCCCCGCCTTGTCCTGTTCGAGCCACAGGTAATGGGCCTGGACTGCCGAAGGGAGCACGGCGGCAATGAGCGTCAGTGCCAGGCCGGCAAGAAGTGAATGGCGTTTCATCATGGTCCTCACTGGAAGCGGTAGCGTGCCGTCAGCATGGCGCTGCGCTTGTCGCCGGGCAGGGCGCCCGAGAACGTCGGCGAGACATAATAAGTCTTGTCAGTCAGGTTGCGCAGGTTCAGCGTGACGTCGAACTTCTTCTGACGATAGTAGATGGCGGCATCGAGCACCACGTACGACGGCACCTGGTACAGGTTCAGCGAATCGGCGTAGCTGTCGCCCTTGTAGGTCAGCCCCAGGCCCACGCCCCAGCCGTGCAGCGCCTGCTGCTGGAAGTCATAGGTGGTCCACAGGCGGCCGCCGGTACGGGACACGCCGGCGGGTCGGGTGCCGGCGATGCTGCGGTTGGTCACGCCCATGACGGCGTTCGATGCCAGCGCGTTCGATTCCACTTCCACGTTCTGCAGCACGAAGTTGGCCAGGATGGTCCAGCCGGGCAGCGGCAGGGCCGACAGTTCCAGCTCCACGCCGCGGCTCTTGTCGCGGCCATCGGGTGTCGGGCTCAAAGCGCCCGGCAGCGTGATGTAGTAGTTCTTGCGCTCGGTTTCGAACAGCGACACATTGGTATTCAGCTTGCCGTCCAGAAACTCGGCCTTGACGCCGATTTCCTTCTGCAGGGCCTTTTCGGGCTCGGTGGACAGTGCCGCCGGTTCGGTGGAGACATTGATGAACTTGCTGGTCGATACGCCGGCGTAGAACGACAGCGCGCGCGTGGGTTGCCAGACGCCGCCCAGCGAACCCGAGGTCAGGTTCTGCGTGTCGCCAATCGAGCGGAACGACGTGCCTTGGGTGCCGACGTCGCTGAACTTGACGCGGTCGGTCCGCACCGCGCCGCGCAGCTTGAAGTGCTCGCCAAAGGCCAGCTGGTCCTGCAGGTAGACACCTACGTCTTCCTGCTTGAGCACGCGATTGAAGCCTTGCGCGGGAACCGCGGGAATGCCGGCCAGTGTCGTCTCGCGGACGACCGGGGCATTGATGTTGAGGATGTCGGGCAGGTTGTAGCCGGTGCGGACCGTGTTGATATGCGTGTCCGAGTATTCCAGGCCGAACAGCACCGTGTGGTCGACCAGGCCGGTGCGGGTCTTCCAGACCAGTTCATTCTGGGCCAGGATGAAGTGTCCGTCGTCAGACTGCGTCCGGGCATTGCGGCCGGTCATCTGGTTCTGCGCATTGCCGCCATTGCCGCCCGCGTTGCGGGTCATGTCGAGCGAGCGTTCGTCGTAGATGAACGCCGTGCGCATGGTCAGCGCGGGATCGATGCGCCAGTCGTGGCTGACCGTGACGCGGTCGATCAGCTGGCGCGTGTCGTTGAACGGGCTGTAGTAACGCGAGTCGCGCGGTGCGCTGGCGATCTTGCCCTGGTTGTTGAAGACGATACCGTAGTTGTCCGGGACGATGCTGATGTCGCGGTGGTCGTAGTCGATCGTCAGCGTCTTGTTGGTGTCGTACGCCCAGCTGAACGACGGCGAGACTTCGCGGATGTCGCGTCCAAGGCCGCGATAGCCATCGCTTTTCTCATAGTCGGCGATCAGGCGTGCGTTGACCTGCGAGCTGACCGGGCCGCCCACGTCCACATAGGTACCCCAGGTACCGAAGCTGCCGCCAAAGGCGCCGACTTCGGCGCTGAACTTCGGCTGCGGCTGCTTGGTGACGATATTCACCGTGCCGCCGGGCTGCCCAGAGCCGTAGAGCGCCGAACCCGGGCCCTTGAGCACTTCGATGCGGTCCACGTCATACATGGTCCGGTAGTAGCCGTTCTGGCTCGGGCCGTCGATATAGCCGTCGCGCAGGAAGCGCATGGCCAGGCCGCGGATCGTGTAGTTGTTCGCGAAACCGTAACCGCCAGCGAGTTGCGGTTGCACGCCGGCAGAGTTCTGCAGCGCGTAGTTCATGTCGATGGCGCCCTGGTCGCGCAGCACGTCTTCGGGAATCACGGTGATGGCGGCCGGGATATCGCGCAGCGGCGTGTCGGTCTTGGTGCCGGTAGTCACCGATTCGTTGGGGTTGCCGGGCAGAACCTTTCCGCCCGAGACCGTCACCGGCGGCAACGTCTGCTCCGAGGGGTTGGACTGGGCCAGTGCGACGGCGGGCAGGCCAGCGATCAGGGCGTACGCCAGAGTGGCGATGACAGTGGGGCGTGGCGAGTGACCGCGGCGGGCAGGACGGGACATTGACGTAGGACGGTTGGAGTCGGAAATGTTGGAAGCGTTACTGCGGCGTTACTGCGGAGTTACTGCGCAAGGACGCCGGAATTCGGGCCAGTTGCACCGCGAGAAATGCGGAGCCAGCCCATGAAACCTAATGGGAATCATTTGCAGCAACAATCCGACTAGTGCGCCCCTCGGACCTTTGTCCCGTAGAAACTGGTCGTTTGCCGGGCGGATTTCGATGAACTTTTGCAACACAGGGCATATGTCCCGTGTGTTTCAGATGCCTTATAAGTTTCTTTTTGGCATTTGAGATGCCAGTCGCCTCTTCCGTCCTAAGTGAGAATCAGTTACATTTGTATGCCTTTTGGAACCGTCGAGCACGGTGACAGGGAATCCACGTCCTGAATTCGCGACCATGCCGATCAAACTCGCTTTGCTGCTGATTGTTTTTCCTGCCTATCAGGCATGGGATCTCTACCAGCTGTTTTCCAACGGTGCCGACTTTCACGTAATGACTGAAACGGTCGCGACCCTCGCATTCATCGCGATTCTTTTCGTCGTGATCCGGGAACGGCGACGAGCGGCAAAGGAATTTGCAAATCTCAAGGCTTCGGCCGAGGCGGCGCAGCGCGCGGTGGCCGAGCGGGACGAGGTATCCCAGCAGTCGACGCGGCATTTCCTGCAGACCATGCAGACGCAGTTCGATTCCTGGAAGCTGACGCCGTCGGAAAAGGACGTTGCACTGCTACTGGTAAAGGGACTTTCCCTCGAGGAAATCGCCCAGGCCAGAAACAGTGGTGCCAAGACGGTTCGCCAGCACGCGGCCAATGTGTACGCGAAAGCGAATCTCAATGGCCGGCATCAGCTGGCTGCCTACTTTCTTGAAGACCTGCTGGTGCCACCGAGCAGCCAGTTTGCCCACTGAGCGCATGGCGTGGTTTAACGCTTCCGCTGCGCCGCCCAATCAAGGGTGGCATCGAATAGCCTGAGGCCTTCAGGCGAGAGATTCGGGAACGTCTCGTTGTCGAGGAAGAACATTACGCGACGTGCCGGCGCGATGGCCTCGTAGTCCATGGTGGCGCCTTTCTCGTACGTGAAAACCGCTGCCTTGTCTGGCTGTCCGTAAAGCGTGGCAATGGTGCTCGCGCCAAGCCCCGGCTTGCCCCAACTCATGGCCGCCTGCTTCTGGTACACGTTCACCACGCCCGCTGGAAGCCCTGCGGCCGCCGGATGCGGGGCATTGACCAGCCAGACATAGCGTTCGCGCGGCACTTCGCCGAAGTCCGTGTCGTGGCGCTTGCCGGTCATCGCCAGATCATCGAGATAGTCGTTCTCCCAGGTCATGAGCGGCACTTGAAGCTGCTTCCAGCCGGCCTTCATCGACTTCGCGGACACGTTCGAGGACAGGATGACGCAATCAGTGTCGGCCACAGCATCCGGCGAGACATCCTGATTGTGGATACTGACGTGATAGCCGCGTGATTCCAGATGTTGCTTCACCATCTGGTCCACGGTCGCATTGGGGCCGGATACCTGCGTGACGAGTGCAATGTTGCCGCTGGCGGCACACACTGACGCAGACCAGATCGTTCCGGTGGCACACAGCACAGCAAGCAGTGCGTTTGGTTGGCGGAATATGCGTCGAACAAGGTAGGGACGATTCTGGAATGGCATGACTGGATCCGATTGCGAATGGCGATTGCGTGGCGTGAGACGAAGGGTCTCAACTGCTATGTCACGCGAGAATCCAGAACAGACCACCTTTACAGGTAACCCGGCTCAGCGCGGGCCGCTGCAGCCTGCACATGTCCCGACCATGGCCAGGTCTACGTTTGCGGGTTTGAGTCCGTGAGCCTGAAAGTGTCCCAGCAGCGCTTTCTCGAAAGTTTCGTCAAGGATCTCGTCGATGGACCCGCAGCGAACGCAATACAGGTGCCGATGGAACGGTTGGTCGGCGAGCTCGTAGAACGTCTGCGTCCGATTATTCCTTTCCTGCACCAGCACGCGCGCCAGCACGCCAAGGCTTGCCAGTTCGTAGACGGCGTTCTTTAACGTGGATACCCCAGACAACTCACCGCTTTCCAGCATGCTCGCGCACAACTGTTCCGCGCTCAGATGTCGGGTTGCACTACGCAGGAGTGCATTCAGGACTGCGACCCTGGCCGGGGTTGCCGCGACCCAATGACGTTCCAGCAGTCGTGCCGAGGACTGGTGCGTTTCGCTGGACATCGGGTAAATCATGGCTCCCATATGTTCGACCGACTCGCAAGGGTGAGGAGGGTGGCGCCGGTGGCAGCGGCATTGAAGGCTGACCAGCGTAGGCCGGACAGCGAGCGGTGCGCAAGGTGCATTCCGGTGGATTGGGACATTTGTACCGGTGCCTTTGTACGTTTGTACCGCCGGAATTCCACGTTGCCGCAACATGAGTCGGGGCAAGGGCGGGCCGCGATGAGGCTCGTCGGCTTGCCCCGAAGCTGCAGTCGCGGCTAAAATCAAATGATAATTATTCGCAAATCAACTCGTCGCACTGTTTTCAGTGCGGCATCGGGTCAATCTACCTAATCGCTTCCTTGTCGTACCTGACATCGCTCAGCAATGTCGAGGTTCGGCAGCATCGACATGTCCGGCAGTCCGCCTTCCTCCGCGCGCGATCTTGGCGCGCTTTATCGCGCCCATCACGGCTGGCTTTATCACTGGCTCCAGCGCCGGCTCGGATATGGCGGGAGTGCGGCCGATGCTGCCGACCTGGCGCAAGACACCTTTACGCGCCTTGCGGGGACCCGGGACCTGACCGCGGTGCATGAACCGCGCGCCTACCTGACCACCGTTGCCAAGGGCCTGATGATCAATTGGCTGCAGCGGCAGTCGCTTGAACGGTCTTACCTTGAGGCGCTGGCAGCCTGCCCGGAGCCATTGGCGCCTTCGCCTGAAGACCGGGCCATCGTGCTGGAGGCATTGCATGAAATCGACGCCATGCTCGATGCCTTGTCGCCACGCGCCAAGCGCGCCTTCCTGCTGTCGCAGCTCGAAGGCATGAAGTACGAGGAGATTGCCGACCGGCTTGGTGTCTCGCTGACATCGGTCAAGCGTTATATGCAGCAAGCGTTCCGGGTTTGCCTGGGAGCGATGTCATGACGCATGAAGCCGGGATCGATCCCCGCATTCTCGACGAGGCAGCCAATTGGCTGATGCGGTTGCATGCCACCAACGCCAGCGCCGAAGATCGCGCGGCGTGCGCGCGCTGGCAAGCGCAAAGTGCCTCGCATGCGCAGGCATGGGTGCGCGCGGAGCGGCTCATGAGCATGCTGGGCACCCTGCCGCCTGGCATTGCCATGCGTGCGCTGGACCGGCCGAACAGTCTGGCGCGCCGCAAGGCGGTAGCACGCCTGGCTGGATGGCTGGCGGTGGCGCCGGCCGCCTGGGCGGTGGCGAGGCTGGCACCTTGGGAGCAATGGGTCGCCACGCACAGTACCGGGCGCGCGGAGCAGCGTGAATTCCGCCTGGCGGACGGCACCCGCATCACGCTGGGCCCGATGAGCGCCATCGACGTGGCGTTCGACACGCAGCAACGTCGGGTAGAACTGCGCGCCGGAGAGATCCTTGTCGAGACCGCGCCAGACCCGGCTGCCGTACATCGCCCATTTATCGTCAGTACGGCTCAGGGCCAGCTCGAAGCCCTTGGAACGCGTTTTGACGTGCAGGTGCAGGGCGACCGGACCCGGGTAGCCGTGCTCGAAGGCGCGGTGCGCGTACAGCCGCGCGAACAGGGCGCATCGGCGCGCGTGCTGCGGGCCGGCGAGCAATCGGGTTTCACGGCTTCGGGCGTCGAACCACCGGTTGCCGCCGATGACAGTGCCATTGCGTGGACGCGCGGCATGCTGGTGGCGGACCGTATGCCGTTGGCCCAGGTGGCGGCCCAACTGGGGCGGTACCGCAGCGGCATCGTGCGCTGCGATCCGGCCATCGCGGCACTGCCCGTGTCCGGGGCATTGCCCATCGGCGATACGGACCGGACGCTGTCGATGCTGATGGCCACTTATCCGGTCGACGTCGTGCTCCGTACCCGCTTGTGGGTCACGCTGGTGCCGCGCACCCGCGACAACTGAATCAACTGAGTCTTTCCGCCGCTGTTACAAATTTTTCTGCGTTTCCCCTGGTACTTTTCGCGCGCCCGGCTGGCAAGGGAAGTGAAACACCTTCCTACCGCAAACCGTCGAGCAACGAAAAGGACCGATTTTCATGGCTGTCTCCCGCTCCCAAACGCCCGAGCGTCCCATCCATCGCGCCGTCAGGCTGGCCGTTCTGGCCATGTCGCTGGCCGGCGCCGGCGCGCCTGCGCTCACACACGCGCAATCGACCTCGGGCGTGGCCGCTCGCCAGGCCTACGACATACCGTCGGGGCCCCTGGGACGCACGCTATCCACGTTCGCGGCGCGAAGCGGCATTGCACTGTCGTTCGACCCGGCCTTGACCGACGGGCTGACCAGTCCCGGCCTGAAGGGCAGCCATACGCCGCGCGAGGCCATCGAACAGTTGATGGCCGGTAGCGGACTGAATCTGGTGCAACGGCCTGACGGCAGCTATATCCTGTCGCGCCCGGTTGCACTGCAAGGCGGCACCCCGGGCAGCAACGCCGAGACCCGCCTGCCGACGGTTACCGTGACGGCCGCTGGCGAAAGCGGCCGAAGCGCCGTGACAGGCTATGTGGCCAGGGAGTCCGCCACGGCCAACAAGTCGGATACCAGCCTGATGGCGACTTCGCAGTCGGTGTCGGTGATCACGCGCGACCAGATGTCCGACCAGGCCGTCCAGACCGTCAGCGACGCGCTCAAGTACACCGCAGGCGTGAACGCCGACCCGTATGGCGCCGATCCGCGCGCCGACTGGTTCTATATTCGCGGCTTCAACGCCGATGTCTACTGGGATGGCCTGCGCGTACCGCAGATTGCCAATCGCGCGGGCAGCTACGCCGCGTTTCGCGTCGACCCGTCATCGGTAGAGCGGGTCGAGGTATTGCGGGGCCCGAGTTCGGTGCTGTATGGCGCCGGCAATCTTGGCGGCTTTGTAAACCTCATCAGCAAAGACCCGCTGGCCGAGCCGTATCACGAACTGGCAATCGATTACGGCTCGCATGACCGGCGCCAGGCACGTTTCGACTTCAGCGGGCCGCTCGACAAGGACGGTACGCTGCTGTACCGCGTGAACGGCCTGGGGCGGCTCAGCAATACCCAGACCTATAACGTTACCGACAACCGCATCAACCTCAATCCGTCGCTCACATGGCGGCCCAACGGCGTCACGAGCCTGACGCTGTCGGCGACGTTTCTCTACGATGACATGGGCTCGTCCGCAAGCTACGGCCCGGCGATCGGCATGGTCACCCCGTCGCGCTACGGCAAGATTCCACGCAGCCTGCTGACCGGCGATCCTGCGTTCGACAAGTACTACAAGACCCAGGCGGCGGTGGGGTATCGGCTCGAACACCGCTTCGCCGACAACGCGGTGTTCCGCCAGAACGTACGCTTCACGCATCTGGACCTCGACTACAAGTCGCTGTTCGGCCGCTCGCTGGCCAGCGACCAACGCACGCTCAACCGTACCGCCTACCAGGCCCAACCCAACCTGAATGGCGTGCAGGTCGACAACAACGTGCAGGTCGACTTTGCCACGGGTCCGTTGACACACAAGGTCGTGACCGGCGTGGACCTGCAGTGGCAGGACTTCCACAACCGGGTGTGGAGCGTGAATGGTCCGTCGCTGGACCTTTACGCGCCCGTGTACGGACTCAACCCGGCGTTGCCGGCCAATGCCACCACCAGCACCGATCAGGAGCAGAAGCAACTGGGGCTCTATCTGCAGGACCAGTTGCGCTGGGGCCATTGGGTGCTGTCGCTGGCCGGCCGGCAGGACTTCACGCGCGCCAGCACGCTCAACAACCGCACCGGCGTGACGACCAACCAGGATCCGTCAAAGTTCACCTGGCGCACCGGGCTGCTCTATGAAGCGCCGGTTGGCGTGTCGCCCTATGTCAGCTATTCCACGTCGTTCCTGCCGACGCTGAGCACCAACCTGGCCGGCGAACCGCTCAAGCCCACCACGGGCCAGCAAGTGGAGGCCGGCATCAAGTACCAGCCCCCGGGCAGCCGCTCCATCGTCACGCTGTCGGTGTTCAACCTGACCCAGCAGAACGTCTCGACGACCGATCCGGCCAATACGGCAAACACCATCCAGACCGGCGAAGTCCGCTCGCGCGGCGTGGAACTGGAGGCCAAGGCAAGCCCGCTGCCGCGACTGAATCTGGTGGCAAGCTTCACGTACCAGGATCCGGAAGTCACGCAGAGCAATGGCGCAGACCTTGGCAAGCGCCCGTACGGCGTGCCGCGCACCATGGCTTCGGCATGGGCTGACTACACGCTCGCGCCAATCCAGGACGTGCGCTTCGGGTTCGGCGGTGGCGTGCGCTATATCGGCAGCACGGCGGGCGATACCGCGAACACGTTCAATGTCTCGTCCGTGGTGCTGTTCGATGCGTCAGTGCATGCCGATTTTGGCGCGCGGTGGCGGCTGCAACTGAACGCGTCGAACCTCTTTGATCGCGAATACGTGGCGGGCTGCAACTCAACGATCCAGTGCTACTACGGCAATGGCCGCACGGTCATGGCTACTGTCAGCACGCGCTGGTAAAGAAGACGAGGGGAGCGTTGGCACAGGCGGGTCGCCCGACTCGGCGGCCAACGCCCTCCGAAGCAGAACCAGGCGTCGGCACGTCGTCTGCGCACAATCCTGGAGTCGATCGTCGACGGACTGCCGCATCCAGGACTGCAGGTGGTGAAGCGTATGCCGGGCCGGCTCTCCAACGACAGGCAACAGCAGCGAAACCAGGCCGAGCAGCAGGAACACGTGCAGGAATGGGCCGCACTCATCGCGCATGGCTTTGCTCGCTGGGGATGGTTACAGGTCCAGGACCAGCGTACCTCCAGAGCATCGGGACACGCATGGTGTCATCACGGTCTGCCGTTCGGTCTCGTCAAGAATGAAGTCCTGGTGATCGACTTCACCGGCCAGGTATCGAACCTTGCAGGTGCCGCACAATCCTGACTGGCAGGACGTTTCCAACGGTGCGCCCGCTTGCTGAAGGACTTCGGCGAGGTTCTGGTCTGGTGCGACAGTCAGCTTCTTGCCCGATTGAGCGAGTTCGACCACGTATCCTTCGGTCGGACTATCCGTGGTGGCCGGCGCCTTCTGAACCGGTGCCTTGAAGTGTTCGCAATGCACCAGTTCCTGCGGCCAGTGTGCCGCGGCATCGGCGCACGCCTGCATGAAACCGCCGGGGCCACAGTAGTAGACATGCGTATCCGGCTCCGGATGCTTCAGCAGTTTGGCGATGTTGAGCCCATCCTTTGGATTTCCGCCGTCGAAGTGGCATTGGATTTTTCCGATCCGGGCCAGGCCCTTGAGCTCCGCCTCGAATGCGGCGTACTGCGGGCCCTTTGAGCAGTAGTGCAACTCGTAGTCGATCCACTTCGACTCAAGGCGATGGACCATGGCCTTCAGCGGCGTCACGCCAATGCCGCCGGCCAGCAGGATGATTTTCCTGGCACCCTCTGCCAGCGGAAAATTGTTCCTCGGTACGCTTACCCTGACGCGATTCGGAACGCGAAGGGTTTCGTGCATGCCACGCGAGCCTCCGCGACCTGCTTCGTCACGAAGGACGGCAACGACATAGCGGTGGCGCTCCTCGGGGTTGTTGCACAGTGAATATTGCCGGATGACGCCGGGGGCGATGTGAACATCGATGTGGGCACCCGCCGTGAAGCCCGGCAACTCGTTACCGTCGGGATCCACAAATTCGTACGAGTTGATGCCGGCAGCTTCCATGCGGACTTGCCGAAGAACCAGTTCCAGGTGGGTGAGCGCGTTGCGCTCGGCGGTGGGGGCATTCATGCTGAACCTCGTGTCTCCAGGTACATCGGGCCGGGCGGTACGGTGCCGCCCGGCGTTGTCATGTGCGACGGTGCGCTTACGCCTTCAGGCTCTGTTCCAGTTCATCGAACCTGGCCTTGACGAATGCGGCACGCTCCTCGCCCCTCAGGCCATCAGCCTCCGTGATGATTGCCACAGCCTTGCGTGCCAGCAGGCGACGATTGGCGACTTCCTGCTCCATCGTTGCTGCTTCCGGGAGCTCGAAGACATTGCCTGTGCAGTAGCTGTTGGGTGCGCCACCGACGTCACGCAGCCATTGCGCAAAGCCTTGCGCAGCCGCTGCGGCGTTGGAGCCGCGCACCGCCTCGCGCAGCATCTTGCGGAAGGCATAGAGGCCGGCGTCGAACTTGGTCGGGTTTTCCAGCGAGTGCACCGCGATCGGCCGCTGGCTGATGATGGCCTCGTAGTCGCCCGGCGCGTACTGGGCATCCTTGTAATTGGCGCGCTCGCGGTGATTGGGCGGAATCGGCGGCATGTCCTCGAGCTTGTACTTGCCGAACCGCTCGGGCCGGCGCATGGCCACCTGGCCATCGAGGAAGTCAATGGATTCGTATCCGACCATGCTCTTGTCGCCCACCAGGCGCGTGTCGATGCCGGGACCCATGACGCGCCAGCCGATCATCTTGCTGTTTTCGTCGTCGACGGGCACGGTCCAGCGGATGATGTGGAAGCGGCTGAACAGCTTTTTCTTCGAGCCATCTTCCGAGGTATAGGCATGCAGGCTGAGGTTCGGCAGGACCTGGTGCTGGATACGCAGGAACATCTTGTCCTTGTCGACCCGCCGGGCGCCCGCGCAGGCCAGGCCGCGGCCCTGATGCACTGGAATGAACTGCATGTCCGGTGCGACCTCCATCGACGCAGCACCGACTTCGTCGAATGTCGTGCTCTGGAACTTGCCACCCACGACGTTCTTCGCGGCATGCAGCGCGGTGGGGTGGAAGTTGTCGGCGGCGTTGTCCTGCACCTGGAGCCAGTTGCAGTGCTGGAAGTTGCTGTACGGCACCAGTTCGTCGGTAGGCAGTACCGTGAAGTCCTGTTCCCACTCGGGGAACGGCGGCTCTTCTTCCGGCGGTCCCATATAGGCGAAGACCAGGCCGTTGCGCTCGATGGCCTTGTACGCCCCCTGGCGAATCGAGCAGGCGTACTTGTCGGCTTCCTTCTCCTCCCCCTCAGGGAACGGCACATGCAGGCAGGCACCGTCCACGTCGAACACCATGCCGTGATAGCAGCATTTGATGCCACGTTCCTGGATCGCACCGTATTCCAGTGAAGCGCCGCGATGCACGCAATGGGCATGCAGCACACCCACGCGGCCACTGCCGTCACGAAACGCCACGAGTTCTTCGCTCAGGATCTTGAGGAAGCGCGGCGTGTCCGTGAGCTCCATCGACATGCACACCGGATGCCAGAAACGACGCATGTACTCGCCCGTGGGCGTGCCCGGTCCCGTTTCGGTGAGTTCAGGGTCGTGGCCTGGCACGCGGCTCGTGTAGTAGCCGCCGAAAGGAATCAGTTTCTTTGCGGTGGGGGCAGCAGCGGCGTTGCCCCCGGTGGTCTTGCCGGCGTCGTGTTGGTCGAACGGTGTGGTCATGGTGCGTCTCCTGAGGGGGTATCTCGTAGTCGTCTTTGACTACTGAATTCTGAACTCTGTATTCAAAGTTTAGGCGCGCAATACGGCGTTGTAAGTGCGGGTTTACGCGGGAATTGGCGCCTTGCTCGTCTTGCCGGGTGGTCAGTTTCTGGATTTGTCGACCAATGCCGACTTACGGATCCACGGCATCATCCCGCGCAGTTGCGCGCCGACCACTTCGATCTGGTGGGCCGCGGTCAGACGTCGGCGTGACTGGAGGGTAGGGCCGCCCGCCTGGCTTTCCAGGATGAATGACTTGGCGTATTCGCCGGTCTGGATCGATTCGAGAACGGCCTTCATGGCGGCGCGGGTCTGGTCGGTGACGATGCGCGGGCCGGTCAGGTACTCGCCGAACTCGGCATTGTTGGAGATGCCATAGTTCATCGTGCCGATGCCGCCTTCATAGATCAGGTCAACGATCAGCTTGAGTTCGTGGAGGCATTCGAAGTAAGCCATTTCCGGGGCGTACCCGGCTTCCACGAGTGTGTCGAAACCGGCCTTGATGAGCTCGACGGTGCCGCCGCACAGGACCGCCTGCTCGCCGAAGAGGTCGGTCTCTGTCTCCTCGCGGAAGTTGGTTTCGATTACCCCCGAGCGGCCACAGCCGATGGCCGTGGCGTAGGCCAGTGCAAGGTCGCGAGCGCGCCCTGACCGGTCTTGCGCGACGGCGATCAAGCCAGGCACGCCGCCGCCTTCCGCATAGGTCGAGCGCACCGTGTGGCCGGGAGCCTTCGGCGCAATCATGACGATGTCCAGATCCTTGCGGGGAATGACCTGCCCGTAGTGAATGTTGAAGCCGTGGGCAAAGGCAAGGGTGGCTCCTTCGCGGATGACCGGTTCAATCGATTCGCGGTACACGCGCCCGATGGTCTCGTCGGGGATCAGCAGAATGACAAGATCTGCCAGCGCGGCAGCGCGCTCGACTGGGGCAACCTTGAGACCTGCCGCCGTGGCTTTTTGCCAGGATTCGCCACCTTCGCGCAGACCCACGACCACATCGATGCCGCTGTCCTTGAGGTTCAGGGCATGCGCGTGCCCTTGAGATCCGTAGCCGATCACCGCCACCTTGCGCTCGCGCAAAAGCGACATATCCGCATCTTTATCGTAGAAGACTTTCATGCCATTCCTTGGTTGCTATACTTTGATTTCTGAACTCTGTATTCAGAGTTCAGATTGTTGATGCCGGATCGCGGCAAAGTCAAGCGGTTAAAGTCAAGCGGTGCTTCCGCTGCAGTGCGGCGGCGATTGCATTGATCCGGCGGCTCGACCACAATGGTCTGGATACAGAGTGCAGAAGACAGAAGGCAGTCATCATGGCAACCACGTTTCCCAAGATCCAGTCCCGGCCCGACTACGTCGATGAGGTGTACAAGATGCTTCTTGACGCCATCAGCGACGGGACGCTCGCCCCCGGCACACGGCTGACCCAGGAAGAGATCGCCGAGCAGATGCAGGTGTCGCGCTCTCCGGTCATCCAGGCGCTGCGCATCCTCAAGAAGGACGGGTTTGTGCAGGACGCGCCGGGGCGCGGCGTGCTGGTGACCCCGCTCGATGCGGTCTCGATTGGCCATCTCTATGAAATCCGCGGCTCGCTGGATGCGCTGGCTGCCCGACTCGCGGCGAAGCAACACTTCAAGGTCGATCCAAAGATCATTGCCAACGGCCGGCGCGCGACCCAGGGCAAGGACGTCAAGGCCATGATCGATGCGGACATGGAGTTTCATCACGCCATCTACCGTGCCGCAGGCAATCCGTTCCTCGAGCAAAGCGCGCAGAACTATTGGGTCCATCTTCGCCGCGCGATGGGCGCCGTGCTGCAATCGTCGGCGCAGCAACGCAAGACCATCTGGGATGAGCACGAGGCCATCGCGGAAGCCATTGCCGCGGGCGATGCCGCGCGAGCGGCTGAGTTGACGGATCTGCATACGACACGCGCGCGGGAGAACCTGACCAACCGTCTTGACGAGTTCTTTGGCGAGACCCGCCAGACGGCCTGACTCAGTTCTTCTTTCCGTTCCTTACCGGCGATCCCGCCTGCCGAGGTTTACCAGTCCGGCAGGTACGGTGAACACCAGCAGCGCGCCGATGACCAGACTCGCGGCCAGCACCAGCACGCCGTTGCCAGTGGTGCCGGTCGAAGTCTGGACCCAGCCAATCAGATACGGGCTGATCACGCCGGAGATGCTGCCTACCGAGTTGGCCAGCGCAATCCCGGCCGCGGCGGCTGCACCCCCGAGAATTGCCGGCGGTAAGGTCCAGAACTGCGAGATCGTGGTCATGATTCCCATCGTGCCGATGGTCAGGGCAAACATCGCAATGGCCGTGTTGTTCGCATAGGCCACGCTAAAGCACAGGCCCAATGCTCCGAGCGCGCCCGGTACCGCCAGGTGCCAGCGACGTTCGCCGCGGCTGTCCGAACTCTGTCCAACCAGAATCATCGAAACGGTTGCAGCGGCGTAAGGGATGGCTGACAGCAGGCCGATGTCCAGCGGATTGGAAACGCCGCTGGCCTTGACGATCGTCGGCAACCAGAAGCTGACGCCGTAGAGCCCCATGGTGAAGAAGAAATAGATCACGCTGAGCAGCAGGATCTTCGGGTTGGTCAGACCGTCACGCACCGAATGCAGCGCGTGACCACGGCTCTCCGCAGCCAGATTGTTTTCGATCATCGCCTTCTGGGACGAACTCAGCCACTTGGCGTCCGAGACTTTGTCATCGAGATAGAAGAACGCGACGATGCCGACAATGACCGTGGGAATGCCTTCGAGCAGAAACAGCCACTGCCAGCCGGCCCAGCCGTGGGAGCCGTGCATGGAGCTCATGATCCAGCCAGACAGCGGGCCGCCAATGACACCCGACATGGGGATGCCTGTCAGGAACAATGCGGTGACCTTGCTGCGGCGTGACGCCGGGAACCAGTACGTCAGGTAGAGCAGGATGGCCGGGATGAAGCCTGCTTCGGCGACGCCGAGCAGAAAGCGCATGATGTAGAAGCTCGTCGGTGTCTTGACGAACAGCATCGCTGCGGAAATCAGGCCCCAGGTGATCATGATGCGGGCGATCCATCGCCTGGCGCCCACGCGCAGCAGGATCAGGTTGCTGGGAACTTCGAACAGCAGGTAGCCCACGAAGAAGATCCCCGCGCCAAGGCCGTAGACGGCATCGCTAAGCCCAAGGTCCTGCATCATCTGCAGCTTCGCATACCCCACGTTGATGCGGTCCAGGTATGCGCACATGTAGCAGAGAAACAGGAACGGCAATAGCCGCCACATGACCTTGGAATATGTTTCCGATTCGGTGGCGACGTAGGGCGTCGCCACGCTCACTGGGGTTTGCATGGGGTGTCTCCTTGGGGCTGTATTTATCGATGTAGAGAAGGCCGCGTCAGCGTCGCGCTGCTCGGAATGCGGCCTGCAAGGTCACGGGCGTGACCTCTGCCGAGGCAAGGCAATTACTTAATCGAACATGTCCGGCTGGCTGAGGCGCAGGTGATCCCAGATCGGTTGGAAGTGCAGCCAGCCGATGTAGTCGCTGCCAACGTGTTCGCGGCTGTAGCGGGCGCGCTCGGGCGTGACCAGATGGGGCTTGACGCCCGTCGCTTCGATCATCAGTTGCTGCTTGCAGCAGCGCTCCAGTGCGATGAACCAGAATGCGGCGGCTTCGATGCTGTGACGGCTTGCCGTAAGCAGGCCGTGATTCTGGTGAATCGCGGCCTTGACGCCCTTGAAGGCATTGGCAACCTTGTGGCCGCCCTTGACCTCGACCGCTACCTTGCCGGCCTCGTCACCGATGACCACGTGGTCTTCGTAGAACGCACATGCGTCCTGCGTAATCGGCTCGATGCCCTTGCCCAGTGAAGCGAAGGCAGTGCCGTACTCGGTGTGCGCGTGGCACATGGCCACGATGTCCTGATGCATTTCGTGGACGGCAGCGTGGAGCACGAAGCCAGCGCGATTGATGGCGTAGTCGCCCTCGACCACGCGGCCTTCGTGGTCCGCACAGATCAGGTTCGAGACGTTCACCTGCGCAAAGTGCACCGCCATCGGATTGGTCCAATACAGTTCCGGATGCTCCGGATCGCGCACCGTCAGGTGGCCGGCAAAGCCGTAGTCCAGACGTTCCAGCGCAAACGCGCGGCAGGCCGCAACCAGGCGTTCCTTGCGATGCTGGCGCTCTTCTGCCAGCGTTGCGAACTTCGGCACGGACGGATAGATCAACCCCATCTGTTCCGGCTGATAAATGGAGGTGCGCTCCTGGTCGTTGAAGACCTGTGGGGCGCGTTCGAGTACTGCTGCCATGTCAACTCCTCGGTAAAAAACTTGTAGCGACTATTCGTGTTCGCAAGCCCGTTTGATGCCTGCGGTACGTGTTCATAGTCGTTGCCGGGGACTGCGTTGACAAACGATGGGTGTTCATGAAAGCATGAACCACACTCATGTATGGCAAACAGATAATGAGACGAGTGCCTAATTTTGTGCTGCTGCGAGCCTTTGAGGCGGCAGCGCGCCTGGAGAGCTTTACGCTGGCGGCCAAGGAGCTTCACCTGACCCAGTCGGCGATCAGCCATCAGGTGAAAGAGCTGGAGGAGTACTTCAGCCGCAAGCTTTTCGATCGGCGCACACGCCGCGTGGAACTCACGCCAGAGGGCAAGCGGCTTCAGGAAAGTCTTTCGCGCGTATTCGATGTCATTGAGGCTGCCTGCAATGAGGTGGCACTTGCCCCGCAGTCACAGGTACTGGCGGTCTACTGCGCGCCAAGTTTTGCCGTGAAATGGTTGGGGCCAAGGCTGCCGCAGTTCATGCAGACGCATGGGGATATCACGATCAGGCTGTCTTCGGGCGCGGAGGCCATCGACCTCACGCACGCGCGCGAGGTTGATGTCGCCATTACCTATGGGTCGGCGCACACCAGGGCGGGGTTGGTTGTTCGTCCCCTGGGTAAGGAGCGGATCGTTCCGCTATGTTCTCCGTCACTGCTCGATCCGGAGGAGCCGCTGCGAAGTCAGCTGGAGAAATTGCCGCTGATCGATTCCCAGCTTAGCCGTGTCAGTTGGCCGGATTGGTTCGGTGCAAACGGCATGACATGCCCGACCCGGCCACGTGCGTCATTTGACCGGGGCGCACTGGCGATATCAGCGGCCGTGGACGGCATGGGCGTCGCGCTGGAGAGCATACGGCTTGCGGAAAGAGAGTTGTCGAGAGGCGACCTGGTTGCAGTGGGCGAAGATCAATTCGCCCACATCGCGCGAGACACCCATTTCCTGTCTTTCCGGCAAAACGAAGCCCATCTTCCGAAGGTCGCAACCTTTGTCGATTGGTTGCTGTTGCAACTTGGTCTTGGGGAGTAGACCGGTAAGCGCCCGGATCTACTTCACGCCTTCGCCGGGGTGACGACCCGCCGCCATTTGGTAATTTCGGCCGAGAGGAACGCGCCCAGTTCCTCGGGGGTTCCCGTGCGAGGGAGAAGTCCGAGCGTCGCAAGCTTGTCGCGTGTGTCTTCGGTCGACATCGCTTTCGTGATCGCGGCATTGAGTCGCGTGATGATTGATGAGGGCGTACTGGCGGGCACGAACACGCCACCCCAGCTGACCACTTCATATCCCGCGACGCCCGACTCGGCTACCGTTGGAACATTGGGAAGGGCGGCAAGCCGCTGCGGTGTGGTCACGGCAAGTGCGCGGAGGTTGCCTGCCTTGAGGTGAGGCATCACCGCGGCGAGCGGGTCGATCATCACGGCGATGCGGCCGGAGATCAGGTCAGGATGTGCCTGCGTGCTGCCTTTGTAGGCGATCTCCACTACGTCCTTGAGACCGGTCTGGCGCGCCAGCAGATTCATGGCGAGTTGCTGCGGGCTGCCCAGCCCCGTGGTGCCGTAGCTCGCCGCCCCAGGGTTCTTCTTCAGGTATGCAACGAGTTCGGGCAGGGTCTTGACGGGTAGCGCCGATCGCACGACCACCACCAACGGGGTGGTGTGGGTGAACGCTACGGGTGCGAAGTCCTTGATGGTGTCGAAAGGCAGGCTCTCCAGCGTGACTGCATTGATGGCCATGTTCGACGAGCATTGGAGCAGCGTATAGCCATCGGCCGCTGCCTTCGCGACGTAGTCGGTTCCGACGACATGCGACGCCCCGGGCTTGTTGTCGACAACGATCGATTGCCCGAACTCGGCGGATACCTTGCTGGCCCACAATCGTCCCACCAGATCGTTGGGCCCGCCCGGCGTAATGGGAACCACCAGGCGAATGGGTTTGGAGGGGTAGTTGTCAGCGAGCGCCCATTGCGGGAGTGCCGCGCCAGCGGCGATTGCCAGCGATTGGCGGAGCATCTCGCGGCGGCTGATCGCTGCGGGGTTCTCCAAGGGTGAGCGGAAGTGTTTCATCATGTCTCCTTGTTTTCGTGCATCGAGGCACATCGCGTTATTTCTGCAGGGGAGCCGGGAAGGCGATATCGAGCTTGCCGGCCCATGGCGCGATGCTCTGGACGATCGCCTGTTGCAGGGCGATACCATGTCGTGAGGCTTCCCGCTTTTCGGAAGCGGCCCGGTCGCCGGGCACACGTACCGGCTTGCCAGCAGGCAGCGGGCGTGCATTGCGGCAGGCGTCCGCGACGAACTGCGTCTGACGCGTAAAGGTGTCCAGTCCCGAAAACGCCGTCGGATCGATGACCTGCATGTAAAGAGAGACACTTGTGCCCTTGGGCTGGTCGGCGCGGCCAAAGCCTGAGAGTCCCTGGGTCAAGGCCTCCACCAGCAATGCCAGGCTGTACCCCTTGTGCCCATGGTCCATTCCTCCCACCGGCAGCAGGGCTCCACCCTGTTTCACGACAACGGCGGGGTCGGCGGATGGATTGCCATCCGGGTCGACGACCCATTCCGCGGGAAACTTGAGACCGTCTCGCTCGAGTTGTCTGGCACGATTGAGCGTGGTAATCGAAGCGCTGATGTCGAGCAGGATCGGATCTGCCTGCGTCGGAAATCCCGCCGCAATGGGGTTGGGTGTGAACACCGGCTGGGCAGAACCGTATGGCGCGACGCCTGCGACCGAGGGCGTGGAACTCGCCATCAGGGCGACATATCCGCGCCGGGCCGCGCGTTCCATATAGGTTGCCAGCGCGCCAACGTGCCCGCATTCGCGGATCACGATGGTCACGGTGCCATACGTGCCGACACGCTCCATCGCCAATTCCAGTGCACGCACGGCAAGCCAGGCGCCAGGCAGGCGGCGACCGTTCCAGGTAGCACATGCACCACGATCAACCAGTACCTCAGGTTCTCCGGACAGGGTCATGGCGCCTGAGACTGCTGCGTCCAGATACCAGGGCAGTAGCGCCAGTCCGTGCGTCGCGTGGCCGAGTTCATCGGCTTCCACGAGGATCTGGGCGACATCTTGCGCGCGGTCCCTGGGCAATCCGGCTGCTGCAAGCAGGTCGATGGCGAAAGTGCTGAGTGCGCCGGATGAATAGCGTTGCGTATCGTGATCGGTCATGGCGTCAGTGGCGTCAATGGCGTCTGTAGCGTGGTTTGAGAGGTGGCTTTACAGGGGATCGAGCGCGGGCCTGCCGCCCAGTACCGCGGCGACGTTCTCCAGCGCACGGATGCCCAGCGCTTCGCGCGTATCCACCGTGCCGGTTCCCATGTGAGGCGTCATGAAGACGTTGTCGAAGCCGGCCAGTCGCGCATCGATGTTGGGCTCATTCATGAATGTGTCCAGACCCGCGGCAGCAAGCTTGCCGCTTGCCAGCGCGTTGACCAGCGCGTCCTCGTCGACAAGATTGCCGCGTCCTGCATTGACCAGAATGGCGTGGTCGGGCATCAACGCCAGCGTCCGGGCATTGATGAGCGGCGTCTCGCCGGCGGGCAGGTGTAGCGTCAGGAATTCGCAATGGGGCAGCATTGCGTCAAGGTCGGCGTGGTAGAGGGCGCCGTGTTCGAGTTCTGGTGGCAAGCGGCGGACGTCGTAATAGTGGATCTGCATGTCGAATCCGCGCGCCCGCTGCGCCACCGCCTGGCCGATTCGTCCCATCCCGGCGATGCCCAGTGTCTTGCCGGAGAACCGCACCCCCAGCAGTTCGTCGAATCCGAGCTTGCGACCCCAGCCTGCCCGCATCAGCGCGTTGTATTCATTGGCCCTGCGCGCTGCGCAGAGCAGCAGCATGAGCGTCAGGTCCGCGGTGCATGCCGTGACTGCCGTGGGGCAGTAGGTCACGGTGATGCCGCGCGCCTTCAAGGCCGGGACGTCCAGATGATCGAATCCGACACTGGTGGTGGCGACGACGCGAATCCTTGCCGGCAGCCGGGCCACGCTGGCCGCATCGAGCCGGATGTTCGATCCCAGCACCAGCCCCTCGGCGTCATGCTGTTCCAGTGCATCGATGGTTTCCCCGGGCGACAGCACGCGCTCGGCAACGAGGGCGTCGAACGTCTGGTGGGCGAAGTCTGTCACTCGCCGAGGCATTGGCCTGGCGACTACAACCTTGTGCATGTGTATTCCCCTGCTGGGAGGTTTGGGCGGACTACTGGGCGGTGATGTTGGCGGACTTGATGATCTCGCTCCACACGCGGATCTCGTCGGCCAACAGCTTCTGCAGATCCTGCGCGGATCCGTTTTGCGGCTCGGCGCCCAGGATCGAGAACTGGTTACGCAACCCATCCGCCCGCATGGCGCCTTGCAGGTTGCCCGACAACGTGTCGAGCACCGCTTTGGGGGTGCCGGTTGGGGCGAAGACACCAAACCAGCCCACTGCCTCGAACCCGGCAAGACCGGATTCTGCGACGGTGGGCACACCAGGCAACACGCTCGATGGCTTTCGGCTCGTGACAGCAAGCGCCCGTACATAGCCTGCCTGGATGTGTTGCCGCATCACCGCCACGTTATCGATCGCAGCTTGCAGTCTTCCCGTACGCAGATCCGCCACGACATCGGTCGAGCCTTTGTAGGGGATGTACTGCATGTCGGCGCCTGACATGCGTTTGAAGCGTTCCCAGCCAAGATGCTGGGCCGTACCGGGCGACGAGCCGGCATAGTTGATCTGGTCAGGGTGCTTCTTCGCATAGCTGATCAGTTCGGCCACCGATTTGACGGGTAGCGAAGGGTGAACAACCATGACATACGGGGTGGTCGCCACCAGCCCAACGGGGCTGAACGATTCGACGGGGTCGAACCTGACGTTGCGATACAGCTCCTTGTAGATCGCGTGCGTACTGCTTGCGAACAGCAGCGTATATCCGTCGGGGCGTGCCTTGGCAACATTACCGGTGGCCAGCATGCCGCTGGCGCCGGGCTGGTTCTCCACGACGACCGGTTGCTTCAGTGCCGTTGACAACTTCTCGGCAACCATGCGTGCCAGTACATCGGTGGTCCCGCCGGCGGGGAATCCGACGAGCAGCCGGATCGGCTGTTTCGGAAAGTCAGTTTGCGCGGAAGCATTGGCGCTGAACAGGCCTTGCGCCAGGACCACGGCGCCAAGCGCCGTCATCCATCGGTTGAAGCGGGTGAATCGAACCATGGTGTCTCCTTAATGTTGTCTCAGCAGGCCCGTACGGTGCGGACGCTGAATTGAAATCATCAATCGAGTGTGACGTGCGCGGTGTCGGCGACTTTCTTCCAGCGCGCGATTTCGGCCGCCACATGCTTCTGGAAATCCTGCTGGGAGCTTGCAACCACCTCGAATCCCTGGGCTGTGAGCTTCTGCTGGATGTCTGGCGTTCGCAGCGTCTTGACGACGGCGGCGTGGATGGCGCTGGCTGCCTGGGCGCTGACTTTGGCGGGCATGGCCACGCCTTGCCACGAATACACTTCAAGACCCGAGACGCCGGTCTCTGCCATGGTCGGAACGTTGGCCATCAGCGGGCTTCGCGCGCCGCTTGTAATGGCCAGGGCCTTGAGCTTGCCGGCTTTCACGTAAGCAGAGACCGCGCTCAGATTGAGGAAGCCGACGTCGGCATGTCCAGCAAGCAGGTCCGATACGGCTTGCCCGGAGCCCTTGTACGGCACGTGCAAGCCTTTGGTTTTTGTCTGCTGCCAGAACAGTTCGGTGTTCAAATGTTCTGACGATCCCAGGCCACCGCTGGCGAAGCTGATCGAACCGGGCTTCTTCTTCAGCATGTCGAGCAGTTCCGCTACGTTGTTCGCAGGAAAGCCGGCGTGCGTGACAAGTACGTTGGGCGTGCGAACCGCTTCGGTAATGAGGGTGAAATCCCTTTGGGGCTTGTATGTCAGGTTCGGCTGGATGGCGGGATTGATCGCGTAGACGCCGATCGAGGCAATCAGCATGGTGTTGCCATCGGGTGCCGCGCGTGCCACCGAGGACGCGCCAATAGCGCCGGTGGCACCTGGCTTGTTGTCGACGACCACCGTGCGTCCGAGCTCCTGGCTCAGTTGCTGGCTGATGGTGCGGGCCACGATGTCGGACGATCCGCCCGGGCCAAACGGCACCACCATCAGCATGGGCTGCGGCTGTGCCAGGACTTGCGGGGCTGCAATGATGGCTGCAGCGGTGCTGAGTGCTGCAGCCAGTTGCTTCAGTTGCTTCAGCCGGTTGCGACGTGCGCAATGCATGGTTGTCTCCAGTTCTTTATGTCGTCGGTGCTTTGCGTTCGAGCTGTGGGTCAGCCCATGATCCCGATCTGCCAGGGCACGAATTCGTTGTCGCCCAGGCCCAGTTCCTCGCTCTTGCTGTGCTTGCCGGACGCGGTATCGAGCAGTTCCTGGAAGATGCGCTGGCCCATTTCTTCCAGCGTCATGGTTCCGTCGAGGATCTCGCCACAGTTGATGTCCATGTCCTCGGTGAGTCGCGAGTACATTGGCGTGTTGGTCGCCAGCTTGATCGAGGGCACGGGCTTGGCCCCGAACATCGATCCGCGGCCAGTGGTAAAGGCAATCAGGTTGGCGCCGCCCGCGATCTGGCCTGTGGCGGAGCAGGGGTCGTAGCCCGGGGTGTCCATGAACACCAGACCGCTGGTGGTCACCGGCTCGGCATATTTGTAGACTTCCATCAGCGACGTGGTGCCGCCCTTCATCGACGAACCCAAGGACTTCTCGAAGATGTTGGCGAGGCCGCCCTTGCTGTTGCCCGGGCTGACGGCACCGTTGATCTGCACGTCACGACCCTTGGCGTAGTCTTCCTTCCACCAGCGGATGCGCTCCACGAGCTTCTCGCCGACCGCCTGGCTTGCCGCGCGGCACGTGAGCGTCTGTTCCACACCGTAGATTTCCGGTGTCTCTGACAAGATGGCGGTACCGCCGTGTCGGACCAGAATGTCCATGGCGGCGCCCAGCGCCGGATTGGCGGTGATCGACGAAAAGCCGTCTGAACCGCCGCACTGCAGACCCACCTTCAGATGGCTTGCCGATACCGGCGTGCGCGAGACATTGTTCGCTTCGGGCAGCATGGCCTGGACTTCAGCGATGCAGGCTTCGATCGTCTTGCGTGTGCCGCCGGTTTCCTGCATCACGAACGTCTTCAGGTTGGCACCGGACGCCAGACCTTCCTGCTCCATAAGGCCCGCGATCTGGTTGCGCTCGCAGCCCAACCCAACGATCAGTACCGCAGCGAGGTTGGGATGCCGGGCATAGCCGGCCAGCGTCCGGCGCAGCAGTTGCATCGGTTCGCCGGTCATCTCCATGCCGCAGCCAATGGCATGGCCGAATGCAACGACGCCATCGACGTTCGGATAGTCCGCCAGCCGTTCCGGCGTAAACCAGTCAGCCGCCTTGCGGATGACCGTGGCCGAGCAGTTGACGGTGGAGAGCAGGCCGATGTAGTTACGCGTGCCCACCTGTCCGTTGGCGCGCACAATGCCCTGGAAGGTTGCGCGCTGGTCTTCGGCAATGTATTGGGTCGGCTTGTAGTCCCGCGCGTGGGCGTAGTCCCGATCGAATTCGCGGAACTCGACATTGTGGGTATGGACCATTGTTCCTTGCGGAATGTCCTGCGCCGCAAAGCCTATGATCACGTTGTATTTTCGGATTGGCTCGCCGACCGTTATGTCACGCGCGGCGATCTTGTAGCCCGCAGGTACCTGGCTGCGAGACCGGTAGCGGTCGCCTTCGAGCATCTCGCCCAATGCGATATCGGCGCGTGCAATGACGACGTTGTCTGCCGCATGGAGCCGGATGATGGATCCGATGACGCGTTTGCCCGAAGTCGCCAGCACGGACGCTTCCTGGCGCACTGCGGTGGCCGTTTCGTGAGTCATGTTGCTTGCCTCCTACTTGAGCTTCTTCTCGAGCCGTTCGACCAGCAGGTCGATATCGGCCAGGTCGGCGGCGGTCAGGACGGGGCCGGGCGCCCGCATGGCGGCCGAACGGATGGCGCCGCGGCGCTTGAGCACCTCCTTGCGCACGGCGACACCCCACTGCGACTGGTTCTCGAAGTTCAGCAGCGGCAGGTAGGTGTCGAACAGGTCGTGGGCTTCCTGTACCTTTCCGGCGACGTGGAGCTTGTGCACGCCCGACAGCATCTCGGGATACGAAAAGCCGGCCATCGGGCCTTCGATGCCGTGCGCCAGTTCCTGGAGCAGGTACACGCCGTTGTTGCCGGTCAGGATCGGTACGTGATGCGGCAGGGCCGCGCGCAGGCGCGAGATCTTGGCTGCACTGGGGATGTCCTCTTCCTTGATGGCCTGGATCTGCGGATGCCGTTCGATCAGGCGGGCCATGGTCGGCACGGACATCCAGACGCCGGTCGAGAACGGAAAGTCCTGCAGCACGGTCGGCACGTTGCCGATCCGCGAAAAGACGGCGCCGAAGTAGTTCAGGATTTCTTCTTCGGTTTTCAGGCCGGTGGCGGGGGCGATCATCACGCCGTAGGCGCCGGCAGCCACCACTTCCTTGGTGACTGTCGCGAGCTGGGCCACGCTGGGGTTGCTGACGCCGGCAATGACTGGCTTGCCCTGGGCGCGTGCGACATAGCGACGTACGGTCGCAATCGATTCCTCCATCGACAGCTTGGCCGCCTCGCCGGCCACGCCCAATACGGTGAGGCCGGCGGCGCCGTGGGCGAGATAGAAGTCGCACAGCGTGTCGACGCTTTCCAGATCCAGCGCGCCGTCGTCGGTGAAAGGCGTCTGGGCGACGATAAAAAGGCCATTGAAGAGTTGGGACATCAATTTGCTCCGTGTTTGCTGATGTTGCCGCTAATTTGTTAGCGCTAATATTAGCGCTAACAAATGGAGATGCGATGCTGGGGTTTCCCCTTAGATTTAGCGCTAACACCCGGTCGTGATATCTTCCCCGCTTATGAGTCACACCTCGCCGACAGACATGGAAGTTAGTCATCCTCCCCGCCGCACCCGCCGTGGTTCGGGGCGCGTCACCCTGGCCGACGTTGCCCATGTGGCAGGCGTTTCGGCGCAGACGGTGTCCCGGGTGCTCAACAGTCCGGAAACCGTGCCGCCCCAGACGGTTGCGCATGTGCGGGCTGCGATCGCGCAGGTGCGCTATGTCCCGAATCGGCTTGCCGGCGGGCTGGCGTCGGGGCGCAGCAAGCTCGTGGCGGCCCTGGTGCCATCCATTGCCTCGCCGGTGTTTCAGGAAACGTTGGAGGCGCTTACCCAGGCATTGGCCGCCAAGGGGTACCAACTCATGCTCGGGGAAAGCGGGTATGACGATGCGGATGAACTGGACCTGCTCGAAAACCTGATCAGCCGGGGGCCGGACGGTATCGTGCTGACGCGCGTGGTGCAGTCGGAGGTTTCCAGGCAACGGCTCGCGGCCTCGGGCATTCCCGTCGTCGAGACCTGGGACCTCACCGACGACCCCGTCGACATGCTGATCGGGTTTTCACACGAAGCGGTTGGCGCCACCGTGGCCAACCTGATGATTGATCGCGGCGTCAAGGCGCCGGCCATGGTGTCCGGCAACGACCCAAGGGCGCGTCGCCGCAGGAAGGGATACGCTCGCCGGTTGGTCGAGCGGGGCTGCATTGGCGCGGAGAGCGAACTCCCCGTTGCGGAAGTGTCGGCCCCGGCGCCGCTGGGTCACGGCCGACGCGGCCTGAGAGAGCTTCTGGAGCGGAATATCCCGATGGACGGTGTCTACTGCAGTACCGACATGCTGGCCTTGGGCGCACTCATCGAGGCAAAGGAACAAAATATCAGCGTGCCCGGCCAACTCGCGGTGATTGGCTTCGGCGATCTCGTGTTTGCCCCCGATACCAGCCCATCGCTAACCACGATACGGATCGATGGTCGACGTATGGGAACGATGGCCGCCGAACTGATCATGCAGCGCGCCGCTGGAGGGGCGGTCCCCGAGCGGCTTCACGATATTGGTTTCGAGATCGTCAGGCGCGCCAGCGCGTGACCATCAATCCGTCGTAATTGGAGTTTTCGAAACGACCTCCCGCCAACGCACGGTCTCGCGGTTCATCAAGGATTGAAGATCCTTCCCGCCTACCGCCATCGGTACCGTTCCAAGGTCGTTCAGGCGCTTCTGTACCTCAGGCTCCTTCATTACCTCGGCCATGGCTTCAGTAAGCCGTGCGCTGATCTCTGCTGGCGTCTTCGCTGGAGCAAAGACCGCAAGCCAGCTGGCGCTCTCCGCGCCCTTTACGCCTGCTTCGGAGATCGAGGGAACGTCAGGCAGAACCGCCAATCGCTTCTCGCTCAAAGAGGCGAGAGCTCGCAGCGAACCGGCCCGGATAAAGCCCAGCGTGGACGACGGGTAGTCGAACGCCACATCCACGTTCCCAGCCAACAGGTCCTGAATTGCCGGTGAACTTCCGCGATAGGGAACATGCGTCAGACTTGTGTGCGTAATCTCCATGAATACGAGAGCGGCCAGATGCGCTGCCGTGCCATTGCCAGCTGTTGCGAGATTGACCTTGCCGGGGTTCTTCTGCGCATAGGAAACGAGTCCCTTCACGTCCCGAATCGGACTTTTCGCGTTGACCACGATAATCGCGGGGGCATCGCAAACGGTATGGATTGCCGTGAAGTCCTTTTCCGTAGGCAAGCGTGTCTTGTTGATCAGCGGGTTCGTAATCTGGGTGACTCGCGAGCCAAAGAGCAGGGTGTACCCGTCGGCTTTCGCTCGTTCCACGTAGTCAGTGGCCACGGCTCCGCCTCCGCCGGCACGATTCTCTACCACGACAGGCTGGCCCAGGCGCACGCCCAGGCTCTTGCCAACGAGGCGCGCGGCGCTGTCGGTCACGCCGCCCGGAGCGAAAGGTACGACCAGGGTGATCGGCCTTGAGGGATATGTTTGTGCAGTAGAGAGTCCTGCATACCCAAGAAAAGCCAGGGTTGCGGAAAGGAGAACGGTACGCCTGGTAATGGGGTTCATGATGTGGTTCATGATTTGCTGCCTGGAATTAGCATGGAAATGGTCAGGTGCGATCCAACATGGCCATCACGGTGGCGTTGTACCGATCGCCCGCGACCTGCTCCGGCGAAAAAAGATGTCCGACGGCATCGATGTCGTCATCCGATAGCGTGACGGAGAGGGCTTTGACGTTTTCGTCGAGGAACGCCAGCGTATCCGCACCGCAGATGGCTATCACGTTTGCATTCTTTCGGATGAGCCATGCCAGCGACAGTTGCGCCAGCGTGCAGTCATGTTGTTCGGCAATGCCACCGAGCCTGTCCACCAAAGACAGGTTCCACGCAAAGTTCTCTGCGGAAAAGCGCGGATACTTCCGCCGCACGTCATCCGCAGCCAGATCGTCCAACGTGCGGATGCGGCCCGTCAGCATTCCGCGCCCCAGTGGGGAAAATGCCATTAGCGAGACGCCGAGGTCGTCACACTCTTGCAGCAACTCAGCTTCCACGTCTCGCGTCCACAGCGAGTACTCGCACTGAATTGCGGCGATGGGATAGGCGTTGCACGCTCTGCGCAGCGTGCGGGGCGATACTTCGCACAAGCCAAGCGCTTTTACTTTGCCTGCCGACACCAGTTCGGCCATGGCCCCAACGGTTTCTTCGATTGGCACATTCGGGTCGACGCGGTGTTGAAAGTAGATGTCGATCTGATCCACGCCGAGGCGCCGTAGCGAGGCGTCGCAGGCCTGGTGTACGTATTCCGGGGTTCCGCATACCGCAAATCCATCGCCGTTTTTTACATAGCCGAATTTGGTCGAGACAATGGCTTCACGCCTTCGACCCGAGATTGCGGAAGCCACCAATTGTTCGTTGTGCCCCCAACCATAGAAGTCGGCGGTATCGATGAAGTTGATGCCGTTGTCCAACGCTCGGTGGATGACAGCAAGGGATTCCGAGTCCTCACGATGCCCGTAGGCATTGCTCATCGAATAGCAGCCGAGAGCGATTGGTGCGGATGCCAAGGCTGATTGACCAAGAGGACGTCTGCCAGATGCGGCATTTACCATTCGATTGTCTCCTCGCAGATTTCCCGGCTTGCCGGGAATGTTGTTGTGCGATCTTGGGTAGTGGCAGGCACGCCGCCCGACGGTGGCGTGCCACGCTCACGACGTGAAACTCAGTCGCCGGAAAACTTCGCGCCGCCAGCAGGGCGGATGTACTTTGGAATCGGAATGCCCGCACGCTTGGCAGCGGCGAGAATCCCGGCTTCGATCGCACCGGCATCGCGTACGCTATCGAACTCGCCATCCTTGAAGATCACGTTCGCGCCGTAGACGACCATGAATCCTTCCGCTGCTTCCTTGGCCTCGGCTGGAACCGAGAAGGTGTGCACGGAGCCGCCCGGCTCATACAAGTAGCTACCTGCGGTCTGAGGGTCGTCCGGATACTCGACGTAGTTCCACTGGCCCTTGGTCGTGAAGAAATGAACGGTACCGGTATGGAAGTGCGGCGGCAGCCGGGTGCCCGGCTCGAACTTTCCATAGAGCACCCAGATGCCGTTCTCGCGGTCCAGGAAGAGGGGAATGATGGTTGAGCCGGGTTCGGAACCCGGGAACTCGTCCACATCATGGATGTTGACGCTCAGCAGGCGATCCTGGTGTGTAACGACTTTTGGTAGGGACATGCTTACTCCGGATGGATGCGGGAGACTGTTATTCAGACGCGGATGACGGATTCCTTGCCGTCCCATTCCTGAGCAGCGGCGGCAACCTTCTTGAAGTACTCACCCTTGCCACCGCGCGTTTCGGAGATCTCGATCACGCAACTCGGCAAATCCTTGTGGACCAGATAGGTGAAGCGACCACGCTGGCCCATTTGGCCCGAGTGCCCCTCGACATAGCCGGCTTCGAGCAACTGGGCGCGCATGTCGTCGTAGTGGTCTTCGGTCCAGAACGCCACGTGCTGCATGCAATCGCCACCAGATGCCTTGAGCGAGTCGCGATAGAGCGATGGAGCGTCATCGTGCTGTTGAATCAGCTCAAGCTGGATGTAGTCGGAGTTGGCCACCGCGATCGAGATCTTTGGCGGGGTGGATTCCTTGCCGTAGTACGTGAAAGTCGACGGCGTTGCATCTTCACGATAGAACCATGGACCGACACCAAGCACGCGCGACCAGTGCTCCATGGCCTTCTCGATATCCTTCACGATATAGCCGATCTGGCGAATGCCGGCGTAGATTTGACTCATTTGTAGACTCCGAACGGATTTGTGTGGGTGGGCGGCATGGAGATGCGCGCCTGGGTGGATACGACAGCTAGACGGAAAGTGCGCCGTCGACGCGCAACTCGATGCCGGTGATGTACCTGGCGTCGTCGCTGACCAGGAATGCGGCGGCATTGCCGATGTCTTCGGGGGTGCCTTGCCGTCCCATGGGACAACGCGCATCGCGCTCGATGTTCGCTTGCACGGGATCGGCATAGAGCCTGGTTGCGTGCTCGGTGCGGATCATCCCCGGGAGAATCACGTTCACGCGAACCTGGTCACGCGCATACCGCCGTGCGAGAACCCTGGTCAGATGATTGACCGCAGCTTTCGACGTGTTGTAGGAGAGATAGAACGTCGTGGGACTTGGTCGGATACTGGCAGTCGACGAGATATTGATCACCGAGCCGCCGCCCTGTTTGACCATCAGCGGGATGAACTGCTGGCACGCGAACATCACGCTTTTCAGGTTGATGTCATGAATGCGATCCCATTGTTCCTCGGTGATTTCCTCCAGTTCGCAAACATGCTCGGTGCCAACCTTGTTATGGAGGATGTCGACCCGGCCATAGCGTTCGATCGTCATTTCCTTGATGGCGACGATGTCGGCCAGCTTGGCAGCGTCTGCTTGTGCGGCAACGGCCTTGCCGCCTGTCTTGAGAATGCTGTCGACCGTTCGCTGTGCAGCAGCAGGATCGATGTCGACGCACACGACTGTGGCGCCATCCCTTGCATAGCAATGCGCGGCCGCACCGCCGTTGCTTTGTCCTTGCGGCGGATTGCCGCCGCCGATAACCACCGCGATGCGGCCTTCGAGTCTTCGATGCATGGGCTTATCCGATGTGCAGGTTTGCTTTCTGGGACAGGGATCGATACTTGCTGACTTCGCCGGACAGGAACGTGGCGAACTCTGCCGGTGAGTTGGGGGTGGCGGTAACGCCGAGCGTAAGCAGCTTCTCGGCGACGGCAGGCTTGCGGAGAATCGTTGCGACGTCACTGCTGATTTTCTGCGCGATGGCGTTGGGCAGGCGGGCCGGCGCGAACAACCCGGCCCATGAGGTCAGGTCGTATCCCGGCACCCCGGACTCCCCGATGGTCGGTACCGCCGGCAGCAACGGCGAGCGTGTCTTGGTCGTTACGGCCAACGCCTTGAGCTTCTTTTCCTTGATGAACGGAATGCCCGCCGAAAGATTGTCGAACCCTAGCTGGATTTGCCCGGCAAGCAGGTCATTCAGCGCGGCGGCACTTCCCTTGTAGGGGACATGGACCATCTTCAAGCCGGTCATTTCGCAAAAGAGTTCGCCTGACAGGTGCGGCGACGTGCCATTGCCCACCGATGCGTATGAATACTTGTTCGGATTGGCACGCACCAGGTCGATCAACTGCTTGAGGTTGTCGGCGGGGAAGGACGGGTGTGCGAGCAGCACATTGGCGAGCGTGCCAACCAGCGTCAGCGCGGTGAAATCGCGGATCGGATCGTAGTTGATGCTCTTGTAGAGCGCGGGGTTGATCGCATGCGACGCGATACCACCCATGAGCAACGTGTAGCCGTCGCCGGAGGATCGGGCGACGTACTCCGCGCCGATACTGCCGCCGGCACCGGCGCGATTCTCGACGATAACGGGCTGACCCCACATCTGGCTGAGGTCCGTTGCGATCAGGCGGGCCATGATGTCTGAAGCATCACCCGGAGGATTCGGAACCACGATCTTGACGGGCTTGGTGGGGAAGGCGCCATCGGCTGCGCGAGCCGATGTGGACCACGGAGCGACCCCGGCAACGGCAAGCGTGGCCAGGAATCTGCGGCGATCGATCATGAAGCTGTCTCCTGATGTTTTTTGAGTGACACGCAACTAGTGAAGCAGCACTAGCCAGCGGCATGGCATCCATACTAATATCGTTATTAGTCGTTTTCAAGAGGGACCTGCAACGGCAGGTGCAACGCTTGGACGTCTGGCAACCCATCAACGTCGCATCGACATCACATCAACATCAAAACTGAGGAGAACAAATGACGATTCCGTACCCCGACATGACCGGTGTAGCGAAGGAGTGGCAGGAAGTGGTTGAGAAAAAGCCCTTGAACGTCTTCAAGATGCTCTTCCATTCGCCGAACATGGCGCCTGGCTATTTCTCGCTGGCCGAAGGCATCCTACGCGGCAATACGCTGCCAGGCCCGCTGCGCGAACTGGTGATCTTGCGCGTGGGAAACCTGTATGACGCGCCATACGAGCTGTTCCATCACGAGCGCCTGGCGCGTGCCGCAGGCCTGTCTGAAGCGGGGATTGCCGGCGCCAGGCTTGGCGCCGCGGCCGAAGGGCTGACCGAAGAGGAGCGATCCCTCATTACGTGGACGGACAGTATCGTGAACCATCACGAACTGGTCGGCCAGCAGCGTGACGACGCAGTAGCCCAGTTTGGCTACAAGGGCCTGATGGATATTGTCATGACCGTTGGTTTCTACCAGCTCGTGTGCAACTACCTGCGCACGTTCGAGATCGCAATCGAAAGCTAGTAGCGCGCACGCGGGGGCGCGCAGGAATGCCGGATCACCAGTTCTACCGGCACGCGTGCCGTCTCCGCCGGTATATCGGTGTGGGATTCCACGCGGAGCCGCGCCAGCAGCATGCGCGCGGCGATCCTTCCGCACTCGCCGATGTCCCATTTGAGGGACGTGATCGGCGGTGTGTGCAGCCGCACCAGATCGGTATCGCCAACCCCGATCAGTGAGATTTGCTCGGGGACTTTGAGCCCGGATGAGGCAATTGCGGACAGCACGCCCGCCAGCATGCCGGTACCGAGGCAGATCACCGCGGTAGGGCGGGTGTCCTGTTCGAGTAACGCGCGCGTCTGGCTGTAGGCTTCCTGGCCCGATGCGTCAAGCTCGCAGATCAGGGATGGATCAAGCGCAATGCCTGATTCCTTGAGCGCCATCTCATACCCTCGCAGCCGTTCGCGCCCGGGGCGGATCCTTGCGGCAGGCGTCAGTACTGCAATGCGCTTGTGACCCAGGCCGATCAGGTAACGCGTGGCTTCCAGCGCGCCGCTCATATGATCGGCAATGACCGCGTCACCCTTGCCGTGGCTTTCCCGATCGTGGAACACAATCGGCAGCTTGCTGGCTGCCAGGGCTTGCGACACTTTCTTGTCGGCTTCGTCGGCGTGGGCCACGATGAGCCCATCAACCCGCCCCGAACCGTAAGCATTCAGAAGTGCGACTTCGCGCTGAGGCTGGCTGTGCGTGCTCGAAACAAAGAGCAGGTAGCCCGCTTCGTCTAGCACTTCCTCGGCCGCGGCCAGGAAAATCCCGTGCAAGGGGTTGGAGATATCGGAAACCAGCGCAGCGACTGCCTTGGTGCGCTGGCTCTTGAGTCCTTGTGCCATCGGGTTCGGCACATATCCGAGTTCGCGGACCGATGCTTCCACGAGTTGCCGTACTTCCTCGGATACCCAGTTCTTGCCGGTAACCACTCTGGAGACCGTGCCTTGTGACACGCCCGCATGACGGGCAACGTCGAGCACTGTGATTCGCTTTTTCTCCGCAGGCATGTTGGGGTGGGCGTGGCCGTGGCAAGGCGCCCATTGTATGCCAGCGGGCGGGAACCCCCGGAATACGCTCCGCGGTTGCTTTATTCTAATAACGTTTTTAGAATCGGGCGAATGTCTGCCGGATGCCAGGGAGGGTCAACGGCATCGGGCGCAGTGACAGTCACCGGGGAAAATAGCGTGGGGAACCTGACATCGAAACGATGGTGCGCCCTGTCAGTGGGCTTTGATGCGGACTTGCGCGCACTCGCGGGTGAGCGGCGCGTGCAGCGTGGGGAAGTGCTTTTTCCACACGGATCGCCGCCGGATGCCTTCTACTGTGTTGAGAAAGGGCGTCTGCGCATCAGCGTGGCGGGGCCGAGCGGGCGAGAGGCGGTTATCGGCATGTATGAACCAGGCCAATGGTTCGGTGAAGTGTCGCTGTTTACCGGGGCTCCGCATCCCTATGACACGCGAGCCGTCGAGCCGACTGACGTGCTGGTGGTTTCTGCCGCAGCGTTTCATCGACTGGTGTCCGAGCGCCCCGAGTACCTGATGGAATTGACGCGCCTTGTCAGCATGCGTTGCCGACTGGCGCTCGACTGGATCGACGAGACCATACTGCTGCCGCTGCCCATGAGGCTGGCCCGCAGGCTGATTGCGGCGAAGGAAACCTATGGGCAGCCCGGCCAGCCCGGACATCGCGGGCACCCGGCTGGCGCGGTGTCGCTGCGGATCTCGCAGGAAGACCTGAGCCATATGCTTGGTGTGTCTCGCCAGAGCGTCAATCGGCAACTCAAGGAATGGGAGTCGCGCGAGATTCTGCGCCTGCGCTACGGTACGGTCACCGTGCTCGATCACGACGCTCTGCACCAGTTGGCCTAGCCCGCTGTGACTAACCGTCAGGCGCGCGAGAACATCGCGCCGCCGGTCGGCCGGATATAGACGGGCATCCCCATCATGCCCGCGCGTACCGCATCCAGAATGGATTGCTCGATCGCACCAGCATCCATGATGTTGCGGTATTCGCCGTCCACGAAGTTGATGTTGGCGCCATGCACGACCATAAAGCCTTCTGCGGCTTGCGCAGCGTCTGGCGGAACGGCAAACGTGTGGATCGAGCCGCCCGGTTCGTACAGATAACTTCCCGCAGTCTGCGGATCGTCCGGGTACTCAATGTAGTTCCAGACACCTTTTGTGGTGAAGAAATGAACGGTGCCGGTATGGAAGTGTGCGGGCAGCCGGGTACCCGGTTCGAACCTGCCGTAGAGCACCCAGATGCCGTGTTCGCGATCCAGAAAAAGGGGCGTGATGGTAACGCCCTCGACTTCGGTTGGCAGTGCCGGTTCGGCATTGATATTGACTGTCAGTAACCGGTCCTGATGTGTGGTGACTTCCGGAAGCGCCATTTGACTTGTGTCTCCTTGCGGGGTGGGGGTGGTCTGAATTTCCGACGCATTATCTCCGCGGCCTTACCGGAAATCTGTCATCCATTGGCACTTGCGCATCAGGGCTTTCCCGGTAGCGCACCTATTGCACGCAAACCGGGGAAATCCCTCACCCCGAAGCGCCCAAAGGCGACAGTCCAGTTTCTTGTGAATACCGATAATCGGCACACCGGGCCGGGATCTCAAGAATGCCCTACACCAGAAACTGGAGACACAGATGCACAGTAGCGACGATCAACTGTTCAGACGGATCACGTGGCGGCTGATGCCGATCTTGTGTGTCTGCTACGTGTTCAACTATCTCGATCGCACCAATGTCGGTTACGCACAGTTGCAGATGAAGGAGATTCTGGCGTTCAGCGATGCGGTGTTCGGATTGGGCGCGAGCGTTTTCTTTGTTGGTTACGCACTGTTCGAAGTGCCGAGCAATATGTTGCTTGCGCGGATTGGTGTGCGTGGCACCCTGCTGCGCATCTTGTGCCTGTGGGGAATGGCCTCGGCAGCGATGATGTTCGTGCGCACGCCGACGCAGTTCTATGTACTTCGCTTTCTTGTCGGTGTGTTCGAAGCAGGCTTTGCGCCCGGCGTGCTGTACTACCTTACGCTGTGGTTCCCTCAGCAACGGCTGGCGCAGGTCACGGCGATCTTCTTCATGTCTTTCAGTGTTGCGCCGATCGTTGCGGGGCCGACTGCCGGAGCCATCATGACCTACCTCGATGGCGCGGCGGGCCTGCATGGCTGGCAGTGGCTTTATGTTCTGGAAGGCATTCCCTGCATTGCGCTTGGCATCGCTGCCTTCCTGATCCTGCCGAACCGGCCCGCCGATGCCGCGTGGCTGGATCCGTCGGAGAAGTCTCGGCTTCAGGCCCTGCTGGTGCAGGGGAGCAATGCAGCGTCCGGTCACGGCGCAGGATTGCGTGAGGTATTCAAGGATGCGCGCGTGTGGGCGCTAGGACTCGTGGCCTTTCTTGTGCTGTTGGGAATCTACGCGCTGGCGTTCTGGAAGCCGACCATCTTGAAAGGCATGGGCCTGACAATCATGCAGGTGGGCCTCTATTCGGTGATCCCGGCCATCGCCGGCGTGGGGTCTGCAATTGTGCTGGGCCGGCATTCAGATCGAACCGGTGAGCGTAAATGGCATTTCGCCATTGCAGCCTGCGTCGCGGCGACGGGCCTGATGCTGACGACACTGTTCCCGGCCAGCCCCGGACCCGCCGTCCTCTGTCTGGCACTGAGCTCGGCCGGAACATCGCTTGCCTATACCGTGGTTTGGGCGATGCCCAGTACCGTGCTTAACGGACGAAACGCGGCGGGAGGCATCGCGCTTATCAGCACCGTTGCGGCAACCGCCGGTATCGTTGCGCCGGCCGCGGTGGGCGCCATCAAGGCCGCCACGGGCGGATTCATCGTCAGCCTATACCTGCTGAGCTCCGCGCTGGTACTTGCGGCGTTGGTCTTCCTGTGGACGTTTCGCACGCATCAGCCCTATCCACAAGGCCGATCACTGTCCGAAGCCAGCTAGCAGGACATCGCATGATCAATCCCGCTCCGCACCCAGCGGCGGTGCGATGTCCTCCAGCGGACGCCGTTCGGCATCCACGCCGAAGCGCAGGGCCATCAGGCCAGCCACGATCACCAGCGCCGCGCCGATCCAGTAGCCGACGGCCACCGCGCCGCGGCTGCCGGTTTCGATCAGCATCCCGAACAGCACCGGTGCGATAAAGCCGCCGGTGCCGGTTCCCACGGCGTAGAACACCGAAATGGCCAGGGCACGCATTTCGAGCGGGAAGACCTCGCTGGCGGTCAGGTAGGCCGAACTGGCCGCGGCCGATGCCAGGAAGAACACGGCTGACCAGCATAGCGCCTGGGACCGCGCATCGAGCCAGCCTTCCCGGAAGGCCCAGCCCGTGGCGGCCAGGCCGATGCCCGACAACACGTAGGTCACCGCGATCATCTTGCGCCGTCCAATACGGTCGAACAGGGGGCCCAGCACCAGCGGCCCCAACGCATTGCCGAGCGCGAACGGGAAGATATAGAGCGCCACGCGTTCCTCGGGCACACCCTGGAAGCGCGTCAGCACCAGCGCATAGGTAAAGAAGATCGCGTTGTAGAAGAATGCCTGCGCCACCATCAGCGCAAACGTGACGACGCTGCGGGTCCGGTAGCGCCGCAGCAGCAACCGCACGATATCGCGCAGGGCAGGTATCGGTTTTCCGGTGTAGGCAACAGTGGCGCCTGGCGCCAGTGGTGGCAAGGGGCCATGCCGGCGCGCTACCTCGGTCTCGATTGCCGCAATCACCTGTGCGGCTTCCTCATGCCGGCCATGGGTGGCCAGCCAGCGCGGGCTTTCCGGTACATGGCGGCGGATCAGTACGATGGCGATGGCCAGCACCGCGCCAAGCGCGAAACAGGCGCGCCAGCCCCAGACCGGGCCGAATACCCGGGGATCCAGCAGGACCAGACTCAATCCCGCACCGAGCGCGGCACCGATCCAGAAGCTGCCGTTGATGGCCAGGTTTACGCGTCCGCGCACGCGCGCCGGAATCAGTTCATCGATCGCCGAGTTGATGGCTGCGTACTCGCCGCCGATGCCCAGCCCCGTCAGGAAGCGGCACACCGCAAAGAAGGCGAAGTTTGGCGAGAACGCCGTGGCCAGGGTGGCAGCCATATAGACGGCCAGCGTGGCCAGGAACAGCTTCTTGCGGCCCAGCCGGTCAGCCATGCGGCCGAATACCAGTGCGCCAATCACCGCGCCGAGGATATAGAGCGAGCCGGTCCAGCCCACCTGTGCCGCATCGAGGCCAAGCGTATCGGGCCGTTCGAGGACCGCGCCGACCGATCCAACCAGTGTGACTTCGAGCCCGTCGAGCACCCAGGCCACACCAAGCGCAATCGCGACGCGCCAATGCCAGGCGGAGCACGGCAGCCGGTCAAGTCGTGCGGGGATATCCGATTGCCAGCCGGTGATGGGAGTCTCCTTGTTGGTTTTTGGGAGGGAACTCACCGGACTATAGTCCCATCGGCCTCGCATGCCTGTCGGTGAAGCGCCGACGCCAACCCTTCAGGCAAAAAAAAGGTGGTCCTTGCGGAACCACCCTCGATCTGACCGCAATCCGCACAGCATGCGCTGGCGGACCGTATCCGGCTTATTGTGCAGCCTTATTGTGCCGGCTTATTGTGTGCCACCTTACTGCGCCGGGAACGTCAGCGCATTGCTCAGGTCGCCCATCGCAGGCTTGCCATTGGCAAGCAGCGAATCGTCACGCAGCTTCAGGCCCGGCAGCGTTGGCAGCGCAAAGCGGTGGGTGATGAAGCGCAGCACCGAGGCAGTGTCGTATTGCGTGTGGTCGACGAAGCCGCGCTTGGCGAACGGCGACACGATGATGGCCGGAATCCGCGTGCCTGGGCCCCAGCGGTCGGCGGTCGGTACCGGTGCGTGGTCGTAGAAGCCGCCGTTCTCATCGTAGGTAACCACGATCAGCATGTTGTTGTACTGCGGGCTCTTCTGCAGTTGGGCAATCAGGTTGGCGATATGCGCGTCACCATCTGCCACGTTGGCGTAGCCGGCGTGCTGGTTCAGGTTGCCTTGCGGCTTGTAGAACGACACGGCGGGCAGCGTACCGGCTGCGGCATCGGCCAGGAACTGGGTATCGAAGTCCTTCAGGTGGGCCGCACGGTAGTCGGCGTGGTCGATCGGGCTGAATGCCGCGTAGAAGTTGAACGGCTGGTGGTGCGTCTGGAAGTTCGGCACGGCCTGGCCGTTGTTGATCAGCGTGCGATCGGCCGAGACAGCCTTCCATGCGCCCGAGTACCATGCCCAGCTCACGCCGCGTTGATCCAGCAGTGTGGCAATCGTGTCCTGGGTTTGCGCGGGCAGCGTGTTGGCCTTGGACGGGTCGGCCAGCAGTTTGGTCGTGTCCGCGGAGGCCGGTGCATTGCCGCTAGGCTGGTAAGCGGGCTGCATCGTGTTCACGGCGTAGAACATGCCGCTGCTGTCCTTCGGCGTCAGCGTGCTGTCGTTCTGGTATGCGGCCGTGCCGGTCAGGATGCTGGCCGGGCTGGTGTCCTTCAGTGCCAGGCTCTTGCCGTCGGCGGCTACCACCGAGATCGAGGCCGATGCCACCGACTTGTCGGCATCGGGGTATTTCGGTGCGCAGGCGCAGACCAGATACTGGTGGTTCAGGAACGAACCGCCGAACGCACCCATGAAGAAGTTGTCGGCCAGCACATAGTCCTTGGCCAGCTTCCACATGGCCATGCTGCTGCCGTCGTAGTAGCCCATGGTGATGCCGCCGGCATCGGAGAACGCGGCGAACTTGTCGTTCTTGCCGCCGTTGATCTGCATCTGGTTGTTGTAGAAGCGGTGTACCAGGTCGCGCGTGATCACGTTCTGTCCCACGACCACGCCGGTGCCGTTCACGCCGGCCGGATCGTCGATGCGGAACGGCTTGTTGGCCCAGCCCACGGTGTTGGCCTGCGGCAAGGTCACCGTCTGGCCTGCCGCCGTGAAGCCACCCCAGGTGGGCGGCAGCGAGGCGAGCGTGGAACCGTCGAAATCCTTTTGCGGCTCGACCGTGCCGACTGCGGTCGGGTTCACGCCCGGAATGCCGTTGGCGCCGGGGAACAGGCCGTAGAGGTTGTCGAAGCCGCGGTTCTCGGCGTAGATCACCACCACGTTCTTGATGTTGTTCAGCGCCAGGCGCTTGGTTACGCCGTCGCGGATCGCGGCACCAATATCGCCGCCGGAGGCCACGGCCGTTGCGATCAGGTCGATGGCCTGTTCGATTTCGGCTTGCAGCGCGGCCTTGACCTTGCTGTCGGTTTCCTTGTTGTGGTCTTCCAGCAGCTTGTCTGCCGCCACGCCAAGACGGGCAGCCAGCTGGGTACGCGCGGTGTCAAGGTTGCCACCGTTGGCGTCTATCAGCGCGGCCAGCTCGGTGGAGATCGCGCTGAGCACGGCATTGGCGTTGGCCGGTGCACGGAACACCAGCTTGCGAGTCACCGCGGCATGACCGCCGGCATCGTCGTTACGGAATGCGTCCGTATCGATCTCGGCCACGACCGGGCCCTGGCCGTTCACAGTGAATGCGCCCTTGGCATCGGTGAAGACCGATGCTTCGCCGCTATCGCACTTGGCATTGTTGTTGGCGTCGATACAGACCTTGGCATGCTCGAAGTAGCTGCCGGTCACGACGCCCGATGTGGTGGCGGCGGGCGTGCTGGAATCGCTGCCGCCACAGGCGGACAGGCATGCAGCGGCCAATGCGGCCAGCGGCCACAGACGGGGATAACGACTCATGGTTTTCCTCTTTCTTATATGTGGGAGTGCTGCGGTGCTTCAAGAAAACGTGGGTACTTCTGGGTGCGCCGCGAGTTTGAGCCGCCTTTGTGTCAGATTGATGATGCGCTTTGCTTCACATCGATACATGCCAACACAGGGTGTCGGTTCAATGACGTGACATGTGGATGTCACATACACCGCATAGCCTGTGGCGCCATTCCTTCGTCATCTTGTCGTCATCGTCGCGTCATGAGTTTGCCGCCGCTGTTGTGGAACGCTGCGTTCCCGTCGCTCTATACCTGGATTCGTGTTGCCGGCGGCCTGCTGCTTGCGCTGCTGGCCAGCCTGACCACGGGGTGTGGCAAGCAGGAGGGTGCCGCCGCGCCGTCGGCAGGGACCGTGCAGGTTGCCGCCAGCGCGGCCACGGGCGTTGGCCCCAAGCCCGCTGAACCGAAGCCGTTCTACGCGATGATGGCCGAGCGTCATCCGAACATCGCGCAGCTCAATGCACTGGGCAAGGCGCTGTTCTTCGATCCCTCGCTGTCGGCGTCGGGCAAGCAGTCATGCGCCAGTTGCCACAGCCCGGAACATGCGTACGGGCCGCCGAATCATCTGTCAGTGCAACTGGGCGGTGCCGACATGACCCGCACCGGGGTGCGCGCGGCGCCTTCGCTGCGCTATGTGCAGAACGTACCGGCCTATACCGATCACTATCATGAGGATGATGGTGACGACTCCGAAGACCAGGGGCCGACTGGCGGCCACAACTGGGATGGTCGCGCGGGGTCGGCGCACGAGCAGGCACGCATTCCCTTGTTGTCGGCGCACGAAATGGCCAACGGCGAGCCGCGTGTGGTCGTGGAAAAGATCCGCAACGGTCCGCATGCCGACGCGTTCCGCAAGGTGCTGGGTCAGGATGTGCTCGACGACGAGGCTACCGCGTTCAATGCGGTGCTGATGGCGCTGGAGGTGTTCCAGGAAACACCGTCCGAGTTCTACCCATACACCAGCAAGTACGATGCGGTGCTGCGCGGCCAGGCAAAGCTGAATCCGCAGGAACTGCGCGGCCTGCGCGTCTTCAACGATCCGAACAAGGGCAACTGTGCCGCATGCCACCCGGGTGATATCCGTGAAGGCGCATTCCCGGCGTTCTCGGATTTCGGTTTTATCGCGGTAGGCGTGCCGCGCAACCGCAAGCTGCCCGGCAATGCCGACCCGGCGTTCTACGACATGGGACTGTGCGGCCCCGATCGTACCGATCTCAAGGATCGCACCGACTACTGCGGGTTGTTCCGCACGCCGTCACTGCGCAATGTGGCATTGCGCCAAGCATTCTTCCACAACGGCATCTTCCATTCGCTCGACGAGGTGCTGCATTTCTATGCCGAGCGCGACGTCAAGCCGCAGAAATGGTATCCGCGCGGCAACGACGGTCAGGTACGCAAGTTCGATGACCTGCCGGTCCAGTATCACGCCAACGTCAATATGGAAGCGCCGTTTGGCGGCAAGCCCGGCGACAAGCCCTTGATGACCGAGGGCGAGATGCGCGACGTGATTGCATTCCTGAAGACTCTGACCGATGGCTACCAGACGCCGGCGGCCGCAACGAAGACGGCAGCCGTTGTCCGGTAACGAAACCGGCAGATTAATCGGCGGAAAAGCGCGGCAAGGCGGTAAAGCAGATGCAGGAGCAGTAAAGCTGATGCAGGACTACGCTACGCGGCCAACCGCTGCAAGCATCGAGCGGCCGTGGGCGGTGATTTGCGGGCAAGGACGTTTGCCCTGTTCGGACTGCAGAATTACCAGTTCCCTGGTGATCAATGCATCGAGATCGACAGGATCGATTTCGCGAGGAGCGACGGCAACGGTGTCGTCGCGGGTTTGTGGGCCGTTGCCGATCAGCATCAGCGTGGCCAGTTCATGTGGGCTCAGCACGGTGTTCTCCTTGGCGAGAGGGGAGCGGTTTGCTGGGGACATTGGGGAATGCATGGACCGTTGCAACAGTGCAGCGGTGCATCCCTCCGTCGGGATTGTGGACGATCGCGCCGGCACTTGCACGCTGCAGCGCACCGTGACGGCCAGTCGACAGTCATTGCATTGGACGGTCCGAGCGAGCGTGGGTTCCGGTCCGATACAAAAGCGCTACAGAGCCTAGGTGTTTCATACGGGCGTCATGCAGGGCTTCGCCGATTTCCTGCATGATGCCGGACATTGGTGGTTGGGTGCGCTATGTCCCTTGCAGCCCCATGGCGATACCATCGCTGCGTGGATCATGCGCACCGGCATAGCTACCGTCGTCGTACAACGCGATGGCACCAGGATGTCCTGCCAGCGGACTTTGCGCGGCGATCACGCTGATTTCGTGACCGCGGGTCGAAAGCGCGGCAATCACATCGTCGCCGGCATCGGCCTCGATCTTGAGACTGTCGCGCGTATCCGAGAACGTGCGGCCCAGCAGGAACCGAGGCTGCGACAGGGCTGCAAGCGGATCCATGCCATGGTCGATCATGCGCGTCAGCACCGCCGCCAGCGTTTGTGGCTGGCCATCGGCGCCCTGGGTGCCATACAACAGCCGTGGCTTGCCTTCACGCAGATACATTCCCGGATTCAACGTATGGAATGGGCGTTTGCCCGGTTGAATCGCGTTGTGATGTGTTGGGTCGGCACTGAAAGCCGCACCGCGGTTATGCCACAGGATGCCGGTATCGCCTGCCACCACACCGCTGCCCCAATCGAAGTAGACGGTTTGCAGCACGCTGGCACAGCGGCCTTCGGCATCCACCGCGGCCAGATACACCGTATCGCCATGCTGGTACACGTGCGGCCAGGGCAGGGCATGCGCAGGGTCGATGTTTGCCGCCAGGGCGGAGAGCCGTGCCGGCGACAGCATGTCATCGGCGGGTACTGTGACGAACTCCGGGTCGGCGACATGGCGGTTGCGCTCGATAAACGCCTGTTTGATGGCCTCGACCAGCACGTGGTAGTAGTCCGCGCTGCCCTCCGCGATGCTGGCGATGTCGAACCGGTCAAGGATGCCCATGATCTGCAATGTGGTCACGCCTTGGGTCGGCGGTGCCAGGCTCAACAGTTCGCCGCCACGGTAGGGCACGCGCAGTGGTGCTTCGTCGCGCGCCGCGGTACGACTCAGGTCCTGCATGGTCAGCGGGGAACCTGCCTGGCGCAACCCCGCGATGATGCGTTCGGCCAATTCACCTTCATAGAATTCGCGCGCGCCGTGTTCGGCAATCCGTTCGAGGCTATGTGCCAGCGCAGGCTGGCGCAGCCGATCGCCGGCCTGCGGGAGCCGGCCGTCCGGCATGAAGGCCGCGGCAAAGCCCGGCCACTGTGCCAGTTCGTCCTGGCGAAACGCCTGCCAGAACTGCTGCGATGGCGTGACGTCGAATCCTTCGTGGGCCAGCGCAATCGCGCGCTGGAACAGGGCCGCCCACCGTTGCTGGCCTCCCCATTGGGCCCGGCTGATGGCAAACGCACGGTCCCAGGTGTCGACCGTTGCCGCGGTCGTCAATGCCGAGGCCGGCCCGCGTGGCGGGATGGCATTGCCATAGTCGGGTAGCGTGGCGGCGGCCTGGCCGATGCCCGACAGCGTCCTGACGCTGCCATGCTGGTCGCTGAGGATCCAGAATGCGTCACCGCCAAGGCCGGTGAAATGCGGATAGGTAACGGCCAGCGTGGCACCCATGGCAATCGCGGCCTCGATCGCATTGCCACCTGCGCGCAGGATCTCGAGGCCGGCCTCGCTGGCCAGCGCATGCGGGCTCGTGACCATGCCCGTGCGTGACCTTGCCAGTTGAGGCATCGGCGTCGGCATCGATGTTTGCGTCATTGTCGGCATCAGTGTTGTCCGCCCAGGTATGCCTGCACCAGCGCCGGATCGTTGGCCAGCGTTTCGGCATCGCCGCTGGCGACGACACGGCCTTCCTCGAGCACATAGGCCCGATCGGCCAGCGACAACGCCAGTGCGGCCATCTGGTCCACCAGCAGGATCGTGATCGAAGCCTCGCGCAGCTGGTCGAGCGAGGCAAACAGTTCGTCGATGACCTTTGGTGCCAGGCCCAGCGACGGTTCATCGAGCAGCAGCACCGATGGCTTCGACATCAGGCCACGCGCCACGGCCAGCATTTGTTGCTCACCGCCCGACAGCAGGCCCGCACGCTGGTGCTGGCGTTCGCGCAGGCGCGGAAAGCGCGAGAACATCGACTCGATCCGCAGCATCATCTCGCCGCGCGCAAGCGGACCGGACGGAAACGCGCCGAGGCGCAGGTTGTCCAGCACCGACAACTCGGGGAATACCTGCCGGCCCTCCGGCACCAGCACCACGCCCATCTCGGCAATCTTCGCCGCATCAAGGCGCGCAAGGTCGGTGCCGTCGAAGGTAATGCCGCCTTGCACCGGGCGGTGCAGGCCGGACAGTGCGCGCATCAGCGTGGACTTGCCTGCACCATTGGCACCCAGCAGCGCCACCATCTCGCCTTCGCGAACCTGCAGGTCGACGTCGTGCAGTACCGGGGCGGCGCCATAGCCCGCGCGCAGGGCACTGACGCCGAGTACTTCCGGCGGCGATGCCTGGCCGGCGGCCGTGGCGATGCGCTTGCGTTGCGGCGCGCTCGATGCATCGCCAAGGTAGGCGCGGCGCACGGCCGGATCGGTGCGCACGTGCTCTGGCGTGCCGGCCGCCAGCCGCTGGCCGGCATCGATCACGACGATGTTGTCCGAGACATCCATCACCAGCGACATGTCGTGCTCGACCAGGCCGACGGCTACGCCGCTATCGGCAATCCTGCGCAGCAGGCGGCCCAGCGTGGCCTTGTCTTCGCGCGACAGGCCCGCGGCGGGCTCGTCGAGCAGCAGTACGGCGGGTCGCGTGGCCAGTGCGCGGGCAATTTCCACCAGGCGGCGGTCCACGTGGGCCAGGTCGGCCGCGCTGGCATCGGGGTTGCCGGTGTAGCCGCAGGCGGCCAGCAATGCGCGCGCTTCATCGCGCACCGAGGCGGCGGTGAAGCCGGCAATGCCGAGCAAAGCGCCAAGCTTGCCGCGCGTCAGCGCTATCGCCACGTTGTCGAGCGCGCTCATGCCTGCAAACAGTTGCGTGGTCTGGTAGGTCCGCGAGATCCCGTTGCGCGCGCTATGGCAGGCGCCGCGCGCGGGCAAATCGGCGGCGCCAAGCTTGCGGCCACCGGTACGCGGACGGTAGTAGCCGGACAACATATTGAGCACCGTCGATTTGCCGGCCCCATTGGGGCCGATCAGGCTGGTCACCTGTGCGGGCGGCAGGTCGAACGACAGGTCGTCCACCGCGCGCACGCCACCGAATACCATCGACAGGTTCAACGCAGACAGGCCACGGCGCGATTCGGGGGCACGCACGGGCAGCGTGGCGCCGGCTACGTGTTCATGGGCGGCCGGCGACGCAGGATGCAGGCGTCGGAACCCCGAGATCACCACGCCGACGATGCCGGTCGGCGCCACCCACAGCACCACCAGCAGCAATACGCCAAAGCAAAGCAGACGCAGGTTTTCCAGGCTCGACAGCAATTCGGGCAGCAACCCGACCACCACGGCACCGGCAATCGGCCCGGCCACGGTGCCCGCACCGCCAATCATCACCACGAGTACGAACAGGATCGACTGCAGGAACGAGAACATGCCTGGCGTGACCATGCCTTGCAACGGGGCGAACAATCCGCCGGCGAGCCCGGCCAGCGCAGCCGAGAATGCAAAGCCCACGGTCTTCACCACCAGCGGATTCACGCCAATCGATGCGGCGGCGGTCTCGCTGTCGCGCACCGCGCGCATGGCTGCGCCCCAACTGCCGCGTGCAATCCGCGCATAGGCTGCCAGCGCCAGACCCAGCACCGCGATGGCAATCACCGCCAGCGCGCGCTCGCCACCTTCCACGCCGGGCAGCGACGGTTGCGCTATGCCCATCAATCCGTTCTGGCCACCGGTCAGTCCGCGCCATTCGACGGCGCCATGTTCGACGATAAAGCCGAACGCAATCGTCACCATGGCCAGGCCCGGGCCCTTTACACGCAACGCGGGCAGGGCCAGCAAGGCACCGAGCATGGCGGCAACCAGGGCGCCGACCGGCCATGCGGCCCAGAAGCTCCAGCCGGCCTGGCCGGTCAGGATGGCCACCGCGTAGGCGCCAATCGCATAGAAGCCCACATGGCCAAACGAAACCTGACCCGTGAGTCCGAGCAGCAGGTTCAGGCCGACGCCACAGATCGCCAGCATGGCAACGCCGGCAATCACGAAGACAAAATAGCCATTCAGGCTCAAGGCCAGCGCGGCAGCGGCCAGCAGGCCTGCCACCGTGGCCACGATCTGCAGCGGCGTGCCAAGTCCGAGCCACGGTGTGGCGGCACGGGGCGGCGTTGCCGAAGGTGTGGCGGAAGTGGAAGAGGCGGAAGAAATCATGGTCTTGCTCATACCTTGCGTACCTCCGCGCGTCCGAACAGGCCGTCTGGCCGCAGGGCCAGCAGCGCAATCACCAGCGTGAACGTGATGATCTGTGTGTAGCTGGAACCGAGCGAGGCGGTGACCAGTGCTTCGGCCACACCGAAGATCAGTCCGGCAACCATCACACCCCAGGCACTCGACAGTCCGCCCAGGATGGCCACCGCAAATGCCTTGAGTCCAAATACGGTGCCCATGTCCGCCTGCACATTGAACAGCGGCGCGATCAGTACGCCAGCGATACCGGCCAGCAGCGTCGACAGCGCGAATGCGCCGGCAATGGTGCGACGGATAGGAATTCCCATCAGGCGCGCGGCATCGCGGTTCTGTACGACCGCCAGCATTGCCACGCCCCAGCGCGATTTGCGCAGGACGTAGTGGAGCAGGGCGGCCAATGCCAGGCCCACCACGGGAATCACCAACTGCAGCGGATACACGCCCACGCCGGTGCTACCCAGCTGCACCGACTGCGCGGCCAGCGGCGACGGCAGGCTGCGCGGCTCGGTGCCGAACCAGAGCATCACCACGTTATCGAGCACGATGCCCAGCGCGACGGTCGCCATCAGCCATGCATTCGAACCACGGCTCGCAAATGGCCGCACGGCAAGGAATTCGACCGCCAGGCCATACAGTGCGCATAGCGCCAGTGCCAGCACGATGGCCAGCGGCATCGGCCAGCCCAGTGTCTGCGCGAACGTGTAGGTGAGCACGGCACCCAGCATCATCGAGCTACCCTGCGCGAAATTGACCGTGGCCGATACCGCGTAGGTGATGTGGAACCCCAGCGCCATCAGCCCGTACATGCTGCCCAGGCCAAGCCCGCTGATGAGGGCCGATATCCATAACATGGTGAATCCTTAGTGGTGGTGTTCTCCCCTCTCCCGTTTTGCGGGAGAGGGGCGGGGGAGAGGGCCGGCGGTCCAAATTGCGATTCGCGGCAAGCAGAACCTCTTGCCCTCTCCCCCAACCCCTCTCCCGCGCTGCGGGAGAGGGGAGCAAAGACGAACAATCAGGGGTTGAAGCGCTTTACTTCTGGACCGGTACGATGCGGTTGTCGATGAACTGGGCCCACACGTAGTCGTTTTCGGTCAGTGCGTCATGCTGCTGCGGCGAGAACGGCTTTACGTAGGTCTTGATCAGGCCTTCGTAGCGGTCGATCTTGTAGAAGCCTTCGCGAACCGCATCGCCCTTGGTGCTGCCGGCCTTGGCAATGGCCAGCGCCGCGAGCTGCGTCGCGTCGTAGGCATTGGCCACGCCCACTGCGGGGGTAATGTCGTCCGGTCCCTTGACGTCGCTGTACTTGACCTTCAGGTCATTGATCACGCGCGTGCTGACCGGCGTTTGCGTGCCAAAGAAGCTGTAGGTCTGCACGAAGTGGACGTTCTTCGCGTTGGGGCCGGCCAGTTCGGTAAAGCGTCCGCCGGCAGGACCCCAATGCGACACCACCGGCACCTTCCAGCCCATGCGGTCGAGCGACTTGACCACCTGCGCGGACGGGCCCACGTTGCCTACCATCAGCAGGACGTCGGCACCGGCAGCTTTCAGGCGCCCCAGTTGCGGCACTACGTCGACGTCGTTGGCTTCGAACTTCTCGACGCCCACCGGCTTGCCGCCCTTGGTGGCCATGGCGGCGACGATGCCTTTCTCGTTCGATTCGCCCCATGGGTTGTTCACCAGGATCAGGCCGGGCTTGCTGGCATTGAACGCCTTCTGCGCGTACTGGAGCATGGCCTTGTCGACCACCTCGTCCACGGCCGACACGCGGAACGCAAAGTTGGGGTTGGCGCCGTTATGCGTGATCGGGGTGCCCGCGGCCCAAGGGCCCATGAACGGCACCTTCTCCTGGTTGGCGATCGGCACGATGGCCATCGATACCGGCGTGTCGAGTCCGCCAAACAGTACGGCGACCTTTTCCTTGTAGATCAGCTCGCGCGCGGCCAGTACGCCCTTGGCGGGGTTGCCCTCGTCGTCGCGGCGTACCAGTTCGAGTTTGCGCCCGCCAAGCAGGCCGCCCTTGGCATTGATCTCGTCGATGGCCACGGTCATGCCACGCGTCAGGGCTTCGCCGGCACGGGCCGACTGCCCCGACAACGCCGTGATCAGGCCGATCTTGATCGTGTCGGCGGCGTGCGCGGGCAGGGCGGTCATCACGCAGGCGGCAGCGGCTGCCGCGATCAGTGCACGGCGTTGGGGACGAAACATGGCAGATCTCCGGATGGGTTGGTGTCGAGGCGGTGGCTTGCAAGAGCCATGCCAAAGCGTTGACAAATCACCGGAGAACTTTGCGACATATGGAAATACAACACGTCTACGATCTGGTCTGAATATTGCGAACGATTTGGTGAAACGTATGCATACGATCTGAAACGGGGCGCCGCGCACGAATGCGGTGCCAGTTTCCGGGGCGATGCACCAAATCAGAAGAAAGGCAATCGTTCATGACCCTCAATCCGCGCCCGTCGGCGGCTGTCCAAGCTGTAGCAGGGCCCACCTTTGGACCCGCGTTTGGCCCATTACGCCATCACGGCCGCTTCCCGTACCGGCCGATCACCGACGTCGATGACTTCCGCTGGCCCTCGGGCGCGCGGCTGGCGGTCTACCTGGGCTTCAACATCGAACACTTTGCGTTTGGCGAGGGGTTGGGCGCCAACCTGGGGCCGGTATCGCCGCAGCCCGATGTGCTGAACTACAGTTGGCGCGAGTATGGCAACCGGGTCGGCGCATGGCGTTGCCTGGAACTGTTCGACCAGCTCGAAATGCCGGCCGGCGTGGTCCTCAATACGTCGCTGTATGACCATTGCCCGGAATTGCTCGATGCCTGCCTGGCACGCGGCGACGAACTGATTGGCCATGGGCATACCAACGCCCATCGGCAGAGTGAATTCGATGAGGCCGGCGAACGCGCGTTGCTCGAGCATTGCCGCGACCGGATCCGCGAGCACAGCGGCAAGGCGCCCGCCGGCTGGCTGTCGCCATGGATCTCCGAGACACCGGTCACCCCCGACCTGCTGGCCGAGAGCGGCTATCGCTATACGCTGAACTGGGCGCACGACGACCGGCCGGTACGGATGCGCACGCGTGACGGCGGGGCACTGTGGTCGATTCCGTATCCGCAGGAGCTCAACGACATTCCGATGATCATCGGGCGCCAGCTCGACGGCGCGGCGTTTGCCGACATGATCATCGACCAGTTCGACGAGATGCTGCTGCAGGCCAATCATGCGCGGCATCCCCAGCCGCTGGTAATGGGCATTGCGCTGCATCCGTACCTGGTCGGACAGCCCTACCGGCTACGCCATCTGCGTCGTGCGCTGGCCCATATCGCGGCACGCCGTTCACATGGCGAGGTCTGGATGACCACGCCGGGCGCGATCTGCGACGCCATGGACGCGCGCGTTCCGGCCGAATCCGACAGCGCGGCTTCGCGCTAACATCATGGCCATAGTTTCCCTGACCGACGTCATGTCCACCAAAGCTGCCAAGAAAACGCCCGTCACGGCCGACGATAAGCCCGCGGATACCGACCCGCTGGATGCCGATGCCAGGATCTACCAGTCGATCTTCGACGGCGTGCTCAACCATCGCCTCGTACCCGGTACCAAGCTGCCGGAACCGGAACTGTGCAACCTGTTCGGCGTAGGCCGCGCCGTGGTGCGCCGGGTACTGGAAAAGCTTGCGCACGACGGCATCGTGGCGCTGCGGCCGAACAAGGGGGCGGTGATCGCCGAACCGACGCCCGAGGAAACCAGCCAGATCTTCGAGGCGCGCCGCGCCATGGAGCGCGTACTGGTAGAACTGGCCGTCGCCCGCGTGACCGAGGACGATTTGCGCGATCTGCGCCGCCAGCTTGCCGATGAGCATGATGCGATGCACCGCTTCGACCAGCCGTCCTGGGCGCGTCTGGCCAGCGGCTTTCATCTGCGAATCGCGGCACTGGCACGCAATGCGGTACTGCAGCGCTATTTGACCGAACTGGTATCGCGTTGTTCGCTGATCGTGGGTCTTTATGAACCCCCGGGCCATGCACCGTGCGAGCACGACGAGCATGCGGCCATCGTGGCCTGTATCGAAGCGCGCGATGCGGCTGGCGCGGTAGCACTGATGGAAGCGCATTTGCGCGAACTCGAACAACGCATCGAAACCTCGCGCATGCAGGGCGAGAAGAGCCTGGCGCAGATGCTGGGGCTGCCACAGCCCTGAACAAGGAACACCATGGAAATCGATTTCAGCGCGATCACCGAGTACCAGCGCTACAAGCTCATGGCCAGCCTGATCGTGCCGCGGCCGATCGCGCTGGTGACTACGCTCAGCCCCGATGGCACGGCCAACGCGGCGCCGTTCTCGATGTTCAACATGCTGGGCGAGGAACCGCCGATCGTGATGATCAGCGTCAACCGGCTGGCCGATGGCGCGCTCAAGGACACGGCCGCCAATATTGTGCGCACCGGGGAGTTCGTGGTGCATCTCAGTGACGAGGCCATGGCCGAGAAGATGCATCGCTGCGGCGAGCGCCTGCCGCCCGATGTCAGTGAACTGGCGCACGTTGGCCTGACCGCGGCGCCATGCACGCAGGTGGAGCCGCCGCGCATTGCCGAGGCGCCGGTGGCTTTCGAATGCAATCTCTGGGAGACGCTGGAAACGGAAAGCCGCCAGATCTTTATCGGCCGCGTGCTGCGCTTGCATGCACGCGACGGGCTGATCGACACCGAGCGCTGGCGCGTGCGGCTGCAGGACTACTTCCCGGTTGGCCGCTTCGGCGCCAGCTTCTATGTGACCACGCGCGACCGTTTCTCGCTGGAGAAGGATGCCGGCGTGGTCACCGCGTCAACCGCGATCGACGAGATGTGAGCCGAGCGGCGCGGCCGGCTTGCGCCGTGCCCGCCATTGTTCGGCGAGCCCATGGATCTCGCCGGCAATGCCACGCCGGAAGGTCAGTACGCAGATCACGAAGATGATGCCGGTCACCATGGTGACCGACTCGCCCAGCGTATTGAACCAGTCGATGCCCGTGATGCCGGCCAGAAACGTGCCGAGATCGCCGAGCTTGTTCTCGAGCGCAATCACCACGAAGGCGCCGACGATCGGCCCGGTCAGCGTGCCAAGGCCGCCCACCAGCGTCATCAGGATCACCGCGCCCGACATCGACCAGTGCACGTCGGTCAGCGTCTCGAAGCCCAGCACCAGCGCCTTCAACGATCCGGCAAGGCCCGACAGCGCGGCGGACAGCACGAATGCCAGCAGCTTGAAGCGGTCGACGTCATAACCCAGGGAAATGGCGCGCGGTTCATTCTCCTTGATGGCCTTCAGGATCTGCCCGAAGGGCGAATGGATCGTACGCACGATCAACGCGAACGCAGCCACCACGATCACCAGTACCACGTAGTAGAGCGTCAGGTCATTGTCCAGTGGCAGCAGGCCCAGCAGCTTGCCGCGCGGAATGCCCTGGATGCCATCTTCGCCGCCCGTAAACGGTGCCTGCAGGCAGAAGAAGTAGAGCATCTGCGCCAGTGCAAGCGTGATCATCGAGAAATAGATCCCCTGGCGGCGAATCGCCAGGGCGCCCATGGCCCAGCCGGCCAGTGCGGCGAACCCGGTGCCGAGCAGCAGGCCCAGTTCAGGCGTCAGGCCCCATTCCTTCATGGCGTGGCCAGCCGCGTAGCCGGCGCCGCCAAAGAATGCCGCATGCCCGAACGAGAGCAACCCCGTATAGCCGATCAGCAGGTTGAAGGCACAGGCAAACAGCGCGAAGCAGAGCACCTTGAGCACGAATACCGGATAGGCGCCGAGCATTGGCGCGAGCAGGGCGAGCAGTAGCAGGCCGCCGAATACCGCGACCTGGCCGCGGCGAGACGAGTGTTGGCGTTGCGCCATTATTTTTCCTTCCCGAACAGACCCGCGGGTCGCAGCATCAGTACGATCACCATGATGAAGAACACCACGGTCGACGACGCCTGCGGATAGAACACCTTGGTCAAACCTTCGATCACGCCCAGGCCAAGCCCCGTCAGGATCGATCCCATGATCGAGCCCATGCCGCCGATCACGACCACGGCAAATACCACGATGATCAGGTTCTGGCCCATCAGCGGCGAGACCTGGATCACCGGCGCCGCGAGCACGCCGGCAAACGCGGCCAGTGCCACACCAAAGCCATAGGTCAGCGTCACCATCAGCGGCACGTTGACGCCGAATGCTTCAACGATCTTGGGGTTCTCCGTGCCCGCGCGCAGGTAGGCGCCCAGCTTGGTCCGTTCGATCGTGAACCATGTAGCCACGCATACCACGATCGAGGCCACCACCACCCAGGCCCGATAGTTCGGCAGGATCATGAAACCAAGATCGGTGGCGCCCTGCAGTGCATCGGGCGGCGAGTAGGGTAGGCCCGATACACCGTAGATCGAACGCAGTACCCCTTCGATGACGAGCGTAACCCCGAGAGTCAACAGCAAGCCGTAGATATGATCGAGCTTGTAGATCCAGCGCAGTAGTGTCTTCTCGATGACCACGCCGATCACGGCTACCGCGAGTGGCGACAGTACCAGCATCACCCAGTAGTTGAGCCCCGCGTATTCCATGCCGGCCCATGCCAGCACGGCACCGAGCATGAACAGCGCCCCGTGCGCGAAGTTGATCACGTTGAGCAGGCCGAAGATCACGGCCAGCCCCAGGCTCAGCATGGCGTAGAAGGCACCGTTGACAAGCCCCAGCAGCAGCTGGGACAGCAGCGCCGGCAGGGGAATTCCGATATCAAAAG
>CAUUBQ010000011.1:0-161831 GCA_963543405.1 uncultured Cupriavidus sp.
GGATGCCGCGATCGGCGCCGATGGCCATCGCGGTACGCAGCGTTTCCTGGCACTGCGTGGTGCCGCACGACACGGCGATCACTTCGGTCGCCACACCGGCTTCCCTGAGGCGCACGGCCTCTTCCACGGCGATTTCGTCAAACGGGTTCGCACTCATTTTCACGCTGGCCAGGTCAACGCCCGTGCCATCCGACTTCACACGGACCTTCACGTTGGAATCCACTACCCGCTTCACTGCAACAAGAATTTTCACTGCATTACCTTTGAGATTGTTGAACTCCATTGGTATGGGTACTCAGCGCCCGAAAGGGATGCCGACGAGTCGTCTCGGTTACACCTTGTCCGACAGCGTGGCCCGTCCGTTCGCAAGTGCAACGACATCGCGCTCCTTCAGGCGAGCACGGAAGGCAACCTCGTTGCCGCCAAGCTTCCAGCACTCGAGCACCAACGTTTCACCTGGATAGACCGGTGATGTCAGGCGCGCCCTGATCGAGGTGAGCCTGCGAGGGTCGTAGTCGCAGAATGCCTTGACGATTCCATGGCACGCATTGCCGTACGTCGCCAGGCCATGGAGGATAGGACGTGCGAAACCAGCCCTGGATGCGATTTCAGGGTCAATATGCAAAGGATTCAGATCGCCGGAAAGCCGATACACGAGCGCTGCATCTGCACGGGTCGGCAGTTCAACCGACACATCGGGTGTCGTTTCCGGGGTCGCCGGTGCTGCAGGAGCAGCTTCGTCACCGCCACCGTTCTCCGAGAACCCACCATCACCGCGCAAGAAGAGAACCTGTTCCGCAGTGGCCAGGTGGTCACCACTGGCAGCATCGCGCAATGTCTTTTCAACATGGAGAATTGCACCTTTTCCAGCGCCCTTGTCGACGATGCGCGTGACACGGCTACTGCCGACCAGCGAACCGGCAGCGGGCAGCGTCTTGTGCAGGGTCACACTCTGCTCGCCGTGGACCAGCTTCAGGAAGTCAATCCCCAGTTCCTTCCGGTCGCGCATCCAGGATCCCGGAGACGCCAGTACGGCCGCCATGGTAGGAAGCGTGACAAGATCCTTCTCATAAACGAACCGGAGTTGCCGCTCATCGATCGGGTCTGCCCCGATGCCAAGCCCCAGCGCATACAGGATGCTGTCCTTCTCGGTGTAGGTGTGCTTGACCTCGCCCGACTCCCAGGCTTTTGTCTTCAGATAATCAATCATTTGTGTACTCGGTTTTGGGAAGAGCGGGCCAACGGAATTGCGCTGGCTCCTTTGAGGCGAAACGGCGGATCGATTCGCGCGCGTACTCACTGCCTGCCGCAATCGCCTGGCCAGCCGCTTCCATGTTGAGCATCGTTTCGAGGTCGTTCTGCAGAGACTTCTGCAGCGCCTGCTTGGACAAGCTGATTGCCGTCGCTGAAGAACCTTCAAAGCTGCGAGCCATTTCCAACGCCCGTTCCTTCAGGATTTCAGGTGCGACCACTTCCATGGCAATGCCCATCGACTGGGCCTCATCCGCGAGAAACTCTCGCGCCGAGAAAACCAACTCCTTGGCCCGCTGAACACCGACGATTCGTGGCAGCGTGTACCATGCCCCAACATCCGGAACCAGACCGATTCGATGAAAGACGACCGCCATCCTGGCCCGACGGGAACAGATGACGAGGTCGGCCAGCAGCGCAAGACTCAGGCCGCCGCCATACGCGACGCCGTCGATCGCGGCTATCACAGGCTTGTCCAATGCCGAGATCGCCAGGACCAACTCCCGATAGGGGCTCATTGCCTGTCGACGTTGCTCGGTGTTCCGAGGTGCACCGCCACCCATACCCTTGACGTCGCCACCGGAGCAGAAGTCGCTTCCCGCACCAATCATGACAACTGCTCGTACTCGCTCGTCTGAGCGGAAGGAACGGAACATCTCGGCCATCGCATCGGTCATGGCGACCGTCAGTGCGTTCTTTGCCTGAGGCCGGTTCAACGTTACGACCGCTACACCGTCCTGGTACTCCAGGTTGATTTCATCAGTCTGGCTCATGCTTGCCCTTGCTTAATGGAAAGCGGAACACCATCCTGAATCACGTCACAGTACTCCGTCATACCAAGTACTCGACGGCCTTCGCAGGTGTACTCGGTCAGGCTTTCCGTGATGCGCGTGTACGACGTCGAGGCACTGTCTGCGCGCCGATGGCGAAGCGGCACCGTAGTCAGAACCTTTCCTTCCACCACGTACGTCTTCCTGGCCGTGGTGATCCAGGCGGTCAGACGCCTGGGGTAATAGGCTTCGTCGTATTCCGTCTCGACGCGACCATCGATGACCGGCTCGTACTCACCGTTTACAAGTACGTTGCCGCTGATCGGAAGCGCAGCGACGTTTGGATCCTTGACGGAAAACAGCACGCCGAAATCCCGGTCAAAGGCCACGGGCAGCCATTTGTACCAGGAGAAGCTGTGCCAATGCCGAGGCCCCCAGGACTTGTCCCGATAACCTGTCCCGTTCTCGAACCTGTATTCGGCGCCATCCACGGCGACATTTCCGCGCACCCCCATATGCTGCTCTGTGTGACCTCGATAAACCGCGTGCTCGGCATCAAGGTCAAGCGGTGAGCCGTCGAGTTTGACGATCTCGCCGCCGTGCATCGGTGAGACGCCGGTGAACTCGAGAGAGATCGAGGCGGGTCGCTTGGGATAGCGCTTGAAGGCGGCGCTGGGGTCTGCCATGGCGAGCGGATCATCCATGACGAGCAGTTCGCCCGCATACGAAACCCGCAACCGCTTGAATGGCTCCAGCACGTCAAAGCGCATTCCGCCCGCTTCCATCGCGTCATTGCTGGATATCTTGGGGCGGGAAAACATGAATCCAACCTGGCCGTTCGGCAGGTACACGCAGCAACTCATCTCGGCGTGTCCCTCATTCACCCGGTTGCCAATCCGGACCCACAGCCCAATTCTGTTGGTGGTGTCGAAAGCATTGAAGTACATGCTCTCGTTGTAGTTTGAAACAGCTTCTGGCGTATGCGTGTACTCGTCTTTAGGGTCTAACAGAAGCTTGGTGCCAGGGGGCATGTACATCGTGTGCGATCTCCTTGCAGGTTGGGAGTCAATACGTGGCGCTGGCCAGGAAAAATCTGTCGTTCCTGGCCATCCGCAGTCCGGCCTCCGCCGTCGCTTCAACCCGCGCTGCTACGTTCCTTGCGTTATCGTTCGCCGCGTTTCCGTCGCGCGCCCGGCGAGCCACGCCCTGTTGGATCGCAGCGAGCCGGAACATGTTGAACGCCATATAGAAGGGCCATCTGTCAATCCCCTCTGGTGCCTCGATTCCGACATGGTTACCGTACATGCGGACGTACTTTCGCTCGTCGGGAATGCCAAGGCTGTCAACATCGACACCCGCCAGGGTTCGATGGGTCCCCAACTCCAGATGCCAGTTCATGCAGTGGTACGCGAAGTCGACCAACGGATCGCCTAGTGTTGACAGTTCCCAGTCGAGCACCGCGACGATGCGCCATTCCGTGGGATGGAACACAACATTGTCCAAACGATAGTCACCGTGAACGATCGTGGTACTTGTCTGTTTCGGAATACTCGTCGGGAGCCACTGAATCAGTGTTTCCATTGCATCGATCCGATGCGTCTCCGAGGATCGGTATTGCCGTGTCCACCGCTCGATCTGGCGTTCGACATAGCGCCCCTCCCGTCCATAGTCCGCCAGGCCGATACGCTTGTAGTCGACCAGATGCAGCGCTGCCATGACACGATTCAGTTCGTCATATGCAGCACGACGTTCGTCGTTTGCCAGGCTCGGCAGCGTCTGGTCGTCGAAGATGCGGCCCGCTACAAAATCCATGATGTAGAAGGCGCTGCCAAGGACAGCAACGTCCTCGCAAAGTACCCGTACACGAGGGACAGGCACCTGCGTTGGCGCCAGACTCTGCATGACCCGGTACTCGCGCTCGATCGCGTGGGCAGATGGAAGCAGCGTGCCAGATGGCTTGCGACGAAGTACATAGCGGTCCTGACCTGCATCGAGAATGTAGGTGGGATTGGATTGGCCACCCAGAATCCGGCTAACCTTCAGCTGACCTTCGAATGGACCAACCTGCTTACGCATGTACGCAGCCAGGCGCTCGACAACGCCGGAGCCTGCCTGGAGGATGTCGCCGGATTCCATGATTACAGACTGATGTGGAATCCGCCGTTGACGCCGAGATGCTGACCCGTGACATAGCTCGAGGCATCCGACAGCAGGAAGCACACTGTCTTGACCACTTCATCAGGCGTCGACCAACGACCCAGGGGAATCTGAGCCAGCATGTTGTCCCGGAACTTCTCACCGCGAACGACCTCGGTCATTGGCGTCTCCACCACACCGAAGCAAACCGAGTTGGCGCGGACGTTATAGCGCCCCCACTCCCGGGCGGCTGTCATGGTCATGCCGAGCATGCCTGCCTTTGCCGCGGAATAGTTGATCTGCCCAATGGAGCCCTTCCGGCCTGCATCCGACGAGATGTTGACGACGGAACCACCCGCCTTGTCCCCGTCCTTGGCGCGCGCGACCATGTGCTGCCCAACGGCACGCATCCAGTAGAAAGAGCCGCTGAGATGAACGTCGATGACATCCTGCCATTGCTGATCCGTCATCTTGTCGATCATCGCCGGACGAATGATCCCCGCATTGTTGACCAGGCCATGCACGGCGCCGAATCGCTCCACGGCGTCAGCAATAGCCCGCGTAGCAAGCGCGGAATCGGCGACGCTGCCGGCAACGGCCATCACCCGGTCTGCCGGCAACGGCGCAAGGGATGCGTTGAGCGTCTCGCCGTTCAGGTCGACGGCAACAACGTTTGCGCCAAGCTCCAAGCCAAGTTCGACCACAGCTTTGCCGATGCCTTGGGCTGCCCCTGTCACCACGATGGTACGACCTTCCAACGACACGATTTGCGACATCATTTGCCTCTTTATTTATTTGGTTGAACCAATGATATTTCGGAGGCGTTGCAACGTCAACGAGATTTCGCAGCGAAGCAGCAAATACCGCCTTCGATGCACAATGCGCGGATTACCTTGGCGTGGCAGGCTGCAGATCGATATTTGGTGAGGAGAGGTGCTTCAGCCCGGATTACCGGGCTGCAAAAAGCGGGGGGGGGGAAGCGGAGGTAAGCGGGGTATTTGATGCAGGTGTACACGGCGCATGGCGTGAAGCTGCGCCAGTTTCCAGTTGCCCGTTGCCCGTTGCCTGCGATCGGCAACGGGCCGTAGGTGCGCGGGCTGGTCCCCCTGGCCTGTCAAGCCCAGTGCGGACTGTTGATCTTGAGCGAGTCCTGCAATGTGAGAAGCAGGTGGTCTACCAGTCCAGGATGATCTAACGGGAGTTCCCCCGAAGCCAATCGCGAGGACATTTCGGTGTTCAGTTCCTCAAGGCTTCCCGTCGTGCCTAGAAGGCTTTCAACACGGCGTTGTTCGCCCTCTTCTGCCGACACCCGCAACTGCAGTTCACGCATCACAGTTCGCACAACATTGATGCAGACTCGCGTCTGGAATCGATGGTAGCCCTCAAGCGTGGGAAGCAGAGAGCTCTCAAGGTAGTCGGAGGCCGCAAGGAGCAACCGATCGGCTTCTGGTACGAACTCGGTCATTGGTATCTCCCCTTCTCGTATGGACCGGTCAAAGTCATGAAGTCCCACAGCGGCTCTTCAAGCCGTCGCCCGATAGCACTAAGCTCCAGGCTCGCCTGTCCGCCACCTTGTGTTTGAGCGGAGCCGCGTCTGGCACATGCGATGGCCCATTTGAGATTTGCGAACGCCTCCCAGAACCTCACTCTTTCGGGGTCGACGGCTACACCGGAAACGGATTCATAGCCTGCGTAAAGGTCTTCGCGTTGACCGAAGCCCCCGACATCCAACGCGCCCCCAAAACGCCAACTCCGCATACAGAGAACCCCCAGGTCTTGCATGGGGTCCCCTACCCTGGCAATCTCCCAGTCCAGGACGCACCGTAATCCGTCCGGGCCAACAATCAGGTTGCCGGTACGGAAGTCGGCGTGGACCAACGCACTCGAACAGGACTCAGGAAGATGCTCCTCGACCCAGCGCAGCGCATAAGCCAGCGCCGGATTTCGTACGCCACACTCGTCGAGCAGTTCCCGGTATGCAGAGAGCTCCTCCGCCGGTGACATGACCTTGAGGAATGACAGGCCTTCGGTCGCTACCTGGTGAATGGTGGCAAGTACTTCGCCACACTGTTTCGCCAACATCTGGCGCGCACTCGCAAACCCCTCGTCACGTACGATTTTCCGTCCAAGCGTTTCACCATGGATGAACTCCGTGATGTAACCCGGACCCATGCCATCAACGTCCTCAAGGATCGCACGCACCACTGGCGCCGGAGCACCCGCGCTGCGCGCCGCCTTCATTACGGTCGCATCCTCACGGGCCGTAAGCTTGGGCACCCGACCGGATGCTCCAGTAAATGTCCCCGTGAGCTGCAAGATCATTTCCTGGGCAGCGCCCCGGGAATGCCATTCAAATGCCCAGGTTTGTTTGGTCGCGCCACCGGTAAGCCGCCGGAGTCTGGCAACCTCGCCGCTCTCCCCTGCACCTTTCCGAAGGACTCGCTGTAACCTCTCCGCAAAGCGTTGATGGTCCGCCGCGCCATCCATCAGATCCTCCGTCCCGCTGCTTTCCAGAAAGGATCCCGCAGCCGCCGTTTAAAAATCTTGCCGCTGTCTTCGCGCGGCAGCGACGCATGGAAATCTATGCGTTTTGGGACCTTGTACTTCGCGAGATGCAATGCCAGATACTTCTGGATATCGGCTGCACTCAGTTCTGCCCCCGGCATGAGTTCCACCGCAGCAGCAAGCGATTCGCCGAAATCTTCATCGGGGATACCGAATACAGCGCAATCGTGCACACCGGGGCATTGTGTGAGCACCATCTCAATCTCCGCGGGGTAGATGTTCGTCCCGCCCGAGATGACCATATCCGAACGCCGATCGCACAGGTAGAGCCGACCGTCCTTCAGGTAGCCGACGTCCCCTACACTGATTAGCCCGTCCCGTTCAACATTCTTGCGCTTTTCCTCGTTGTTCAGATACGTAAAGTCTGCGTATGCCGGCACCCGCATGTAGATTTCACCTGGCGAGCCATCCTCTACGCGTTGCCCGTCCTCTCCGTAGAAGGCAATCCGGGTGCCTGGCGTTGGTACGCCGACCGTGCCTGGATGCTCAAGCCAGTCCTGAGGCGTCGCCACCGTTGCCGTGCCGACTTCCGTGCCACCATACGTTTCATAGATAATCGGCCCCCACCACTGCATGAGCTCTTGCTTGACCTCCCGCGGGCAAGGCGCCCCCGTATGGGTCACCCACTTCAGTGAGCTCACGTCGTAACGATCACGCACTTCCTTCGGGAGCTTCAGGATTCGAATGAACATGGTGGGCACCATCACCGCATTGGTAATGCGGTACTTCTCGATGGCGGCCAGCGTCTCTTCCGGATCGAACTTGGATTGCAGCACCAGCACGTCCGAGGCCATCAGCGCTTGCCTGCCATAGGCGTTGGGCGACGCGTGATACAGCGGTCCGGTGACGAGCGAACGTACGCCTGGGGTCAGCCCATAGACTTGCTCGATCAGCTTCACGTATGCCTGCGCCTGCTCAGGGCTGGCCGGATCCCGCTTGACGCCCTTTGGGTGGCCGGTGGTTCCCGAGGTGTAGATCATGGTAGCTCGGCCGCGCCTGGCGGGCAGCTCCCAGGGCTCGAACGGCTGGCACCAGGCACTCCACGACACGTCACCTTCTTGGGGTTTTGTTAGCTGCCCTGCAATCCCATAGCGCTGTTGGACTTCCGGCGGCGTTGGGACCACCAGCACCTTGATGCCTGCCGGTATCTGGGAGCGCATCGGTTCCAGCAGGTCGGCATGAGCAACCAGGACTTTGGGCTTCGCATCGTCGAGAACGTAGAGAATCTCTTCTGCCTTACCGTGCCAGTTCAACGGTACCGAATACGCTCCGATGGCTGCGGCGGCCTGCTGCACCTCAAAAAACGCGAAGTCATTACGCAGGAGCAAGGCGACCGTATCGCCCTCTCGAATGCCCATCTGGTCGAATCCCGTGGCGGCACGCAGTGCTTGCTGTAGTACCTCTTCGCGCGCCTTCGGGCGCCCATCCAGGTAGATGGTAGCTTCGCTCATTTCTGTCTCACTCCGTTGGTCTTGTCTTTATCTACGCGTAAATCAATGACGCCAGCTTCGAGGCGTGCGAATCACCGTCTCCGAAGAGTTGGTCTAACACGTGCACTCTTTGCAAATAGTGCCCGACAGCGTACTCCTCGGTCATACCAATGCCACCGTGCAATTGAATCGCGCCGAGCGTGACTGCTCGTGCGTGCTTGGCCACCGACAGTTTTGCACGATGCAAGTCAAGGTCAGCACCCTCCGACTCATGATCATCCACTGCCACAGCCGCCGCCATGGCCATGCTTTTGGCCATTTCCAGACTTACGAGCATCTCGGACGCGCGATGACGCAACGCCTGATTCTCTCCAATCAGTCGCCCGAACTGCTTGCGCGTATTCAGATAGTCCATCGCGAGCCGAAATGCTGCGCTCGCCGCGCCGACCATGTCCGCGCACACTGCAGCGATACCCATTGCCTGGGTGTTCTCGATTGCCTGCAATGCACGTTGACCGTCAAGGGGATTGCCAAGAGGTGTAGCTTCCACCTGGCGCAGAACAAGCTCACTGGCCGAGGTGTCGTCTACCAGCCGGAAGCCACGCGCATCCAACCCCGCCTGGCCTGCGTCGACGAGAAAGAGCGCACAGCCATCCGTATCGCCTGGTGAACCCTGGACGCGTGCGCTCACAATGTATTGATCGGTCCGCCCGCCCCCCAGCACATTCGTCTTCTGGCCGCTCAGCAGCCATTTTCCGTCTTCGTTGGTGGCGATGGTTTCTACCCACCACGGTGCGTGGCGTCGTCCCGCCTCATCATGCGCCCACGCCAGCCTTCGGGTTCCCGTTGCCATTTCGAGAAAAGCCTCCTTTGGCCGGGGCTCGCTACCGAACGGTCGCAGAGCGGTGACCGGCAGCACGTTTGCTGCGAGGAACGGTTCCAGGGACAACACGGCCCCAAGCTCTTGCATGACGGGAAGCAGCGCTACCGCGCCGCCACCGAATCCGTCCAGGGTTTCCGGCACCAGAAGCGCCGTAAGTCCGAGTTCTGATAGTCCAGCCCACGATTGCTGATCATGCCCGTCACTGCTCTCGGCATACGCCCGACGGCTCTCAAATCCGTAGCGATCCGCGAGTAGCCGTCGCAAGCTATCCTGAATAGCCCGTTGGTCATCGTTCAGTTCGAAATTCACTTTGTCTCCCTATCCCACAATTGCCTTGGCCAGGATGTCTTTTTGTACCTCGCTGGTGCCACCGTAGATGCTGGCGGCGCGCGAGTAGAAGTAGCGCGGCGTCAGCGGTCCGTGCACCGTGTCGTCCTTGCCTCGTTTTTCCAGTCCCAGAGGACCGGCGATGCGGGCCAGGAGCGCATTGATATCCTGTTGCAACTCGACGCCCTTCAACTTGAGCACGGAGGCAAACGCCGGCAACTCGGCCTGCGCACTCGGCGTAAGCAGGAACCGCCAGTTTGTCACTTCCAATGCACGGATCTCTGCATCCAGCGCAGCGAACTCGGAACGCAGCTTGATATCGTCGATTAGCTTTCCGGAACCCTGACGGGTCCGACTGGCACACTCACGTGCATAGTCCAGGCGCTCGCGACACAGGCCTACGTTGGCAATGCCCGTACGTTCATTGCCCAACAGGAACTTTGCGCAATCCCAGCCGCGGTTTTCCTCACCGACAAGGTTGGCGACCGGTACGCGTACGTCGTCGAAGAACACCTCGTTCAGGTGATGATCGCCATCAATGGAACGAATCGGCCTGACGGTGATGCCAGGCGACTTCAGGTCGATGAGAAGGAACGAGATGCCCTCCTGCTTTCGGCCTTCCGGGTTGGTTCGCACCAAAGCAAAGACCCAGTCAGCCCAATGAGCTGTAGTGGTCCAGATTTTCTGTCCGTTGACAACATAGTGTTCGCCGTCGCGCTTCGCGGTGGTTCGCAACGATGCCAGGTCGGAGCCGGAGCCGGGCTCGGAGAACCCCTGACAGAACCACAGGTCGAGGTTCGCGAGCTTCGGCAGGAAATGCTCGCGTTGCTCAGGCGTGCCATACCGCATCAAGACTGGTCCCAACATTGTCACGTTAAAGACCTGAGGCAGCGGCGCCGGCGCCCGGTACAACTCATCCATCAGAATAAGCCGCTCCATCTGGCCCAACTCGGCGCCGCCGTACTTGCGTGGCCAGTGTGGCGCTGCCCAGCCCTTTTCATTGAGGATGCGCTGCCACGTCACGGTATCTTCCTTCTGCGGCGGGTGCCCTGCTCGCAAGCGGGCGCGAATTTCCGCAGGCAGTCTCTCTGCAATGAAGGCCCGCACCTCCGCGCGGAATGCCTCCTCTGCGGGCGACAGTCGTAGATCCATTTTCTTGCTCCTCCAACGTAGATTCGCACTGCGCGAACACGTGTGTTATTTTGGTTCAACCATTATACTTAAGGCAAGAAGATTGTGCCCGGTAGCCGCATGAGCCAGCAGTGAAGACGTGGAGGAATTACTTCAAGTGGCGTATAAGGCGCCCATCCTCTGATACCATACGAACAGAGGTTGATCCAATGCAAGACACAAAAAAATGCCTACGAAAATGAAACCTGCCGTGCCCAGCCAATCGGATGAAAGTCCAGCGGGTCCCATCTTCAAGCGCGTGCGCACGAGGCGGGCATTCGAAGCTGTCAGCGACCAGATCCGCCAACAACTCGCAGCCGGGGAACTACGGCCCGGCGACCGGCTCAACGGTGAACTTCAGTTGGCAGAGCAGTTCAACGTTAGCCGTAGCTCGGTGCGGGAAGCGTTGCGCAGCCTCGAAGCCGCCGGCGTTGTGGAAGCGCGGACCGGCATCAACGGAGGCTTCTTCATCCGAAGTGGCAACACCACTACTGGACTGACGCAAACAGTTCAGGATCTGGTGTCGCTTGGTCAGGTCTCGATAGCCAATGTTACTGAAGCTCGCATCGAGCTGATGACTGTAGCCCTCCGCCTGGCATGCGAACGAGCCACCGAGGAAGAACTGGACGCGATTGAAGCGGACGTCACCTATCACACCGAGTTGTTCCGCCAAGGCGGTGGGTCACGAAACTCCAAATCAGTCATCGAGTTCTACCGACTCATAGCCCAGGCAACCCACAATGCAGTCATCGTGCTGATGGTCGATGCCTTGTCGGAGATCATTCGGAAGCTGCTGGCGCAGATCGCCCCTGAGCCACGGCGGGACATCATGCAAGTTCGGCGAAAGGTCATGGCGCGCCTGCGGCAGCGTGATGCCGAGGGGGCTCGCCAGGCAATGACCACACACTTGCGGCATGTCAGCGAATATCTGGAAAGCGAGAGCAAGAAGCCCGCAAAAAAGCGGAAGGTTGCCGCTTGATCACCTCCAACTCGCACGATTGCCGCAGTAACTCGACCACGCTTGTAAGCCTATGACCACCTCTCCGTTGAAATCCGCAGATGCCTCCCCTGATGTTGGAGGCGTTCGTTTTGAAGCTGTCCGCTCAGCTAGAGCCTTCGAAGAGATCGCCGATCAAATCCGCGCGGAGCTTGCGGAAGGAAGACTCAAAGTCGGTAGCAGACTGCCGGCGGAGCGAGCGTTAGCAGTTCAATTCGGCGTCTCTCGCAACACCCTGCGAGAGGCTCTCCGCTCCCTCGAGCATGCTGGATTGATCCGGCTTCAGAAGGGGGCTAGCGGCGGAGCGTTCATCAGCGAAGGGTCCGGCCTCGCCATCTCGAATAGCCTGATGGACTTGTATCACGTCGGGTCCATTTCGCCGGATCAACTGACGCAAGCCCGTATCTGGCTTGAGTCCATCATTGTTCGCGAAGCGTGCGAGCGCGCGACCGCCGAAGATCTGGCTGCACTGCAGCAGAATATCGACGATGTAACCCGGGCTTCAGAAGAAGGCGACTTCCCCCGTCGTGCCGAGCTTCACTTCGATTTTCATCGCGCACTTGCCAGGATGTCGGGCAACCCCATCATGGTCATCATGATGGACGGCCTGCTGGCCGTGCTGGGCAAGTTCGTCAACAGTATTGGCGAATACGAGAACAACTTCGTGCTGCCGTCCCGCAAGCGTTTCATGAAACACATGCACGCCAAGGATGCCGATGCTGCTGTTGCCGAGATGGAGGCCAGCCTCAAACGGCTCCAGCAGGCTTATCTTTCGCTCGTTACCGGGAAAGAAGAGGCGCCGAAGTCCCGACAGAAGCGCCCCGCCGCAAAAAAAAGCACCTAGTCAGGCGTCAAGCCACTTTACTGCCGAAGACAGGTCAGCGCGACTCGTTCGGAATGTGTTGGCCGGATGACGTGTGTCGGGGAAGCCGAAGGAAATCCCGCATACAATGCGCCTGTCCTCCGGCAGATCGAGACATTCCCGGACCCGTTCAGGGCGGGAAGCCAGCGCAGCCTGCGCAATTGTGGCAACACCCAGGCTGGTCGCCGCCAACATGAAGTTGGCCACGTAGCCGCCGCAGTCGACCGCCCCGTAAGTAGAAAGGGCCTCGTCGCTGGTCACAATTGCCACATGCGGAGCACCAAATAACCGCAAGTTCTCGCGCGCCTGCTTTGCAGACGCCGCGCGGTCGCCACGCACAACGCCAACTGCGTCATAAAGCGCCAGGCCGCATTCCCGGCGGCGCTCCTGATAAACCCCTCGATACTCTCGCGGCCACTCGAAGTCCGGACGCTTGTCATCTTGCTCCGACGGGGCCAGCATGGCCTCACGAAAGCGCTCGGTTGCCGCGCCGCGAGTAATGACCACCTGCCACGGCTGGGCGTTACACCATGATGCGGTGCGCTGTGCGAGCGACACGATTCGCTCTACCACGTCCTGCGGGACCTCCTCAGGTAGAAATGCGCGACAGCTATGTCGCGCCGAAAGAAGATGCTCAAGGATGGAGCTTGCCTGCTCCTCACGATTATTCATATCTCATCTCTCCAGATACTCGGTCCTCGCCACTGTCGGACCTCGACATCGATTCATCCACGACTATCGAACGACTATCGAACTACTGCCAACGCGCTCGCGCTCGTCAGGCTCTCACGGCATTCGGCAACCATCCGCTCCAATAATTCTTCACAGCTCGGGATGTCGTGAATCAAGCCGACCACCATTCCAGCAGTCACGATCCCGCCATCGGGATCACCCTCTTGCAAGGCAGCTTTCCCTCGAGCTCCGGCCACAAGATGACGTATATCGTCAAACTCACAACCACCAGGACGACGTTCGGTGGCCACGACCTCGTCCGACACGACGTTCTTCAATACCCGCGCCGTATTCTTCAGCGTCCTGAAGATAAGATTGGTGTCGCGCTCGCTTGCGCCCAGAAGCCGCTGCTTGATGTTGTCATGAATCGGCGCTTCCCGTGTCGCGCAAAAGCGCGTCCCCATGTTCACGCCATGGGCACCGAGCGCCAGGGCAGCGGCCATGCCGCGACCATCAGCAATGCCACCCGATGCAATGACAGGCACCCGAAGTTGCCGGGCAGCTATCGGAATCAGCACCATCCCCGGAATGTCTTCCTCACCGGGATGCCCGGCACATTCGAAACCATCAATGCTGATGGCATCCACGCCAAGTCGTTCCGCTGTGAGCGCATGCCGGACGGCAACGCACTTATGGATAACCTTGACCCCGGCAGCCTTGAGCTTGGGGAGGTATTCGAGCGCCTTGTTTCCAGCCGTCTCCACCACACCAACGCCGTTCTCGATAATGGCGTCGATGTACTCGGCATACGGCGGTGGCTTGATAGTCGGAAAGATCGTCATATTGACGCCGAAAGGCCGGTCAGTCATTTCACGACAGCGACCAATCTCCCGATGCAAGGCCTCTGGATCAGGCTGAGTCAGACCGGTCAGCACCCCGAGCCCGCCTGCGTTTGAGACGGCGGAGGCGAGCTCTGCTCGCCCTACCCACTGCATACCACCCTGGATGATCGGATAGGCGGTACCCAGTAATTCCGTAATGCGTGTTTTCATGTAGAACCTTTCGGACGTCATGCGCGCGAGGATCCCCGCCATGCCTCGAGAAGGTCGGCCGGACTGACGGGCGCCTTGGGCGCCGGTCCCTGAACGGAGCCGGGCGTCCGGGAGAATCTCGGGGCAGGCGCCGGTTGCTGGACTCCATCGACAGATACGAAGGACTCCCTGTGCTGAAGATGCGGGTGCTTTTCAGCTTCGCTCAGTGTCAGGACTGGAGCGAAGCATGCATCCGTGCCCTCGAGGAGTTGACACCAGTGAGCGCGCGTCTCCGTTCGAAATGCCTCGGCAAAGAAGGCTTCGAGCTCCGACCACCTGGCCCGATCATTCTGGGATTTCTGCAATTCGGCAGGCACACCCAGCTTCTCGCAGAGCAATGCGAAGAACTTCGGCTCGATGGGACCGACCGAGACGTATTCACCATCGGAAGTCTCGTAAGACTTGTAATAGGGCGCCCCGCCGTCGAGCACGTTGCTTGCCTTCTTCTCGACGTAGTGACCGCGCAAGCGTAGCGTGTGAAACAGACTCGTGAGAGACACCGCACCATCGCAGATTGCAGCATCGACAACCTGGCCCTTGCCCGAGCGTTGCGCTTCGAATACAGCGGCCAGAATTCCAACAACGAGATATAGGCTCCCGCCGCCGTAGTCACCCACCAGGTTGAGCGGAGGGACCGGCGCCCGTCCAGCCTCGCCAATGGCTGCCAGCGCACCTGAAATTGCAATGTAGTTGATGTCGTGGCCAGCAGCGAGGGCTAGCGGTCCGTCCTGCCCCCAGCCTGTCATCCGTCCATACACAAGCTTTGGATTGCGCTTCTCAACCTCTGCAGGACCAAGGCCCAAGCGCTCCATGACCCCCGGCCGAAACCCTTCCACCAAAACATCAGCTTCTGAAACGAGTTCGAGCACCTTCTCAACATCCGCTTGATTCTTGAGGTCCAGGAGCACCGTCTTGCGCCCACGGCCGACGATGTCGAATCGATCCCCCAGCTTCGCATCGCTCCGGTCAATTCGGACCACCTCGGCACCCAGGTCCGACAGGAGCATGCAAGCGAATGGCCCCGGGCCAATGCCAGCCATCTCAATCACACGCAATCCTGCGAGTGGTCCCGACGCTGGCGAAGCGCTATCTCGATTCATGAAGTCTCCAGTAGTTCAATGTTGTCAGCAGAACAGCCTCATCGCATGCAGCCGGCTAACTCATCAGCATTTGAGCCACCAACGGCCATTGCAACGACCATTGATGCAACTATACAATGGCTCAACCATTAAAACCAGAGCGGTGGCGTTCATGAATATAGAGCGAGTTTTGCTGCACACGCGCCAAGTGCAATACCGGTGCTACCGGCGCGGCGATGCGCTATGGGAGATCGAAGGCGAAATGCGCGACTTCCGCAACTACGACACCATGGTGGCGGAGAAAGGCAACCTTCCAGCTGGAACCTCCGTACATCACATGGTGATCGCGCTGGTGGTGGATGAGGAACTGACCGTGCGAGACGTCGTCAGTCGCATGGAGGCCGTTCCGTTCCGCGTATGCCGGGAGATTGAAGACAGCCTGGAAACGATGGTAGGCGTACGCATGGGATATGGCTGGCGCCACACGATCAACGAACGTCTCGGCGGCACGGAGAGCTGCACTCACCTTCGTGAACTGCTTGTCAACATGGCCACTGCGGCGTTCCAGGCCATTCCGACCTGGCAAGCCCAGCAGCGCAAAAACCGGGGTAAAGATCCTCTTGATGGAGGACGCCCCCATTACCTCAACCAGTGCCGGTCCTGGCGAATCGATGGTCCGGTGGTGCGAGATCATCTCCCTCAGTTTTATCAACCCAACGATGTTGCCGGTGCAGAGCCGGATAAGGAATGAACCATGTCTGAAATTGAAGACCGCAAGCCCCGTGGCATGTACTTCGAAGACTTCGAGATCGGGAAGACCATCATCACCTCACGTCGCACAGTGACGTTGACCGACATTGTCAACTTCGCGTGCCTGTCCGGGGACCACAATGCGCCGCATATTGATCACGAGTTTTGCAAGACGCAATCCTATGGAGAGCCAATTGCCCACGGTCCGCTGGTACTGGCCATCGCAGGTGGTCTTCAATGCCTCAGCGGCATCAATGACGGGACCATCATTGCCATGCTCGGCAACGACCAATGGCGCATGCATCTGCCCGTCAAGCACGGGGATACCATCCACGTCGTGATTACCCCGATCGAGAAGAAGCTCTCCAGCAAGGGCACGTCAGGGGTCGTCACGTTCGACCGCAAGGTCAAGAATCAGCGAGGCGAGGTAGTCCACTCCATGATTACCACATTGCTGTATCGACGCCGTCCGCAGTAAGGCCGCGAAGCCAGACAAAGAAAAACAGGGCGCTTGCGCGCCCTGCCCTCCTGCTACACAAGCCCCTGTTACAGATCCATCTGCTTGGCAAGGATGTTGCGTTGGATCTCGTTGGTGCCGCCACCGATGGGGCCAACCCGGGAATCGCGGAAGAACATCTGCATGTCGTACTCCATCGAGTAGCCGGCGCCCCCCATGATCTGCAGGCCAATGTCCGCGCACTTGAAGTTGTTTTCGCTAGCCACAATCTTGGCGATCGACGCTTCATTCACGGCAGCCTGCCCGGCGTCCAGCACATCGGCGGCCCGGTACACTACCTGACGCGCAGTCTCGGACAGGATGAGCATGTCTGCCAGCTTGTGCTGAATGACCTGGAAGTCGGAAATTGGCTTACCGAACTGAACCCGTTCCTTCGCATAGTCGCGGGCATACTCCGTGATCTTGAAGCAGTGACCCGCGGAGATGGCAGCCAGGCCAAGGCGCTCGAGACCCAGGCAGCTCATGATGTTCTTCCAGGCACGGCCTTCGCCGCCGAACAGATTCCTGGCGGGAACACGGACGTTATCGAAGAACACTTCATTGGCATGGGTGGTGCGGCGACCCAGCATTTGCAGAGGACGGACCGTAACGCCCGGGGCTTTCGCATCGACCAGCAACGTGCTGATGCCTTGATGGCGACCACCTTCCCGGTCGGTACGCGTGATGACGACAAAATAGTCTGCCACGTGGCCGCAGGTAATCCAGACTTTGTTACCGTTCAGGATGTACTCATCACCGGCAGGTTCCGCATAGGTCTTGAGGCCTGCCACGTCGGAGCCAGTACCCGGTTCGGACATACACAGTGCCAGCTTCGCCTTGCCGGAAATGATCTTCGGAATCAGTTCCTGCTGCATCTCGGGCGTACCGAACTTGGCGATATGCATGCCCGCGTATACCGCCGAAGTCGTAATCGCTTGCGCGATGCCCGTGTAGTAGTAGCCAAGCGTTTCAAGGAGAACAGTGATGTCGCGGTACGAGCCGCCCATCCCGCCAAGGTGCTCGGGGTAGAACAGTCCGATATAGCCTGCGTCCGCCAGTGCCTCGTAGGCCTCGAGCGGGAATTCGCGGGCTTCGTCCATCTTCCGGACTTTTTCCCACGGCAGGACCCGATTGAGCAGGTCGAGGACGCCCTCACGCATCATCCGCTGGTCTTCAGTCAGCCCGACAGTATTAATCAACGACATTGTTATCTCCTAGCTACTATGAATTTCGCAACAGCATGGGGCCGCAGCGCAGTGGCTGAGCTATGCGCCCCCCGGTTGATGCTGGTTAAGAAAGTTACCTACTTGCTGGGCCGCGCTGCGAACAGAGGACCGTCCTTGTACTGCAGAACCACCATTTCGACTGCTTGACCAATCTTCAGAGTCGCCCCGTTGTCTTCAACGAGGCGACATGCCAGGCGAATCCCACAATCGAGATCCACGATTCCGCATGCGTAGGGGGCCTCGGCAGCGAATACAGCGGGCGCGGCGTGAATGCGCGTCCATGAGTACAGCGTCCCTGTAGTGCCCAAGGCCTTCCATTCCATCTGCGTCGACCAGCAATGCGGGCACACGAGCTTTGGCGGGAACGTTGTCTTACTGCAATCGGTACATTGGGTGGTAACCCAACTGCCCTTTGCCAGTTGTGACCAGAATTCCCTGGTGAATTCGGATTCACGCGGCGGGTATGCACGCTCGCCATCGACAATCAGTGCTTCGAGGGTCATTGCTTTGCCTCCATAACGTGAATCATGGCCGCGTTGTAGTTGCCGAGTTCGCCTGTAGCCAAGCCGAACTGCGCATTCCTGACCTGGCGCTCCCCTGCCCTTCCTCGCAACTGTTCTGCAAGTTCCACATAGTTGTAGAGCGACGTGACGTACGCAGGGTGGCCACGGGACGTCAAACCACCAGATGTCGAGATGGGAATGCGGCCACCGAGACGTGTCTCCCCATTGAATGCCGCGCGTGCACCTTGCCCCTTGGGAATCAGCCCGATTGCCTCACTCACTAGCACTTCAACAATCGTGCACGGCGCGTACAGTTCGGCGACATCGACGTCTTTTGCACTAATGCCAGCTTGCTCGTAAGCCGTAGCAGCCGCCTGTCTCGCCGACTCGAATGCGATCATGTCATTCGGGACGTCGCTGATTTGATGGCTGCCATCGTGGAAGAAACCACGTCCTTTTACGAGCACGTACGGTCGCCCGATCTCGCGAGCAACTTCCTCGCTAGCCAGAACCAGGCAGGCCGCACCATCGCCACGCGGCGGAACGTCATAGAGCCCAAGCGGCTCGACGATGGGGCGCTGTTGAACGACTTCGTCCAACGTTACCGGCTTGCGATACTGCGCTAGCGGGTTCATGGACGCATGGAATCGGTTCTTTACAGCAACCGAGCAGAGTTCCTCCTTTGTGGCGCCGTGCTCATGCATGTAGCGCATGGCGTCCATCGCATACCATGCGATGGGCGTAAAGCCGGCCGACGTATGGAAATCAACATCACCCGTCGTCCGCATGCTGCTCATCATGTGTTCGGCAGCAGAGACAGCGCTCTCCATGTTGATACCGAGCGCAAGCGACACCTCAGACCTTCCCAGCATGATGTCGTTGCACGCCTGGTCAAACGCCAAGGCTGCGGTCATGCCGTTGCCCATTACCTCCATGACGTTACCCCGGCATGACAACCGAAGCTGCCCCATGAGGAACGTGTGGAAGTACTTCTGGCGTGTGTATGGACGAGGAAGCGTGAAAACCAGGCTCTGGATATCCTGCTTGTCGACTCCGGCATCCTTGACTGCCTCGACAACAAGGCGGGTCATGATTTCGTGCTCCAGTGTCTGGAGCGCTGCATCATCTGCTGTCTGGTGACGCCCCACCGGGATCGCACTGGCGCCAATGATTGCTACGTTTCTGGTCATATGCTTGCGTGGCTGATTCAATCCTGTTTGACACCAAACGCGCCGGATGCGCTGAGTTCGGCGATCTGGCTGTCGCTGAGCTTCAGGACATCCTTCAGCACTTGTTCAGTGTCTGCACCCACGGCCGGCGCGGCCGTGGCGCCGCGTGCGGGTGTGCGACTCAGCCTGAGTGGCGTGGAGATGTTCGGAATCCAGCCTTTCACCGGATGTTCAATGCGGGTAACCAGTTGTCGAGCGGCAGCTTCGTCAGACGATAGTGCTTCTGACAACGTCTTTACTTGCCCACTCGGGACACCTGCCGCACGCAGCTTCGGCTGCCAATAGCGCCACGGATGCTTGCCGAACTCCTCCGCCATGAGCTTGAATAGCTCGTCACGTCGCTCCAGGCGATTGGCGCGCTTCGAAAGCACGGGGTCGTGAGCGAGATCGGGTCGCTCCAGCACCTGCTCGAACAGACGAACAAAGATTCCGTCATTGCCGCAGTTGATGTAGAACGGCACGTCCTGACAGTGGAACACGCCCGAAGGGCACGTATCGGGGCTGGTATTTCCGTTACGCTGAGGTTCATAGCCGGTGGTCAAATGCTGCATGGCTGCGAACCCGGTCATCAGAATGGCGGTGTCAAAGAGTGCCACCTCGACAAACTGACCTTCACCATCCCTCTGGCGCCCGAGCAGCGCAAGAAGAATCGCGTTGGTGGCCATCATGGCGGTACTGATATCCATCACGGCGGCGCCGGTTCGGACTCCCTGGCGATCCGAGTAGCCGTTCATCGAGATGAAACCACTCTCAGCTTGCGCGATAGGGTCGAACCCGAGGCGGTCCGCATAGGGCCCGGTGCGCCCATATGCAGAGACCGAGCAGTAAATCAGTCGCGGATTAATCTCCCGACAGGTTTCGTAGTCCAGCCCGAAACGCTCCATGACGCCGGTCGAGAAGTTCTCGACCAGCACATCCGCTTCGGCAATCAGGGCCTTCGCGAGCGCAAGGCCCTCAGGGGACTTCATATCGATGCCAATGCTGCGCTTGTTGCGGTTGGTCCACAGATAGGGAGCACCTTGCGCAGGAATTTCGGGGTCCATGGGCGGGTAGTAGCGGAAGTCATCTCCCTTTACAGGAGCCTCCACTTTGATGACATCTGCGCCAAAGTCAGCCAATGTCATGGTCGCCAGCGGCCCAGCGACAAAGTGCGTGAAATCAACCACACGGACGCCATCCAGGACGCCCTTCCCTTTCGAGGACGTTGCCTCGTGCTGCGGTAACGACTCAACTCGAGCTCGATCAAACACGCGTATCTCCTGTTCCAGCGGCTGCTGTTCAACCGCCTCAAATTTGTCCCACCCGAAGACGCCGGCGCGGGGCCGCCATTCATGACGTTCACGCGGTCGTACAATCGCGCACATCCTAGTTGGTTGATCCGTTGAATGGTTCTACCAAACTATTCTAGTGAGCTGGAAGCGAAGTCGTCAATGGGTATCGATCCCTGACGTGCAAGAGCGTGCGTGTGGAGGTTTGGGAGAGTCCCTGCAAGCGGGCCGATGTATGACCCAGTTCCGCGCCAAATCGTGCTTCCCTCGGCCAGAAGCCTTTTCCCGAGGGTTATCCCTGATTTCACAAGGCACTCGTTCAAATACAATTGGCTCAACCTATTTGGTTGAACCAATAATGGAATGACGAAGTCTTGGTGGCGTTCCGGAATACCGCAGGTAAGGTAACCCGCGCTTCGGATGGTCTCAGACGGCGACGGGCCTTTTTTGGAAAGCGCCGCACCGGCCATCGAATTTCTCGAAAACTATTGCGGTTCTCGATCTTGTGGAGAAAATTGGTGTCGACGCTTTCGGGCTAGTCGACACCTCTCGGCTACGAGGTCAACCTCACCGCGCCGTCGCTGTGCCTGTGCAGGGTCAAGCCAGCCAGTTCTTGATGTTGGCACTCATGACCGCAGTGGAAATCCCATAGCGATCGTGCAGCGTAGGCAGTGCGCCTGCATCCAGGAATTTGTCAGGCAACGCGATCTGACGGAATGGAACGGCAACTCCCGCTGTCATGAGGGACGTGGCCACAGCCTCTCCCAGGCCACCGATGGTGGTATGGTTTTCCGCCACGATTACGAGGCGGCCTGCCCTGCTGGCTTCCCGCACGATGGTTTCGGTATCGAGCGGCTTGATCGTCGGCACATGCAGGACCGCCACGCCCACGCGATCGGCTTCCAGCGCCTTGGCCACTTCCAGTGCGCGCATCGTCATGATTCCCGACGATATGATCAGCACTTCGGCGCCATCGCGCAGCAACTTGGCCTTCCCCAATTCGAACTTGTAGTCATACTCGTCCAACACCACCGGCACATTGCCACGCAGCAGCCGCGCATAAACGGGACCGTCATGTGCGGCGATGGCCGGCACCATCTGTTCGATATCGATGGCGTCACACGGGTCGATCACGGTCATGTTCGGCATCGCGCGCATCAGCGCCAGGTCTTCCGCCGCCTGGTGGCTCGGTCCATAGCCCGTGGTCAGGCCTGGTAGTGCGCAGACGATCTTGACGTTGAGGTTGTCCTCAGCGATGGTCTGGTGCATGAAGTCATAGGCGCGCCGTGTGGCAAATACCGCGTAAGTGGTCACGAACGGCACGGCACCTTCATGAGCGAAGCCAGCGGCCGCACCCATCAGCAGTTGCTCGGCCATGCCCATCTGGTAGTAGCGCTCCGGGTATGCCTTGGCAAAGAGATGGAGGTCGGTGTACTTGCCGAGGTCGGCCGTCATGCCAATGATGTCGGCCCGCTGCGCAGCCAGTGCCGTCAGCGCATGACCGAATGGTGCCGCGCGCGTAGCCTGTCCTTCGGCAGCAATCGAGGCAATCATCGCCGAGGTCTTGAGCCGGGTCTTGCCGGTCTGAATGGTATTGCTCATGCTTGTCTCCCGGCTTCCAGCGCTTGCAGCGCCAATTGCCATTCGTGGGCTTCCACCCGGATAAAGTGATTCTTCTCGCGCTGTTCCAGGAACGGCACGCCACAGCCCATGCGCGTATCGCAAACGATCATGCGTGGCTGCGGCTCGGTGTGGGCACGTGCGTTGTCGAACGCCTTGGCCACCGCATCGATATCGTTGCCGTCCACACGCTGCACATACCATCCGAACGCTTCGAGCTTCGGCACCAGTGGCTCGAACGCCAGGATCTGCGTCGACGGCCCGTCAGCCTGCTGGTTGTTCACATCGACCATGGCGATCAGGTTATCGAGTTTCCAGTGGCTGGCAGACAGGATGCCCTCCCAGACCGATCCTTCGTCGAGTTCGCCATCCGAGAACAGCGTATAGACAAAGGCGTCCGAATTCTTGCGCTTCAGCCCCAGGCAACGGCCCACGGCGATCGTCAGGCCCTGGCCCAGGGAACCGCCCGACATTTCCATGCCCGGCGTGTAGCTGGCCATGCCTGACATCGGCAAGCGGCTGCCGTCACTGCCATACGTTTCAAGTTCTTCCGCCGGCAGGATGCCAGCCTCGAGCAGCGCGGCGTACAGCGCGATGGCGTAGTGTCCGTTCGAGAGCAGGAAGCGGTCGCGCCCTTCCCATTCGGGATCTTCGGGGCGGTACTTCATGGCACCGAAGTACGCAACGGCCAGCACATCGGCAATGTCCAGCGCCTGGCCAACATAGCCCTGCCCTTGTACTTCGCCCATCAGGATGGCATTGCGCCGGATGCGATAGGCGCGTTCGGCCAACGACACTGGCGTGTCGAGATTGGTACGACTCATGATGACTCCAGGGGAAAAAATTCAGCGGTTGACGGCCTTGGCCGGCACCAGGAAGACCAGCAGCGCGCCGCAGACGACCGTTGCCGAGATAAACATCAGGCCAGCAGTGGACTTGCCGGTCAGATCGTTGAGCCAGCCCACAATCGCCGGCGAGAAGAAGCCCGCGAGGTTGGCCACGCAATTCACCGCCGCGATGCCTGCTGCGGCAGACATGCCGCCAAGCAAAGCGGTGGGCAGCGCCCAGAACTGGGACGACGAAGTCATGATCCCGGCCGCCGCGATGCACAGACAGACAATCGCAGCCGTGACACTGCCCAGCAGCGGCAACGTAGCGAAGCCAATTGCCGCAACCAGCATCGGAATGGCCAGATGCAGGCGGCGCTCACGACGTTGGTCGGCGGACCGGCCGATCAACGGCAGCGCAACAATGGCACACAGGTATGGCACCGCGGTCAGGATACCCACCCAGAGCGGGTCGACCACGCCGGTCTTGCGGATAATGGTCGGCAGCCAGAACGTGAGGCCATACTGGCCCAGCACCACGCAGAAGTAGATCGCGGCCATCAGCCACAGACGACGGTCGGACATGAAGGCGCGGATCGATACGTGTTGCACCTTCTGTGCGTTGTCGCCCTCGACATTACGCTGCAGCAGCGCCTTCTCCTGGTCGGTCAGCCACTTGGCGCCCTGGATGCCGTTATCGAGATAGAACAGGATGGCGATGCCCAGCAGCAGCGATGGCACAGCCTCGATCAGGAACAGCCATTTCCAGCCGGCCAGGTCGTGCACGCCGTGCAGCGCATGCATGATCCAGCCCGACAGCGGCCCGCCGACGATACCTGCCAGCGGAATGGCCATGAAGAACATCGACAATGCCTTGGCGCGCCGTTCAGAGGGAAACCAGTACGTCAGGTACAGGATCACGCCCGGTGCGAAGCCCGCCTCGGCCACCCCGAGCAGGAAGCGCAGTACGTAGAATTGTGTGGGAGTACTGACAAACGCGAAGCCCGCCGAGATCACGGCCCACGTCAGCATGATGCGCGCCAGCCAGTTGCGTGCGCCAACCTTGTGCAGGATGACGTTGCTTGGCACTTCGAAGATAAAGTAGCCGAGGAAGAAGATGCCTGCGCCCAGGCCGTAGATGGTCTCGCTGAACTGCAGGTCACCAAGCATCTGCAGCTTGGCAAAGCCCACATTGACACGATCCAGATACGCGCCCAGGTAGCACAGCATCAGGAACGGAATCAGGCGCCGCATCACCTTGCCATAGGTGCGCGATTCGAATGACGCCTGATCGGCGCGCGGCATCACCGCGTCGGCCTCAATGGCCGACGCTGCGTATTTCGTCTTCATGGAATGTCTCCTGCCTGTGCCCCGGGTGGTCCCGGGTGCGTTGACATGGTGTTGCGGCCCCCCGACCTGCAGGCCGCAGGGCTTCAGTGGATCAGCATGCCGCCGTTGACGTCGAGCGTGATGCCAGTCAGGTACGAGGACAGGTCGCTGACCAGGAACAGGCAGGCATTGGCCACATCGGCGGCGTCGCCCAGCCGGCCAAGCGGAATGCCCTTGATGATGTCGGTGCGCATCTCCGGCGTCAGCTTGTCGCCGGTGATATCGGTCTGGATCAGACCTGGCGTCACCGAGTTCACGCGAATATGGTCGCCGCCGAACTCGCGTGCCATGGCCTTGGCCAGGCCCAGCACGCCGGCCTTGGCCGCACTGTAATGGGGGCCGCCAAAAATGCCGCCACCGCGTTGCGCCGATACCGACGACATGCAGACGATACTGCCGCGCTTCTGCTCCTTCATTTGCGGCAACACCGCTTGGGACATGTACAGCGTGCCACGCAGGTTCACATCAACCACCGCATCGAAGTTGGCGGCGCCGATATCGAGCGTACGGATCGGCTGCGTGATGCCGGCGTTGTTGATCAGGCCATCAATGCGACCATAGCGCTCCACCGTAGCGTGGACGGCGGCGTCGCACGACGCCTTGTCAGTCACATCGCAGCGCAGGCCGAGATGGCCCTCGCCCAGATCAGCCGCCGCCGCTTGCGCCGCTTCGAGCTGCAGGTCGACGATAACGACCTTTGCCCCTTGCTCCGCCAGCGCCCGGGCCGTGGCCTTGCCGATTCCGCGCGGCGATGCGGCTCCCGTGACGATGACTACCTTGTTCTCGACCAGCATCTCGTGTCTCCTTTAGTTCGACTTGACGATGGCTAGAGTTTTGTCGCTGGCGGAGCGCCGATCAATGCATTCGGCCTCAACTATCGTTGAGAAATTTTCAGATATCGAGGGTTATGGAGCAGCAGGAAAACCCTAGGCTGCGGTGCCGTCCTGCGGACGGTTGACCTCACGGTCGAGCCAGGCCAGGAAGCGCTCCACACGAGGCAGGTCGGCGTTCTGTGCGGGATAGACAACGTGATGGCTGGCCACCTCCACGGCGTATTGCGCTTCGAAGACTGGCACCAGAGTGCCTTTGCGCAGCATCACCGACGCCAGCAGCGAGCTTTCCAGCGCCACGCCAAGGCCTAGCGCGGCGGTTTCCAGCGACATGTAGGAGCGGTCGAACGAGAAATCGAAGGTCTTCTGTGCAGCCTGCACGCCGAAGCGTGCGAACCACTGCTGCCAGCGCACCAATGGGGTTTCGGAATTGATCAGCCGGCGATCAATCAGGTCGACAGGATCGCGTACCGGATGCTTGCGCAAATATTCCGGCGAAGCCAACGGCAGGATCCGTTCATGGCGCAGGCTTTTGACTTCGAGATCGCGCCAGTGTGCATGGCCATGCCGTACGTCGATGTCATAGAAGCCCGCGGTGAAAGACACGTCTTCATACGAGCAAGACAGGTTCAACTGTATGTCACCGTTATCGGCCTGGAACGACTCCAGCCGCGGCAACAACCACATCAGCCCAAAACTGGGACTGGTATGCACGCGCAGGATGTCAATGGCCGACGGGGTGGACGCACGTTCCGTGGCGCGATTCAGCTCTGCAATCACGCCGGTCACGTCGCGCAGATACTGCTCACCAACTGGTGTCAGAACCAGTCCGCGTCCCTGCCGGAAGAACAGCGATTGCCCAATGACATCTTCCAGATTGCTGAGCTGGTGACTCACCGCCGATGCAGTAAGCCCCAACTCCTCTGCCGCCTTGCCGACGCTCTTGTTGCGGGCAACACTTTCGAAGGCGAGGATTGCCTTCATGGGCGGGATGCGCATCTGGATCACCGGCGAATGGTCGGAGTGCCATTATGCCAAAGCGGACGACGTGCAAAAAACTACCCGTGTTGAGGCACGTAGAGTGCGCTTGATTCCGTGAAATCCAGCAATCCTTCTCGCCCAAACTGCCGCCCGATTCCGGATTCCTTGTTCCCACCGAAGGGCACGAGCGGATCCACGCCGACGTGCCGATTGATCCAGACCGTTCCGGCATCCAGTTGGCGCGCCACCTGCTCTGCATGCGCGATATCTTCGCCCCAGACAGAAGCACCGAGCCCTAGCGATGTTGCGTTGGCACGCGCAATCGCTTCTTTATCCGTGCCAAAGGAAAGAATCGGAAGTACCGGCCCGAACGTCTCGTTGTCCACGAGCGTACTGCCCTCTGCCAACCCGGTGACAATGGTTGGCTCGATAAAGTATCCGGGTCGGTCGATGATCTTGCCGCCGGCGATCACCCGTGCAGATGGATCTGCGGATACCTCGCCTAGCACGCGCCTGACAGATTCAAACTGTGCGGCGTTCTGCAAGGGCCCCAGCTCCGTGGAGGGATCGAATCCCTCGCCAACCTTGACGCCATTTGCCAGATCGGTCATGCGTCGTGCCAGGCGGTCATGCAGGGACTCATGCACGTACAGACGCTTGATTGCCATGCAAACCTGACCGCTATTCACAAACGCTGCCGCGAAAAGCGCGGGAGCAATGCGCTCGATATCCGCGTCTTGTCTCACGATGCATGCGTCGTTTCCGCCCAGTTCGAGTGTCAGGCGTTTGAGCGAGTTCGCACCGGTTGCCATGACACGCTTTCCGGTCGCCACGGATCCGGTCAACGTGATTTTTGCCACGTCGGGGTGGCTGCAGATGGCCTCTCCGAGGTCGTTGCCGCCATTTACGATGTTCAATACACCGGGCGGGAATATATCCGCCGCATACTGCCCAAGTCGCAAGGTCGCCAGCGGCGTGTACTGGGACGGCTTGAGTACGATGGTGTTGCCCGTGTAGAGGGCATGCGTGATCTTCGGGACTGCCAAGCCGATGGGCACGTTCCACGGTGCAATCGCCCCAACCACACCCAACGGTCGATGGCGAAGCAGGATGCGATACGCGTCGTCCTCGCGCAGCAGTTCATCGCCAATATCGATTGTGAGCATCGCTTCGAGAAGCATCGCGGCCCGCGCGACTTCCGTCCGGGTCTGGGCGAGTGGGCGCCCCTGCTCCAGCGTCAGCAATGCAGCCAGTTCCTCGACATGTTCACGCAGTAGCGCCGCCAGCCGTTGCAGACGACGTCCCCGTTCTTCCGGTCGCAGTGCCGCCCACGCTGGTTGCGCGTGCCTGGCCAACTTGATCGCCTCATCCAGTTGAGCAGCAGATGCCACAGGCGCCACCGCACACGGCTCCGCCGTGGCAGGGTTGATGACATCCATTGTCCCGGCACCCTCCACGAGCCTGCCGCCAATCAGAAGCGCAACGGGATGGTTGACCAAATGGCCGGATACCGCCTTCGCCGATTTGTAGAGCATATGTGTACCCTCGACTCCGTCACTGACCAGGTACTGCAAGAAGACGCCCACTCACCTTGCCTTGAGCAAGGTCGTCCAGCGCATCGTTGACCATCGACATGGGACGTACCTGTAGCTTCACAGGCGAACTGATCTCGCGTTCCTGTATCAGTGCGAGCAGCAATCGCATCTCATCGACGGTTCCGACGTAGGAACCCTGAAGCGTTATGTTCCGCATGGGCAATAGCGCCGTCGATACCGACAGCGATCCGCCGAACAATCCGACCACAATGACCGTGCCGCCACGCGCGACACTTTCCAATGCACAACCGACGGTATTGGCCGAGCCCACGAAATCGATCACGGCGCGAATCCCGTCTGGTGCGGCCTTCCGCAAAGCAGTCGCCGCATCGGCGGAACGCAGGTTGACAACCGCGTGAGCACCAGCCGTGGTGGCATATGCCAGCTTTTCATCGTCGATATCGGCCACGACGACGTGAGCCGGCGTTACCGCAGACGCCAGCCCAAGCGCAGCAAGGCCAAGGCCTCCGGCACCGATCAGCACGAGGGTATCTTGCGGCATCAAAGGCGGCAGCTTGCGCAGCGCACTGTACGACGTCAATCCCGAGCACGCGCAAGTAGCGGCGAGTAGCGGGTCAAGCGACCCATAGTCCAACAGATATCGTTCATGCGGCACCATGACGTAGTCCGAGTACCCCCCCGGTCGCCGCGTACCCAACGCCCGGCCCCTCTCGCAATCGATCTCGCGGCCACTCCGGCAGTTCAGGCACTCACCGCACCCATGCCACGGGTAGACTACACATCGGGTACCGCGCGCAACGTTTGCGTCGGGGCCAGTTTCGTCGACCACGCCGACGATTTCGTGGCCCATGGTGAACGGCAGTTCGACCCCCACGCTGCCGAATTCGACACGCTTGCCGTTACCGAGGTCCAGCGCGCCTTCGCGGATATGTATATCGCTATGGCAGACACCACAGGCCTCAACCTTGACACGCACCTCGCTTCCGCGTGGCATCGGCGTCTCTCGCACGACTTCCTGAAGAGGCCGGCCCCATTCGACAATGTCATAACTTTTCATGTCGTCGCTCCGTTCACCGTTCTGACTGCTCGGTGGCCAGCAATGCATCGAGCATGCGGCGCACTTTCAGCAAGGTAGCGTCGGCGGCAATGGCAATCATCGGGGCTTGTGGCGTGGCGGAAATTACCGCTTGTTGTGCCTCGATGATCTCCCGGTCCTCCTCGAATGCACTTGCCACCTGCTGGGTAAGCTTGCGCGTGAGATCTTCTTCTTTCGAAGCGAAATCGTTACGAGCAGTTGCCCAGAAGTAGTGGGTCGTGGTCTCGTCGCACGGTGTCAGCGCGATAAACGTATGAAGCTTGATGGCGGTCGGGTCTTCGCTGTCATACCCGTCGCCCACCGGCGCAATGACTGAGTCCTGGACAAACAGGTTGCCCCGGATGTGCCAGACGTAATGATTGAAGCGGTCGACCTTTTCAGGCAGTTGGCCAAGCTCGCGGGCGAATGCCGGTGGCGCGCTGTCAGGCGTGGTAAAGCGAACCGAGACGGTCTCACCGCAGAAATCCGTTTCCGGGCGGACATTACCTTGCTTGCGGGTTCCAATCGACTTGTTATGGACAAACCCGAGATGAGAGAAATCAAGCAGGTTGTCGACAATCAGCTGTACATCCGACGCATAGCGGATGTAGCCACCTTCTTCGACACTCCAGCCAGCGCGATCGTGCCAATGCACGGGGCGGATACTTTCCGGATCCGCCTCTTCCGGCAGCCCCATCCAGATCCACACAAGGTTATTCCGGACCTCGACCGGGTAGCTGCGGACACGCAATTTGTCCGAGAGCTTCTCTTGCCCAGGTACCTCGACGCATCGGCCGGAGCAATCGAACAGCAGACCGTGGTACATGCAGCGAAGTTGGTCGCCTTCCTGTTGCCCCTTGGACAAAGGCGCAGCCCGGTGGCAGCACCTGTCTTCCAGTGCAACCAGCCGTCCGTCACCACGACGGTAGAACACGATGTCCTGTCCAAGCAGGCGACGCGACAGAAGTCGCTCACCTGGAAAATCCGCGTCCCATCCGGCCACATACCAGGCGTTGTTGAGGTACATAGAGTTGTCTCCTGTCATAGCGCTGCTGACCCATCGCCGGGTCGCGCGCTCTCTTGTTGAGGTTCAACTCACTCTATGTCCTGCGTAACCTGCTGTCTGCCACCCGCCTGGGTGACAAGCCGCCAATTACCGCACCATCCTGCGGGCTTCTTTCTGGCCAGGTAGCCAGGCTCCCCAGAAATCGAGGTATGCGACAACCAGTTCCCTTTGCGATGCGATACCGATGCGCTGATAGGCTCGCTTGACGTAACTCTTTATCGTATCGACGCTAACTCTCAAGTCCTGCGCAATTGCGGGCAAGGAATGGCCGAAAACGATTCGTGCGCAGACCTCGCATTCGCGCGCCGGCATATCGGCCTGCGCGCCGAAGCATTGTTCGGCGAGCACCAACGAAATGAAGGCGTCGGCAGGCCGCCGACGGATTGCCAGGGAGGCGGCATGGCGGTCTACCAGTGCCATGACGATTGGACCGGCCGCGACCAATGTCTCCACGTCGCTGAACTGAAAGGAAGAGCTTCCTCGCCACCGGAGCAGGCTTATGGCGAAAACACCGGCGCTACCTTTGTGACAGATCAGAAGCCTGTCTACCAGATGTGTGTAGACGAGATCGCGCAGGCGACTATCGGAGATATCGCCGCGCGTAAGTCTGGCATGCGTGAGGCTCGCTGAGGCAAGTTGATGGCGCGCCTGATGCAAGGCGGGGTCGATTGCCCAGAGTTTGTCGTGCGCATACGAATCGATGCGCGCGGCCGATTCAAAACGAAGCGGGTCGCTGATGGCTACGACATCGACGCCGTCATCGGCAACCCGATAGCATGCACAGAAGTCAACTCTGCAAATGCCGTCGACGAGCAAGTCGAGTTGCGCGCCAAACGAGTCGGTGCCAATTGCCGCGATCGCATTGGCGACGCGCTCACTCTGGAAAACACTTACATCCATTGAGCTTCTCCAAATACGTTGGAGCAAGGCCGGACGCCGATGCACTCCTGCGTAAAGCGGAGCAAGCCGCTTACTGGCCGCGGGAGAGACGTTTCCCCGCTGCACCAACACACACACACGAGATGAGCATCAATGCGGCCACGATTGCCATTCCCATCGGCAAGCTATGGAAGTGGCCTTGCGCCTTGCCAATGTACATCGGTGCGAGCCACCCACCAAACAGGGCACCAAAGGAACTGATAAGTGCAATGGCGGCAGGACGGACGTTGGTCGACAGGTAGGTCTGAGGAATTGACCAGAAGATCGCCAGGGAAGAGTACACGCCAATATTTGCAAGCATGAATCCGATCAGTGCAGCAGTGGCGCTTTGCGATGTGGCAATGAGAGCGAATCCGAGCGCCGCGATGACCATGCATGCGACTGTGTGCCACACACGTTCCTTCATTTTGTCGGAACGACGCGACAAATAGGTCATGCCAATTACCCCGGCGAGCGGGGGCACTGCCGCGACGAAACCGATGATGGACAGCGCAATGCCATGACCGTGCATGATTTGCGGCAACCAGATGCCCAGCGTCGCATTGCCGCAGAAGATGCCGATGTAGCCGACGGCTAGAACCCAGAGCACCGGACGACGCAGCAAGGTTCCAAGCTTCGCGGATTCCTCGTGCCTGGTAGTTGCCTCGCGGTCGATCTGGGCTTGCAGCCATTCGCGCTCCGAGGGTTTCAGCCACGTTGCCTGATGGGGCCGGTCGGTGAGGTAGAAGATGCCAATCACACCAAGACACACTGCCGGGAGCCCTTCAAGCACAAACAACCATTTCCACCCAGGTATTCCGAAGACGCCGTCAAGCCGCAGAATCGCTCCGGACACAAGCGATGCAAGGATGTACGCCGACGGAACCGCATAGGTGAATGCGGCGTTGTAGCGAGCCCGATAGCTTTGAGGAATCCAGTAGCTCAGGAACAGGAAGACGCCGGGCGTCAATCCGGCTTCGGCCATGCCAAGCAGGCCACGCACCAGATAGAAGCTGTACGGACCCGTCACGAATGCCATGGATACGGTGACCAGGCCAAACAGCATCGCGATGCGCGTCAGCGTAATGCGGGCCCCGTACCTGGCGAGCGCCAGATTGCTGGGAACCTCGAATAGCGAATAGCCAAGGAACAGGATGCCCACTCCTACCCCATACATCTGCGGCGTCAGGCCAAGTTCCTTGTTCATCGAGAACGATGCAAACCCCAGGTTGCCCCGATCCAGTACCGACACGATGTATAGCGCGATCACGTACCACATCAGGCGCCGCCCCACCTTCCTGACAATGGCATCTCCTGAAGCCTTGTCGATAACTGGGTGACTGACTGCCTTCAGCGAGGCATGAATGGGGGGCGACGATACTTCCATCTTGTCTCCGAATCTCTTTTGGTGGGACCACTTTGGTGGGGACACTATAGAAAAATTGCTTCGCCAAACGATAGTCGGGTAAGTCCCTAGACGCATCTTCACAATGGCACAGAGAGCACATTGCGCGGGAGAGTCGGCCTTGTAAATGGTCAGGCCTACCAAAATTCAGGGTAATTCAGGCTCAGAATTCAGGGTTTCTACCGATTTCTGCCATTCCGTCTGCACCTACAATTGGTCCTACCAGATTGGATTACCAAAAAAGGACCTCACAATGCTTTCACGCGAAGACAACGAACTGCTGGTGCGCGTCGGCCAAGGGACGGCCATGGGCACCCTGATGCGGCTGTACTGGATTCCATTTCTCAAGGCATCGGAAGTAACAGCTGGCGGTCAGCCGTATCGCGTGAGGCTGCTTGGCGAAGACCTGGTCGCGTTCCGGGACAACAGCGGGAACGTCGGCCTGGTGGACCACGCCTGCCCGCATCGCGGGGCGCCGATGATCTTCGGCCGCAACGAAAATGACGGTTTGCGCTGCGTCTATCACGGCTGGAAATTCAAGGTCAGCGGCCAGTGCGAGGAAATGCCGTGCGAGCCTGCGGACAGCCCGATGTGCAAGCGCATGAAAATCAAGGCCTACCCGGTCAGGGAGCGCAACGGTGTGCTGTGGACTTATATGGGCCCCGACGCGGACAAGGCACCCGAGCTTCCCGACGTGGAATGGAATATGGTGCCGGAGGAGCAAGTCGCCATTTCCATGCGCGTCCAGGAATGCAACTGGCTGCAGGCGCTGGAGGGCGAGATCGATTCGGCCCATGCCGCGATTCTCCACGGCCGCGTTGGCGAAGGTGGCGTGATCAACCAATGGCGCCAGGCTCAGGATTTGAGCCCGACGTTTGAATGCGTGCAGCACGACGCTGGCATCAGCATCGGCGCACGGCGCAAGACGCCGGACGGCGACAACTACGTGCGTGTGAATCAGTTCCTGATGCCGTTCTGGACCTTGGTTCCGCCCCAATCCCAGTTCCCCGAGCTAAGCGGCCACGCCTGGGTGCCCATCGACGACGAGCACACGCTCTGCCTGATGTTCTCCTATCACCCGGCAAAGCCGTTCTACGAGCGCACCCGGAAGCTGTTCAAGGAAGGTCATAACGGCCGCGAGACTGGCCACCATTCGGACGGTGCATTCGAGAAGCGGCCGGTAACCGAGCCGTATCACACCTACTGGAGCCAGTACAACCGCGGCAACGCCTATCAGTTCGACTACAAGTCGCAGGTGGAAAAATACAACTCAGGGATGCCGGGCCTGTGGATTCAGGATGCGGCATGCCAGTCCGGCACGACGCCCATCCTCGATCGCAGCAAGGAACATCTGGGCACCAGCGACTCCGGAGTTGCCCGTATGCGGCGCGTGTTGCTGGAGGCCGCAAAGAAACTGGCGGCGTCGGGCGAGCGTCCGCCATCGACCAATTTGCCTGGCGCATTCCGCTGGCGCGCAGTGTCGTTGACCATCCCCCTGGGCGGCGACTGGATGAAGCTGGGTGAAGACGCAATGCGTGCGGAGCCGGGCAAGGACTTTGGCTACACGCCCTGATACGTCCCCAATACGCCACCAATGCGTCCCCGCTAAGTAGCACTGGATATGAGCATGAACACCTCGCTGATTGAAGTTCGCCTGAAGCGAATCACCTTCGAAGCAGAGCGCATCTCTTCGTTTGACTTCGTTTCCGCTGACGGGAAGCCCCTGCCGGGGTTCCACCCTGGCGCCCACATTGACCTGCATCTCCAGCCAGGGATGATTCGCAGCTATTCCCTGGCCAATGCGGCGTCGACAGACCCGGCGTATTACCGCGTCGCCGTCCAGCGCGAACCCGACGGCCGAGGTGGCTCACGCTGGACCCATGACAAGCTTCGCGTGGGAGACAGATTGTGGGCAACGCCGCCTGCCAACGACTTCCCGCTCGATGAACGCGCCTCAAGCGCCGTATTCTTTGTCGGCGGCATCGGGATTACGCCCGTCCTCCCGATGATTCGCCGGCTCGACGCGCTAGGGTGCGACTGGCAGTTGATGTACGCAAGCCGCTCGGCTGGCGAAACCGCCTTTGCCGACGAGCTTCAGCGGATCGACGCGGGACGCGGCCGCGTTCGCCATTTCCACGATTCAGAACCCGCCCAGCGGTTGGATATCAGCGCTACCGTGGAAGCGCTCCCGCTTTCGACGCACGTATATTGCTGTGGCCCGACGCGCATGATTGACGACTTCCTGGCCGTCACACAGGCGCGAGACCCCGCCACGGTCCACTATGAGCGCTTCTCCGCCACGCAGCAGGCAGCCACCGAAGGCGGCTTCGATGTGGTGCTGCACAAGAGCGGCACGAAGTTCCGTGTGGAGCCCGGCAAGACCATCCTCGACGTGCTGTTGGATAATAACGTTGCGGTGCCCTATTCCTGCTGCAACGGCGTTTGTGGAAGCTGCCGGACCGAAATCATTGACGGTCAGGCCGACCATCGGGACGACTTCCTGAGCGACGAAGAGAAACAAGCCAACCAGGCAATCATGGTTTGTTGCTCCGGCGCGCGCTCGAAGACGCTGGTGCTTGATCTTTGATGGCGGGAGTCAGGGCCAAGGAAGTACCAAAGAACGGCCAATGGAAAGCAAATCATGAACCAAGCACACGAAGCAACCGCTGAATCGCGCGCCAGCGTCGGAACGAACGTGATCGCCGGCATCCTGGCATACCTGCAGGACCGGCGCCTGCAGCCAGGCGACCGTTTGCCGTCGGAGCGCGACCTGGCCGAGCGGCTCGGCGTTGGCCGAAATGCGGTTCGTGAAGCGCTTGCAACGCTCGTCACGCTTCGGGTGGTCGAGTCGCGTCCCAATTCCGGCGTTTATCTGCGCCACATGTCCCGCGAGAGCAGTTTCGAGGCGCTCGTGCTGTTGACCGATATCGGAGCGACCCCCACCCCGACGGAGATCACGGAGACCATGGAAGTGCGAGCGCACCTTGAACTGCTCGCCGTCAGCCTGGCTTGCCAGCGTCGGACCGACGAGGACCTGGCTCGCATGGAAGCCATCCTCGCCAGGACCGACGAAACACTCGAGGCAAACGGCAACATCGCGGAAATGGATACGGACTTCCATATCGCCGTGGTCGACGCTGCCCATAACTCGGTGCTGGTTCGCACGCTCAATGCGTTCTACCGGTTTACGGCCCGCCGCAGGGCAGTGCTGTTTGAAGACCATACCCAAGGTCTGGCATCGGCACGCGAGCATAGGCAGATGCTCGAGCACATCCGCAACCGCGACATCTCGAAAGCTGAACGCCTGATTCTGCAGCACATGGACCGGGCCACAACTTACTGGTCCAGCTACCTGGAAACCTGACCCAAGCGGCCAAGCGAGCCGCAGCCCACAACTAGGAGACAAATCATGCGCACCCGGCCTTTGCACCTGCGTGCAATGCTCTCGTTCGCCCTTTTTTTGCTGTCACCCCTCGTTTCAGCAAAGGAATACCCCGAAAAGCCAATCCGGCTCGTCGTCCCGTACGCTGCCGGCGGCAGCACCGACCAGCTTGCCCGCATCATCCAGAAACCGATGAGCGAGTACCTGGGACAGCCGGTTGTCGTGGAGAACAAGCCGGGCGCGGGCGGCGCCATCGGCACGGACCTTGTGGCCAAGTCTGCCCCGGACGGATATACGCTCGTCTTTGGAAACTCGGGCCCCAACGCCGTCATCCAGTTGATGCGCAAGGTTCCCTACGACTCACTGCGCGACTTGCGCCCCATCTCGACGGTTGCCATTTCACCCATGATTCTGGCGGTCCCAGCGGACAGCCCGGCGCGCTCGATGAAAGAGTTCCTTACCTATGCCCGCAGGCAAGGTGCGTCGTTGAACATCGGCTCGGTAGGCAACGGCTCGCTCTCTCACCTCACGAGCGAGTACTTCAACGAGATGGCCGGCCTGAAGATGCAGCACATCCCCTACAACGGTGGAGCGCCGTTGATGTCGGCATTCCTCGGCGGCCAGGTTCAGGCCGCCTTCGTAACCGGCCTGGATGGCGCCGTCATGGTTGGCTCGGGCAAGGTCCGCTACCTGGCCGTCGCGACACCCGGCAGGACCGAAGTGGTACCTGGTCTTCCTGCGATTGCCGAGGACGTACCTGGATTCACAAGCCAGGCATGGTTCGGCGTGCTGGCTCCCAAGGGAATTCCACCCGACGTGGAGAAGAAACTGCGCGACGCCATCGTCAAGGCGGTCGCACAGCCCGACGTTCGCAAGATATTCATCGAACGCAAGGTCGAGCCTCGCAGTGGTAGCGCCGAGGACTTGCAGAAGCTCATCCGCGACGAAGTGGGGCAATGGAACCCCGTCATCACGAAATACAACATTCACCTCTGATCCGGACCCGACATGCTTGAAAACCTCGAAGCCGATTTCCCCGCTCACGTGCCCCGCCCCGCTGGCGCCCCCACTGCGCTTGCCGGTCTCCGCGTAGTGGACTTCACCCACTTCATTGCCGGCCCGTTTGCCACGATGATGCTGGCCGACATGGGTGCTGACGTGATCAAGATCGAAGCGCCTGGCCGCGGCGATGACTTCCGTCAGTACCCTCCTGTCCACGCTGAACTGGGCCAGGGCGCGCCCTTTCTCTGGTCGAACCGCAACAAGCGAAGCATTGCCATCGACCTGAAAACCCCTGAAGGCCTCAAGGTTGCGCGTGAGCTGGTCGCCAGCGCGGACGTTGTTGTCGAAAATTTCTCGACGGGGGTCATGGAGCGTTTCGGGCTCGATTACGCGAGCCTCAAAGGCGACCACCCTCGCCTGGTCTATTGCTCGGTCTCGGCGTACGGCCGGAGCGGCGCTTACTCGGACCGCCTCGGCTTCGACCCTATTGCGCAGGCCGAAAGCGGATTCGTTTCGATGAACGGGTACGCCGACCGCGAAGGCGTGCGCGCGCTGTCGCCGGTGATGGATATCAGCACAGCCATGATGGCTTGCAACGCCATCCTGGGCGCACTGCTGTCGCGCGAGAAATCCGGCAAGGGCCAGGCCATTGAAATTGCGCTCTTCGATAACGCAGTGCTGATGACCGGCTACGCGCCGATGCAGCATCTGTTCAGCGGCGCTGACCCGCAACGGCATGGCAATACGAGCCCCGACACGTGCCCGTCTGGCGTTTTCAAGGCCAAGGACCGCGCGTTCTACATCAACTCCGGCAACAACGGCATCTTCCAGCGCCTGATGACGCAGGTCATTGGCCGCCCGGACCTCGCCGCCGACCCCGACTATGCAACCGGTGACCTGCGCCGCGCGCGCCGCGAAGCGCTGTTCGGGATCCTGGACCAGGCATTCGCGGAGCACCCATGGAGTCATTGGCAGGGCCTCATGCGCAAGGCCGGCGTTCCTAGCGGTGAAGTCAGAAGCGTCGGCGATGCAATTCGCTCGCCGGAGGCGCGCGAGAGTTGCATCGTCAGCCGCATCGCGCATCCCAAGGTTGGGTGGGTGCCGAATATCGCCTCACCGATTCGCTATAGCGATACGCCCATGGTCGACCCCAAGCCGGCCCCCGCTGTGGGCCAGCACACGCTTGAAGTACTGCGCGACGTGCTCGGTTACGACGACAGCCAACTCGATGTGCTCCGCTGCGCTGGAGCATTGGGCAAGGACCAACGCGAACTCTCCGGGGAATCCGCATCGTGACTCGAACATTGAAGGGCCAGGTCGCGGTTATTGGTGTGGGCGAGAGCCAGTACTACCGCCACGGAAAATCACCCGACAGCGAATTCAAACTCGCTCTGCAGGCAATTCTAGCGGCTTGCCAGGATGCCGGCATCAGTCCTCGCGAGATCGATGGCTTCTCGTCCTTCAGCGATGACCGTAACGACCCCTCGCGGATTGCCGCCGCGCTGGGTCTGCCGAGACTTCGGGCCACGACCATGCAATGGGGCGGCGGCGGTGGCGGCTGTTGCGGCGCCGTGGCAAATGGCGCCGCCTCGATTCAGGCTGGCCTGGCAGACTGCGTCGTGGTCTTTCGCTCCCTCGCCCAAGGGCAATTTGGAAGGTTCGGACGCACGACCGGCATCGACACGATTTCGGGCGAGAAGGCATACCTCATGCCTTATGGAGTACTGGCTCCTCCCCAACGATTTGCCATGCGCGTGAGACGGTTCATGCACGATCATGGCGTTCGCCAGGAGGCGCTGCGTGCCATTGCGCTCGCGTCGTACCATCACGCGCAATCCAATCCGCGCGCAGTCATGTTCGGCAAGCCGCTTAGCGAGGAAAAATACGATGCGTCACGGTGGATTGCCGAGCCTTTCCATCTCTACGACTGCTGCATGGAGAACGATGGCGCCGCGGCGCTGATCCTGGTGCCCGCGGAGCGCGCGAAAGACTTCCCCGGCAAGGCTGCATACATCCTGGGTGCGGCCTCCGGATCGGGCTACCGCACAGGCGCCATTCCCCACAACTCGCCGTTGTACGGCAGCGCGAGTTTCGACACCGTCGCTCCCGACATGTTTGCGATGGCCGGCATTGGCCCTTCCGATGTCGGGGTGGTGCAAAGCTACGAGAACTTCACCGGTGGCGTGGTGATGGCACTGGCCGAGCACGGCTTCTTCAAGCCAGAGGACGCCAACGAGTTCCTCACGCTTGAGAATCTCATTGCCTCGACGGGCAAGCTCCCACTGAACACAAGTGGCGGCAATCTGGCGGAATGCTATATGCACGGCTTCGAACTCGTCCTGGAGGCCGTCAGGCAGATCCGGGGCACATCCTGCAATCAGGCACAGAACAATGACGTGGCGCTGGTGATTGGGGGACCGATGGTTACCCCGGTCAGCAACCTTCTGCTGGGATCGGAGGCAACCCAATGACTATCGTCTCGGACACACCGTATCTTCCAGCCGGACTTCCCATTCCCGTGGCGGAGCCCGATGGGCTTTCCGCGCCGTTCTGGAACGGCCTGCGCGAAGGCCGCCTGCTAATGCAGCGATGCGATCATTGCGAAACGTGGCAGTTTGGACCGGAATGGCTCTGCCATCAATGCCACCAGTTTGACCCGGGTTGGCGAGAGGTGGCGCCACGCGGTCGCGTTTATAGCTGGGAGCGCATCTGGCATGCTTCCCACGATGCCCTTGCCGGAAGCGGTCCATACCTTGCCGTGCTGGTAGAACTGCCGCAAGCGGGCAATGTGCGCATCGTCGGCAACCTCCTCGGTGACCCTCTGCAGGAGGTCGAGATCGGCACTGAAGTGGAAGGTGTATTCGAGCACCACCATGATGCGACCCCGCCTTACTCGTTGCTGCAATGGCGACTCGTCGAGTCGGCGGCCGATTCACTACCGCAAAAGCCATGACGGACTACGATCTTGTCGTATGCGGTGCGGGCGCTGGCGGCATGACCGCGGCGCTCGCCGCCGCTCACCATGGACTCAAGGTACTGATCTGCGAGGCCAGCAATCAGGTCGGCGGCACCACGTCCACGTCGGCCGGTACGCTGTGGTTGCCGGGCAATCGACACGGACGTGCGGCAGGCTACGATGACAGCATCGAGGCAGGGGCGCGCTACCTCGATGCGCTGATAGGTTCCGATGACCCCCTTGGCCGCCGGCGAGCCTTCTTCGAAAGTTCAGGTCCGGCCATCGAATTCCTGGAGAACGAGTGCGAACTCGCCTTTTCCAGCGCGGGAAAACACCCAGACTATCTTGACCTGCCAGGCGCCGCGTTGAACGGACGCGCGCTGTCGCCAGTGGAATTCGACGGGCGACGGCTTGGTGCCGACTTCGACAGAGTCCGCCCTCCCCTGAAGGACTTCCTGGTTCTTGGGGGCATGATGGCCAACAAGGGCGACGTACAGGCGCTGGTGCAGCGGTATCGCTCATGGCCTGCATTCCGCCGCACGGTCCAACTGGTGTGCCGCTACGCCAAGGATCGGCTTTCATACGCGCGCGGCACCCGCCTGGTACTTGGCAATGCGCTGGTTGCGAGGTTTTTGTACAGCCTTGTGCGTGCCGGGGTTGATATCCGATACAACACCAAGCTCATCAAGCTTGAACAAACCGGCAATCGGATCAGCGGCATTGTTGTAGCCACGGGCGCGCGCACCGAACGCATTGGAGCCCGTACAGGCGTGGTCCTGGCGACTGGCGGAATAGGTCACAACACTGCGCTACGCCGTCGTGCAGGCTCACTCGCATTCGATTCACTGGCCCTGGCAAGCGTTCGCGGCGACGCAATGGTCGCCGCGATGGAGGTGGGTGCGTCGTTCGAGCACCATGCCCGCGATTTTCTCTGGCAGCCGGTTTCCCGCATTCCTGACGCGGACGGCGGGTACCGACTGTTTCCCCATCTTTATCTCGATCGGGCAAAGCCAGGGCTGATCGCCGTGAATCGTGCAGGCCAGCGCTTTGTCAACGAAGGTGCGTCTTATCACCATTTTGTGGAAGGCATGCTGGCAGACAACAAGTCATCGGATGCCACCGTTCCCGCCTACCTGGTCTGCGACCACAAGTTCCTGCTGAAGTATGGCATCGGTATCGTTCCACCCGGAACACGCAACCCGCGCGAATATGAACGTTCGGGCTACCTGATTTCCGCGCCCACGCTAGCGGAGCTGGCTGAAAAGCTTAAGATCGACGCCGCGGGCCTTGCAGCCAGTGTTGCGCAACACAATGGTTTCGTGGACACGGGCACAGACACGGCATTTCACAAGGGCAGCACCGAAGTCAGCCGATTCAACGGCGATCCCACCCAACCGAACCCCTGCCTGGGCCCCATCCACGCCGCGCCCTTCCATGCGGTACAGGTGTGGCCGGCGGACGCCGCCAGTTGCACGGGACTCAGGACCGATGCGGACGGACGTGTGCTGGCGACGGGCGATGTTGCCATCGACGGACTGTACGCCTGCGGCAACGATATGGCCTCTGTCTTGAAAGGCGCCTATCCGGGGCCTGGCGCCACACTTGGGCCCGCTCTGGTATTCGGGTATCGCGTTGGCATGCATGCCTCGAGTGCGTGACAATCATTTCAATGACATGATCGACCCAACTACTATCCAGATCGGCAGCATGCTCTATGCGCGTGAGCACGAAATCGCCATCATCACGTTGAATCGTCCCGAATGTAGGAATGCACTGGGTGGCACGCTGCGCGAGGACATCGTTGAAGCGATGGAAGCCGCTCAGCGTGACGACGGCGTGCGCGTCATTATCCTGACGGGTGCCGGCAGTGCATTCTGCTCGGGTGGCGATCTAAGGGAGATCCATGAGCGAACCGTGCATGGCCGACCGCTCGATGACAAGATCGAGCCGCAGCGCGACAGGACCCTGCTCGCCGTCTACGAATCCCGCAAACCAGTCATTGCGGCAGTGAATGGGCCGGCAATGGGTGCCGGTATGAACCTGGCATTGGCAGCAGACATCCGCCTTGCATCACGCACCGCGCGCTTTTCCCAATCCCATACGCAACGAGGGATGATGCCCGACTACGGGGGCTCCTACTTGCTGCCCGTCATCGTGGGGCATTCCAAGGCATACGAACTGATATTTACCGCAGCCACGATTGATGCTGACGAAGCATTGCGGATTGGGCTGGTCAGCAGTCTCCATGAACCTGACAGACTGATGGACACTGCGCGTGACATGGCCCGCGCGATCTGCCGCAATGCTCCCATTCCTGTGCAGTTGGCAAAACGCGCAATCCAGCAACACGGTCAGGGGGGCCTACGTGAAGCACTGGCTCGCGAGACGGCTGCGCAGAATATCTGCTACGAATCGCAGGATGGCCAGGAGGGCACAAAGGCGTTTCTTGAGAAGCGTAAGCCGATATTTCGGGGGCGATAGCACCCCCGCGATGGCTTGCTATTGTTTCTGAACGGTATCCCTCCTGCTGATCCACAGCAGCGAGGCACTGCCCACCAACGCCAGCCCGACGATCGGCAGCAAGGCCAGGCCATAGCTTCCGGTCGACGCCTTGATAAGACCGATCAGCGAGACCATCCCGCCGCCAATCAGGTTCGATGCCGCGTTGATGCCCGCCAGCCCTGCCGCCGCGGATTCCGAATCGAGCCATGTCGATGACAGCGTCCAGAACGGGCCCTTGAACGAGTAGGCGCCGGCCAATGCCAGGCTCAGTCCGCCGATAGTGGGCAGCAACGACGGTGCGACGAGCGTGGTCAACAGACCTACCGCGATGCACGCGAGCGGGATGGCGGTATGCCAGCGGCGTTCGGCCGTCTTGTCCGAATGCCGCCCCCACAGCACCATGACCACGCAGGCCAGGCCGTAGGGCAACGCATTCACCATGCCGGTCTCGAACGTGGTCAGGCCGAACGATTTCAGCAACTGGGGCTGCCACAGCGACAGCGATGTGCCTGCCGCCGAAGCACCGGAGCAGACGATTGCCATCACCAGGAAGTGGCGGTTGCGCAGCAACTTCCAGATCGACGCCTTGCCCACCAGTTTCTTGCCCGCACGTTCACGGTCCAGACGGTCGTTGAGCCAATCCCTCTCCTCCGCACTGAGCCATTTGGCAACTTGCGGCCGATCCGTCAGCACGAACAGGCATGCGATGCCCAGCAACACTGTCGGCAACGCCTCCAGGATGAACAGCCATTGCCATCCGTTGAGTCCCATGAAGCCATGCACGTGCAGCAGCGCCGCCGACAGCGGCGATCCCAGGAAACTGGCAAGCGGGATCGACACCATGAACGTTGCCACGATGCGTGCACGGTATGCGGACGGGAACCAGTACGTCAGGTAAAGGATCACGCCCGGAAAAAATCCCGCCTCGGCGGCGCCGAGCAGAAACCGGATCGTATAGAACGACGTCTCGCCCGACACAAAGGCCATGGCGCCCGACACCATGCCCCACGAGATCATGATGCGGGCAATCCATCGCCGTGCGCCTACCTTCTGCAGTGCCAGGTTGCTGGGCACTTCGCACAGGAAATAGGAGATGAAGAAGATACTCCCTCCCAGACCATAGACGGCTGCATTGAAGCCCAGGTCCTTGTTCATCTCCAGCGCCGCGAAGCCGAGGTTCACGCGGTCCAGCAGATTGAAGAAATAGCAGACCATCAGGAACGGCACGATGCGCCAGGTAATCTTCCTGATCGTATCGGCTTCCAGATTCGCTTCCTTGTGTTCGGCAACTGCGGTGTACAACGTCTTGCTCCAATGGTTATGCAAACTGATACAGGCGGGTCGGGTTGTCGACCAGAATCTGTCGGCGGACCTTCTCATCGGGCGCCCAACGCTTTAACAGGTCGAACAGCACCGCGTCATCGGGCTTTTGCTTCTCGGTGGGATGCGGCCAGTCGCTGCCCCACACCACCTGCGACGGCGCTGCGTCGACGAAGGCACGCGCCACGGTGGAAACGTCGGCATACTCCGGCGCGCCGGTGGCGGTATCCATATATGCGCCGGACAGCTTCACGAATGCCTTGCCCTGCCGCATCAGCGCCGTGACGATGCCAAATGCCTGGTGATGGATGCCCGCGGGTTGCGGAATACGCGCCAGATGATCGAACACCACTGGTGTGGGCAGGCGCTCCAGTACGGCGCGATGCGTGACGATCTGGTCGGCATTCATCAGCACCTGGATGTGCCAGCCCAGCGGGTGCACGCGTTGCGCCAGCGTTTCAAGCATCTGCGGCGTGGTAGTGCCCCAGGACTGGGCCGAAACGAAGTTCACGCGCAGGCCCACCACGCCGCCATCGCCCAGCCGCTTCAATTCGACATCCGCCACGTCGGCATCGACCACTGCAATGCCCCTTGCGCTCGCGCCAAGCTGGCGTACGGCGTCGAGCGTGCAGCTGTTGTCGATGCCATACGTCGAAGGCGTGACAACCACGGTACGCGACGTGCCGATGCGCCGCTGGAACAGCCGGTAGGCGTCCACCGGCGCAACCGGCGGCGGATTCTTCCAGTGCGGCGACGATGCGAAGCGCGGATCGTAGATATGCATGTTGCAGTCACACGCGTTTTCCGGTGCCACCAGCGTCGGCGCCTCTTCACCCTGCGAATGCGGCACGGCCTGTCGGGCCGCCGCATTGGCCAGCGGCGCGCCGAGCATCACTGCCGACGCGACGACGAACCTGCGGCGGGTCCATGCCCTGGAGGATTCGCCGATAGACGGATCGAACATGCCTTACTCCAGCGTGATATTGGCGGCCTTGGCCACGCGGCTCCACTTGGCGATGTCCGCCTTCTGGATCTCGGTCAGCTTCTCGGGTGAACCACCGATGATCTTGATGCCGAGTTTGCCCAGTTGGGCCTTGACCTCCGGGTCTTGCAGCGCGCGATTGATCTCGGCGTTCAGGCGTTGCACGATGGCGGGCGGTGTGCCTGCCGGCGCGAAGATGCCCTGCCATTGCTCGGCCTCGAAATTCGGCACACCGGCTTCGGCCATCGTCGGCACATTGGGCAGGCTTGGCACACGCGCGGCGGTTGCCACGGCGAGTGCACGCAGCTTGCCGGCTTGTACATGCGGCAGGATCGGTGCGGTGGGCGCGAACATGAAATCGACGTGGCCCGCCATTACGTCCTGGATCGCCGGGACGTCGCCCTTGTAAGGCACGTGGGTCATCCGCACGCCCTGCTGTTCCTTGAGCAGCTCGGCGGACATCTGCAGGATGGTGCCGCTGCCACCCGAGGCGTAGCTGACAGCGTCGGGCTTGCGCCTGGCTGCGGCGATCAGGTCCTTGACGTTCTGATAGGAACTGTTCGGCCCGACGATCAGCACGCTCGGAATCGTGCCATACAGCGCTACTGGCGCGAACGACTTCACGGCGTCGTACGGCAGCTTCGGATTCAGCGCGGGATTGATCGCGTGCGATGCGGTGGATGCACCCAGCAATGTGTAGCCATCGGGCGCCGAGCGCGCGACGAATGCGGAGCCGATGGCGCCCGTGGCACCCGGACGATTTTCCACAATGATGGTCGTATGCAGCGCCTGGCCGACCTTCTGTGCGATCAGGCGCGCCAGGATATCGGTCGTGCCACCCGCCGGGTACGGCACGATGTAGTTGATGACCTTGCCGTTTGGCCAATCGGTCTGCGCATGGGCTGTGCCAGCGGCAAACGACGCGGCGGCCAGGCACATCGAAGCGCCCAGCTTGCACATGCGGGCGGTCAGGTGAAGCGATTTGAACATCATGTCTCCAGTTCTTCTTGGCGGTACGACTCAGGCCGGGGTAAGGTCCCCAAACCCGTAAAGCGATTGCGGATTGCGAACCAGTATTTGCTGTGCCGTGTCGGACGATCCGCACCAGTTCAGAAAGGTCCGCAGCACGGCGGCATCGTCGATGGGTGCGCCACCCTTGGCCTGCGCCGAGGGATGCGGCCAGTCGGATCCCCACACCATGCGTTCCGTCGCAAGGTTCAGGTAGCGTGCAGCCAGCGGCTGCATGTCGCGATAGTCAGGCGCCCCGTCGAGCGATTCGATATAGGGGCCCGACAGCTTCACCCACGCCTTGCCGGCGGACACCAGATCGGCAATCACCCGAAAGGCAGACTCTGCCTCGGGCTTGCCGAGTGGCAGATGACCGTAGTGGTCGAACACCATCGGCACCGGCAGCTTGGCCAGCATGCCAGCCACGTCGGGCAGCCACTCGGGCGGCAGGTTGAGCTGGACATGCCAGCCGAATGCGGCAATACGCGCGGCCAGCGACGGCAGATCGTCGAGGGAAACGGGCGCGGGCAGCGTCAGGTTCAGGCGGATGCCGCGGATGCCAGCGTGGTGCAGACGTGTCAGCTCCGCGTCGGCAATGTCGGCGCCTACCACGGCAATACCGCGCGCGCATTCGCCATACGCCGCGATGGCGTCGATGGTGCTGGCGTTATCGGTGCCGTAGGTAGATGGCGTCACCACGATCACGCGCTGCGTGCCCAGCTCGCGCTGGACCTGCCGATAATCGTCGACCGACGCATCGGCGGGACGCAGCCTGGCCTCTGGCGCAACCGGATAGCGGCTGAGATACACATGCGTATGGCAATCACATGCACCCGCGAACTCGATAACCGGGGTTGACTGCACCGTCATGCCAGGCGTCCGCCATGCACGGGCGCGCCGCCTTGCGGCATCTCCGCACTCAGGATCGTGCCGGTGGTGGATTCGGTCATCAGCAGCGTCTTGCCGTCCGGGCCACCAAAGCACAGGTTGGTCAGCGACGCACCTACGGGTGTACGAATCACTTCGACAGGTTCGGCGCGGTGATTCAGCACCCAGACGTAGCCAAGGCCCGGATTGGCCACCAGCAGGAAGCCGTCGGCACGCATCGCCAGCCCGTCGGGACCGCTCGGACCGTACGACGTGAAGAACTGCCCCACCTTGCTGACCGACCCATCGGCTTGCAACGGCACCCGCCATACGCAGTTGCCGCGAGTCATGGCCACGTACAACACCTTCTCATCAGGCGACAGCACCAGACCATTCGGGCTCGGTGCGTTGGCCAGCAGGATATCGAGCTTGCCGTCCGGTGACAGGCGGTAGACCCGGCCCGTGGGGTCATGCATGCCGGTCTGGCCCTGATCCGTGAAATACAGATTGCCCACCGAATCGAAGGTCAGGTCGTTGACACCGCGAAAGCGCTCCGAATTCCGGCGTTCGAGAAACGGGGTGACAGTGCCGGTCCTGGGATCGAGCCGCATCAGGCCATTGCGGTAATCGGTAATCAGGAAGTCGCCGCCGGCCATGCGCTTCATGCCATTGGGCTCGCCGTCAAACTCGGCGACCAGTTCCCAGTCGCCCTGCATCGACACACGGAACACGCGGCCATAGGGAATATCGGTCACCCAGAGATAGCCATCCGACCAGACCGGGCCTTCCAGGAATGAATCGGTTACCGCACCGCCGCGATTGGCAAGCGACCAGGCATTGTCCCGATCCTGCCGGCGAAACGATTCCGGCAGGCGCGTGAGTACCGTCGCGTCACGCACGGCAGGTGGCTGAAGCAGCAGCATGATGATTCTCCGCGTGGTGATACGCGTGGTTGTACGCCTTATTGCTTTTCAATATTGGCCTTCGCTGCAACCGGGGCCCATTGCGCAGTTTCCCGCTGGATCAGTTGCGCAAACGCGGGGCTATCGAGGTTGCCTGGCTGCGACCCCATCTGCGCGAGGAATTCCTTCATGTCCGGCGCCTGGAGGGCTTTCTGGATCTCGGCCTGCAGGCGGGCGATGACTTCCTTCGGCGTGCCCTTCGGCGCAGCCAGCCCTGACCAGTTGAACAGGCTGAACGTCGGCACGCCCGCTTCCGCAAAGGTCGGCACAGTCGGAAACACCGCGACACGGCTCTTGCCGCTGATGGCCAGCAGTCGCATCTGGTTGCCCTTCACCGGCGCCAGCGCCGTAGGCGTGGATACCACGAGCAGGTCGACACTTCCGCCCAGCAGGCCCACCATGGCCTCGCCCGCGCCCTTGTACGGCACGTGCATCAGCTTGATACCCGCTGCCTGCTGGAAGGCTTCGGCGGCGAAATGCGGCGAACTACCCGGGCCACCGGTGCCGAACGTGACTTCACCCGGATGCGCCTTGGCGTAGCTGACCAGCGCAGCCAGGTCCTTGAAACGCGAATCGGCCTTTACGCCGAGCACCACCGGCGAGAACGCGAACGGTGCGATCGGCACCAGCGCGGTCTGGTGGTCCCAGTTCAGCTTCTTGAAGACGTACGGCAGCGTGGTGTACGAGTTGTCATTGGCCAACAAGGTGTACCCGTCGGCTGGTGCATTGACCACTTGCGTGGTGCCAATCGTGCCGGATGCGCCGGGCTTGTTCTCGACGACAAAGCTCTGGCCCATCTGCACCGTGAGCTTTTGCGCGATCTTGCGGGTCACCACATCGACGGCGCCGCCAGGCGGATTGGGTACGACAATGCGGACGGGCTTGTCGGGATACGCCGCAAATGCGGGCGCCGATGCGGCGCCCATCAGCGTGGCGACGACGGTAAACAGAGGAATGACGCGATTCAACATTGTTGTCTCCTGCGGTCGCGGTGGTTGTCGAGGCCCGACCTGCTGGCCGGGCCCCGCCCCCCCGCGACGATTCTTATCTCAACTTAAGCCGGCGTTGCGGCGCCTTGCAACACCGCAATGACGTTCTTCGCCGCGCCTACGCCCATGTTCACGTAGGCCGCGTCGCTCACGCCACCAATGTGCGGCGAAAGGATCAGGTTCGGCACCTGCTGGAACGGATGCGGCACGGGCATCGGTTCGACAGCAAAGCTGTCCAGCCCGGCGGCGTACAGCTTGCCGCTCTCCAGCGCCTCGACCAGTGCGGGTTCATCGATCAACCCGCCACGTGCGGTGTTGACCAGGATTGCGCCATCCTTGAACGTGGCCAGCGTTTCGCGGTTCAGCATGCCCCGGTTCTCTTCTGTCAGCGGGCAATGCAGCGACACGACGTCAGACTCACGGAACAGTTGTGCCAGGTCGACCAGCGTCACGCCTTCGGGCGCCGCCTTCGCGAACGGATCGAACGCAATCACGCGCATGCCCAGCGCGACACCGGTAACCGCCGCACGACGACCGATTTCACCCAGCCCGACCACGCCAAGCGTGCGGCCGTTCAGCTCGATGGTCTTGTGCGTCGACTTGTCCCAATGGCCGCCGCGCATGCGGTCGTTCAGATGCGGTACGGCTTTGGCGCAAGCCAGTATCAGCGCCCAGGCGTGTTCGGCCACGGCGGCAGCGTTCGCACCGACGGCGGCCTTGACAGCAATGCCGCGCTCGGCTGCGGCCTTCTGGTCGATCACGTCGATACCGCTGCCATGCTTCGAGATGACCTTGAGTGATGGCGCGGCGTCCATCACGCTCGTGCCGATCTTGCCGTAGCGCACGATGATCGCGACCGGGTCCTTCTCCTTCGCCAGTGCAACCACCGTATCTTCGCTGCACTGCTTGCCAGCAAAGCAGACGTCGAAATCATCGAGCAGCGCCAGCGCCTGCGGCGCGAGGTCGTTGCCCGTAACCAGCAAAACGGGTTTCTTTACGGCGCTCACAGCGACTCACCCTCGGCCAGCACGCCGGCGGCACGCAGTTCCTTGTCCAGCCAGCCCGGACGCAGCTCGCCGGCCTTGATTGCGGCGATGCGCTTGGCTTCCGCGTCCACCTTCTTCTGTGCCAGTTCCAGGATCACGGGAACGTCTTCGCGCGGAATCACCACCACGCCGTCGGCATCGCCCACGATCAGGTCGCCCGGATTGACGGCCACGCCAGCCACCGACGCCGGCCAGTTCACCAGGCCACCGATGGCCTTGGTGGGGCCGCACGGATTGGTGCCGGCGGAAAACACCGGGAACGGGCCGTTGCCCAGCTCATGCGAATCGCGTACGGCGGCGTCGATCACAAAGCCCGCCACACCAGATGCCTGCGCCTGCGTGGCCATGATTTCGCCGCACAGGGCCGCGGTCTGGTCGCCCTTGCCGTCGACCACGATGACATCGCCAGGCTGGGCAATGGCCAGCGCCACGTGGAACATAAGGTTGTCACCGGGACGCACTTCCACCGTCAACGCCGGACCGCACACCTTCATGGCGGGAGACAGGCCCTGCACGCGGGCGTTCAGCGTGCCGCGACGGCCCACCACGTCGGCCAGGATGGCTGCCTGAAACTTCGATGCACGCTCAACCAGTTCGGGCGAAACGCGCTCATATTCGCGACGAATCGCGGGGGATGCTTTGGATTGGGTGCTCATGTATCGACTCCAGATGTGACGGTCAAACAAAGGGGGATCTGCCAGGGGATTTACTTCGCGGAAGCGAGCTTCCAGAGGCTTTCGAACTTGCCGCGCTGCGTGGCCATGTGTTGGGTCCATGCAGTGCCGGACAGGTATGAGATGCCGCGCGCCTCGTTGACGGCGCGAGCCAGGAATTCAGGGTCTTTCGTCGTGGCTTCGATCGCGGCCTGCAGACGCTTGGCGATTTCCGGCGGCACGCCACGCGGCACCGCGAAGCCACGCTCCGACGAGATCGTGATGTCGAGTTTCTGTTCGCGCGCCGTCGGCACATCTGCCACCAGGCCAGAGCGACGCTCATTGCCCAGTTGCGCGAGCACCTTCACGTCTTTCGAAGCGCGATCGGCTTCGGTGTATTCGGTGGTGCTCATCGCCATCACGTCGATGTGATGCCCGAGCAGGCTCGTCTTGCTCTGCGACGTACCGGCGAACGGGATGTGGTTGACCTTGGCGCCGGTCACCTGCTGCAACGCCAGCGCGGCCATATGCCCGTTCGTGCCAATGCCGTTGCTACCCATCGACAAGCCTTCAGGGTTGGCCTTGAGCTGCTTGACCAGATCTGCCAGCGAAGCCAGCTTGCTGTCGCCCGCCACCACGAACATCGCCGGATCGTCAATCACGCGCGCCAGTGGGACGATGGACGCCGGGTCGTACTTGGGCTTGCGCTGAATGGGGATGGTCAGCAGCGAAGGCGTGGACACGATGCCGATCGTGTAGCCGTCCGCCGCCGCACGCGAGAGCGACGAATAGGCGATCTCGCCCGATGCGCCGGGCTTGTTGACAACAACGATGCGGGCCTTGCCGCCCAGATGCTTCTGCAGGTACGGCGCCATGGCGCGGGCCAGCAGGTCGGTCCCTCCTCCGGCCGCAAACCCGACGTACACCTCGATGGGCCGGTCGTCTGGCCACGCCGCGTGAGCGGGCATCGCGGTGGTCGCGGTGATCGCAATTGCCATAAGTAGAAGGGATCGGACTGGATGCATTCGTTGTCTCCGCTTTATCGCGCCTTGGCGTCTGTTTGCGTTGTACTCTGTACAACATCGTTTCATAAATCTGAGAGAACTATAGTCCGTTAAAGTCTTCCGTCCACTTGGCGTATACCCTTGTACGATACAAAATGGCGTTGTACACAGTACAATGACCAAAACTTGCACCGGGATTGATCGATGAGTAACCACGGGGTAGCCGCCGTCGAAAAGGCGCTAGGTTTGCTGGACTGCTTCCGGCTTGGCGCGGAGATTCAAACGCTCGCGCAACTGTCCAGCACGTCGGGCATGCACAAGACCACCGTCTTCCGTTTGCTGAATTCGCTGGAGCGGATGAGCTATGTGGTGCGCACCGCCGATGGCCGCTTTGCGTTGGGGCCGCGTGTGCTCTATCTCGGCAAGCTTTACGAGCAATCGTTCCAGCTAGGCTCCGTCATCGAACCGGTGCTGCAGGAACTGGCATTGGCCACGAAAGAAAGCGCGTCGTACTACGTGCTGCACGGCGACGAGCAGCGCATGTGCCTGTATCGCGCCGAGCCCAGCGAAGGATTGCGAGAGTCGCGCTTGCCCGGCACGATCCTGCCGCTGGACGACACGGCAATCGGATCCGTACTCAAGTACTGGGGCAAGCAAGAGGAATCAGCGAAGCGCGACGAGGCGCTGCCATGGTTCACCGCCGGCGTGCGAGACATCTACACCGCGGCATTCGCCACGCCATTGTTCGGCGCGGGCGACAAGTTCATGGCGTCACTCACACTGTCCGGGCCCGCGTCGCGCCTGGAGGCAGCGGATCGTACCGAGATCTCCCGCGTGCAACTGGTGGCGGCCACGAAATTGTCGCGGCTCCTCGGCGCTAGTTCGGCATGGTGCGAAAAGGTCTACAGCACAGGCAACTACGTCCACGATTGAAGCCACTGCATGGCTCCATGGCGTTGATGCCCGCACGCCTGCGTTTCACCTGATGGAACACCGTTGGGATTGTCAATCCTGCGCCATAGAATCGCCGCACAAGCAAAACGCCGGCATTCTTCAGGCACAGGAGACGACAACCCATGCACGTACGTTCACGCGTTCGAACCACGCTTTTCTGCATCGCATCGATACTGCCCTGCCTTCACGCGCAGGCGCAGACCAGCCCCTACCCGAACAGGCCAGTCAAGCTGGTCGTACCCTTTGCCGCAGGCGGGCCCGCCGACGTGGTCGCACGCGAGATCGGGGTTGCCTTGGGCAAGGTGCTCGGCCAACCGTTTGTCGTCGACAATCTCGGAGGCGGCGCCGGATACCCTGCCATGAGCGCGGTGAGTCGTGCGACGCCTGACGGTTACACGCTGCTGTTCGCGGCCTCCGGCAACGTCGTCGTGCAACCGCTGCTGACGAAAAGCGTTGCGGACGCAGCGAAGCGGCTGGCCCCGGTAGGCATGGTGACCACGAGCCCCCATGTACTCACTGTCAGCACAAAGTTGCCGGTGAACTCCGCCAAAGACCTGATTGCGTATGCCAAGGCGAATCCTGGCAAGGTCAACTTTGGCTCGGCCGGCGTGGGCGGCCTGGCTCACCTTGGTATGGAGCAGTTCAAGGCAACGCCCAAGATCGAAGTCAATCACGTCCCTTACAAGGGCACCGCACTGCTCCTCAACGACCTGGCCGCAGGCGAGATCCAGGCGGCGTTCAGCAGTTACCCGAGCCTGAAGGCGATGATCGACAAGGGCGCCATTCGCGCGATCGGCGTGACTGCACCATCCGCGTCACCGAGCCTCAAGAACATTCCTCTCATTTCCGCATCCGGGCTGCCCGGGTTTCAGTACACCACGTGGTACGGCATCTACACCACCGCCGGCACACCGCGCGATACCGTGAATCGCCTCAACACCGCGCTAGCCGAGATCGCCAAGGACAAGGCCCTGCGCGACCGCCTGGATGCCCAGGGCGTCGATCTGCATGTCACCTCCGCGGAAGAGATGAGCAGCGTCGCGAATCGCGAGAGCGCCGAGTGGGCGCGGATCATCCGCAACGCCAACATCTCGCTGAACTGATGACCTGCCGGCGTGCGAGTAACAGCAGAGAACAAACATGATCGTCGACTGCCACGGACACTACACCACAGCACCCAAAGCGCTGGACGCCTATCGCGCACGGCAGGTCGCCAGACTGCTTGAACCCGGCGCTCCACCGCTGCCTCCTGACTTCCGCATCGGTGACGACGAGATCCGCGAGAGCCTGGAGACAAACCAGCTTCGCTTGCAGCGGGAGCGCGGCATCGACATGACGATCTTGTCGCCGAAGGCCAGTGCCATGGCCCATCACGTGGGCCATCCCGTGACGAGCCTGCATTGGTCGCAGGCGTGCAACGACCTCATCCATCGCGTGACAACGCTGTACCCGGATCAATTCACTGGTGTATGCCAATTGCCGCAGTCTCCCGGGCATGACCTGGACGGCTGCGTCGCCGAACTGGAAAGGTGCGTAACGTCGCTCGGGTTCGTCGGCTGCAATCTCAACCCCGATCCATCCGATGGATACTGGACCGGCCCACCACTGACCGATCGATACTGGTATCCGCTCTATGAGCGCATGGTGGAACTCGACGTGCCCGCGATGATTCACGTGAGTTGTTCGTGCAATCCGAACTTCCATCACACGGGCGCCCACTACCTGAATGCCGATACCGCGGCATTCATGCAACTGCTGTTGTCCGACGTCTTTGTCGACTTCCCGACGCTGAGGCTGGTGATTCCGCATGGCGGTGGTGCCGTGCCCTATCACTGGGGTCGCTACCGCGGGTTGGCCCGGCAAATGGGACGGCCGCCGTTGAGCCAGCTGATGCGAAACGTGTTCTTCGATACCTGCGTGTATCACCAGCCTGGTATCGACCTGCTGCTCAAGGTGGTACCCACCGAGAACATCCTGTTCGCCTCGGAGGCATTCGGCGCCGTGCAGGGCGTGGATCCCGAGACCGGCTTCCATTTTGACGACACGCGACGCTACATCGACGCAGCCAGGGATCTCGCCGATGCTGACCGGGACAACATCTATTTCAAGAACGCGCTCCGTGTCTACCCGCGGCTCGCATCCTGGGCAAGCCGCCGCTTCGTCACTGTGTGACCGTGCATTGTCGCCAGCACCGTGAACCGGGACTGCCATGTCCCTGCAAACTCATTGAGACATATGGAACGCGTAGATTGTGTTGTCGCAGGTGCTGGCGTGGTGGGACTTTCCATCGCGCGAGCCATCGCCCAGGCCGGGCACGAAGTGCTGATCCTCGATGCAGAGAACGCCTTTGGCACGCATACGAGTGCGCGCAACTCGGAAGTCCTGCATGCCGGGCTCTCATATGCCCCCGGCTCCCTGAAAGCGCGACTGTGTCAAAGCGGCCGGGATGCCATCTATGCCTATGCCGCCGAACGTGGCATCGGTCACAGCCGCATAGGCAAACTGATTGTCGCAACGAATGAGGCTGAAATCGACGGCCTGCACAAATACCAGAAGCTGGCCGAGGCCAACGACGTCAACGACCTCCAGTTGCTCGACGCCCGTAGTGTCAGCGCGCTGGAACCCGAGATACTTGCCGTCGCGGGGCTGTATTCGCCATCGACTGGCATTGTCGACAGCCACGCCCTGATGCTGTCGTACCTGGGCGACGCGGAAGCCGCGGGCGCATGTCTCGTACTGAATAGTCCGGTCACGGGAGGCAAGGTCACCAGCGAGGGCATCGAGCTGCAGGTGGGCGGTGCGGAGCCGATGCGGCTGCTGGCCAGACACTTCGTCAATGCGGCAGGCCTGCAGGCGGACAAGGTCGCACAGTCGATCGACGGAGTTCCGCGCGAAGTCATACCGAAGGTACACTACGCCATCGGCCACTACTACACGCTGCAGGGACGCTCGCCGTTTTCGCACCTGGTCTATCCAGTCGCACGCGAAGCCGCGTTACGCGTGCATGTCACGTTAGACCTGGGCGGACAATGCAAGTTTGGACCCGACATCGACTGGCGCGACGAAGTGGACTACACGTTTGACCAAGGCAAGGAGAGCCGCTTCTACGAAGGCATACGGCGGTTCTGGCCCGGCCTGCGCGACGGCACCCTTCAGCCCGGCTATACCGGTATCCGACCGCGGCTTGCAGGGCCAGGTTCCGTGCACAACACCGACACCGATTTCCTGATTCAGGGAGAACAGGTTCATGGCGTGCACGGTCTGGTCAACCTGTTCGGCATCGAGTCACCGGGACTGACGTCGTCGCTTGCCATCGGCCAGTATGTGGCGGCCCTGCTGGACAAACATTCCTGAGGAGATTCCGTATGGGCATCGCCAAGAGTCCTGTTTCCACCCGGAGGCCTGACGATGCCGACTCGCGGCTCACTTCACGGGGTGCACTCGTGCCTGCGAGCCTGCGACCAACCCGCACCGACAAGGCCGCTGCATCCGGCGAAGACGCACCACCCGGTACGACCGTGCAATCGGTGGCTCGCGCCCTTTCGATTCTTACCTGTTTCTCCGGCGACGAAGTATATGTATCGCTGGGCTCCCTGGCACGACGCACAGGCATGCCCAAGCCAACCACGCTTCGCCTTGCCCGGACGCTGGCCGCATCGCGCTTCCTCGTGCAACGCGAAGACGGCGCGTGGCGCCTCGGTCCCGCCGCCGCATTCATTGGCTCCCGATACCAGGCCCAATTCGATGCGCACGCTGTCATCGAACCCATCCTCCAGGACCTCACCGCAACGTCCGGTGAAAGCGCGTCGTTCTTCATCTATGAGGAGAATGTTCGCGCATGCCTGATGCGCGTTGAAGGACCTCGCGGCCTTCGACATCATGTCCGTCTGGGCGAATTGCTGCCGCTTGAAAGTGGCTCGGCCGGCAAGGTCATCCTGGCCGCATTGAATCGGCCGGGAGTTCTTTACGAGTCGATCAGGAAGCAGGGATATTGCGTGACGCGCGGCGAGCGCAATCCAGGCGCCGCAAGCGTGTCCGTTGCGGTCACCGGGGCCAAGGGTGTCGTTCTCGGTTCCGTGAGCATCTCTGGCCCGACCACCCGACTGACAGTGCCCAAGTTGCACAAGCTGGCACCAAGCGTTGTGCGCGCGGCGGCGTCGCTAAGCTATTCGCTCGGTGGTCTTCCCGCAATGCCGATCAAATCGACATGGTATCCGGCGTAGGCACTGTCACATATGCGCCGATCAATTGCCTTCGGCAAACCACCGCAACAGCAACTGATTGACTTCGTCCGGCCGTTCGTACTGCACCCAATGCCCGGCACCGGGCACCAGGCACCATTCCCGATGCGGTGAACCGCCTGCAATTTTCTGCGCTGCCTCGACGGGATTCGCCGTGACGTCGTGCTCGCCCCAAATCAGAAGCGTGGGCCCTTGATAGCTGTCGAGGACTGGTTCAAGCAGCGCGCCGCGTGAAATGGCCTTGCTTCGGAAACGCGTGGCAAGGCAAGTCTGCTCATGTACGCGCATGGCGAGCGCGTCAATATTCGCCGCATCGTGGAGCATGAGCGCGGCAAGGTTGTGCCGCAAACCATGCAACATCTGATCCCGATCTTCGGTACGCCAGTTGATCATTTCCATTCGCTGGCGTCGCGTTCCGCCGTGCCCTGCCGAACCCAGCAAGGCAAGCTTGCCGACATTGGGCAACGCCGCCGCCAGACGCGCGGCGACGAGGCCGCCAAACGAGAAGCCGGCCAGCCCGAAGTCGTCGGCGGTTCCGAACCATCCTTCGAGACTGCGCGCGACGGTTTCGACAAGACGATCCAGGCGGTCGGCAGCGTGCGCATCTCCCTCCAGCGAAGCCGAGTCCCCAAACCCTGGCAGGTCCGGCAGCAACAGCGTGTGCTGCCGGCTGAGCGCTTCGATATTGCGCACCCAGTGCATCCAGCTGCCGTGTCCACCATGAATCAGCACCAGCGGCGTCCCCTGGCCAATTTCTCGCCAGACGATCTCCGTGGGCCCTGAGCGGTCCCTGCGAAGTGTGGCCAGCGCGCTGAGCCGGTCCAGAATCTCTTCCGGCCTCGCCGTGGAACTAGCCGCCGATGTCATCATCATGCCTGCAGTACAAGCGCATCGACCGCCAGTACGCCCTCGCCTTCCGGGAGCACCATCAGCGGATTGACCTCGGCTTCCGCGATCCGAAGCTCAGGCTTCACGGCAAGCTGGGACAAGGCCGATACGGCCTTTGCCAACGCCTCGAGATCGCCCTTTTTCTTGCCACGCAGCCCGGACACCGTCTTCAGCGCCTTCACCTCGGCAATCATTTCCCGCGCCACGTCTACCGTCACTGGCGCCAGGCGGATGCTTCGATCACGCGCGACCTCTGCCCAGATACCGCCTGCGGCAAGCATCACGATTGGGCCGGCCTCTGGATCGACACGGTATCCCACCAGAACTTCAGTCAGCCCCTTCGTCATCGGCTGGACCAGTACCACGTCGCAACGCTTGTCGCCTGCATGCTCACGGAGGCTTTCACGCAACGTCGCCAGGGCCGACTCAAGTTCGGGTTGCCCCTTGATGCCCAGGACCACGCCGCCCACTTCCGTCTTGTGGGGAATTTCTGGTGAGCACACCTTGGCGACGACCGGGAATGCAAACGGCAGTTGGCTCGCCGGACCTGCCAGAGGCATGGTCACCGCGGGCGCATGCGGAACGCCTACCTGGTCGAGAATGACGTAGGCCTGCGCTTCGCTCAACGGCTTCGCACCGCTCAGGTCTACGGTTGCCAGCGGTTGCTTGCCGGGCGCGCGGCGCGCCAACAGCGACGCAATGGCATCGGCGCAAGCTTCCGGCGAGCGGAAGCACGGCACACCAGCCTCAGTGAGCGAGCGCAAGGCTTCGGGGGCGTCCGGCACCAGCATCGCCGCCAGAGGCTTGCTGCTCGAAGCACTGTCGATAATCGGCTTGACGGCCAGATGCGGCTGGAAGCGCGCGGACGATCCCACCACCGCCAACACCACATCGAATTCCGGCGCTTCGAACATGATGTCGAGTGCGCCTTTCATGACGCTGTAGTTCGTACCGGCCAGGGTCAGGTCCAGCACCCGGCCCGGCGAGACGGCAATACCGGCGGCTTCCAGCTTGGCCAGCGTTTCCGCGGAAGCGGGTTCGACGACCACATCACGGATGCCCAGTTGATCCACCGCCATCGCTGCACCACCGCCGGTAGTCGTCACGACACCAACCCGGCGCAGCGAAGACTCTTTGGTCGGCAGCGGAATACGCTTGGCCAACGGGAAGGTCTCCAGCAACGCTTCGAGAATGCCAACGCGAGCGATGCCAAGATCCTTCAGGAAGGCGTCAGCAATATCATCCTCACCGGCAAGCGCCCCAGTGTGCGTAGCAGCCATTTCCGCTGCGGCGGCCGAGCGACCGAGCTTGTAGGCAATGACCGGCTTGCCGCGCCTTGCCGCCTCCAGTGCGAAGGCCCGCAGTTGGTCGCCATGACGCAGGCTTTCGAGGAACAGCAGGTAGCCCTCGATCGACGGGTCGTCGAGCGTTGCCGCGCAGATTTCGCCGACGCAAAGATCCGCCTCGCCGCCGACGGACACCAGACCTGCAAAGCCTACGCCGCGCGCTTTACCACGGGAAACCAGCGAGCCGATCATGCTGCCGCTGTGGGAAGCCACGAATACCTTGCCGCTGGGCAACTCGGGCTCGGCAAATGCGGCATTGGCCGTCAGGACGAGGCCCACATTGGGGTTGATAACGCCCAGACTGCTGGGTCCCAGCACGCGGATGCCGGTGCCCTTGCTGAGTTTGCGCAGCGCTTCCTCGCGCGCCGCGCCTTCCGGTCCCGATTCTGAGAACCCGCTGGCCAGGATAGTGACCACCTTCACGCCCAAGCTCGCGCATTCCGCTACGGCTTCGAGCACCGTATTGGTCGGCGTCAGGATAAAGACGTGCTCCGGAACCTCCGGCAACGCAGCCAGGCTTTCATAGGCGGTCTCGCCCTGCACCGTACGACGGTTCGGGTTGATCGGATAGATCTTGCCCTGGAATCCTGCCGCGCGCAGGAACTTGAGCGGACGGCCAGCGGTTTTCCCGGCGTCATCGGAGGCGCCATACAGCGCCACGCTTTTGGGAGCCAGGAGCGCTTGGGCCAAAGCTGCATCTGCATGGTTCGAAGCGGAGGTGTTCATAGTCAATCCAGTGTCTCGTGTATCGCTTGTGTCTCGTGTCTCTTGTGTCTCTTGTATCTCTTGCGTGCTTCGCCGGATCGGCGACGATCTGCAGAATCTTGCAGACTCAGCCGGCCTTCGGCGGGCGCTGCGAGAAGGTACGTTCGAACACGCCTTCTGCAATGCGGTTCTTCAGCACTTCGATGGAACCTCCGGCAATCATCCAGCCACGGATGCGACGCAGGCAATATTCGACGATCGATTCCTGGCTATAGCCCATGCCGCCCATGACTTGCAGCGCTTCGTTCGCTACGTCCCAGCCCGCCTGATTGCAGGCCAGCTTGGCCATCGCCGTGCTATGTGCCGACGGCAGGCCGTGCTCACCTTCCATCGCTGCGCGGTACAGCAGCAATTGCGCCGATTCGAGTTTCAGCGCCATCTCGGCAAACTTCCACTGGATGCCCTGGAACTCGCACAGCTCGCGGCCGAACTGCTTGCGGATCTTTGCGTGTTCCTTGGCGATGTTGAAGCAATGACGGCCCAGCGCCAGCGAGCGCGACGAATTGCCCAGGCGCTCGACGTTGAATCCCGATATCTGCCGTTTGAAACCACCTTCGCCCAGCAGCAGGTTTTCCTTCGGAATGCGGCAATCTTCGAAGTAGAGCTGGCACCATTCCTCGCCGCTCATGAACTTCGAGGGCTCGCCGACCTGGAAGCCAGGCGCACCGCGCTCAACCAACACCGAGCCGATACCGCCAACGCCCGGACCAAAGCGCACGTAGATCAGGAAGAGTTCCGCCTCGGGGCTGTGGGTCGAGAAGATCTTGCTGCCGTTGATGACGTAATGGTCACCATCGAGGCGCGCCGAGGTCTTGAGCTCCGTCACGGCAGAGCCGGCGTCCGGCTCGGTCATGCCCAGCGCAATCAGCTTCTTGCCCGCCAGCAGGTCAGGCAGGAAGCGTGCCTTCTGCTCGGCCGACGCATACTCGACGAAGGTACGGATGGGGCCGAAGTTGCCCGCCTGCACAATGTCCGCGCTCTTCGGGCAGACCAGCGCCACCTCCTGAATGGCGATCACTGCGTGCATCAGCGTGCCGCCTTGGCCGCCATCTTCTTCCGGGAAAGCGATGCCCAGCAGACCTTGCTCTGCCAGCATGCTGGCCGCATCCCACGGGTAGTGAGCGGAGTGTGCGCGCTCCAGTGCACCCGGTGCCAGCCTGTCTTGAGCGAAACGGCGGACGGATTCCGCAAAGGCCTGATGTTCTTCGCTAAGTTCGAAATTCATTTCTGTCTCTCTCGTTGGATTCTTGACAGGTGTCAGGATCGCCCATCGAGGTCGAGTTGAGAACTTCGCGTTTGGATGTTAGCCAGAACAAATTGGAATGCCTGCGTTCAGGCCCGGATCATTTCTGGGATGCGCCGGCTTCCCGGGCAACCGTCTCCAGCAGCCAGTCGCGGAACGCCACGATTTTTCGCGACTCTCTCTGCACGTGTGGACGAACGAGGTAGTAGGCCTTGTCCCTGCGATAGGGCTGTTCGAACGGACGGATCAGGCGGCCGGACTCGAGCTCGGATTTCAGCATCGCCGTCTGACCGATGGCGATGCCAAGCCCATCGAGCGCAGCTTGCCACGTCATCACGGAGCTGCCGAAGCTCATGCGCTCCGTGTCCTTGGCGACGTCGGCCATTTGCGCGAACGCGAGCCAATCGTCCCAGTCCGCGCGTCGATAGTGCGACACCAGTAGCCGATGCTTTAGCAGTGGTTGCAGCGTCTTGCCCCGGCTCCCCTTGTGGTTCTGGAGGTAAGCCGGTGTGCAGACCGGCTCCATTTCGTCGCCAAACAGCATGTCGCTGTTGACCCGCGGCCAGCGCCCGTCGCCAAACTGGATGGCGAGATCCGCCGGATCGCGGTCGAAGTCCACATCCGGAATGGCATTGTCGATGCGTACTTCGATACTGGGAAACTGGGCCTGGAAATCCGGCAACCGCGGAATCAGCCACTTGGCGGCAAACGTCGTGTAGGTGCGCACGCGCAAGGCACCCTGTGAGGTGCTCCTGAGCAGCCGCGCCGTCGCGGTGGCCACGGCGTCAAAAGCTGGCACCACTTCATCCGCATAGCTTTGACCCGCACGCGTCAAGGTCACGCCGTGGCGTTCGCGACGGAACAGCTCAACGCCCAGATACATTTCGAGAACCGCAATCTGACGGCTGACCGCCGATTGGGAGACATGCAATTCCTGGGCGGCGAGCGTCAGGTTCTGCGTCCTGGCCACGACTTCGAAAACCCGCAATGGATTCATCGGAGGAATGCGTCGCGCCATGTCAGGGAACCTTGAGGAATGATTTTTTATTATATCTGAGCACGCTATTGGAAGTATTCAACGATTGTGGGTAGTCCCACCATTTTGATGATCCCCGCATTGCAGGGGGACATACTCATAAAGGGGACAACCATGCATCGTCGTACATTCCTGAGGGCTGCGTTTTCAACGGCTGCCCTGCCCGCGCTTGGCGCACTCTACGTACCAGCCGCGTTTGCGCAGGACAAATACCCTTCCCAGCCGATAACCGTGATCGTGCCATTCGCGCCGGGCGGCAACATGGACATCATCGCCCGGGCCGTGTCGGTGCCGATGGGTCAGGCCCTGAAGCAATCGGTCATCCTCGACAACCGTGCAGGCGCCGGTGGCGTGATTGGCCACGAACTTGCCGCGCGTGCCACGCCCAATGGCTATACGCTGGTAGCCAGTGCAAACGGCAGTTATGCTGTCACACCCCGACTGATACCGGGCCGTCGGCCATTTACCGCCGCTGACTTCGTCGGCATCGGCATGATCGCCGTCACGCCGCTGGTACTCGAAGTCCCGGCCGGCAGCCCCCACAAGACGTTCAAGGACTTCATTGCCTACGCCAAGGCAAATCCGGGCAAGGTGAGCGTGGCCCATTCGGGCAATGGCACCACCAACCATGTTGCGCTCCTGCGGATGCAGGAGGCGTTGGGCATCAAGCTGAACATCGTGCCGTACAAGGGGTCGGCGCCCGCACTGAATGATCTGCTGGGCAGCCAGGTGGATGCGATGGTGGACCAGCTGCCTAGTTCGCTTCCGCATATCCGCTCGAACAAGCTCCGTGCGCTGGCGGTGACGACGAAGTCGCGCGCACCCGATCTTCCCGACGTCGCGACACTGGCGGAACTGGGCGCCGCAAACTTTGATATCAGCACCTCGGCGGGCCTCCTGGCGCCCGCAAAGACACCACCGGAGATCGTGGCACAACTGAACAAGGCATTGAACGCCGCGTTGTCCGACCCGGACGTGCAGGCGCGGATCCGGCAAATGGGCTCGGTACCGACGCCGATGAGCGTCGCCGACTTCCAGGCTTACCTCAGGGAGGAAGACCGCAAGGCCGAGTCCCTGGTCGCAAGTGGCGCCCTGAAGGCGATGTAACCCTTCAGCACCAACATCCAATGCAAATCGCCACCCTGGAGGTGGCGATTTCGTTTGCAGTACTGCCGATTCTTATAACGATGGGTTGTCTACTCGAACCCGTACAGCCGCGCAGGGTTCGACACCAGGATCTTGTGAAGAATGTCCCTGTCCTTGGTCCACGCCGCAAGCAGGTCGACCAGGTGTCCCGCGTCGGGCACGTCCTTGTCCATATTGATGTGCGGCCAGTCGCTTCCCCACAGCATCCGATCCGGATTGGCCTGCAACAACCGCTCGTGATACGGCCGCATGTCGTCGTAGTCCGGATAGGCCAGCGATGGCCGGTAGGGCGTCAGCTTGACCCACAGATATCCGTCGGCCACCAGACCGCACAGGCGGTCGAATTCCGGGCTATCCAGCCCAACCTCCGGGCCACTACGCCCCATGTGGTCGAGTACAAACGGAATCCCGGCTGACCGGATCGTCGGCTCGAGGCTTTCCAGTTGGTCCAGCGTGGTCCATAGCTGCGCATGCAGGCCAATCTTCTGCATATGGGGCAAAAGCCGGTCGAGCGCGGACACGTCCACCGTGTTCTTGTACCGGGGCGATCCGTCCGCATTCAGCAACCTCGCGATTCGCAGGCCGCGAACGCCGGCGCGATACAGGTCCTGCAGTGTTTCGAGAGTCGTCTCCGCGTCCACCACGGCGACACCGCGCAGCCGGTCCGGCGCGTTGGCGATTGCGTGAAGCATGGCGCGATTGTCCAGTCCGTGCGCGGATGCCTGCACCAGCACGCCGCGCTGGCATCCGAGCGTATCGAGCATCGACAGATACCGCGCTACGGTGGTTTCCGGCGGCGCATAGGTGCGCTCCCCGGCCAGAGGGAACATCTCGTACGGCCCGAAGACATGGCAATGGCAGTCGCAGGCGCCGTTTGGCGTCTCGGCCTTTGGCCTGCGCGGCATCGGCGCGACAGCACTCCCGTACTGGCCTTCGGCTCGTTCGCTCATGGCAACGACGACGCTGTCTCGAGCGTCCACAGGCGTTGCAGCAAATCCTTTGCCGCAGCGGCGCCAAGCACGGGGCCTGCGAGTTCAAAGAACTTCTCGTCCAGATCCTCGTCGCTCAGCGGTTCCTCGGGATCGCCCTTGCGATTCGGCTGCAGATATTCGAACGCTTGCCCGTCACGCAGACGGACAGCCACCCGGGCCGCACGCTTGCCAGGAAACGCCGCATCGATCTCCGGATCCACCTGAAGATCGATGCGCTGCATCAGCGCACGCACCGACGCATCCGCAAGCCGCTCAGGCGTGAACGCCGCCAGGCGCACGCTGCCGTGGATGAGCGCATTCGACACCACGTACGGAAGGCTGAAGCGCCCTTCTGCCGCCGTCTGCGGATTCGGATTGCCGGCAACCTCCAGCGCTGGGCGATACGTTGCTACACGAACGCTTTCGATATCGTCCGCGGCAAAACCGTGCTGCCGCTGCAGGGCCTGCGCGCCATCGATCGCGGCAAACGTATGTCCGCAGCAAGCGTGGTTCTTGAACGTCATCTGGGTGATGGCGTATTCGCGCCCGAGCGTCGCGGCCGCCGCTTGCCAGTCCGGACCATTGCTCATGGCGCGTCCGATGCCAGCCTCGCCGTCAATAACATCGAGCGACCCGGTAACCCCTGCCTCGGCAGCCAAGGCCGCCAGAACCCCACCCTCCGCCGCGCGACCGGAATGCAACGGCTTCGACATCGAGTCCATGCGGAAGGCTTGCTGCAGGCCAGCGGCGAACGTAGCGCAGGTTGCCAAGGCATGAGCGGTCCGTTTGGCATCCAGCTTCAGGACGGCCGCCGCGGCAGCGGCAGCGCCAAACGTGCCGACCGTACCGGTGTTATGCCAATACTTGTAATGCGTCCGACCCATCGCCGCGCCAATGCGACAGGACACCTCATAGCCGATGATGACCGCTCGCAGGAATGCCTTGCCGTCGATCTTGCGTGCCTGGCCAGCCGCCAGCGCGGCCGCAATGGTCGGCGCACCCGGGTGATAGATGGCGTGCTTGTAGATGTCGTCCACCTCGACGGTGTGCGCAGCGGTTCCGTTGATCAGCGCGGCCGTTCTGACCGTTGCCTTCCGTCCCAGCGCCAGGCGTGCCTCACCGCGATCCAGATCTTCAGCCAACGCGGTCTCCAGCAACGTGCCAGGCGCTGCCACCGCGCCCGGAATCAATGCGGCATACCAATCGACGACCGCACGCTTGGCATGGTGGATAACTTCGCTCTGGTCGGCACCCGATCCCGGGTTTTCCGCATAGGCGGCAAATGTCTCGATGATTGTCATGTTTGTAGTCGCGTCGTGCGCACGTCTGGGTTCGGCGGATTCTGCATGGTGGCTCAACCAGCTACGCGTGACAACTTCCAATTCGGGACGCAGCCATGAGTTTTTAGAATCCCAAAAAACACCCGCCGCAAGCTCCCCAGCAATGACTTTTTGTTATGACACAGGGCGCAATGGGCATTTCTCCCACGCAGGGAAATCGCCCACTATTGCGACTAAACGAACGCCTCGTGTCTTGCGCCAACGCGATCGACAGCGCTCACGGCGGCGTCCAAGAATTTCTCGGAGACAACAGTATGCAATTCCCTCGTCCATTCCCGGGCGTGGCAGCGGGCGTCCTCCTGACGCTTGGCGCCGCCCTTGCTGCAACGCCCGCTACTGCCGCAGGCCCCTATCCTTCGGCCCCAATCCGGATCGTTGTTGGCTACCAGGCCGGCGGCCCGACGGATCTGACGGCGCGCCTGATCGCCAACGCCATGCAGGCGTCGATGGGACAGCCCGTCATCGTCGAGAACAAGGTCGGCGCGGGGTCGAATATCGCGTCGGAGTACGTCGCCTCATCCGCGCCTGACGGCTACACGCTGCTGCTGGCCGCAGCGCCAATCACGATGACGAAGTATCTGTACAAGAACCTGAAGTTCGATGTGCTGAAGAGCTTCGAACCCATTGCCAACGTGATGACTGCGCCGGCCGTGCTGGCCGTCTCGAAAACGCTGCCTGTGACCGACCTCAAGTCATTGATCGCTCTGGCAAAGCAAAAGCCCGGAAGCCTGACCTTCGGTTCTACCGGTCCCGGCGGCTCACAGCATCTTGCCGGCGAACTGCTCAAGCAAAAGGCCGGCATCGACATGCTGCACGTACCGTACAAGGGAGCGTCGAGTGCCTTGACAGACCTGATGGCAGGTAACGTCGACATGGTCTTCATGACCTCGATGTCGGCACTCCCGGCACTTAAGTCTGGCAATCCGCGTCCGTTGGCGGTCGGCTCGAAGAAGCGCCTGCCCCAGATGCCCGATGTCCCCACCATGGATGAATCGGGCCTGCCGGGATTCGAAGCGGACTCGTGGAACGGGTTGATGGCCCCGGCCGGTACGCCAGCTCCGATCCTTGACCGTCTCAACGCCGAAGTGAACAAGGCACTGGCATCGCCCGCCGTCCGCGACAAGCTCGAAGCACAAGGTGCAGTGGTCGTCGGTGGCTCGCGCCAGGACTTCAAGAAGTACCTCCATCACGAAGTCGATCGCTGGGGTGCGGTGTTCAAGACCGTGAAGATTTCTCTGTGATCTCGTTACCCGGCGGCAATGCCGCCGGTCTTCCGACGCTTGCATCACGGACCTGGGGAACTCTTCCATGCCACGCCTTCGCGTTCTTCACTTTGCTGCTTGTCTTGTCGCAGGACTGACATCTGCCACCTTTGCTCAGCAAGCATTCCCTGACAAGACGGTGACCATTCTCGTAGGATTCCAGGCAGGTGGCCCAGTGGATGCCACTGCGCGCATCGTCGCCGAGCAACTCTCCAAGGTCTGGGGCAAGCCGGTCATCGTTGACAACCGCCCCGGCGCCAATGGCACGCTGGCGGCGGCATTCGTGGCCAAAGCACCGGCCGACGGCCATACCCTGCTGATGGGTACCCGCAGTATCACAATGAACGCAGCGTTGTACACGAAGCTGCCGTATGACCCGAAGAAAGCCTTTGTCCCGATTGCTATCGCCGCGGCCCAGCCAAACGTGCTCGTCGTGTCGAAAGGACTGCAACAGAAAGACTTGAAGTCCCTGGTTGCAGCCATGAAGAAGGATCCGAACAAGTTCACCTATGCCTCGACCGGCAACGGAAGCATTCCGCATCTCGCAGGCGAGATGTTCCAGAAACTCTCCGGAACGAAGTTGCACCACATTCCCTACAAGGGCGGATCAGCGCTGATCGTCGACCTGCTTTCGGGCCGGGTTGATATGTCCTTTGCCGGGCTGGGAACCGTCATCGACCAGGTAAGGCAGGGACAAGTCATTCCCATTGCAGTTGCCTCCGACACGCGCTCTCCGCTATTGCCTGACGTTCCAACCTTCGCTCAAGCCGGACTTGCCGATTTCAACGTCGACACCTGGTACGGATTGCTTGCTCCCGCGGCCACTCCGCCCCAAGTCCTGCAGAAGATCAATGCAGACGTCAATCAGATCCTGCAAAAACCCGATGTGCAGCAGCGCCTGGCGCAAGGCGGCTCATCCGTCATGACGGTCAACCTGGACGGCTATCGCAAACAATATGACCAGGACCTGGTCAAGTACGGCGCGCTGATCCGCGAGCTGAAGCTTCAGAACGATTGATCAACCGAAAGGGAAATAGCCATGCCTCATGTAGAGTCCCGCAAGGAGCACGCAAAGGTATGCAGCAGGCACGTATCGCGTTGACCGTTTCACCTGATGGAACACCATTGGGAATGGAGAACGCGCGCCATAGAATCATCCGGCAGGGCAACCACCTTCGTGGTGTCCTGAGAATCACGCTTAGTTTGACGGAGGCATCTTGATCACGGAACCACGGCTGACCTTGCTGATGTCAGCCAAGGCGATTGATGTACTTGGCGAGCTTGTTGAGGAAGTGCTCGCGGATGTACCGCACAAGCTCGTCACGCCTGAACACCTATTGTCTGGAAACGAGCCTGGCGGCGCGGACATTGCATTTCTTTCGCGGGACGTTACGGCAGATTCCGGCAAGGTCCAACTTGCGCCATCGTTGACGCAGTACTACGAGGCCATGCGTGCATCGCCACGCCTGAAATGGTTCCAGGCTCATTCGGCCGGAGCAGACCGACCGATCTTCGCCGAAATGATCGGCAAAGGCGTCACCGTCACAACGGCATCCGGCGCCAATGCCACGCCGGTTGCGCAAATGGCATTCCTCGGTGCGCTGGCCCTGGCGCGCAAACTGCCGACCCTGATCGAATCACAGCGCAACAGGCGGTGGGAACCGTTTCTTGGTGATCGCGCTCCCCGAGACATCGGCGGACAAACAGCCATCGTCGTTGGACTCGGCCCGATTGGCCTGGAGGTCAGTCGTTTGCTGAAGGCCGTGAATGTGCGCGTCATCGGCATCAACCGTTCCGGCGAGCCCGTGGATGGCGTCGACGAAACCTTCGCTTTCACCGACCTTGACCGAGTGCTACCCGGCGCCTCCATCGTCGTGCTGGCCTGCCCGCTTACCGACATCACACGAGGCCTGATGAACCGACGCACGCTCGCGCTCTTGCCGCAGGGCTCGCTTCTGGTCAACGTCTCGCGCGGCGAAATCGTGAAGCAGTCCGAGCTCATCGATGCGCTGGCGTCCAACCATCTCGGGGGCGCATTCCTCGACGTGTTCGAGCATGAACCGCTCGATGCCGAATCCCCACTATGGACATTGCCGAACGTCCTGGTCTCCCCGCACACGGCAGGCCACACTACGGGCCACTACGCGCAAGTCGGCAAGATTTTCCTGGACAACCTGCGCCGTTGGAAAAACGGCAAGCCACTGCGTAATGTCGTCGCGGCGGCGTGACATCGCGACACCCGAACCATCCGCCCCGCCTGGCCAAGCCAAACCCAAGGAGTGTTTCATGAGCAAAACCGGTGTACTCAATATCCCTTCGATGCGCGAGCGTTGCAGCGAGGCCGAATGGCAGGCGCGCGTCGACCTTGCGGCATGCTATCGCCTGGTGGAGCTCTACGGCATGGCCGACATGATGGCCAACCATATCTCGATGCGCGTGCCGGGCGAAGACAACGCCTTCCTGATCAATCCGTACGGCATGATGTACGAGGAAATCACCGCGTCGTGCCTGATCAAGGTCGACCACGACGGCAAGATCCTTTCCAAGCCGGATTTCGGTGCGCTGGACTATGGCATCAACAAGGCCGGATATGTGATCCACAGCGCGATCCACGAAGCACGCCCTGAAGTCGCCTGCGTGGTTCATACCCATAGCTGGGCGTCGATGTCTGTGTCCGCACTGGAATGCGGACTGCTGCCGCTTACCCAGACCTCCATGCGCTTCCTGAAGGTGAAGTATCACGACTATCAGGGCGTGGTGCTCGATACCGCGGAACAAGCTTCGCTGCTCGAGGATCTTGGCCGCGGCGAAGCGCTGATCCTGCGCAATCACGGCGCGCTCACGGTTGGCAACACCGTCGGCGAGGCATTCAACTGGATGCACCGCCTTGAACTGTCGTGCCGCGCGCAACTCGCTGCAATGGCATGCGGCACCAAACTCAGCGAAGTTCCTGCCGACGTGCTTGAAGCGACCTGGAACAACTATCAGCCCAACACACGTCGTCCGTTTGGCGTGATGGAGTGGCCCGCGCTGCTGCGCAAGCTGGATCGCATGGATCCGAGTTTCCGTGATTGATGCCAGATTTATTCGATGACTCCCTGGCCTCAGGCCAGGGGCCAATTAAGGATGCGAACCAACCGTCAAGCTCACGTCGCCCGCGATGTCCTTGAACGACATCGTGCCAACGGCGCTCTGCGAGATGTACTCAGTGACGCGCTTACGGGCAAATTCGATGTACTCGCTCTCGTCTACGCATCTTCGACACAGATGCGGTCGAGCCTGTAGCCGGCCCTGCCCCAACGTACTCTCACGCGCGAGTGTTCTGAAGCAGGACTTCGAGAAAGCGGTCAACGATCAGATTTTTTCGGCGACCCTTCCGCGTAGCGATGCCAAGTGTCACTTCAAATTGCATCTCTTTGGGAACCAGCGGCGCGAGCATGCCTTTCTCAACCCAGCTCGCGGCAAAATGGTCGGGCAGAAAGCCGATGTATTCCCCAGTGAGAATCAGGAATGCGATGCCTTCGCGGTCGGTCGCCGTTGCCGCACAGTTCAACCCCTGGTGCAGTTGCATGGCTTCCGCGCTCATGCGGTAACTTGGCGCCACCGCAGGCAGCGCTCCCAGGTCAGACATTCTGACTTTCTTCGCGGAAGCAAACAGCCTGTGGTTTCGGCTGCAATAGAGCTGCGAGCGCTCTTCGTATAGCGGACTGTAGTCGAGCGTCGAAAGCGTGGTGAGCATTGGCAACGCCCCAATATGGATTCTGCCATCCAGCAGCCCCCGCTCAATCTCGCCAGGCGTACTCATACTGATATTGATGCGCACGCCATCGCTTTGGCGCCGGATCGCCTTCAAGGCGTCGGGAATCCGCATCTTCGGCTGCGTAACCAGGTTGTTCATGAGCCCGAGGTTAAGTTCACCGCGCAGGCTTTGATGCAACTGGTTCACCTCGGTGCGGAAGCCGTCAATGGCAGCAAGTACCACCTCGCCGGCCCTAAGAACCTCTCGCCCCTCATCCGTGAGGGCAAACCCCGCACGCCCCCGCTGGCACAGTCGGACCCCCAGACGCTTCTCAAGTTCGCTCATGTGAAGGCTGATCGCAGATCGCGAGATGCCTAACGTACTTTCGGCGGCAGTGAAGCTACCTACTTCTGCAACCGTGCGGAAGACGCGTAGCAGTCGAAGGTCGAAGTCCGTGACCTGGGCGAGCGGAAGCTTCTTCATAGGTGAGCAAAGCAATAAGTAATCGTTAGAAGAATTATATTTTACTCACGCATGAGAAAGGCCAAACTCCAGCACGTAGCCCCTTCATCAAGGAATCCCCGTGAACCCCTCCGCCGCCCACGCCCTCAAGAACAAGGCTGACCTGAACTTCAGCGCCCATTGGATGCCGTTCAGCGCCAATCGGAATTTTCGCGAAGACCCGCGCTTGATCGTCGCAGCCGAGGGACGTTACCTGATTGACGCGGATGGCCGCAAAGTATTTGACGGCTTGTCTGGCTTGTGGACCTGCGGCGCCGGCCATAGCCGCAAGGAGATTCAGGAAGCAGTGGCTAGTCAACTGGGAACGCTGGACTACGCGCCGGCATTCCAGTTCGGTCACCCCCTCTCGTTCACGCTCGCCGAGCGCATCGTGGACATGATGCCTGGCAACCTGAAGCACGTCTTCTATACCAACTCCGGCTCCGAATGCGCCGATACAGCCGTGAAAATGGCCCGCGCATACTGGAGGCTCAAGGGCCAGCCGGCGAAGACCAAGCTCATAGGCCGAGCCCGGGGCTATCACGGCGTGAACATCGCAGGAACGAGCCTGGGCGGGATTGGTGGCAACAGAAAGACGTTTGGCCAGTTGATGGACGTGGACCACTTGCCACACACGCTGCAGGCAGATTGTGCATTCACCAGGGGCCAGGCAGAAACCGGCGGCGTCGAGCTTGCCAACGAGCTTCTGAAGCTCATCGAATTGCACGATGCGTCGAACATCGCGGCAGTCATCGTGGAGCCGATGTCGGGCTCGGCCGGCGTGATTGTTCCGCCGAAGGGCTACCTCCAGCGTTTGCGCGAAATCTGCGACCAGCACGGCATCCTGCTGATTTTCGATGAAGTCATCACGGGGTTCGGCCGCATGGGTGAAGCAACGGGTGCCGAGTATTTCGGCGTTACCCCTGACCTGATGAACGTCGCCAAGCAACTGACCAACGGCGCCATTCCAATGGGTGCGGTCATCGCATCCAGCGAAATCTACGACACGTTCATGAACCAGTCGGCACCGCAGCATGCCGTCGAATTCGCCCACGGCTATACCTACTCGGCCCACCCCGTTGCATGCGCCGCGGGCCTGGCGACGCTTGACCTGCTCAAGCGCGAGAACTTGATTCAGAAGGCAGCGGACCTCGCCCCCCATTTCGAAAAAGCGATTCATGGCCTCCGCGGCGCCAAGCATATCGTCGACATCCGGAATTGTGGTCTGGCCGGCGCCATTCAGATCGCCCCGCGCGGCGGTGATGCGACCATCCGCCCATTCGAGGCAGGTCTTGCGTTGTGGAAGAAGGGGTTCTATGTCCGATTCGGCGGCGACACGCTCCAGTTTGGTCCGGCGTTCAACACCACGACCAGCGAGCTCGACAGCATGTTTGACGCCGTTGGTGGAGTGATCGAAACCATCGTCTAAGACTCAACGTCCAGACCAGGACTGAACCATGGCACGCCCCGCTCTCGCCAGCATCGACCTCGCCGCGCTTCGCCACAACTATGAACGGTTGAGGGCGATGCACGGCGGCCGTGCCCTGGCTGTGCTGAAGGCCAATGCCTATGGGCATGGCGCCGTCCGATGCGCTCGCGCCTTGCGCGGCATGGCCGACGGATACGCGGTGGCTTTTCTTGAAGAAGCCGTGGTGCTGCGGGAAGCGGGAATCGACGCGCCTATCCTGGTGCTGGAAGGCATGTTCGACGAACGCGACTTGCAGTTGGCGCAGCAGTTCGGGTTATGGACCGTCGTGCACCATGAGACCCAGTTGCGGATGATTGAGCTCTCTGCCAGCGCAACCGGATTGCACGTGTGGCTGAAGCTGGATACGGGCATGGCACGGGCAGGTTTCGCTCCCGAAGACGCCAGCGAGATTTATTCGCGACTCGCTGCCACGGGTAAGCTCGCGCAAATCACGCTGATGTCCCACTTTGCGCGAGCGGACGAGCCGGACTCGGAGGCGACGACAAAACAGATTCAACGGTTCGATCGCGCGACCGAGGGAATCGCGGGCGACAGGAGCCTGTGCAACTCCGCAGGGATCCTTGCGTGGCCAGCCGCCCGACGCGAATGGGCGCGCCCAGGTATTGCGCTCTACGGCGCAGCCCCCATGCCGTCCGGCGAACCTGGGCTTTTTCCGGTCATGACCCTGGAGAGCCAGGTGTTTGCAGTACGCGAACTTCAGCCAGGCGACGCCCTCGGCTACGGTGCGCGTTTCGTGGCGACGCGGCCCACTCGCGTCGGCCTGGTCGCCATGGGCTATGCGGACGGCTACCCGCGCACAGCGCCCGAGGGAACACCGGTCATGGTGGATAGCCATCTGACGCGCATCATTGGCCGCGTCTCGATGGACATGCTCACAATCGATCTTACCGACCATCCATCGGCAGGGATCGGTAGCCGCGTCGAACTGTGGGGACCCAATGTCAGCGTGAACGATGTCGCCCAGGCCTCCGGAACTATCGCCTACGAGTTGCTGTGCAACGTCAAGCGCGTACCACTGCAGTATGCGCAGGAGCCGCTGCAGCAGCTTCCAGTTCGAGAATCCGCGCTGGCGTGAGCAGGAGGGTGTTCATCTGTCCGAGCCCACTCAGTCCGCCACGCTATCCGCTACGGGTGCGGCTGCGTCTGCCACGCTTACGGTCTGCGTTTGGCCGCTTGATGGCACAGTCGATGCACCATCGAACTTGCACAGGTAGCTCATTACCATGTCGCAGACGTGCTGCAGCCTGGCTTCCACCCTCTCCTTCTCGCCAAGATCCACTCCCAGCACAAATGACAGCGTGTACCGATTCGAGATGGAGTAGGAACCCAGCCCTGAGATCGACACATACAGGTCAACCCAATCCGCATCAGGACGGAATACCCCCTGCTGCTTACCGCGCTCCAGTATCTCCGCCAGCGCACTCCGCAACGGATTGAACATCACCGGAATGACCTTGGACTTCCGGATGTGCTCGGCCTTGTGCAGATTTTCCGTGCTTAGCAGTTGAATGAACTCCGGGTGCTCAATGAAGTGCCGGATGGTTTGCAGCACCAGCGTCTTCATGTCCTCGACGGGGTTGTCCCCCAGCAGCCCAAACTGGTTTTGCCGCTCCCTCATGGCCGAGTACGCACGCTCCATCACCTCGATGAACAGCAGTTCCTTGCTTTCGAAGTAGTGATAGACCAGGTTCTTGCTGATCTTGCTGCGCGCCACGATGCTGTCAACCCGCGCCCCGTCGTAACCCTTGGACGCAAATTCCTTGGCGGCCATCTGAAGGATCTTCTCCCGTGTCACCGCCGCATCGCGAGGTTTGGCTTTTCCGCTAGTTTTCGTCGCTGGCATATGGCTTGCCCTTATCGTCTGTTGTTTCGTCACTGGTCGCCACACTGGTGCAGCGCCTAACCAGTTGGTTAGTCTACACCGGTTTGGCCGCACCGCAAGGATGCCTGAAACCTAATACTGGCGCCGTATCGGTGCTACGTGAAAACCCGGGTTGGCACGCCTGAATCCGACGTCTATTGTACTGACTAGTTAGTTAATCGATGACCTTGATCACGATCCTCAGAGCCCCTGGAAGCAAACACCATGAGGCCAGCAACAGTCGCTAAGGCCTCTTTTCCCTGGAGTTGCACAATGCAAGTAGGAAGCAGCGCTGGCGCCCGAGTCGGGTGCGATATCGGCGGAACCTTTACGGACATCGTTCTTTCTTTGCCCGACGGACGCCTGTTCGTGAACAAGACGTCCACAACGCCGCACGACCTGGGTGAAGCCATCGTTACCGGCCTCAAGGCACTGATCGAGCAGGCAGGCATCCAGCCGGGCGACATCACGGAAATCGTCCACGGCACCACCACGGCATCCAACACCATCCTGCAGAAGGTCGGTGCCCGCACCGGCGTCCTGACGACTGCCGGCTTCCGCGACATCCTGGAAATCGGTCGCATCCGCACTCCCACCATGTTTGACCTGGGCTGGCAAAAGCCACAGCCCCTTGCTGCTCGTCGCTACCGTCGCGGCATCACGGAGCGCATCGATGCGCGTGGGAACATTGTCGTCCCCTTGAACATCGATGAAGTCTTGACCATTGCGCGCGGCCTGGTCGACGAAGGGGTGGAAGCCCTGGCCGTTTGCTTCCTGAACAGCTATATCAATCCGGTCCACGAACTGGAAACCAAGGCGAGCCTTGAACGCGAGTTCCCCGGCTTGCTGGTGACCGCATCGTGCGACGTACTCCCCGAGATCAAGGAATACGAGCGCACCAGTACCACGGTGGTCAACGCCTACATCCTGCCGGCCATGCGCACGTACCTGCGCCGCCTGAAGGACGACCTCGGCCGCATGGGTGTGACCGCCTCGCTGCAGGTCATGGCCTCGAACGGCGGCATGATGGGGGTCGATAGCGCTAGTGACAAGCCGGTCTTCGCCGTCGCATCGGGTCCGGCGGGCGGCGTCGCAGGGGCCGCGCAGATTGGTAGCCTTAGCGGTGGCAACGACCTTATCGTCTTCGACATGGGCGGCACCACCGCAAAGGCATCCATCATCACCAATGGCATTCCTTCGCTGACGAACGAATACGAATTCCGCGATGGCATCAGCGCACCGAGCCGCTTCGTGAAGGGTGGCGGCTATGTGCTGAAGGTACCGGCCATCGACATCGCGGAAGTCGGTGCCGGTGGTGGCTCTCTGGCAGGTATCGATGCAGGCGGTCTGCTGTGCGTTGGCCCGGAATCGGCTGGTGCGAACCCTGGCCCTGCCTGCTATGGCCGCGGCAACGACCGCCCCACCGTCACGGACGCCAACATGGCACTGGGCTTCCTGAATCCCAGCGCGCTCGCCGGCGGCAGCCTCAAAGTTGACCCGGCCAAGTCGAAGCAAGCGATTGACGCTCACATCGGCGAACAACTCGGCCTTGACACGCTGGCTGCCGCACATGGCATCCGCCACGTCGCCAACGTGAGCATGGCCCGCGCGCTGCGCGCCGTGACCGTCGAGCGCGGCCGCGACCCACGCGACATGACGATGATTGCCTTTGGCGGCGGCGGCCCACTCCATGCCGTGGACGTGGCCAAGCTGCTCGGCATCAAGCGGGTGATTGCCCCCGTTATGGCAGGCGTATTCTGCTCGGCGGGAATGCTCGGCGCCGATGCCGAGCACAATTTCGTCAAGGCCATTCTGCGCCCGCTCGCCCAATGCGATGCGTCGAGCATCGGTGTGGCCATCGAAGAATTACGCGTCCAGGGGCTATCGGTCCTCGCCCAGGAAGGCTACCCCCAGGATGCCGTCGACGTGGCCGTTGGCCTGGACCTGCGCTATGTCGGCCAAAGCTCCGAACTGACCATCCCGCTGCGCACCTGGACTGGCGAAGCAATCGATGCTGCTGCGCTCGCCCAGTTGGTCGAGGACTTCGCGGACCAATACCAGCAAACGTTTGGCTACAGCAACGAGGAGCCGCTGGAACTCGTCAATGTCCGACTGAGCGCCTATGGCCGTAGCAGCCAACGACTGAAGTTCAATGACATCCGGGTGGATGCCAGCGCGCTGCAAGGCGTTTCCGGCACACGACAAGTCAGCTTCGAGCGTGACCAACCGCCGTGTGAAACCCAGCTGGTGCCGCGCTCGGCCATCACGGAGGTGCCGCGCCAAGGTCCGCTGATCATCGAGTCGTACGACACCACTATCGTCGTGCCGCCTGGCGCCACGGCCCACGCGGACAAGATTGGCAACATCATCATCGATATCGCCCAGGAGCAAGCATGAACACGCAGTTCGATCCGGTCACCTTTGCGGTAGTGAAAAACGCGATGGACTCCATCGTCGACGAAGTCGCGTACACCGTCATCCGTACCGCCCGCTCGGAAATCGTCAAGGACGTGATGGACTATTCGGCGGCCATCTGCGACCGTCACGGCCGTATGGTTGCCCAGGCCAAGACCATTGCGCTGCACCTGGGTGCAATCCCCGAAGCCATGGCCGCCGTCCAGCAACGGTATGGCGACACGCTTCAGCCCGGGGACGCCGTCATCGTCAATGACCCGTACGAAGGCGGCATGCACCTGCCGGACATCTTCATGTTCGTCCCCTTCTTCTACCACGGCGAACTGGAGGGCTACTGCGTGGTGATTTGCCACCACACGGACGTCGGCGGCCGCGTTCCCGGCTCGAATGCCAGTGACTCCACCGAGATCTACCAGGAAGGCCTGCGCATTCCGGTTCTCAAGCTCTACGAAGCCGGCAAGGTCAATGAAACGCTTGAGCGCATCATTGCCCAGAACGTACGCCTGCCAGACCGCGTACTGGGCGACCTCAAGGCTCAATACGCTGCCTCGCAGATTGGCGTACGGGAACTGACTGCGCTGTTCGACCGCTACGGTCGAGATGATTCGCGCGCCTACCTGAACGAGTTGCTGGACTATGCCGAACGCCTCACGCGCGAGGAGATCAAAAAGTGGCCCAAGGGGACATACCGCTTCGTCGACTACATTGACGACGACGGTATGTCGCCCGAGCCGATTCGCATCGAGGTGGCCCTAACGGTCCATGATGACCATGTGTCGGCCGACTACACGGGTTCAGCGCCGCAAGTCCGCGCAGCTATCAACTCGACCTTGTCGTACACAAAATCCTGTACCTACCTGAGCGTCCGATGCGCGTTGCTCGGCGATGTGCCAAACAATGCGGGCGTGTTCCGCTGCATCGACGTTCATGTGCCCGAGGGTTCCGTGCTGAATCCATTGCCACCCAGTGCCGTTGCAGCGCGCGCCCTCACCGGCTACCGTGTGTTCGACGCGATGCTTGGCGCGTTGGCGCAGATTGTGCCTCATCGAATTCCGGCGGCGGGTGAAGGCGGCAACACCGTGGTCTGCCTCTCAGGAAAGAGTGACGAAGGCAAGCCCTACATCATCGTCGACATGATTTGCGGCGCCTGGGGCGGTCGACCGGCCAGCGACGGCATCGAAGCCATCACCAATGCCTCGCAGAACCTGTCGAATACGCCAATCGAGACGCTGGAGGCACAGCATCCCGTCCGCGTGGAAGCTTATGAACTGGTCGAAGACTCTTGCGGTGCCGGCCAGTACCGCGGTGGCCTCGGCATCCGCCGCAGCTATCGCGTTCTGGCTCCCGACGCCCAACTGCAACTGCGTGCAGACCGCATGAAGTTCTCGCCATACGGACTGGCCGGGGGCGAGCCAGCAAAGCCCGCCCGCAACCTGCTTCAGCATGGCGAGTCGGTGACCGACCTTCCCAGCAAGGTCGGCATGACGATCTCGCGCAACGACGTAGTCACCCATATCCAGCCTGGCGGCGGCGGCTTTGGCGACCCGATGGAGCGAGATCTGGAGCGCATCCGCGAGGACGTCTGGAATCACAAGCTGACTGCGGACTATGTCCGCGAGCACTACAAGGTCATCGTGGATCCCAAGACCGGCGAAATCGACCACAAGGCGAGCGACGCCCTGCGTGGCAGCACCATGGCCCAGGCCGCATAGATAAAGCGCGGCTCCCCCACCTATCCTGTTTGAAGTCACCCACACATGCCCCACGAGGAATACAACATGCGTTCATCGTTCATGAACCAGGTCCGCCGCATAGTCATGGCAGCCACGGCACTTGTCACAGTCGGCACCATTGCCGCCACAAGTGCCCACGCAGCCGGTGAGAAGCTTCTGGTGCGGATGGACTATTCAGCGTGGGGCATGCATGCCGCCATGCATTTGGCCAAGCAGAAGGGATGGTTCCAGGAAGCAGGTCTCGACGTGGAGATCCAGGACGGCACCGGCACCATCAACACGCTGCAGTTGCTCGCGGCTGGCCAGGCTGACATTGGGCAAGTGCAGCTTGGCACGATGGCGATCGCCAAGGAGAACGGACTCGACCTGATGTCCATCGCCGGGTTCGCACGCAAGGGTGACCTGGCGGTGTTGGTCGACGAAAAGCTCGACGTGAAGTCCGTGGCCGATTTGGCTGGCAAGAAGCTCGTCTGCTTCACGACGAGCCCGTGGGCGCCATTCATCGACCCGTACCTGAAGGCCAGCAACGTGCCGAAGTCCAAGACCAACATCGTGATGGTTTCCCCTAGCGCATTGATCTCGACCTATGCCTCGGGGAACAGCGACGGTTTCCTGTCGCAAGCCCCATTTGGTCAGCCCATGGTGGCAAAGGTGCGGCCGGCCAAGGTGCTTCTGCTGGCGGACAGCGGCATCAACTTCCCTAGCTACGGTCTTGTGACGACCCCGAAGAAGCTTTCGGAGCGCGGCGCCGCCATCAAGAAATTCACTCAGGTTCAGGTGAAAGCCTGGGAGTACATCTACGGTGGCCACGAGGACGAAGCCGTCTCGGCAATCGTGGCACAGCGCCCGAACGCCAAGCTCGACCCGCAGATCCTGAAGTCGCAAATCGTTGCATATCGCCAATTCTTCGAGAGCCCGACGCAGAAAGCGGCTCCGATCGGCAAGCAAAACGATGCAGACTGGGTGGCTGCCATTCAATCAATGGAGCGCGCCGGCGCAATCAAGCCCGGACGCAAGCCGTCTGACTACTACACCAACGCCATGCTGGCGAACTAGTTCGACGGAGGAGAGGAACATGTCAGCTTTCCTGCAGATTGGTCAACTCAACAAAATTTACCGTTCACAGCGGGACCCGCTTTATGCCCTCAAGGACGTCAGTCTCGATATCGAGGAAGGCGAGTTCGTAAGCATCGTGGGCCCCAGCGGCTGTGGAAAGAGCACGCTGTTGAAATGCGTGGCAGGACTGGAGCCAATTTCCAGCGGCCATCTCGCCTTGCAAGGCGACCCGATTGTTGGTCCGCCCTCGAACATGGGTGTCGTATTCCAGCGCGACCTGCTTCTGGACTGGCGAACCATCCTGGACAACGTGCTCATCGCGGCCGAGTTCCACGACCTGGACCGCTCCGACTATGAAGAGCGAGCCCGGTCAGTACTTAACCTCTTCGGCCTTGGCGCTTTCGCGAATCGGTACCCCTGGGAGCTGTCGGGCGGGATGCGCCAGCGCGCCTCCATCTGCCGTGCGCTGTTGGTGGATCCGCAACTGCTGCTGATGGACGAACCGTTTGGCGCGCTCGATCCATTTACGCGGGACGAACTGAACGAGGAACTCCAGCGCACCTGGATGGACACCGGCAAGACGGTCCTGTTCATCACACACTCCATCTCCGAGGCTGTCTATCTCAGTGACCGCGTGGTCGTGATGTCGAGAAATCCCGGCGGCGTTGCCGCCGTCATTCCCATCGAACTGGACCGCCCGCGCGGCCTGGCCGTTCGCGAAACCAAGGCTTTCGCCGATTATGTCTCCCAGATTCGCGGCATCTTCCGCGACCTCGGCATCTACAAGGGGTAAGAGATGAAATTCCTATGGAAACGTTCCGAGAACAGTCGGCTCGCGGTCCTTACTATGGTTGTTATCCTTCTGCTCTGGGAGGGTGGCGTCCGCTTCTTTGGCGTCAGGGAATTTCTACTCCCTACGCCCAGCAAGATCTTCACGGAGTTTTTTTCGCAGCCAGGCTTCTTGCTTCTGCAGAGCCTTGACACCCTGCAGACGACGCTGGCCGGCTTCGCCTTGGCAGTCTTGCTCGGTGTGGGGGCGGCGATTGGTATCGTGTATTCCCGCTTCCTCGACCGCACGCTGTATGCCTTGATGGTTGCGCTCAACGCGGTCCCAAAGGTCGCGCTCGCTCCGCTGTTCGTCATCTGGCTAGGTACGGGCTCCGCGCCGAAGATCGCCATCGCGATGTTGATTGCCATCTTCCCGATTCTTATCGACACGGTGCTGGGTCTGAAGTCGATCGACCCGGAGATGCTCAACATGGCAAGGGCAAACCAGGCTTCGCGCAGCAAGGTGCTCTGGAAGATTCGGTTCCCGAACGCGCTGCCGAGCATCTTTGCAGGTATGAAGGTAGGCATTTCCTTCGCGCTTGTCGGCACGATCGTGGGAGAGTTCGTAGCCGGTGAGACTGGCCTCGGACACGTCATCCTGGTTGCGCAGGGCAGCTTTAACACGCCTACCGTCTTTGTCGCGCTGGCGCTGCTGTGCATCCTTGGCGTCATCCTGTTCAAGGCCCTGGAGCTTGCAGAAGAACGCCTGCTGCCTTGGCATGCTTCGCAACGTGGTAAGCCGACTGCCGAATCCACTCCCTCTTCGAAGCCTGACAAGCAGCTACGTTTGCTTGCTGAAGCCAAGCGCTAGCTAGCTCCCCTTCACGTTGCTTCTGTTTGCTCACGTCTGATGAAACGTTCCATCGGACGTGGGCGCCGCCCGCTATGTCGAACTCTCGCGTCACTACGTCATCTTGAGCGTCCCTGACACGCCATCGAGGATTACCTTGGTGCGCAGGTGCGATAGCAACGAGCGAGCTGCCGCGTTTAGCCGAGCATCCGAGTGAGCAATGATCTCCATGTCGTACTCTATTGCCGGACGCAGATTAACTGCGGCTCCCCCGCGGCGAACGTGCTCCGCCGCCGTAAACGGATCCACCACGCTAATACCTACGCCTCCCAAAACGAGGTCACTTGCTGAAACCGATTGCTTCGTTTCTGCCACCACCCTCAGCTCGCTATTGGTTTTGCGCAGCAACCCTTCGAGCTCTTGCCGAATCCGGGAGCTCGATGAGAGCGCTATGAACGGATACTCAACGAGCTTGCTGAGTGCAATGGCTCCCTTCTGCTGCAACGCATGACCCGGCGGCAGGATGCACTGACAGTTTCCACTGATACGGCCAATTTTCTCAACGCCGACTGGATAGACGCCGGCAGCGACGAAACCAAGATCAATACGCATTGACGCAACCATCTGACCGATGGCAAGCGAGTGATCGATCTCCAACCGGACTGTGGTCTGCGGCATGTCCACACGTAAAGCTGCTATCGCAACCGCCATGCCAGCGTATCCCAGCGCCGGAAGACAACCTACGCTCAATCCGTTCTCTTGATTCTGACGGAGTTGCTGTGCGTGAAGTGCTATGTCCTGAAGCCCAATAAAAGACCGTTGGACCCTCTCAAACAGCGCGATTGCGTGCTTGGTCGGCACAACAGTTCGCCCTCGTTTGATGAATAGCTTCAACTTCGTCGCCTGCTCGAGTTCGGCTACGTGACGGCTGACGGACGGCTGCGAGATATCAAGTGACCGCGCAGCCGCGCTGATTCCGGCTTGGCTCATCACTGCGGCAAAGACCTCAAGCATCCGATGCGTCAGCTCACCCTGACTCATAGCTTTTTCGGATTTATCCATACCGTTTCGCTCGTTGATTCTATGTTCGGCGTAGCCTAGCATGAGGCAGATCAAAAGTACCCACACACTGCCATGAAGAAGACCCAAAGCCTCAGCCAAAGTGCGTATTCGGCCGCCGCAGCGGACGGCCAGGCTGAGTACGCCACCGTCATGTCGACGAAATCGACGACGATCCATTCCAGGTGGAAATTGCGGGCTGTCGGCGCAGCGTTCGCTGCCCTGCTGGCGACCCCGGCCTTCGCGGCTTACCCCGACAAGCCCATTCGTTGGATCGTCCCGGCTGCGGCGGGCGGCGGCGCCGACGCCGCAGTACGTATCGTGGCCAATGAGTTGGGGCGCCGGCTGGGCCAGTCCGTCGTCGTTGACAATCGACCAGGCGCCAGCGGTGCGATCGGTCTGGATGCGGTCGCGAAAGCTGCTCCGGACGGATACACGATAGGGACGGCCAACATCACGAACATCGTGCTGAACCGACAGGTCCGCCCAAAGCTTCCATTTGATCCCGACAAGGACCTCGTGCCGGTGGCAAAGCTGTCGACGCAGCCCAATGTATTGGTCGTCAACCCCAACTTGCCGGTCAAGAACGTGAAAGAACTGGTGGCGTATGCCAAATCCCACCCGACTGCCGTTTTCTATGCGTCTACGGGTTCGGGCTCCAGCCTGCATATCGCCATGGAAGCGCTTAAACAGGCCACAGGGATGCCCGCATCTCACGTGCCTTACAAGAGCGCGCCGGCTGCCGGGGTTGACCTGATGGCAAACAACGTTCAGGTCATGATCGACAATCAAAGCACGCTTGCTCCGTTTATCCGTCAGGGAAAAATCCGAGCGCTCGCGGTCACGTCGTCGCAGCGCTCCGCATTTCTCCCGCAAGTACCGACCGTTAAGGAGGCAGGCGGACCTGCATTCGAAATGACCGTCTGGGGCGGGGTTGTCGCGCCAAAAGGTATTCCGACGCAGATCATGAAGCGCCTTGGCGACGAGATCATGGCAACGTTGGGAAACGCCGAGGTTCAGAAGAACCTTCGCGAGCTGGGCTACGAACCAGACGCCCAAGGTCCGGAGAAATTTGCCGAGCTTATCCGCAACGAAAACCAGAAATGGGGGGCAATCATTCGCGCTGCGCACATCACTGCTGACTAGATCCTGTCGGCGAAGGTAGATGAGCGTTTCGGTCAAGAAAAGGAAGTGGGGTGGCTGTGAATGACTACGATGTGATCGTCGCCGGAGGCGGCATTGTCGGTGCGGCGCTTGCCTACGGCATGACAACGGCTGGCAAGCGCGTATTGGTGATCGACGGCGCCGATCTCGACGCACGCGCCGCCAAAGCGAATTTTGGCCTCGTCGGGGCGTTTGGCAAAGGCTTCGGAGCGCCAGCGTATCAGCGGCTATCCCGCGACAGCGTCGCGATGTGGCCAAACTTCGCGGCTGCCCTGGCTGCAGAAACCGGCATCGATGTCGAATACGAGAACCGGGGTTGTCTGCGTTACTGCCTCAGCGACAAGGAGTTCGCTCAGCATACGGAACGCATCGCAAAATGGAACGCCCAGATGCCAGAGGCTTCCGCCTATGCGCGCATGGTCGATCGGACCGAGCTCGAGTCACTATTGCCCTCCTCCAGGCTGGGTAAATCAGTGTGCGGCGCGGCCATCGGCGAGTCCGATGGGCATGTGAATCCGCTCAAACTGCTGTGCGCGGTCCTCCAGTCATTCGTGTCCAAAGGTGGGCGCTTCATCGGCAATCATCGTGTGGTGGAGATCAAACCGCGGGAGCGCGGTCGCTTTCGCGTGATTGCCGAAGGTGCGGAAGGAACTCGCTCATTTGAATCAGAGCAAGTGGTTGTCGCGGCAGGACTGGGCGCCACTGCATTGGCCGCCATGGTCGCCATTGAGGTCCCGCTCCGTCCCCAGCGGGGTCAGGTCATGGTGACTGAACGTATGCGTCCAATGCTGGACCTGCCGGCCAGCGCAATTCGCCAGACTCGCGATGGCACGGTAATGATTGGCGTGAGTCAGGAGGATGTGGGCATGGATCTCGGCACGACTACGGTAGTCGCCGCGCGCATGGCGAAACGTGCCGTGTCAATCCTGCCAGACCTTGGCCAGGTCAAGTTGGTGCGACACTGGGCCTGCCTACGCGTATTAACACCGGATGGCCTTCCCATCTACGCTCAGTCGGACGCTTTCCCTGGAGCGTGGGCGGCAACCTGCCATTCCGGAGTCACACTTGCCGCGCTGCATGCCGGCACGGTTGCACGCCTGGTCGCGAGCTCTGCCAAAGCGTTGCCAGCGAGTCTTCAACCTTTTCACAGTGAGCGATTCAATGTTCCGCAAGCTAACTAGCCCGAACGCTCCACGTGATCGGTTGACGCTCTACATCGACAATGAACCTGCCGATGCGTATGAGGGAGAAACCGTCGCCGGCGCGCTACTCCGCCAGGCCTCGGCTGTTGCGCGTACCACTCCCGTGAAAGGCACCCCACGGGCACCGTTTTGCATGATGGGCGTGTGCTTCGACTGCCTTGCCATCGTGGATGGGGTCGCCTCTACCCAGACATGTCTTGTCACGGTCCGAGACGGCATGCGCGTTGAGCGTCAGCATGGTCGACGCGACTCATTTTCACGAAAACTACCCGAGCAATGCTCGACTGGCACTACCGAAAGCAGTGCAATGCAAACTGAGGCGAAGTGATGAGCGTCGTAGACCTTTTGATCGTCGGAGCCGGCCCCGCCGGCATGGCGGCGGCTATCCGCGCGCGGGGCCTCGGACTGACCACGATGGTGGTCGATGAGCAGCCCGCGCCCGGCGGACAAATCTGGCGCGGTATCGAACGAGCAAGCGCGGACGGTATGGCGAAAGTGCTGGGCGCCGCGTATCAGCAAGGCGAACAGTGGGTGAGCCGATTTCGCTCCAGCGGAGCGATCTACGAACCAGATACGCGAGTCTGGCAAATTGAACGCGACGATACCGAAGCTTCGTCCAGCATCGCTGCAGCAGGTGGAGACTCTTCGCCCCAGCCTATGTGGCAAGTCTTCATGAGCCATGCTCAGCAAGCACGTCTTGTGCGCGCGCGATGCGTTCTCATTGCAACAGGTGCGCAGGAGCGTCCGACGCCGTTCCCAGGTTGGACATTGCCCGGCGTCATGCCCATTGGTGCAGCGCAAATTCTGCTGAAGACGTCACGGCAAGTTCCAGAGCATCCGGTCTGGATCGCAGGTAGTGGGCCACTTCCGTTGCTCTATATGACCCAACTCCTCAGTGTCGGGGGGAAGATCGCTGGGTGGCTCGACACGACACCACACGGCGGCTGGAGCCGCGCGTTACCACATCTGGGTACCGCAGCAGCAGCTTGGCGAGACCTGATGAAGGGCGCCTGGTGGCAGCTGGATCTACTGCGCGGGAAGTTCCCCATTTTCCGCAGTGTCTCCGACATCCGCGCGTTCGGCGACGATCGACTCCAGCAGCTCAAGTTCCGGACAGCTCAAGGAGGCCAGCAGTCGTTCGAAGCGCACGCCCTTCTCATTCACGAAGGCGTGGTGCCGTCCATCCACGTCACCCAGGCGCTGGGCTGCAAACACTATTGGAACGTCGCGCAGGCGTGCCTGGTCCCCGAACTCGACGAGTGGGGTGGAAGCAGCGTATCCGGAATTTTCGTCGCAGGCGATGGCGCGGGCATCGGCGGAGCCAACGCTGCGTGCGTTCGTGGCGAGTTGGCCTCCATCGGGATCGCCGCGGCGCTTAACAAGCTGACGGATGAGGCGGCAGAACGCCAGGCAACGTCACTTCGCAGGCAGTTGCGCTCACACCTCTCGATCCGTCCGATGTTAGATGCCATTTATCGGCCGCGCCAAGAGGTATTCGAACCGCCAGATGAGACCATCGTTTGCAGGTGCGAGGAATTGTCAGCGGCTGAGATTCGAGCATCGGCAAGGATCGGTGAGCCGGGTCCGAACCAGGTCAAGTCTTACACGCGAGCCGGTATGGGCCCGTGTCAAGGCAGACAGTGTGGCCATACCGTTGCCAATCTTATTGCCGCAACACAATGCCGCCCGGTTGCCGAAGTCGGGTTCTTCAAGATCCGCCCTCCCCTCAAGCCCGTAACCCTCGCTGAGATTTCGTCAATCCAGACGGACTAGTCTGGACATCGAGCGAGTACCCGCCTCGAGCGCAGCCCCCGGAGCGCTGTGAGCGTGCCCGATCCACAGGCCAGCCCTTGCCCTATATGACCCCAAGCGGCGTGGCTTAACGCACACCTGTTCTCCTAACCCCACCATTTCGCATGTTTGTTTCCTTTCAGCACGCGAAAACGACGCGCTCTTGCACAACGCTGGACCTAACATTACCTCGCTCGGCAACGTAACCGCGCTTTCGCGGCACCAAAGCTGATGCGGGTAGGAGACCTCCCCGCGCTCCGTCGATCGACGGTTTCGCCAACAAATAGACTTCCAATCCAGCAATGATCATTGCCAACCGAAACGCTTCGCCAAAGCCCTATCCTGCTGAACTGCAGGGGATTATGAACATCGCAGCAGCGGATGAAAGCCTGGCGTGGCTTTCGGCTTGGGAGCAGCTCCGCGACGACGCGACTCCCCTCTACCACCTGCCGGACCTGGCAGCCCGACTTGACCTCGCGCAAGTCTCGGTCAAGGACGAGTCCGTCCGCTCACCCCTCGGTAGCTTCAAGGCATTGGGCGCCCCCATCGCCTTGATTCGCCTCATCTTGCGTCGCTGGCCAGATCAAAGCATCGATCCACGCGCGCTCATTCGGGGCCAATACGCTGACCTCGTGAAGGGATTCACTGTCATCAGCGCGACGGACGGCAACCACGGTCGCGCCCTGGCAGCCGCCGCGCAGAACATTGGCTGCGCCTGCGTCATCGTGCTGCACGCTAACGTGAGCGTCGAGCGTGAGACGGCTATCGCAGCCTATGGCGCGAAAATTGTTCGCATCACAGGCAGCTACGACGAATCGGTAGAAGAATCCGCCCGCCTGGCCGCTGCCAACGGATGGGAGGTTGTTGCGGATACCTCGTACGACGGCTATGAGGAAGTTCCCCGCGATGTCATGCAAGGATATGGCGCCATCGCTGCGGAAGCCATCGCGCAAGCGGACGGCAGCGCTGCCGAACAAAGCCCGTTCACCCATGTGGTACTGCAGGGTGGCGTGGGTGGCCTCGCCGCAGGCGTAGTTAGCTACCTGTGGGAGCGTTACGGCGCCAACCGTCCGAAGTTCATCGTGGTCGAGCCGGTGCAGGCCGATTGCCTTTATCAAAGCGCCATGCAAGGTCGCGCCGCCAAGGCGACGGGCTCGGTGGACTCGGTCATGGCAGGCCTCGCGTGCGGTGAAACGTCCCCACTGGCATGGAAGTTCCTCAACGAGAGCGTCGATTTCTTCATGACGATCTCGGACGACGACGCTGTCACCGCCATGCATATGCTTGCCCGAGGCAGTGAGCGCGACATCCCCATCGTTTCGGGTGAATCGGGCGCCGCAGGCCTCGCCGGACTGGCCGTTATTCGCAAGCACGAAGCCCTTTCTGCAGAGATTGGGCTCGATGCGAACTCTCGGGTCCTGCTGATCAGCACGGAAGGCGCAACGGCTCCGCAAGTATTCCAACAACTCGTGGGCGAGTCCGCGGAATCCATCGAAGCCCGGCAAGCCAGCTGGCTGGGCCGTTGAGGGGCCGACTGCCAACGGTACCCACAAAGAGGATTGGAAATGAGTACACAGATTGGTACGAGAGACAGCGCAATTGCGACTGCCGTACAAGCCTTCGACTCCGGCGAGTTCTTCGCTGAACTGGACCGACGCGTTGCTTACAAGACTGAAAGTCAAGAGCCTTCGCAGGCCGCGCAACTTCACGCTTACCTCCTGGAGGAGATTGCTCCCGCGCTGCATCGCATGGGATTCGAAACCAAGCTGGTTCAGAATCCGATTGGTGTCGATGCGCCGGTGCTGCTGGGCGTTCGCCATGAAGGGGATGACCTGCCCACCGTAGTGACCTACGGCCATGCTGATGTCGTTCGCGGCTACGATGACCAATGGAACGAAGGACTGCAGCCCTGGAAGATTGTCGTTGACGGCGACCGGTGGTATGGCCGCGGTATTGCCGACAACAAAGGCCAGCATTCGGTCAACTTGACCGCACTGGAAGCGGTATTGGCTGCGCGCGGTGGCAAACTCGGCTTCAACATCAAGGTCATCTTCGAGACTGGCGAAGAAATCGACTCGCCCGGCCTGAACAGCGTCTGCGCCGCCGAGAAGGAATATCTGGCCGGAGATCTGTTCCTGGCCTCGGATGGCCCGCGAGTCTCGGCCGAGCGTCCGACAGTGTTCCTGGGCTCGCGCGGTGAGCTGAACTTTGACCTGGAAATCAATCTGCGCGATGGCGGCCATCACTCGGGCAACTGGGGTGGCGCTTTGCGTAATCCCGCGGTTGTTCTGGCTCATGCCATCACCACGCTGGTGGATCGCGACGGACGCATCGTGGTAGAGGGTCTGCGCCCGCCTCCCCTTTCCGAGTCCGTACGAAACGCCTTGTCCGATATCGAGCTCGGTCGCGACCCCAGCGCCCCCGCCGTTGATCCGAGCTGGGGAGAGCCAGGTCTGACGCCCGCTGAGCGCGTCCTTGGTTGGAATGCACTTGAAGTATTGGCGTTCAAATCCGGGAATCCAGACTCCCCGGTCAATGCCATTCCGCCAACTGCGCGCGCCCACTGCCAGCTTCGCTTTGTCGTCGGTACCGACTGGGAGAACGCCCAGTCCTATCTGGATGCCCACTTCGAGCGCCTGGGTTTCAAGGAGGTGAAGGTCATCGTCAAGCCGGCAGTCACCGCTACCCGACTCGACCTCGACGACCCCTGGGTGGACTGGACTCTGGCCTCCATCAGCAACACAACCGGCAAGAAGCCTGCGCTGCTGCCGAATCTCGGCGGCACGGTTCCGAACGCGATCTTCGCGAAGACGCTCGGCCTCCCCACCGTATGGGTACCGCACTCCTACCCCGCCTGCTCCCAGCACGCGCCGAACGAGCATTTTCTCGGCTCGGTCGCTCGCGAAGCTCTCGCGCTGATGGCGGGACTGTGGTGGGACCTGGGCGATTCGGCCGCTGACATTTCGGCGAAGCGAGCAGCGCTTGCAAAGGATGCCAACTAAGTCTGTCCTGTAGTTTCAGCCGATCCAAAGAACGGCATTTACGGCGTGCGGAGCTTCCCCCCTCGGTCTCCGCACGCCCATATAACTATCAAAATGGAGGAAGACATTATGAAAACTGCAATGGCCGCCGCACTGGCCGGCTTGCTTACGCTCACGACCGGCATCGCGCACGCGCAGGAGAACACAGCACCGGTGCGAATCGTTGTCGGCTTCTCCGCTGGCGGAGCGTTGGACTCAGTCGCACGCGCACTGGCCGAGCGCCTGCGTGTCACGCTCAAGCAAAGTGTCATCGTGGATAACAAGCCGGGCGCGAGTCAAAGGCTGGCGCTTAGTGAAGTCAAACGGGCCCCTGCGGATGGCCAGACACTTATCCTGGCCAATAACTCACCGTTCACCCTATTTCCTCATGCCTTCCGTCGTCTCGAGTTCAACCCAACCAAGGACTTCACACCTGTTGGCCGGGTGGCGACGTTCGATCTGTGTATTGCCGCGGGTCCCAAGGCGCCTCCGGGGGAAATCAAGGAAGTAATGGCGTGGGCCAAAGCCCATCCGCAAGAAGCGGCCTACGGTACATCGGGCGCGGGAAACATGGGCCATTTCGTAGGGTTTATGGTGAGCAACGCAGCTGGCATTCAGCTTAACCACGTTCCCTACAAAGGCGGCGCGCCTGCGTTGATCGACCTGGCTGGCGGGCAGGTGCCGCTCGTGATCGACACCATTCTCGAGCCGATGGAAATGGCCAAGGCCGGCAAAGTCCGGATCCTCGCGACCACTGGTGAAACGCGTACCGCCATCTTGCCAAACGTCCCGACCTTGCGCGAATCAGGTATTAACGTCATTGCCGACGGGTACGTTGGCCTCTATGCACCCGCCGGCCTCCCTGCCGACAAGGTCCAGCGAATTAGCAAAGCCCTGAACGAGGCCATGCAGTCGCCCGATCTTCAGAAGCGTATCCAACAGTTCGCCATGACACCCGCATACTCGACGCCGGAAGAGCTTGCGAAGTTCCAGGCTGCGGGACTCTCGCGCTGGGAAGGCCCGGTCAAGGCGAGTGGATTCTCGGCGGATTGACGGGCGGGCACGTTAGAACGCAACAAGGAATCGCTTAGGGGTAGCTTATTCGTTCAAACTTGCGCACATGCCGCACTAGAATCTCCACATCGGGAACAGCAGCAGCGGTTCTCCGATCCGCAAATCCAGAGTCTCCCCTGCGCCGGCAATTCTTGCCGGCATTTTTTTTGCATTTGCGACCATGTTTGCCAAGGCCAAGTCCGGCGGAATCGGCGCCCCTTTTGCCTCACCGAAAAAAATGCTGGCTTCCTGACTTCCGCCTGTACTCGCCGTAATCTCGCCCCACCAATGCACATTTGTTGCATCGAGACACCCAAAATGGCGGCGAAGTTGCGTGCACTCATGCAACAAAAGCGCGAGAATCGATGCACTCTATCTGCTTCGACTTCCGTCGCGCGCCAATGCTTCTTGACTCTTACGACATCAAGCTCTTGAGCCTGCTGCAGGCCAACAGCAAGCTGTCCCAGCGGCAGCTTTCCGAGGCCGTGAACTTATCCCCGTCCGCGGTCAACAGGCGAATAGCTGCCCTGGAGGCTGGCGGCGTCATCACGGCCACCGTGGCAATTGTTGACCCGTCCTCTGTGGGACGACCCATCACCATCCTGGTCGAGGTGAAGCTCGAGAACGAGCGGGTGGATCTTCTTGATGACGTCCGCAAGCGCTTCATTGAATGTCCGCAGGTACAGCAGGCCTACTATGTCACCGGCGACTTCGACTTCATGCTGATCATCAACGTGAAGGACATGACTGAATACGAACGATTGACGCGAGAACTCTTCTTCGTCTCCGGCAATATCAAGCAGTTCAAGACCTACGTTGCCATGCAGCGCTCCAAGGTCTCGCTCAACATTCCCCTCGCCTGACCAGGCAAGGCGGCCCTTGCGGGGCCGCCACATCAAACTCCACATCAAACGTCTGCTCCAGTTCCGCCGGCAGCAATCGACGTACGCACTCCCCACACTCCCTCTACATGGCGCAGCCTTCGGTTGATCGCATTCGGGATTTCGTTGCTTTTTCCGCGCCCACTTCGCGCTGAGGTTGCGCGCGACTACGACTAGCATTCTTCGTGTCGAGCGAAGTTGATGCTTGCCGCTCTTGCCACAAACCAAAAAGCAAAAACAAAACGATATCGGAGACATGCCTCACCACGATTCCCATCACTCCGCCAATGCAACGGCAAACCAGCAGGTTTCCCCTGCTCTTTGAGGGCTCGCCGAGTCCTTTGCATTCTGACGTTTTCGGAAATCGAAGTAATGGAATTCAGTACTACTACAACGAGTCACGCCACAACCGGGCGCGGCTGGACCAGGCAAGACACCATGTGGGTGCTAGGCATATACGGAAACTCCGTAGGCGGTGGCACGCTCTTCTGGCCCGTCAGTCTCGGGCTCACTGGCTTCTGGCCGATGGTCATCCTCTCGGCCCTGGCACTCCCCATCACGTTCTTTCCATTCCTTGCGCTCGGACGCTTTGTTCTTTCGGGGTCCACGCGCGGCGGTCGAGACGGCAACATTCTTGACGCCACACATGAGCATTTTGGGGAACGTTGGAGCAAGGTCCTCACCGCCTTGTACTTCTCGACGGTGTTTCCGGGCATGACGATCTATACGATTACGCTCACCAACACCATTATCGACTTCGCCCGCACACAACTTCATCTCGGCGATATCTCGCGCTGGTATGTCGCACCCATCAGCACCTTCGTGCTGATGATGATGGTCCGCTATGGCACCACGACCGTAGTAAGAATCATGGGCTACATTGTCCTGCCCTTCATTCTGTGTCTCGTAATCTTTGGCATCATGGCCGCTCCGCACTGGAATGCGTCCATGCTGGAAACGGCCTCCCACTTCGGCGGCGTGTCGACATTGGCCACAGAAACCTGGAAGGGCCTTCCGATGGTGGTGTTCGCATTCAGCTTCACCTCCATCGTGTCAAGCTTCGTAGTTGCCCAGCGCCGCCAGTACGGCGCCGATGCACCGCGCAAGGTCACACAGATCATGCTGGTTGCGGTGCTCCTCGCCGTTTCAACGGTGCTCTTCTTCTCGTGGAGCACCATCTTCGCCCTCTCTCCTGCAGAGTTGGCGGCAGCGAAGGCAAGCAATCTCACTATTCTCTCGTTCCTTGCCCGCAAGTTTGATTCGCCCATCATGGCCATCGCTTCACAGGCGATCGTATTTGCCGCCGTTATCAAGTCGTTCCTCGCTCATTACCTTGCGTCGGAAGAAAGCGCCAAGAGCTTCAGTCGCAGCATCTTCGGTACGTCCGAAGCGACCTTGCGCAGCCCGGCATTTACACGCTTGGTCGCACTGCTGGTCTATGCCGTCACGACAACCTGCGCAATTGCCAACCTGGATGTATTGAACGTTATCAAGGTTGCACTCGTTCCAGTGAGCGTCTTCGTCGTGTACTTCCTGCCGCTGTACGCCTTCCGCAAGGTGCCGTCCCTGCGCAAGTACCAAGGCCGCCCGGTAAACCTGCTGATTGCAGCGGTGGGCGCGGTCTGCCTGGTCAGCGGCATCGTGACGATGATCTCCAAGTTCAGCCACTAAAAGCAATGGCGGTGCCCGCATTCCTTATGTGCGGAGGCACCGCAGTGCTCTTCCAGAAAAGATAAACATGCGCGAATTCGAAGTTCCTGGCCGCTCCGTAGCAGTTGGCACCCAGGGCATGGTTGCCACGTCCAATCCGCAGGCGGCTCTGGTTGGCCTGGACGTGCTGCGTGGCGGTGGCAATGCCGTCGATGCAGCTATTGCGATTGCGGCCATGCTCGCAGTCGTAGAGCCCACACAAACTGGCATCGGAGGCGACTGCTTTGTCCTGCTCAAGAAGCGCGGGCAACCGCCCGTCGCACTGAACGGCGCCGGGTGGGCGCCCAAGGCAATCTGCGCGGAAACACTGCGCAATGCCGGAATGACCGCAATTCCCACAGACAGCGTGCACGCCGTCACCGTCCCCGGTGCAATTCGAGCGTGGGAGCGACTACTCGCAGACCATGGAACTCAAACCTTCGAGTCGCTGCTGCAGCCGGCCATCCTGGCGGCTGAGCTCAGTTACATCGTCACGGAGCGTCTCGCTCGCGACTGGGGCCGTCATACAAAAAGGATGTCGGCCACGCCGGAAGCTAAAAGTGTTTTCATGGCCGACGGATTGCCTCCCATGGTTGGGGACAAGAGGGCCAATCCAAAGCTCGGGAAGGCATTGCGTTCCATTGCCTCGGACGGCGCCAACGCGTTCTACGAAGGTTGGATTGCAGAGGACATCGTTTCTACATTGAAAAGTCGCGGTAGCGTCATCTCTCTCGAGGATTTCGCTGACTACCGGCCCGAGTACGTATCCTCAATTTCGGCGACCTACCGCGGATACCAATTGTGGGAATGCCCTCCGAGCGGGCAAGGCATCGTCGCGCTACAGATTGCCGCGATGCTCAATGAGTTCAATCCTGGTGAGTTCGGGCCACTGAGCGCGGAGCGTTTCCACTTGCAGGGGGAACTCTCCCGCATTGCATACGCGCAACGTGATACGTTGCTCTGCGACCCGGCATATCACCCGGTGGATGTTAGTCGCATGCTTTCCCCAAAACACATCGCGACACTGCTTTCTCAAGTCCACCCAGACCGAAGAAATGACAACCTGCTGCCGCCTGATATGCCGGAGCACAAGGATACGGTCTTCATCTCCGTAGCAGATGCCGACGGCACACTGGTGGCCTTTATCAATTCCCTTTTCGATGATTTCGGAAGCGGTCTGGTCGCGCCGGGCTCTGGCGTCCTGCTCCACAATCGGGGATGCGGCTTCGTGCTCAACGAAGGACATCCAAACGTCATCGAAGGCCGCAAGCGGCCTCTTCACACGATTATTCCCGCACTCCTGACGAAGGGCGGCGAGGCCGTGATGTCGTTTGGCTGTACCGGTGGACACTTCCAGCCGACGGGCCAGATTCAGGTCTTATCCAATATTCTGGACTACGGCATGTCGGTACAGCAGGCGATCGAACATCCACGGATGTTCGCGCGAGGCGATAACTTCGAACTGGAACAGACCGTACCCCAATCCGTTTGGGAAGGACTGCGACAGCGCGGTCACAAGCCGACTCAAACGGTAAATCCCCTCGGCACTTGCCACGCCATCTGGGCCGACTGGAAGCGCGGCGTCTTCCTCGGTGGCTCGGATGGTCGGCGCGACGGACTTGCCATCGGCTACGAGTAGTCCGACATTTCAGTCAAGACGTGCCAAGGCTTCCCTCAAAACTCGCCTTGCCTCATCAAAGTACAACCGTCAGTTTTCTCGTGATATCGCCCTCTTCTCGCTCGTTGCAATCTCCCTCGCTTGCGATAACACTGGCGCCGGCCTGTTTCGTACTCATCTGGAGCACAGGTTTCATTGTGGCGAGGTACGGCATGCCCTATGCCCCACCTCTGAAGTTCCTGGCACTGAGATACGCGCTCTCGACCGGCTGCTTCCTGGTATGGGCGGTCGTAATGCGAGTCGCGTGGCCGCGTGAAAGGCAGCAGTGGCTGCACCTGTGCGTTGTAGGCGTATTGATGCACGGGCTGTATCTCGGCGGCGTGTGGTCCGCGGTAAAGGCCGGCATGGGTGCAGGTCTAGCCGCGCTGATTGTCGGACTTCAGCCCGTGCTGACGGCATTGTGGATGTCCAGCCGTGGGGCGCGCATTTCGGGGCAGCAATGGGCCGGTTTAGCACTTGGGCTTGTTGGCCTGGTACTAGTCGTATGGCAGAAAATTGGGGTTGGTGAGGTTAATCGCTTCACGCTGGGCAGCACGATCATCGCCCTCCTCGGCATCACCCTTGGCACGTTATATCAGAAGCGTTTTGTGAAGCCTTGCGACGTCCGGTCTGCAAGCACCATCCAACTTGCGGCCGCATTGGCGCTCACGCTGCCGCTTGCACTGCTGGAGCACGAACCATTCCAATGGTGGGTAGCGAACGGGCGCCTGAACGGTGAGCTCGTTGGCGCCGTCGGCTGGTCTGTATTCGGAATAACGCTTGGTGCCAGCTCGTTGCTTTATCTCATGATCCAGCGCGGCGCGGCGACCTCCGTCACGAGTCTGTTTTATCTTGTTCCAGCCACGACAGCTCTCTTTGCGTGGATTCTTTTCTCTGAGCCTTTGTCGACCTCTGTTCTCGCCGGGCTGGCGCTCAGCGCTGTCGGGGTGGTACTTGCGGTGAAGCGCTCGTAGGTTTGGGCAGATGCAATGAGGGCCGTCTCAGTCGCTCACAACACCCGACGCACAATAACGCACCGAATCCGCCCCTGCTAACGGGACAATCTTGCAGATGAGCGGGGCTACTATGGGGATACTCATGACATATCCCTCTCAGGAGACCGCAATGGACGCGTCGGTGCCCCTCCAATCCAAGCTGCAGGCGTGGCGACACTGTTTGCATCAGCACCCCGAAACTGGCTTCGAAGAGGTGACGACATCCGAGTTTGTGGCGTCTGTGCTGCGGGATCTGGGCCTGGACGTACACACTGGAATTGGCGGCACAGGGGTTGTAGCGAATCTATCCGTCGGGAAAGGCGATCGCACCGTAGGGATTCGCGCCGACATGGACGCGTTGAACATTCATGAAGCCTCCCCTCAACGGGCGCATGCTTCAAGAATCGCCGGGAAGATGCACGCCTGCGGGCATGACGGACATATGGCAATGGTCCTCGGCGCTGCTACCCTGCTCTCCCAGCAACGTGATTTTGATGGCACCATCAGATTCATCTTCCAACCAGCGGAAGAACACGGACGCGGCGCCAAGGCCATGATGAAAGATGGCCTGTTCGAACGGTTCCCGGTCGATGCCATCTTTGGCGCTCACAATATGCCTGGACTGCCGGCGGGAACCATCGCGACGCGGCCTGGCCCCCTGATGGCTAGCGAAGACAATTTTGTCATTCGCATCGCCGGAAAGGGTGCCCACGCGGCGCGTCCCCATATGGGCGTAGATCCGCTCGTTATCGGTGCCGAAGTCGTTCTGGCGCTGCAAACCGTTGTGTCGCGGAATGTGGATCCAAGCCTCCCGGCCGTCGTCTCTTGCACGGAGTTCATCACGGACGGCATCCGTAATGCAACCCCGTCGACGGTCACGATCAAGGGCGACACGCGCAGCTACACACCCGACGTGCAAGCGCTCTTGGCGCGACGCATGCGCGAACTATGCGAGGGCATCTGTCAGGCGCACGGCGCCATCTGCTCGTTTGAGTACACGCATGAGTTCGCACCAACGGTGAACTGGAACTCTTGTGTAGACGTCGCCCTGTCGGCCGCCTCCCGTGTGGTCGGCGCCGAACGTGTCAGCGGCGACATTATTCCCATGATGATCTCGGAAGACTTTGGAGCGTTTCTGCAGGTTGTGCCCGGCGCCTTTGTCTTTATCGGCAACGGAGACAATGACTCCCCAGGCAGCGTGCCCCTTCACAATCCTGGCTACGATTTCAACGATGACATCCTGTCGACCGGCGCCAAGTACTTTGCCGAGGTTGCACGGCAGGCATTAATCGTCCGATAGCGCGCGAACCACCACACGTTTCTCGACACCGCCCCACCATCCTACATGTGCTGACGAGGCTATCCCGCGTCAGCATGCCACCTTCTGCCGGTACACCTGCGTCGGTACGACAGGGCAGCCCAGGTGCGCGTTGTCCCTTACAGCCCCCCCCTCTCTGACGTTCTGCACACGCATCCTGGGCGCTCATATCTTGTGCGGCGCGTTCCAGATCGGTGATTTCTGTTTCACCAGTGTGCAACATCTTTGCGCTTCCCGGGTTAACCCGGGAGTGAACGTTCCACGAACGCAATAACCACCCGTTTGGGACGGCCAGATTGTGTCATTCGTGCGCACCCCCACTCGTATGATTTTTCAAGGCCTGAACCACCTGTAGTGCGCCATCTGTTCCGGCCGTGATTCTCACGACGAAAGGAAGGACTTCCATGAAGAGCCAGAGAAATGCGAGCCAGAAAGCTAGCCGGGTCAGCACGACGCTGAAAGCCGCGGTCATCGCCATCGCTTGCTTGTCAGCCATTGCCACCAGCCCCGTACAGGCCCAGAGCAAGGCTGCTCCGGCACAAGCCGCTTCCGCAGTCGCCACGGCACCCGGTAGCACCCTGAGCGCCATCAAGGCGCGTGGTCACCTCATCTGCGGAGTAGCCGGCGACCGCGCCGGCTTCAGTCTGGTCGACAACAAAGGGGTGATGCAAGGCCTGGATGCGGATACCTGCCGTTCCCTTTCGGCCGCTATCTTTGGTACTCCCGACAAGGTGCGGTTTGTGTCGCTGACAAGTTTGACCCGCTTTACCGCCCTGCAATCCGGAGAAGTGGACGTTGTCATCCGCTACACGACGTGGACGCTCACCCGCGAAGCAAACCTCGGCCTCGAAGTCCCGGTAGTGAACTTCTATGACGGTCAAGGCTTTCTGGTGAAAAAGAAGGCCGGTGTCAAGAGCGCTCTTGATCTCGGCGGCGCAACCGTCTGCTTTCAGCCAGGCTCCGCAGGTGAGGCCAACGTTGCCGACTACTTTCGCCAGCACAAGATGGAGTTGAAGCCTCTGGTGATCGAAAAAAGCGAACAGATTCGGGACGCTTTCGTGGGCGGACGATGCGACGCGTACACCAACGATACCGCCCAGCTTGCATCCTTCAAGATCTCCATGGGCGCTGCAGCCAACGACTATGTTCTGCTGCCCGAGGTCATCTCCAAGGAGCCGCTTGGGCCGTTCATCCGCAAGGGTGACCAGAAGTTCTTCGACCTCGTGCGTTGGACCCACATCGCATTGCTGACCGCCGAGGAATTTGGCATCACGTCCGCCAACGTCGACAAGTTCCGCAACAACCAGAACCCGGCCATCCAGCGGTTCATGGGTGAAAACGGCGACTTGGGCAAGGCGCTCGGCGTGGAGAACAACTGGGCCGTCAACGTCATCAAGTCCGTGGGCAACTACGCCGAATTGTGGCAGCGCCACATCACGCCCCTTGGCATCCCGCGTGGGCTGAACAAGCTCGTTAAGGATGGCGGCGTTCAATACGCGCCTCCGATGCGCTAGGTCCCGATTGTCGCCACCACATCAGCCTGACTGTCGGTGGTGGCGATCACGCTTCCGCTTCCTCGACGCGGGCACCGCTCAAGAGTGGCCCCGTCCGCCAAGCATTGTTCAGGTGCACTACTATGACGACATTCGCCAAAGACACGCCACGCCCCACTGCGCGGTCCATTCTGAGCAACACCGTTGTCCGACGTATTGGATGGCAGGTTGTTGCCGTTGTGGCAGTTCTCGGCGCGCTTTCCTGGCTCGCGGGAAATGCTTCCCATAACCTCGCGGTTCGCAATATCGCGTCCGGCTTCGGCTTTCTGGACCGCGAAGCCGGTCTGCCTATCGCCGAACATTTGATTGCATACGCGCCCGAGGACACGTATCTCAGGGCGCTTGTCGTCGGCACACTGAACACTCTGTGCGTCGCTTTCTGCGGGATTCTGCTGGCGACCATCCTCGGCGTTACCATCGGCGTGGCCAGACTGTCCAGGAACTGGTTGGTGGCCAGGGCAGCGGCCTGGTATGTCGAGTTCTTCCGGAATTTGCCGCTACTGCTGCAGTTGTTCTTCTGGTACTCGCTACTGCAGGCGTTGCCGCCGGTGCGACAGGCGCTCAATCCCTTGCATGGCATCTATCTATCAAACCGTGGCCTGAGCGTGCCGGTCCTCCACTGGCTGCCAGGACATACTTGGGGCTCGATTGCCTTCGCAATCGGTGTGGTGGCGACCACCGTCTACGCAAGGATCGCGGCGCGCAAACGGCTGGAAGATGGCCGCCATCGCACAGTTTGGCCCGTCGCGGTTGCGCTCCTGATTGCACTGCCGCTCATGGTCTCCTTGGCACTTGGCGCAACCTACAGCTTCGACATTCCCAGTCCCAAGGGATTCAATTTCCGGGGTGGCATGACCGTCTCCCCGGAGTTTGTCGCATTGGTCGTCGGGCTCGCGACGTACAACGCCGCCTTCGTCGCCGAAATTGTTCGGGCCGGCCTGCTCTCGGTAGGACAAGGGCAACTCGAGGCCGCGCGCGCACTGGCTTTGCGCCCAGGTGCCACGCTTCGCTGGATTGTCTTTCCGCAAGCGCTGCGCGTCATCATTCCTCCACTGACCAGTCAGTACCTGAACCTCACCAAGAGTTCGGCGCTAGCTGTGGCTATCGGCTACCAGGACATCGTCTCTATTGCGACGACAGCAATGAACCAGAACGGGCAAGCGGTCGAACTAGTGGGAATCATCATGGGCGTCTATCTGACCATTAGTCTCACGATTAGCCTAGTCATGAATATCTATAACGCGCGCATCGCGCTGGTGGAGCGATAACCATGTCCACTTTCGAACACGTCGTGCATCCGTCGGCCACTGACGTCCGGCCGCCTCCGGCCGCAGTCAATGACGGTGCCGTTGCCTGGTTGCGTCGTAACCTTTTTTACTCCTGGCCGTCCGTTTTGTTGACCCTGATTCTGGCCGCAACGCTAGTAAAGGGCGTCTTTTCGCTCATCAAATGGGCGTTGTTGAATGCCGTCTGGACCGTGCCGCATGGCCCGCAAGGACCAATGACGGATGCCTGTCGCGCACTGGAGGGAAGCGGAGCCTGCTGGGCGATCATCACGGAGAAGTACCGGCTGATTCTATTCGGCACCTTCCCGTTTGACGAACAATGGCGGCCCGCTCTCGTCATCGCCCTCTTCATCTCGCTCTTTGTGGTGTCAGCGATGCGGCGGTTCTGGCGTAGGGAGTTGGCAATCGTCTGGATTGGGACGATTACTGCCATTGCATTCCTGATGTGGGGCGGCGCGTTCGGCCTGGAGTTCGTTCCGCAGTCACGCTGGGGCGGCCTGGCGCTGACGCTCATCATCGCGACGATTGGCGTCGCCATTGCTTTTCCGCTCTCCATTCTCGTTGCGCTGGGTAGGCGGTCAAAGCTCCCAGTCATCAAATGGCTGAGCGTCGGATATGTAGAGATCATCCGCGGCGTACCGCTGATTACGCTGCTCTTCATGGCCAGCGTCATGTTTCCGCTGCTGATGCCTGAAGGGGTGAATCTCGACAAACTCTTGCGCGCACAGATCGCGTTCATTCTCTTCTTTGCCGCCTACCTGGCCGAAGTGGTACGCGGCGGGCTGCAGGCGTTGCCGAAGGGACAGTACGAAGCCGCCCACGCACTTGGTCTTACCTACTGGCAAACAACCCGGCGGATCGTCCTGCCACAAGCGCTGCGCCTGGTCATTCCGCCGCTCGTCAACAACATGATTGGGTTCTTCAAGGACACGTCCCTGGTGTTGGTCATCGGCCTTTACGACCTGCTAGCCGCCTCGCAATCAGCAGTGGGAGAACCTGCATGGCAAGGATTTGCCGTTGAGACCTACGTATTTGTGGGCTTGATCTACTTCACCTTCTGCTTCGCCATGTCACGGTACAGCCAACGCGTCGAGGCATCGGTAAACCAGCACAAGCGGCGCTAGGCCGATAGTTTGAATCACGCACGAAATCGCCCATTCGTCATACGGAATTCTGCCATGTCCACGTCCACCTCTTACATCACCGACACGCCCACCGTTGACGCGGCCGTCCGCAGCCACGGATTCGCCGTCTCGATGAAGCAGATCAATAAATGGTACGGATCCATGCACGTTCTCAGGAACGTCAGCCTGGAGGTCAAGCCAGGCGAACGCATCGTGATTTGTGGCCCCTCTGGGTCCGGCAAATCGACGCTTATCCGTTGCATCAACGGCCTGGAGGAACATCATGAAGGTGAAATTCAGGTCGACGGCATCAACCTGGACAAGAATATCGACAACCTCGATGCCATCCGACGGGAAGTCGGCATGGTTTTCCAGAGTTTCAACCTGTTCCCGCATCTGACGGTACTGGAGAACTGTACGCTTGCTCCGATGCTGATTCGCCGCATGCCGAAGGCCGAGGCTACCGGGTTGGCGAAGTCCTATCTCGAGCGAGTACGAATCCCCGACCAGGCAAACAAGTACCCAGGTCAGCTTTCAGGTGGTCAGCAGCAACGCGTCGCCATCGCTCGAGCCTTGTGCATGAAGCCAAAAATCATGCTGTTCGACGAGCCGACCTCCGCCCTTGACCCCGAAATGGTCAAGGAGGTTCTCGATACGATGATCGCACTTGCGAAAGATGGCATGACGATGATTTGCGTCACGCATGAGATGGGCTTCGCCCGCCAAGTCGCAGACCGTGTCGTGTTCATGGACAAGGGGGAAATTGTCGAATCCGGCAGCCCGGACGCCATGTTTGATGTGCCCAAGTCGGAGCGCCTCCAGAAGTTCCTGGGCCAAATCCTGCACAAGCACTAGCCCTGCGAGACAGACCTGACGTCCCCCACGCGCATTGACAACGCACACTCCTTCCAGCCGAGGTTATGAAGCTATTCTCTCAGAGCGACAAACTGTTTCCTGAACTGCAGGCCTTCCGACGTGACATCCACGCCAATCCCGAATTCGGCTTCGAAGAGACACGCACCGCCCGGCAGGTAGCCGCTCTACTTCGAGCATTCGGCCTTGACGTCGTTACGGATGTTGGAGGAACGGGTGTCGTGGGCAGCCTGCGCCGCGGACAATCGCCGAAGTCCATCCTGTTACGTGCGGACATGGATGCGCTGCGGATACATGAGACGCCCGATGCCGAGCGACCATACGTGTCCAAGACGTCGGGTCTCATGCACGCATGCGGTCATGACGGACACACGGCGATGTTGCTAGGCGCCGCGCAGCGACTCGCCGAGCGTGGGGCATTTGATGGCACGGTGCATTTCGTGTTTCAGCCGGCCGAGGAATGGGGCAAAGGCATGCTCGCCATGTTGGACGACGGTTTGCTCGACCGCTTTCCTGCGTCAGAGGCATACGCGCTGCATAACATGCCCGGCCTCCCCATCGGGAAATTTGAGACTTGTGCCGGTGCGTTCAAGGCAGCCGAAGACAACTTCACTATCACGGTGGAAGGCAAGAGCGCGCATTCGGCACGTCCCCACTGGGGCCGCGACGCGCTTGTCGCCGCGGCTGCGCTCATCACGGCACTGCAAACCATCGTGTCCCGAGCGCTGACGCCTGGTGAGCAGGCGGTCGTCACGTGCACCGACATCAAAGTGGCTGGCACACGGAACGTGAGCTGCGGCGAGGCGGTTATTTCAGGCGACTGCCGTTCATTCAGTCCGGCAGTCAGCGCCGAGATTGAGGCAGAGATGCGCCGTATCTCAGAAAGCGTGGCACTTGCCCATGGCTGCACGGCCAAGGTCAAGTACACGCGTGAGTTCGTGCCCACGGTCAACGACCCCGAACTCACCCGCGCGATCACCGAAATCATCGACAGCGAGTTTGGTGCCGGCGCAGTGAACGCCGACGCACACCCAAATGCGGGCTCCGAGGATTTCGGTCAGCTACTTCAACGAATTCCAGGCTGCTTCGTCAATGTCGGTAACGGTGAGACAGCGCCACTTCACAATTCCGCATACGACTTCAATGACAACGCCATTCCGTATGGGGTGGCATTCTTCGTCGCGGTCGTACAAGCGCGTCTGTCAGCGGTGCGGCCCCGGGCGGCTTCTACCCGCGCTGACTGAACGCTCTCGCGCTGTCCCGACAGCGCATGGACACGCTCGCTGATCGCACCTTGCATCAGCGTTGCGTCAAGCGCCACCAAATAGCGTTAATCGTGCGCACAGACTGCAATAACATTGCGTCATCGCATCGTCGGATAAGGATGCCCCTGCCCGTTCGATGTCAACTGCTACTGGGGTGACTAGTGATGGGCGAGATCTCTTCCAAACAACAATTGTTGAAGCTGGACGGTAAAAAACTCCTCCAGCAAATTGGCAAGCTGGGCGAAATCGGTGCTGACGAGGAAGTGGGTGGTCGAACCCGCATTGCACTCACAGACAGTGAGAAGGCAGGCCGGGACCTCGTCGTGCAATGGATGCGTGAACTGAAGCTGGACGTTCAAATCGACCGCATCGGCAATATCTTTGGCACCCTTCGGTCCGCCGACGACGATGGCCATCAATCGCCGTTGATGATGGGATCGCACATCGACACCGTCACCAATGCCGGCGCTCTGGACGGATGCTACGGGGTGCTGGCCGGACTTGCCGTTGCCCGCGCGTACAGAGATGCAAACGTCCTGCCTTCGCGTTCCATCACAATCGCTGCATTCACCAACGAGGAAGGCATTCGGTACCAGCCCGACATGATGGGCTCCCTCGTATATGCCGGCGGCCTTCCGCTACAACAGGCTCTCGAATCAGTCGGTACCGACGGTACGAAGTTGGGCGACGAGCTCGCACGCATTGGATATGCAGGGACCATGGAACCCGGGTCAATCGTGCCGCACGAATACCTGGAACTGCATATTGAGCAGGGGCCAATTCTGGAGGCGGAGAACACACTTATCGGTGTGGTGGAGAACCTCCAGGGCATCTCGTGGCAGCAGATTACGATCCAGGGTAATGCGAATCATGCTGGTACGACCCCTACGCATTTGCGCCATGATGCCGGCTGGGTAGCGTCCTCGATCGTCACCTTTGTTAGAGACCTGGCAGCAAACTCTGCCGGAACGACGCTTGCGACCGTCGGGTGCATGCGATTCGAGCCCAATGTCATTAACGTCATCCCCCGCCGGGCCACGTTGACGGTCGACTTACGCGACCCCGACGAGGACCGCTTGCGCGTCGCCGAGAAGGCTCTCGCGGATTTTCTTGACGGTATAGCGCAAAGGGAAGGCGTCAAGATCGCCACAGAACAGCTAGTGCGGTTCTCACCGGTCATCTTTGATGCGGGTCTGACCAACGAGATCGAGGCGTCGGCAAAGCGTTTTGAGTTTAGCCACCGGCGGATGACTTCGGGAGCTGGCCACGATGCGCAGATGATTGCGCGCATCGCTCCATCAGCAATGATCTTCGTGCCAAGCCGCGGCGGGATTAGCCACAACCCGCGCGAGCACACGGACGATGAGCAACTCATACAAGGGGCCGACGTTCTTCTTGACGTCGTATCCAAACGCCTGGACCGCACCGCTCGATAATCATTCGCTACGTCTAGCGTCCAAACGGCCCGCATAAGCGGGCCGTATTTCATTGGCCTGCAACGAGTTTGGCCAACCCATCCGCCTTCCCAAGCCACTTGAGCTCGCGACATTGATCGGTTTTTCACATCGGGAAAGCAGAAATTCGCGTTTCCATTCCGCGTGTTGCTTCCCTACCATGCATCTCAAACAGGACTGATCTGCGCTCGCCAAAAGTAACTCACACTAGCCCACGCACTGCACCATGACGACCACCATTTCCTCCCCCCGCTTCCTGCGCTTCGTCGACGGCTTCGACAAGCTCGTCGAGCGTGCCGCCGGCGCCGAACCCACTATCCTTGGAGAGGGCAAGGCACTGCTGCATGACCTCATCGCCAATGATGACTGGCTACCGGATTGCTGCGCGCAGCCGCATCAGCAGTACTACCAGCAGTACCTGCTGCATGCCGATCCCGAAGACCGCTATTCGGTAGTCAGCTTCGTTTGGGGGCCGGGACAGAAGACGCCCGTCCATAACCATACGGTATGGGCGTTGATCGGAATGATGCGGGGATCCGAACGCGGCGAGCGTTTCTCGGTTCCGGAGCCGGGCCAACCGATGCGCCTGCTTGGCGAGGACACCTTGGTGCCCGGCGACATCGATATGGTGTCACCGCGACTGGGCGACATCCACCGCGTGTCCAACGCATTCGACGATCGCGTCTCAATCAGCATCCACGTCTACGGCGGCAACATTGGGCGTATCTCCCGGCACGTGTTCGACATTGCCAATGGCGCGACAAAAACCTTCATCTCCGGCTACTCCAACGAGCCGACGAAGACCGCTGGCTGACCACCTTCGTTGGGAAGACAAGGTATCCAAGTCACGGCGATCGAAACCTCGCCCACACAACTTCTACGGCTTCCCTCAACAAGCAGCACATCAAGGAATCATCATGCTGAACAACTGGATCGAACAACTCAAGAACCTGCGCTCGGCCGCTAGCGCGCTTTCCAAGGCCAACCCGAAACTGGTCACCGCCTTCCAGGGGCTAAATGCCGCGCAGAATGGGGCCGGCGCACTCGACGCGAAGACACGCGAGCTGATCGCATTGGCCGTCGCCGTCACCACGCGATGCGACGGCTGCATTTCGTCCCATGCCAGCGCAGCACGTGCCGCCGGTGCAACCGAGGCGGAACTTAGCGATGCCCTGGGTACGGCGATTGCACTGAACGCCGGTGCAGCCTACGTCTATTCCGTGCGCGCCATGGAAGCGTTCGGCCAGTTCGAGAACACCTGACCCCGAGGCCGATGCCGAGGCCGATGCCGACATGGCCAGTCTTGCACGATAGTTGTGGCGACACGTAAAAGTGGCCGCGGTGTCAGCGCGTTACGCAGGCACCGCGGCCGGACAGACGGTCTGGGGCGAGGGCGTCACGGTGATTGCGGATCTGAGGCAATGTTGGATGAACGCACCGCAGGTCGGACCAGGACGTTTGGCGGAATGCGTGACAATAGTCAGCCGTCGCCGCGCTTCCGGTAAATCATGTTTCACTACCGCGAGGTCGCCGGCACCGACAGACCGCTCCACCGCATGGCGCGGCAGGCAGCCCACGGCAAGCCCGGTCATGACCAGCGCAGTAACCGCCTGAGGCGTTCCCAGTTCATAGTCTATCTGCATGCAGCCCAGGTTCTCGGTAAGCCATCGCTCCGCGGCCTCCCTCGTGCCAGACCCGACTTCCCGCATGGCCCAACTGGCGGCACGCAGGTCGGCATGGGACGCCTTGCGCTGCGCCAATGCGTGCGTCGGCGCGGCCACAATCACCATCTCATCGCTGAACCAGGGCCGTAACGACAGTCCGCTGCGCGTTTGCGGCCCCTCGATGAATCCGACGCTTGCTTCGAGTTCCGCTACTGCGTCCAACACACCAACGGTATTCGTGACCAGCATGCGCACTGGATTTCGCGGATGGGTCACGCGCCATCGGGCAATCAGGCCAGGCAGAATATATTCGCCAATAGTCATACTGGCCGCGATCACCAGCGGCGATCCGGCAACCTTGGCGTGGAGGATGTCCTCCAGGTCCGCAATCTGCTCTAGCAGAGATGCCGCGACGGGCAGCAGGTTGCGTCCGTATTCATTGAGTATCAGGCGACGTCCGACCCGATCAAAGAGGTTGCAACCCAACGCTTCCTCGAGATCCGCCAACGCGCTGCTTGCGGCCGACTGGGATCTGGCGACGACGTCGCCAGCGGCTCGCGTCGAACGTTCCTTGGCCACTGCAAGAAACACCTCGAGTTGCCTGAGTGTGATACGAAGCCGCTTAGGTGTAGTGCTCAACTTGCTCTCCTCCATCTTGACCGCCGTCCGCGGCTCGCCATGCCAATCGCGGTCAGGCGGACAAGAGCCGGGCTGCCAATCGGCATCCCGGCTCCGCTCGTCTGGTTTTTTTGGGAGTGGCGATGAATGGCCGTGCCGCTACCGCGGGACGTAGCCGTCGCGAGTCTGCGGCAGCTTCATCCCCAGGATGTTGCCGGCCACCTGCGTGCGCAGGATCTGCGCGGTACCGCCGGCGATGGTGAACATTCTGGCGTCGCGAACATGTCGTTCCATCGGGTTGTGGCGGCCATAGCCCGACGAGCCATACAGTTGCAGCGAGTCGTTGGTCACCTTGTTGGCGGTCTCGGCAGCGAAGATCTTTGCGCGAGCGGCCTTGGCGATGTCCGGGAATTCCGGCCCGCTGCAAGCTGCGGCGTGCAGCAGCAGTCGGGCGGCTTCGAGCTGGATCGACATGTCACTGATCATCCATTGGAGGCCCTGGAACTCCGCGATCGGGCGGCCAAACTGTTCCCGGGACTTTGCGTAATGCACCCCTTCCTCGAAGGCACCCTGGGCAATGCCGAGTGCAACAGTTCCTGCACCCACACGTTGTGCGTTGTAGGCACTCATCAGCGATGCAAAGCCACGCTTCAACCCGCCCGGCGGCACCACGAGCATGGACTTGTGGATCTTCAGATCATGGAATTCGAGATGCGTTTCGGGAATACCGCGCACGCCCATGGCGTACAGCCGACGTCCGATCACGAGGCCCTCGGGCGAATTGCCGTCGCGCATGCAGATGAACGCGCCGATTCCCTGGTCCACGCCATCGTCAAATACGCGCGCGAAGATCAGGTGAAGCCGGGATACGCCGCCGCCCGTGATCCAGTACTTCTCGCCGTTGAGGATGTAGTGGTCGCCCTTCTTGTCCGCGCGGGTCGTCATCTCGCTGGCTGCACTACCGGCGTTGGGCTCGGAGATACAAATGGCAGGCTTGTCGCCACTGAGCACGGCAGCCGCGGCAACCTTGCGTTGCTCGTCGGTGCCATATCGCATGATGGCCCCGATGGCTCCCATATTGGCCTCTACCGTGATACGGCCCATCGTTGCACACGCCTTCGCCATCTCCTCGATGACGATCACGGTGTCGTGATAGCCGCGTCCCTGCCCGCCAAACTCCTTGGGGACTGTCATTCCCATGAAGCCCTCGGACAGCAATCGATCAACGTTCGCCCACGGGTAGGCTTCGGTCACATCGGTGTTCGCAGCGGTCGGCGCGAAGACATTCTGTGCGAGATCGCGTGCTGCCAACTGCAGTTCTTTCTGTTCAGCGCTCAATTCAAACATACTCATCTCCTCTACTTCCTTAGCGGTTCAGCCAATCCTTGAGAATCGCGTCGCGATGCTCGTCCAGGCGTGGCGGCGGGTTGCGATAGCTCGCTGGCGTCGTCGAGAGCTTTAACGGATTCGCAAGAAGCCGAAGGTGTCCGTCCCTCGCCCACGAGCATGGCATCCTGATTTCAGCGCCGCGCGCCTTTACGTGCGGATCGTGGAAGACATCCTCGAGATTGTTGACGGGTCCGCATGGCACGCCAGCGGCTTCGAGCGCGGCGAGCCAATCGGCGCGACTCCGTTGCTCGAGCGCTTGCGCGACCAGTTCGCAGATATCGATGCGATTGACTATGCGTGCGGAATTGGTTTGGAAACGTGGATCCGAGGCCAGGTGCGCGACCCCCGCCACTTCGCAGAAACGTGCGAACTGCCCGTCGTTGCCGACGGCCAGGATCATCGGCGAATCGGCAGTGTCGAAGACTTGGTAAGGCACGATGTTCGGATGCCCATTGCCAAGCCGTTTAGGCAGCGCGCCATCGGCAAGGTAGTTTGTCGCCCCGTTGACGAGCCAGGCTATCTGGGAGTCAAGCAGCGACACATCGATGTGCTGACCCTCGCCCGATGCCGCGCGATGATGTAGCGCTGCAAGGATGCCGACTGTGGCGTACATGCCGGTCATCACGTCGGCTATTCCGACACCGACCTTCATCGGCTGGCCCTCGGGCTCGCCGGTCAGGCTCATGATGCCGCCCATACCCTGGATCAGGAAGTCATACCCCGGGCGCTCGGCATAAGGGCCAGTCTGACCGAAGCCAGTGATCGAACAGTAAATCAACCCAGGGTAGCGGTCCTTGAGTTGCTCGTAGGAAAGGCCGTGGCGCGCAAGCCCGCCAACCTTGTAGTTTTCGACAAGCACGTCGGCTTGCTCGATGAGTTGATGAATCAGTGCACGCCCTTCCTCGGTAGCCATATCGATGGCAATCGAGCGCTTGTTCCGATTGGCGCTCAGGTAATACGCGCTTTCGTTGGTGGGGTTGCCGTCGGTGTCGTGGATGTAGGGAGGACCCCATTTACGGGTGTCATCTCCTTCGTTTGGGCGCTCCACCTTGACGACATCAGCCCCGAGGTCACCAAGGAGCTGGGTAGCGCTTGGACCGGCGAGGATTCTGGAAAGGTCCAGCACCTTGACGCCTGCCAGCGCAGATTTTTCCAGATGCGCCATCATCTCTTGCTCCATTGCAGAGCAATGTGCTCAACCGAGAAGAAGGCCAGGGCCAAGGATTTCGAGAAGGCATTGATATGCTGCATGAAGACGTCTCCTGTTCTTGCATGCGGCCATTCTAAAAATCAACTCGAAGCAACCTCAATTGAATTGTTCTGCAAGCCGGCCGACGCCCTCAGCATTTCGGCAGTGGCGCACACTTTTCCCTCTGCTTCCGTTCATGATCAACTAAGAAAAGGCTCATGTCGCGTCGATCACCGGCGCCGCCTCACCGAGCCCGGATCAATGCCTGGCGACGCTGATGCGCTTGGCCTCCTGCCACAACGCCTTCGCTGCGGGCGAAAGCCGATTTTGGTCAAGGCAGGCGAGGCCGATACTTCGACGCGTCTGCGGTAGCAAGGGACGGTAGACGACGCCTGGATAGGCGTCAGGCACCGCAAGCCGGGCAAGGATGGAAACGCCCTCTCCTCGCGCTACATACTCCAGGATCGACATGATCTGCAGTAGCTCATGAACAATGGTCGGGGTGCAATTGTGTCTCGTGAACAAGCGGCGGATCAGGGTCTGGGATCCTGCTCGAGTCAGGAGGAACGGGTGCAGTGTGATCTCCGCGAGCTGGACTTCACGTTTCTGGGCCAGCGGGTGTCCTTGCGGGAGGACTGCCACCAGCTCATCGACCGCCAACGTCACCGTTTCGAAGTCGCTCTTGGGAAGCGTGACGGCCGCCAGTTCGATCCGTCGTTCGATGAGATCCCGGCTCGTCTCCTCGTCTGGGCGTTCCGTAACGGATACGCTCACGCCGGGATACTTCTTTCTGAATCGTTCGAGGAGCTTGGGAAGCGCGTGCAATGTCGCACTCGCCCCAAAGGATCCGACCTTAATCAATCCGGTCTTCAGTTCCGCACCGGCTTTTGCCGTGGCCGTGACCAATTGCATGGACGCAAAGACGTCACGGACGTGAGGAAGGACTTGCTCGCCTGCAAACGTCAGCGACACCCCCGTGGGATTGCGCTCGACCAGCTGAACGCCCAGCGCATCCTCCAGTGCGCGCAGGGCGTGGCTGGTGGCAGACGGCGTCATCCCGAGCTTTGCTCCCGCGCCGGCTATACCGTCCGACGAGACCAGCGCCAGCAGCAGTTCGAGCTGCCTGAGGGTCGGGACCTGCGTTCGCGCGGATTTTGGCATGCTTCGATGAGATCCGCATTTGAGCTGCGGCTCATGACTTATAAGAAAGAATTGAAAATAATCTCATGCTTGGTGAATGTCAACCGGGCCTCGCACCGCCCTACCTCCCAGACGTTTCGCTCAGACTGTGATTAGGGGTCCAGTCACGGGTTGAAGTCTTTTTCAATTGCGCATGCGAATCGTTGGTGATCAGAATTCGGCAGGTGTCTGGTTCGGGCGCCAGGCTTGGCTTCCATCCGAAGCGCCGTGCATGCCAGTCAATAACGGCCTCCGCACAAGCGGCGGTGGTGCCCCCATAGCCGAACACCCCCATGTCAATCATCCCGTGCAACGCTTGCGAGATCGCAGGCGCAATCCGGAAATCCATGTCCGCAACCCACATCGGCAGCGGATCAGCCTCAAATTGTTCCCGCGTCAGGCGCTGGGCGCCCTGGTCCCACTTCATCGAGTTGGTACCACGCCGGTCGATGATCTCGTCAAAATTGAACCTCATTCCGATACCACCTTCTTCATTGCATTTTTCCACGGTTGAAGACCGAACAAAGGGGATTTGTTGCCAAGCCTCGAAGTCAAATGCCATGGGCAGGTTAGCTCCCCTTGGCTCGTTGCGAACCAGGGCTTCAACGCAATTAGGGAGCGCTCTACAGGACCGATCTTGCAGCGAGAAACGAAGCAGTTCGTGTAGCCAGGAAGTGGACGCCTTGGAGTAAATCCGTTGGCGTCAACTAGTTCAGCGCAGCGGCCTGAATGCTGCCCTCAGTTCCTGGGCGAAGATCACCGGTTGCTCCCATGCAGCGAAGTGGCCGCCCTTCTCAACTTGGTGGTAGTAGATGAGGTTGGAGTACGCCTTCTCTGTCCAGCTCCGCGGCGCCTGATACTGCTCGCCGGGGAACACGCTCACGGCCACCGGGATCTTGACCCCTTTGGCGTTAAAGAAGCCTCCCTTATATTCCCAGTAGAGACGAGATGCAGAGACTCCGGTGTTGGTCAGCCAGTACAACGTGATGTTGTCAAGAATCTCGTCACGTGTCAGTTCGCCTGTGGCGCTCTTAATCCGGTCCAGGGCCGAGGCGACTGCCGCAGCGGGCTGGCCATCCGCATCATTGTGGTCGAGAAGCCAGGCGGCGAGGCCGACGGGTGAGTCGGCAATGCCATAGAGCGTCTGCGGACGCGATCCCATTATCCTGGCGTAGTCCACTACCTTGAACGTATGCGCAAGTTGCTCATAGGCGCGATTTTCCTCCACTGACAGACCGGCAGGCGCGGGAGCGCCGATCTGGAGCGCCTTGTCGACGTCGGCTGGAACCGTCGCGGGCATGTTGGTGTGGATGCCGAGCAGTCCCGGAGGAGCCTGCAAGCCCATCTGATCAACGACAAACGCGCCCCAGTCGCCGCCCTGAGCAACGTATTGCTTATATCCGAGACGGTGCATCAGCTCCGCCCAGGCGCGCGCCATGTGTTCGGGACCCCAGCCAGTGTTCGTCGGCTTGCCGGAGAAACCGTAGCCCGGCATTGACGGGATAACGACGTCGAACGCCTCTTCGGCCTTCCCGCCATGCGCGACCGGATCCGTCAGCAAGCCGATTAGCTTGATCTGTTCGAGTACGGAGCCTGGCCAGCCATGGTTGATGATCAATGGAAGCGCATTGGGCTCTTTCGAGCGAACATGAATGAAGTGGATGTCCACCCCGTCGATGGTCGTGACAAACTGTGGAAACGCGTTCAGCTTCGCTTCCGCCTTGCGCCAGTCATAATCCGTCGCCCAGTAGTGCGCGAGTTTCTGCATGGTCGCGAGTGGCACGCCTTGCGAAGAATCTGCTACGGTTTCCCTTTCCGGCCATTGCGTTGTCGCGATCCGCCGACGAAGCTCGTCAATGGTCTTCTGCGGAACATGGACCTTTGGGAAAGGACGGATCGACTCGTTTGTCGCTGTTACGCGCTGCTCCGCGACGGATTGACCTGCAGCCGGGATGGCGTGCGCATAACCGAAGGCAGTGGCCAGAACAAGACCGAGTACAGCCGCAGTCAATGCAGGAAGGCGGCGCCGAATTGGCGCTGAAGATGCGTTGAACATGGTGAACTTCCGAATACGAGCGCGAGTCTGCCACGCGCTCTGTTAGCGTTAATGTATAGATGCAACTGTGGTTGGCGTCATAGTCATGAGCTCCACCTGCCCCCGGTGAGGGGCGCCGTCGCTTACGACGGCAGTTCCTGGCCAGATTGCTCTCGCACGATGTACTCGGCGTACCAGTCCGGCCAGCCTTCGTCGTGCTTGCCGCCGTTGCGCTTCTCGTGCTCCCCATGCGCGGCGGCCGCACGTCGCAACGCGGCCGCGAGTTCCGTTGGTGAAGCGAACGTCGCCGTGTCCGCATTCACGCGCCCCGGCAATCGCGCGGTGACCTCCTGCAACAGCCAAGTGTTACCGTCAGGGTCGTTGAACGTGGCATATGAGGAGTAGGTCTGCCGCTGCGGATGCGTGCCACTCTGGGGGGGCTCCCCAACGCCACGGTGGAACACTTCGCTAACGTCGACACCGAGACCGACGAGCTCGGTGCGCGCGGCCTCAATGTCAGACACAGCGAGATACTGTCCCTGCGCAGTGCCCGGGAGCGCCGATGTGATTCCCGAGCCAAAGTGGATCGAACACGATGAACCTGGGGGCGTGAACTGCAGGACGCGAAACGCGTCACCCTTGGCGAAATCGGCGTCGAGCTTCCAGCCCAGGTTGGCATAGAAATGCTTGGCGCGATCCACATCCGAAACCGGAATGACGACAACTTCGAGCTTCATGTCGTTAGTGGCAATAGTCTTCACAATAAAACTCCTGGAGGGGATGGGATTGGCTGGATGCAACCAGCGTCCGCTTTGTTACGGCCGTCGCTACGAGACCCACCGGGCCGCGCGCACTACACGTTGCGATAGCGTCCCGCCGCATGCTCCTGCTCGAAATTTGGCAACATGGCCTGCCGTGCGGCCTGGTATGCGTCCCACTGAGCGTCGTCGGGCAATGGCGGAATCGTGATCGGTTCGCGGCGATCGAAGCCAACCAGCGCGGCGTCGACGAGCTCGTCAACTTCCATCACTCCAGGCATTGCGTTGACGTCCTTGCCCGCACGCGCCCAGATTTCGGTACGCGTCGCCGCGGGCAGCACCGCTTGCACGTAGACCCCCTTTGGTCCGAGTTCGAGTTGCAACCCCTGTGAAAGAAACAACACGAACGCCTTCGTAGCTCCATAGACCGTCAGACCGAATTCCGGCGCGAGCCCGACCACAGAGGCGATATTCACGATCGCGCCCTTACCCGCTTGTACAAAGCGCGGTGCGACCGCTGCAGCGAGTCGTACGAGTGCGGTCGTGTTCAGATTGACGATCGCGGCGACGGTGTCTGGCGCCTGTTCGACGAAGGTGCCAGGCGCACTCATGCCGGCGTTGTTCACAAGTACGCCGATGCTCGTGTCATCGCGCAGGCGTGCCTCCACCTGACCGAGTTCAGCGGCGTTGGTGAGGTCAGCCTTGACGACGTCGACGCCGATACCATTCTCAGCTTGCAATGTCGCGGCAAGATGCTCCATGCGGCTGCGATCACGCGCAACGAGGACAAGATCATGGCCGCGCTTCGCGAAGCGATCGGCGTACATGGCGCCGATGCCGGTAGAAGCGCCGGTGATGAGTACAGCAGGTTTCGTGGTCATCTCGTTTGTTGCTCCTTCAGATACGCCCAAGTCACCAATCATGACAGTCATCATGATTAGATTTATCATGATAGATGACATGTATAATGTCAAGGAATAGAGTGTGGAGGGGAAATGAAAGTCAGCCGAGAGCAAGTTGCCGAGAACCGGCAGACGATTTTGGACGCCGCGAGCCGCCTCTTCCGCGCGCAGGGTTTTGACGCAGTGACGGTCGCTGATGTGATGAAGGCCGCTGGGCTCACGCACGGTGGCTTCTATGGCTACTTCAAGTCAAAGGACGACCTGATTGCACAAACGCTCACATATTTGACTGCGCAAGGCGCGCGCGCGGACGCCGACCTCGTGCGCTATACGGAGAGCTATCTGTCGCCTGCCCATCGCGACGATGTAGCGGGCGGCTGCCCGATAGCGGCACTTGGCGCGGAAACCGTACGGCAGACGCCAGAAGCACGCGCTGCGATGGCAGAGGGGCTACGAAAGCGAATTGAGAGCTTCGCAGCGAGCGCACCTCAACCCAACGAAGCCATAGTGCGGCGCACTGCGATTGGCAGCTATGCGGCAATGGTCGGCGCCGTAATCCTCGCGCGGCTGGCGCAGGATCCGACGCTTTCCAACGAGGTGCTTGAGCAGACGCACGCATGGATCCTCGAGTGCACAAAGGGATCAGCAGGATGAGTAGTTTGCTCAGCTGAGATCGGCCATTTTCGGTGACCTGCCTGCGTAGTTCTGAGTGGCCAAAATGGATTGCGAAGCAGACGTCAGGTAGTCACCTGGATCGGCTCCGGGGCGGTTCCCTATCTGACCTTCGGGTCATCCACCTGTACCGGAACGCGCCTGCCATTGCCCTCCCATTACCCTACTGGGAGATCCGGCCCCGAGCAGATTGGAGAGGTGCGCATCGCGATGACCCGCAAACCCGCATGGATGTTGGCCCGCCCTAGAGGATTCGAACCTCTGGCCGCTCGCTTAGAAGGCGAGTGCTCTATCCAACTGAGCTAAGGGCGGCGCATCTTGAGTCCTTGCCATTGCGGCAAGGCGTGCATTCTACCGCAGCGCGCCGTATCCCGGACAAAAGCGGAATGCGCGAAGGCGTGCCTGTCAGGAAGACTCGCGCTCGCGTACGCGCGGGCGCCGTGGCATGCCGACGCCTTCGCCTGCATCGTGGGACGACACGCAGTTGCGGCCCATCTGCTTGGCATCATAGAGTGCGCGATCGGCGCGGCGCATCACGGCATCGGCATTCTCGCCCGGCTGGCGCTCGGCCATGCCGATACTGACCGTATAGGCAATCGCATCGGGTTCCGACGGACACGGCGTGGCGCGCACCAGGGCACTCAGGCGCAGGCTGATGGCGCGGCCGGTTTCCAGCGTCATGTCGGGCATCACGATCGCAAATTCCTCGCCGCCCAGCCTGCCGATCACGGCACGTGCTGGCGCCGCCTTGCGCAGCAGCCCGGCAAAATGACGCAGCACGCTGTCACCGGCCAGATGGCCGTAAAGATCGTTGATTGCCTTGAAATGATCGAGGTCGATAAAGGCAACGGAAATTGGCTCGCGTTGGCGCTCGGCCAGCTTGCAGGCATCTTCCAGTTCTTCCCAGAAAGCCCCGCGAGACAGTACGCCGGTCAGGTCGTCGTGGCGCGCACGTCGTTCAATGATCCGGCGCAAGCGGTCATGCGCCATCAGCGCAAAGCTGACCGACAACCCCACGACACCAAACACGAACCAGACGCTGATGCCGCCTTGCTCTTCGAACGCCTGCGGTGGATGGCCATCGACCAGCGAGGAAAGCAGGAACCACGACTGCGCACCGGCCATCACGGTGCAGGCGAGCGCCACGAGAATCAGGCACAGCGCGGCCAGGCGGCCGGTGCCACGCTTTGCGGGCAGACGCGGCACGGTAATGCGGATCAGTTCGAGTAACAGCAGCACCTGAATGGCCGAAGCCGCCAGCGTGAGACCCGCCACGGCGGGGGCCGACACCGGAAACGGTTGCAGGCCCGCCACAACGCCGGCCATTTCGCTGCTGGCATGCAGCACCAGCGCAGTCATGCCGGGCAGGTTCAGCACTGCCAGCACGATGCCGCGCCCTGGTTTGCCTGCGAAATGGCGCGTGCCGTAGACCATCATCGATAGCCCTGCGGTCAGCGCCAGCTCAGGCAGCGCGGTCAGCGGCCATGCGGGGCGGTAGGCGTGTGCGGCCAATAGCACCACCGCCAGCGCCACGATCAGGTCGCCGAGTGCCCACGAAGTGAGCCCGCTGCGCTCCATACCGGCGGAGCGCCGCAACACGGCACAGACGATTGCCATCTGCAGCGCAAACAAGCCTGCGATCAGCACTACCACCTGCGACTGAAACATCTTCATTCCCGTTCACAAAGGCATCGCCAGTGCTCCGCACGCACTGGCCCACCTTCTGATTGCGGCCTGCGACAGCCGTCCTTGTTTTGTTTTCCGCAGGTCCGGTTGCCCGGCTCCCGGTGCTATGACGCACCGGCGAGGCATGGCTCAGGCAGTGTCCGGCGGCCCGCGTCGCTAGCGGGGGCCGGCATACCATAGTTGTGATAGTCGGGACCTGGTCCAAGTGGGCACTGCAATGCCTGGCGCGAAGCGCCGGGTCGGACCGTTGCGGTGTGCGGATTATGTCAGCGCAACGTACCAAGTCAAGCCAAATGCGCTCCCACCTGAAGCAGGGTGTTGGCCTGCGCCCGCGACGCCACTTTCGCCACACAACAATTATCTTCACGCCGCATTTGACTGCGCGGATCGCTTCACGCTAGAATCGCCGTCTTCGGAGCGTAGCGCAGCCTGGTAGCGCATCTGATTTGGGATCAGAGGGTCGTAGGTTCGAATCCTATCGCTCCGACCATATTTGCAAGTAGTTCTAGGTAGTTGATCAAGGGCTCACGTCGACAGACGTGAGCCCTTTTTCTTTTCAGGCATTCTTCCGGCGGACCAGTACGGCCCGCCTGACTCCCTTCAGGCGATCACCTGGCCGCGAGGCGCAAGGTCGTCGTGGCGTACCGCCGCAGGGGCCGGCATTTCGAGGTCCTCGATATGAGCCTCGAGCACGCGCATCTGCTTGCGCATGTCCGCCGCCCTGAACAGATCCCAAACCGCGCAGATGGCGCCCAGTCCGTACAACTCGACTGGCGCTCCCAGAACAACACATGCCACCAGGGCAAAGATTGCGCACATGATCCTGCTTCCCCGTTTCTTGTAATCGATGCGCCCCATATGGCTCGGGGCGGAGCGAATTCTGCATGAAACACGTTACGGAAACCATGTGACGCCCCTCATCCTTGCGGTGGATTGTGCAAGGCGCGGCTAAACCTGCGCCAGTCCCGCCTCTTCCCCTGCACATGCGGCACCGCACAACGCCAGCCTGCGCCAGCACATGTCGTTTCCCCTGCTGCGCCGAATCCAATGCTGCGCCTGCGAACAAGGGATGAACGTGCTACAATCGCGCGTCAGTTCGGGGTATCTGAGCATGCCCTGTAACCGGGTACGCGCCGCCAGGCGCACTGGAAAATGCGATCCGCTTGCCCCATATGAGGAAGCTGGATCTGCTGACGTCCCCGGAAACACCTTGCCCGCCTGTCCCCGTGATGCACACGGACGCGCCTGTTGCATGCGCGACCGCAAGCGGCAAGGCAATCGTCTGGGTCATCCGCGCCCCTCCACGATTTACCTGACCCGTTTGGCCGGGTTGTCCGGCTGAACCCGTCGGTTTGCCTGCCGGAATGGTCTCGCGCGGCTGCCGCCATGGCGGCGGAGCCAATGCCTGCATAGCTGGCACTGGCATCCACAGGATCGTCTCTAACTCATGCAGCCGTCAGGGCTGCCACAAAGGAAAACAGATTGGCTAAGGAAGAACTCATTGAATTTGGCGGCGTGGTGTCGGAAGCCCTGCCCGACAACCGTTATCGCGTGACGCTGGAAAACGGCGTGGAAATCTGGGCATACGCCTCGGGCAAGATGCAGAAGCACCGCATCCGTATCCTGGCAGGCGATCGCGTCACCCTGGAAATGTCGCCTTACGACCTGACCAAGGGCCGCATCAATTTCCGCCACAAATCCTGAGTTTGCGCCGCGCAGGCGATGTCCCGCTGTCATGCGGATGACATCGCCGCTGTCGACACTGACGGGCTATCCGTGGGCCTTGCCCACCGGATAGCCCGTTTTGTTTTTTTGGCGCCGACTTGCACCTTGCGGCCGGCGTCACGCGTCACCATACTCAAGGCTCGACCAAGCCCCTGCCCCGACATGAACCTGATTCTGTGGCGCCACGCCGAAGCCGAGGACCTGCCCGCCGCGTTAAGCATCTCGCGCAGCGCGGATCTGCAACGGCCGCTAACGCGCCGCGGCCGCAAGCAGGCGGAAGCATCGGCAGCCTGGTTGCGCGCCCATCTGCCCGCAGACTATCGCGTGGTCTGCAGTCCCGCATTGCGCACGCGCGAAACCGCGTCAACCCTTTCGGGCAAGGTCGAGATCCTCGATGCCCTGGCACCGGGAGCCGATGTTGGCGCGGTCCTCGCCGCGATCGACTGGCCGCAAGGGCATGAGCACACCGTGATCGTGGGTCACCAGCCCTGGATCGGCCAACTGGTCAGCCTGCTGATGGCGGGCCAGGAAATGCCATGGAGCGTCAAGAAGAGCGGCATCTGGTGGCTGGCGGGACGCACCCGCGAAAGCGAAGCACAGGTTGTGCTGCGCGCGGTGATCCAGCCCGACCTCCTCTGAACCAACCCAGGCAATCCAGGCAGTCCAGTCCCTCCTGAAGCCATCGCTGACAGCGCGCGCGCAACGCCGCGCTGTCACAGTTTCGCCATAGATTTGTCGTTTATCGCCGATCGGCCATGTCCGATCGCGCAGGCCCAGCCTACCTTTCAAGCCTGCGCCCACGACAATGATGTTGCTGTCACGTAACGGTCACCATCAGTTCACGGCGCTGTCACTCGGCCTCTCTACATTGTTTCGAAGCCGTTTCGTCACCGAAAGGACACACTGATGCGAGACCTTCCGACGCCTACCCAGCCGCTGTTCGACTCCTTGCCCACTGGCCTGACTGGCCAGTCGGCGCGGAGGCGTCTTCCTCGTCAGCCAACACAACGTCAAACCGAAACACAAGCTCCGGCGCCTGCTTTCAGCGTGGCGTGGGCACGTCACCAAGACGAAGTAGCCGAGGCACAGCGCCTGCGCTACAAGGTGTTTGCCGAGGAAATGGGCGCACGCCTGCAATCGTCGGTCGCCGAGACCGACATCGACATGTTCGACGCCTACTGCGATCACCTGATCGTACGCGACCAGGAGACGCTGAAGGTGGTTGGCACCTACCGCGTACTGCCGCCGCACCAGGCCAAGCGCATCGGCTGCCTCTACGCCGAATCCGAATTCGATCTGGTCCGCCTGGCGCATCTGCGCCCGAAGATGCTGGAACTGGGTCGGTCCTGCGTGCACCGCGACTATCGCTCCGGTAGCGTGATCATGGCGCTGTGGGGCGGGCTTGGCGAATACCTGCAGCGCTACAACCTTGAATCGATGCTGGGCTGCGCCAGCGTGCCGATGAGCGATGGCGGCCACTACGCCGCGAGCCTGTATCGCCAGTTCGCCGAGAAGTCGCTGGCACCGATCGAATATCACGCTTTCCCGCGCGTGCCGCTGCCAGTCGATGATCTGAACCAGACGCTGGACGTGGAACCGCCCGCGCTGATCAAGGGCTACCTGCGACTGGGCGCGAAGATCTGCGGCCTGCCCGCCTGGGACCCCGATTTCAATGTCGCCGACTTCCTGACGCTGCTGCGCGTACGCGACATGAATCCACGCTATGCACGGCACTTTCTGGGATTGAACCGGTAAGTACCGCCGGCAAGCAAAAACGGCGACATCTGCATGTCGCCGTTTTTTTGCTTTTCTCCCGCCTCTATTTGAACCGCTGGCCCTCTCCCCCGGCCCCTCTCCCGCCATGCGGGCGAGGGGAGAAAACCAAACTGTCAGACGTACACGACCTTGTAGCGCTTGCCGACGCGTTCCCACTCGTCGGCTTCCTGCGCGAGGCTGTACTCGACCAGCGGATTGGCGTCGATCCATGATTTCGGCAGGCGCACCTCGAACCCTTCATCGAGTTCATCGGAGCGCTGCCTGACCACGATTTCAGGCAGCTTCATGTCGCCGCGGCGGCGGCACAGAACAAAGGCCAGCCGCAGGCTGAACAGCATGCGCCAGTCCACGAACTTGCCGCTACCCGACAGCTTGCCCAATTTGCCCGCATGCCCCAGCAGCAGCGTGGCCAGGCGCGCCTGATCGGTCTTGGAGAAACCCGGCATGTCGGCGTGCGTGGAAATATAGGCCGAATGCTTGTGATACCCGCTATGTGAGACCGACATGCCGATCTCGTGGAGGTTGGCAGCCCAGCCCAGCAAGGCGAGGTTGTCATCGCGGCGCTCGTTGCGCGGCTCCGGGAACTGCGCCAGCAACTGGCGCGCGGCCTGCCCGACCCGCGTGGCTTGCGCACGGTCCACGCTGTAGCGGCGCATGAACTGGTCCACGGTCACCGTGCGCATGTCCTCGTGGTGACTGCGGCCAAGCAGGTCGTATAGCACGCCAAGGCGCAGCGCACCGTCGGTCACGTCCATGCGGTCGATATCGAGTTCGGCGAACACGCCGAGCATGATCGACAGGCCGCCAGGCAGCACCGGGATGCGGTCGGCCTTGAGGCCCGTCAGCTTGACGCGATTGGTATTCTCAGCCTTGACCAGCGCACGCTTCAGGCGTTCGAGGCCTTCGCGCGTGATGCCATGCTCGGCCGGATTGTCATTCATGCCGTTCAGCTCGATCAGCTCGGCCAGTGCACGCGCCGTGCCCGACGAACCGACGGCCTGCTGCCATCCCGCCGCCTTGTACTGGCGCACCAGTACCTGAATCTCACGGCGCGCCGCCAGTTCGGCCTGCTTCATCGCATATTCGTCGACGTTGCCGCTCGGGAAGAACTGTCGGCTATGCGAGACGCAGCCAATGTACAGACTTTCCATCAGCTTGGACTGATAGCCGCTGCCAATGATGAACTCGGTGGAACCGCCCCCGATGTCCACCACGAGCCGGTTGCCCTGGCAGGCTGGCGCATCGTGCGACGCACCCAGGTAGATCAGCCGCGCCTCTTCACGTCCGGCGATCACTTCTATCGGGAAACCCAGCGCGGCCTCTGCCTCGATCAGGAAGTCAGACGCGTTCTTGGCCACGCGCAACGTATTGGTGGCCACCGCACGCACCTGTTCGGGCGCAAAGTCGCGCAGGCGGTCGCCAAACCGGCGTAGCGCATCAACGCCGCGCCGACGCGCGGGCTGGTCCAGGTACTTGTCCGGGGTCAGGCCGGCGGCCAGCCGCACGGGCTCGCGCAGCGCGTCGACCTGGAATATCTGGCTGGCAGGGCCGGAGGCCGTGGGCGTTTCATCCACCCGCCCGATCATCAGGCGGAAGCTGTTGGAGCCCATGTCGACGGCGGCCAGCAAGCGGGGATTTTGTGTCATTGCGTTAGTGTTACGCGGGATAGGCCAAAGTGGCCCAAACCCGTAAGATTATGTCTCTGTCATGTCCGCATCATGACAAAATCAAAGTGTCATCAAACTGACACGATTCTATGAAAAAGTCGCCACATCGCCAAAATAAGGTTTTAGACATGTCGACGACGCCGCCTGGCACGCTATTGAACCGCGAGCTGGGCATTCTGGAATTCAATGCGCGCGTGCTCGCGCAAGCTGCCGACCCCAATGTTCCGTTGTTGGAAAGGCTGAAATTCATCTGTATCGTTTCCAGCAACCTGGACGAGTTCTTCGAGATCCGCATGGCCGGACTGAAGGAACAGATGCGGGACAACGCGTCGGGCCTGACGCCCGACGGTCTCTCGTTCCAGCAGACCTACCAGCTTGTCACCGAGCGCACGCAGCGCCTGGTGGCCTCGCAGTATGACATGCTGCAGAACGTGATTTTCCCCGCGCTCGAAAAAGAAGGTGTGTTCTTTCACCTGACCAACACCTGGACCGATGCCCAGCGCGAATGGGCACGCGACTTTTTTGTACGCGAACTGGGGCCGGTTCTGACGCCGATCGCGCTCGACCCCGCGCACCCGTTCCCGCGCGTGCTCAACAAGAGCCTGAACTTCGTGGTCGAACTGTCCGGCAAGGACGCGTTCGGCCGCAATGCCGACCTGGCGATCGTCCAGGCGCCGCGCGCATTGCCGCGCGTGGTACGCATGCCCGAGAAGCTGTCGGGCTACCCGTACGGCTTCGTGATGCTGTCGTCGTTCATGCAGGCATTCGTGCATGAGCTGTTCCCGGCCATCGAAGTACTGGGTTGCTATCAGTTCCGGGTCACGCGCAACTCGGACCTGTTCGTGTCCGAGGACGATATCACCGATCTGCGCGAAGCGTTGCAAGGCGAACTGCCGACGCGGCACTTCGGTGACACGGTTCGCCTGGAAGTCTCGTCGGACACGCCGCCAGCGCTCACGCGCCGTCTGTTGCTGGAATCGGGCCTCGGCGAACAGGACCTGTACCGCGTCAGTGGCCCGGTCAATCCGGTCCGGCTGATGCAGATCCCCGACCTGGTGGATCGCCCCTCGCTCAAATATCCGCCGCACGTTCCCGCCCCGGTCAAGGCGTTTCCGCCGGGCGCCAACATGTTCGATGCGATCCGGCAGCGCGATGTACTGCTGCACCATCCGTACGAGAGCTTTGCGTCGGTGCTCGACCTGTTGCAGGCGGCCGCCAGCGATCCGAACGTGGTGGCCATCAAGCAGACGGTCTATCGGACCGGCAACGAATCGGCGGTCATGGAAGCGCTGATGACCGCTGCACGCAATGGCAAGGAAGTCACCGTCGTGGTGGAGCTGCTGGCGCGCTTCGACGAGGAAACCAATATCAACTGGGCGGAGCGGCTCGAATCGGCGGGCGCCCATGTGGTCTATGGCGTGGTGGGACACAAATGCCACGCCAAGATGCTGCTGATCGTGCGGCGCGAGCTGGCCGGCGCCAAGGCCAAGAACGTGCAACTGCGTCGCTACGTGCATCTTGGCACCGGCAACTATCACCCGCGCACCGCACGCCTGTACACGGACTTTGGCCTGCTTACCGCCAACGAAGAGGTGTGCGAAGACGTGCATCACGTGTTCCAGCTGCTGACTGGCACCGCCGGCACGATCCGGCTGAACCATTTGTGGCAGTCGCCGTTCACGATGCACAGCAACCTGATCGAGCATATCCGCGCCGAGGCGCGCAATGCCCGCGCCGGCAAACGCGCGCGCATCATCGCCAAGATGAACGCGCTGCTGGAACCGACCATCATCGACGAGCTCTACAAGGCGTCGCGAGCCGGCGTGAAAATCGACCTGATCGTGCGGGGCGTTTGCGCGTTGCGCGCGGGCGTGCCGGGGCTGTCGGAGAACATCTCGGTCCGGTCGATTGTCGGGCGGTTCCTGGAGCATCACCGCGTCTACTACTTCCGGGCCGATGGCGAAGACGTGCTGTACCTGTCGAGCGCCGACTGGATGGACCGCAACCTGTTCCGCCGCGTGGAGGTTGCGTTTCCAATCCTCGATCGCACGCTGAAAGCACGCGTGATCAAGGAAGGCCTGCAGGTGCATCTGCATGACAACGCATCGGCATGGATCATGGAGCCGGACGGCGAGTACGTACGCAGGCCGTCGCGCGCAAAGGCGCAGCGGGTCAGCCAGCAGGAACTGTTGCTGAAATTCGGGACTTGAGTTTTACCTTGCTCCCCTCTCCCGCGCGCGGGAGAGGGGTTGGGGGAGAGGGTGTGAGGTTCAATTCGCGACTTGTCTCAGCTTGAGCCGCTGGCCCTCTCCCCCGGCCCCTCTCCCGCCGTGCGGGAGAGGGGAGAAAACTTCGGCTTACGCGGCGTGGCGCGGGGCGTCGCCCAGTTGCGGCAGCGGTTGCGCGGCATCGGGTTCGTAGCCACTGCGATCGAGCGGGAAGATGATGCGGAAGGTGCTGCCGCGCCCTACTTCGCTGGTAACACGCAGGTCGGCATGGTGGCGCGACAGCACGTGCTTGACGATGGCCAGGCCCAGGCCGGTGCCGCCGGTATCGCGCGAGCGGCTGCGGTCCACGCGGTAGAAACGCTCGGTCAGGCGCGGGATATGTTCGGGCGCAATGCCCAGACCGGTATCGCTGACCGAAAACACGGAATGCCCATCGGTGAATGTCATGCGAATGGCAATGCGGCCACCGTCGGGCGTATAGCGTACGGCGTTCGACACCAGGTTGCCGAGCGCCGACAGCAATTCGCCCTCGGCGCCGCGCAAGACCACCGCCGTATCGATCTCGGCCTGAATGTCATGGCGCCCCTGGGATAGCGCTTCGGCGTCGTGCACCAGATGCGCGGCCAATGCGGCCACATTGACACGGTCCAGCGCCGGCGGCTGCGCGTCGGATTCGAGCTTGGCCAGCGCCAGCAGGTCTTCAACGATATGCTGCATACGCATCGACTGCACCAGCATCATGTCGATATAGCGCTTGCGGTCGTCCTCGGACACCGGCAGATCACGCACGGTTTCCAGGAAGCCGGTCAGCACCGTCAGCGGTGTCTTCAGTTCATGCGAGACATTGGCCACGAAGTCGCGCCGCATGGCCTCGGTATTCTCGACCTTGGTAATGTCCTGCGTCAGCACCAGCTTGCGGCTTTCACCGTAGGGCAGGATCTGCACCGAGGTGGTACTGCGCTTGTGCTCGCCCATGTCGCGCATGATCAGGGGCTCGTCGTAGCGTTCGCGGGTCAGGTAGTGGACAAACTCGGGCCGACGGATCAGGTGCGTGATGCGTTGGCGTACGTCGCGTCGCGCGTTCAAACCGAAATGTTGCTCGGCTACGCCGTTGCACCATTCGATCTGGTCGGCATCGTCAAGCATCAGCACGCCATATGGCGACGCCTGGATGGCCTGGATAAACCGCGTATGCTGCTGTTCAACCTGCAGCACCTGGGTACGCCAGCGCTTGACCAGCCGGTGCAGGCGGTAATAGACCTCGCCCCACAAGCCGAGCGCGCTCGGGATCTCGCCGTAGGCCGGCGCATCGAGCACCCGCCAGAGACGATTGATCTGGAACAGGTAGTAAGCCAGCAGCAGAAACAGCGAGACGCAAAGGAACAGAAGGCCGGGTACGGCGCCGGCCACGGCGTACAGACCCGCGGCAATGACCACCAGGCTGACGAGGATGGCCGCGGATCGGGCCCAGATGACATTCATGCGAGGGGTAGAAGTTCAGACGGCAGTCGCATTGCGACGAAGTGTGCCACAAATCGGCCGGCGCGGCCCTCGCTGCACCGCCGCCGGCCGAAGAAATCAATGGCTGGGTGAGCGAGCCAGCCGGTAGCCGCTGCCGCGCACTGTTTCGATCATGTTGCTGTACCCGCCCGGGGTCAGTGCGGCACGCAGACGCTTGATATGCACGTCGACAGTACGCTCTTCCACGAAGACGTGGTCACCCCACACCTGATCCAGCAATTGTGACCGGCTATGCACTCGCTCCGGATGCGTCATCAGGAAATGCAGCAGCCGGAATTCCGTCGGCCCAAGGTCCAGCTTGAGCGGACCAGTGTCATCCTGCCCCGTCACGCGATGGGTGGCCGGATCCAGCCGCAGCCCGTTGATGGCAACCACGTCATCGGTCAGCTGCGGTGCGCGGCGGCGCAGCACTGCCTTGATGCGGGCCAGCAGTTCCTTGGGCGAGAACGGCTTGGTCACATAATCGTCCGCGCCGGCTTCCAGGCCCATGACCTTGTCCTGCTCTTCGCTGCGCGCGGTGAGCATGATGATCGGGATCTGCTTGGTGCGATCGTTAGTACGAAGCTCCTTGGCGAAGGTCGCCCCCGACTTGCCCGGGAGCATCCAGTCCAGCAGCACAAGGTCAGGCAACACATCGCTCATCAGCGACAGCGCCTGCTCGGCGTTGTACGCGCGAATCGGATAGTGCCCCGCGTGCTGGAGATTAACGGCGATCAGTTCGGCGATCGCCGGTTCGTCTTCGACAACGAGAATACTGCTTGGCATGTAATAGTTCTCCGCTTATCAGTGCTGGCGCGTTATCAGCTCAGGGCTTCGCGCTCCATGTCTTCCCGTGAGGCGTGACGGACATCCGTACCCTTCACGATGTAAATGATGAATTCTGCAATATTCTTGGCGTGATCGCCGATACGCTCGATCGCCTTGGCAATGAACAGGAAGTCCAGCGCCACCGAGATCGTGCGCGGGTCTTCCATCATGTACGTGATCAGCTTGCGCACGAACGCACGGAATTCATCGTCGATGGCCTTGTCGTCCTTGACGATGCGGGCGGCAGCCACGGTGTCCAGCCGCGCAAATGCGTCCAGCGCCTGGCGCAGCAGCGTGATGGCCATCTCGCCCGAGAGCTTGACCTCGGAATAGTTGATATTGTGGGCCGCGGCGTCTTCCAGGATATGCTTGGTCCGCTTGGCCACCTTCTCGGCCTCGTCGCCAGCGCGCTCGAGGTTCGTGATGGTCTTCGAGATGGCCATCACCAGGCGCAGGTCGCGCGCGGTAGGCTGGCGGCGGGCAATGATATTGCCGCAATCAGCGTCGATTTCCACCTCCAGCGCGTTGAGCTGGTGCTCGCGGGAGATCACCTGGTCCGCCAGGTCGGCATCGAAATCGGCCAGCGCGCGCATGGCCAGTTCGATCTGGGATTCCACCAGTCCGCCCATCTGCAGCAGCTTGGTGTTGATCGCGTTGAGGTCGGCGTCGAACTGGGTCGACAGGTGCTTGTCAGTCATGGTGTTCTCCTGGCCGCTTTCCGTATGCTAGGCGTGGATGGTCGAGTCCTGCAATGCAGCCGCTTGTCAACCGAAGCGGCCAGTGATGTAGTCTTCGGTTTCCTTGCGATGCGGCTTGATGAAGATCTTCTCGGTCTCGCCGAATTCGATCAGTTCACCCAGGTACATATACGCCGTGTAGTCCGAGCAGCGCGCAGCCTGCTGCATGTTGTGCGTCACGATCACGACCGTGTACTCGTCCTTGAGCTCGGCAATCAGCTCTTCGATGCGGCCCGTGGAAATCGGGTCCAGTGCCGAGCACGGTTCATCCAGCAACAGTACCTCCGGACGGATGGCGATGCCGCGCGCGATACACAGCCGTTGTTGCTGGCCGCCAGACAGGCCATAGCCGGACTGGTGCAGCTTGTCCTTGGCTTCGTTCCACAGCGCGGCCTTCGACAGGGCCCACTCCACGCGGTCGTCCATTTCCGAGCGCGACAGCTTTTCGAACAGGCGCACGCCGAACGCAATGTTGTCATAGATCGACATCGGGAACGGCGTCGGCTTCTGGAACACCATGCCAACCTTGGCGCGCAGCAGCGAGATGTCCTGCTTGCTGGCCAGCAGGTTCTCGCCGTCCATGTTGATCTCGCCCTCGGCACGTTGCTCGGGGTACAGCGCGAACATCTTGTTGAACGTGCGCAGCAGCGTGGACTTGCCGCAGCCGGACGGGCCGATGAACGCCGTGACCTTGCGGTCCGGGATCGACATGTTGATGTTCTTGAGCGCGTGGAACTGGTTGTAGTAGAAGTTCAGGTTCCGGACGTCGATCTTGGCGCGCACGGTATCGGGAATATCGATGACGGTAGAGGTCATGCTGATGTCTCGCTTGAATTCGTTGGTTCGGCTCAGGCTGTTATCGCGTGGCGCCGGTTATTTCTTGAACAGCATGCGCGCGATGATATTCAGCGCAAGCACACCGACAGTAATCAGGAACACGCCGGCCCAGGCCAGTTGCTGCCATTCCGTGAACGGGCTCATGGCGAAGCGGAAGATCGTCACCGGCAGATTGGCCATCGGCTTGTTCAGGTCCGCGCTCCAGAACTGGTTGGACAGCGCAGTGAACAGCAGCGGCGCGGTTTCGCCGGCAATCCGGGCCACGGCCAGCAGCACGCCGGTCACGATGCCCGCATACGACGACTTGACCGTGATCGACATCACCATCTTCCACTTCGGCGTGCCCAGCGCCACCGCGGCTTCACGCAGTGCGTTCGGCACCAGGTTCAGCATGTTCTCGGTGGTACGGACCACGATCGGGATCTGCAGCAGCGCCAGTGCGCAAACACCGGCCCAGCCCGAGAAATGGCCCATGCGAACCACCACCAGCGCGTAGACGAACAGGCCGATCACGATCGACGGTGCCGACAGCAGGATGTCGTTGATAAAGCGGATCAGGCTGGCCAGCGGCGATTTCTGGCCATACTCGGCCAGGTAGATGCCAGCCAGGATGCCCAGCGGCGTACCGACCAGCGTGGCCACGCCCACCAGTACGAAGCTGCCGAAGATGGCGTTGGCCAGGCCGCCGCCGGCGGTGTTCGGCGCCGGCGTCATCTGGGTGAACAGGTCCAGCGACAGGCCGCCCACGCCAAGCGACACGGTGGTCCAGAGAATCCACGCCAGCCAGAACAGGCCGAAGACCATGGCGCCCAGCGACGCGGTCAGCGCGAACATGTTCATGCGGCGACGCGAGCCCTGCAGGCGCTCGCGCACGGCGTCCGCATCGGGACGCACGGCGGGAATGGACGAAGTAGACACGGCTTGGGCTTGGTTCATTTGCCACCCTCATTCTTGGCGAGTCGCAGCAGCAGGATCTTGGACAGGGCCAGCACCACGAACGTGATGAAGAACAGGATCAGGCCCAGTTCCATCAGCGCGGCGGTATGCAGGCCGGCGCCGGCTTCGGCGAATTCATTCGCCAGCGCCGAGGTAATGCTGTTGCCCGGCGAGAACAGCGACACGTTGTCGAGCAGGTTGGTGTTGCCGATCACGAACGTGACGGCCATGGTTTCACCCAGCGCGCGGCCCAGGCCCAGCATCACGCCGCCGATTACACCAGCGCGCGTATAGGGCAGCACCACACGCCACATCACTTCCCACGTGGTGCAACCAATGCCATACGCCGATTCCTTGAGCAGCACCGGCGTGACTTCAAACACGTCACGCATCACCGAAGCGATGTACGGGATGATCATGATCGCCAGGATCACACCCGCACACAGCAGGCCGATGCCCAGCGGGGCACCCTGGAACAGCTTGCCGATCACGGGCACCTGGCCCACGGTATTGGCAAGCGGCTTCTGGAAATATTCACCGAAGATCGGTGCGAACACGAGCAGGCCCCACATACCGTAGACAATCGACGGCACTGCGGCGAGCAGCTCGATGGCGGTACCCAGCGGTCGACGCAGCCAAACGGGCGACAGCTCGGTAAGAAACAGTGCGATGCCGAAGCTGACCGGCACGGCGATGATAAGGGCGATCAGCGAGGTCACCAGCGTGCCGTAGATCGGCACGAGCGCGCCGTACACGTCGGCGGGTGGATCCCATTCAGAGGCCCACAGGAACGAGATGCCGAACTGCTTGATCGAAGGCCAGGCGCTGATGGCCAGGGAAACGATGATGCCGCCGAGCAGCAACAGGGTCACGATGGCAGCGCCGCGGGTCAGGCCGCCGAACAGGATGTCGCCAAGACGGCTGGGAGGCCGGACGGCTGGAAGATCGGACGAAGTCGCCATGATGGGAAATCCGTAGGTAGATCGGGTAGCGCGGCGGCGTGCGGGCCGCCGCGCCCCCGTCACGCGTTACCGGGCTTGCACACAGCAAGCCGGGACGCGTGTCGGGTCAAGCTTCAGACAACAGACAATACACAACAGCTCAGGCAGATCAGTACAGCGCCTTGCCCGAAGCGTCCTTGACGCTGGTCTTCCAGGTTGCGCGGATCTGGTTCACAACCGCGTCCGGCAGCGGCACGTAGTCCAGGTCCGTGGCCATCGCGCCACCGCTCTTGTAGGCCCAGTCGAAGAACTTCATGACTTCCTGGCCCTGTGCCGGCTTTTCCTGCGTCTTGTGCAGCAGGATGAAGGTGGCACCGGCGATCGGCCATGCACCCTTGCCCGACTGGTTGGTCAGGATCTGGTAGAACGACTTGCTCCAGTCGGCGCCAGCGGCGGCAGCCTTGAAGGCGTCGTCGCTCGGCTGCACCACTTCACCGGCCGCGTTCTTCATCGTCAGGTACGTCATCTTGTTCTGCTTGGCGTAGGCGTACTCGACGTAGCCGATCGCGCCATTCAGACGTTGCACGAAAGCGGCCACGCCTTCGTTGCCCTTGCCGCCCGTGCCGCCACCAGGCCAGTTCACGGTCGTGCCTTCGCCAACCGAGCCCTTCCAGTCAGCGCTGACCTTCGACAGGTAGTTCGTGAAGATGAACGTGGTACCCGAGCCGTCGGCACGACGCACCGGCAGGATGTCCTGGCTCGGCAGGTGAGCCTTCGGGTTCAGGGCCTTGATCGCGGGATCGTCCCACTTCTTGATCTTGCCCAGGTAGATGTTGGCCAGCACTTCGCCGGTGATGGTCAGTTCGCCCGGCTTCACGCCTTGCAGGTTGATCACGGGCACCACGCCGCCGATCACGGTCGGGAACTGAACCAGGTTGCCCTTGGCCAGTTCTTCGTCCTTCAGCGGGGCGTCCGATGCGCCGAAATCAACGGTCTTGGCGCCGATCTGCTTGATGCCGCCCGACGAACCGATGGATTGATAGTTGACCTTGTTACCCGTTGCTTTTTGGTAGGCGTCCGCCCACTTGGAATACACGGGCGCCGGGAAAGAGGCGCCTGCACCGGTAATTTCCGCCGCGAACGCAGTACCCGCCACCACAATCGACACGATGCCTGCTACGGCAGTCTTGACCAGCTTCATATGTCCTCCAGAGAACATTGGTTGGGAATGACAAATTTTTGACAAGGCGAACTTTATGCTCCCTGTATGACAGTTCCATGACATCGCCAAATCTTCTTCAAACATTCCGCCAAATGGCCGATATGCACGTCCCGTCACGAGATTGTCTCGCTGTCGTGCTTTAATCGACACATCGACACTGGTCGCCTTCACATCACACCTGTAACACTCCACTGCAGCATGGTCGTTGGCCGACACCAATCGCTCAAGGTAGTTAATTGCTTAATTTGGATAAAAAAACGCCACGGCGATCAAGCCGTGGCGTTTTGGTCCGGCGTCCGGGCGCCGAATCCCTAACCCGATACAGCGAGGATCAGGCGCGCAATGCGTTGGCCAGCGTCTGGGCGGCGCGCTCGGCAACTTCAACCTGCTCCGCCTCCACCATGACCCGCACCAGCGGCTCGGTACCCGAGGCACGAATCAGTACGCGCCCACGCCCTTCCAGCTCGGGCTCGACCTGTTCGCGGGCCGCTTTCAGTCCCGCATGGCCTTCCCAGTCGAAGCCCTTCTCGACGCGCACATTGATCAGCGTTTGCGGGAACAGGCTGACCCCTTCCAGCAATTGCGACAGCGTCTTGCCACTGCGGCGCAACGCGGCCAGCACCTGCAGCGCGGAAACAATGCCATCGCCCGTGGTATGGCGGTCCAGGCACAGCAGGTGTCCGGAACCTTCGCCACCCAACTGCCAGCCACGCTTGTTCAGCTCTTCCAGCACGTAGCGGTCACCGACCTTGGCGCGCACGAAATCCACGCCCTGACGCTTGAGCGCCAGTTCCACGGCCATGTTCGTCATCAGCGTGCCAACCGCGCCTTCTACCTTCTGGCCTGCGGCCAGGCGGTCGCGCACGATCAGGTACAGCAGTTCGTCACCGTTGTAGAGGCGGCCCTGGGCATCCACCACCTGCAGGCGGTCCGCGTCACCGTCGAAGGCCAGACCGAGGTCAGCCCGGTGTGCGCGCACGGCTTCCACCAGCTTCTCCGGTGCCGTCGCGCCATAGCCGGCGTTGATATTGCGGCCATCGGGCTGGTTGCCGATCGAGATCACCTCGGCGCCGAGTTCATGAAACACGTGCGGCGCGATATGGTAGGCCGCGCCATGCGCGCTATCCACCACGATGCGCAGGCCATGCAGGTCCTGCTCATACGGGAACGTGCTCTTGCAGAACTCGATGTAGCGGCCGGCGGCGTCCTCGATGCGCTTGGCGCGGCCCAGTTCTTCGGAACGCACGCAGGTCATCGGCTCGTCGAGCAGCGATTCGATCTTCGCCTCGACTTCATCGGGCAGCTTGTCACCCGAGGCCGAGAAGAACTTGATGCCGTTGTCGTAGTACGGATTGTGGCTGGCGGAAATCACCACGCCCGCCGCCAGGCGCAGCGCGCGCGTCAGGTAGGCAATTGCCGGCGTGGGCAACGGGCCGGTCAGTTGCACGTTGACGCCAGCCGCCGTGAAACCGGCCTCGAGCGCGGCTTCGAGCATATAGCCCGAGATCCGGGTGTCCTTGCCAATCAGTACCGTCGGCTTGCCCTGCGAGGTCCGCTGCCCCAGGGCCAGCACCTTGCCGGCGGCATAGCCGAGTCGCATCACGAAATCGGGCGTGATCGGCACTTCGCCAACCCGACCCCGTACACCATCCGTCCCGAAATATTTGCGTGTCATCTGGTCATTCTCCCTGTTGCCCCTGCGGAGCAACTGATTCATGGCGAATCGCCCACCACACCTTGAGGGCGTCCACGGTTTGTTCTACGTCGTGCACGCGCACGATAAAGGCCCCACGCTCGGCAGCGCAGACTGCCGCGGCCAGGCTGGCCGCTACCCTGCCCTGCGGCGGCTTGCCGCCAACAATGGCACCGAGTGTGGACTTGCGCGACAAGCCGGCCAGGATCGGCAGGCCATCGACAGCCAGCCGCTCCATCTGGCCCAGCAGGCGCAGATTATGATCCGGTGTCTTGCCAAAGCCAAAGCCTGGATCGAGCGATATCCGCGCTTCGTCCACGCCCGCCGCACGCAGGGTTGACACACGCTCCCTGAGAAACGCCTCAACCTCGGCCACGACATCGGTGTACCGCGGATCTTCCTGCATGGTCTGCGGATCGCGCTGCATGTGCATGACGCACAGGCCGGCCTGCCCGGCCGTTACGGCCTCGACCGCGCCGGGCATGCGAAAACCCCAGATATCGTTGATCAAATCCGCTCCGCCCGCCAGTGCGGCGCGCATGACCTCGGGCTTGTACGTGTCAATTGACAACGGCTTGCCGCAATCGGCCAAGGCCTCGACCACGGGCATCACGCGATCGAGTTCCTGGTCCAGCGGCAGCGCCGCGGAGCCCGGACGGCTCGACTCGCCACCGATATCGATGATGTCCACACCTTCGGCGATCAACTGCTCCGCATGCCGCAGCGCCATATCGCGCGTGGCATGCTGGCCACCGTCCGAGAACGAATCCGGGGTCACATTGAGAATGCCCATTACCAGCGGGCGGGCGTTGCGGGCGAAGCGATAACGCCCGCACTGGAAAAACTCGGTCGACAAGGTCTGCGTCCTGAAAAACAAAAAGCCGGTGCACTGGGCACCGGCTTCGGAGGCTATCAGAATCCGCCGCGTTTGAAACCGTTCAGTACGGTCTCGTCAAGTCTGTTACGCAGCGGCGATCGCCAAATTACACCGTGTCGTCGACACGCGCCGTGGCGGGCGCATTGGTCGGTGCCACCGGCGAACCACCCGGAGGCGTACTGCCACCACCGCTCGGGCCCTGCAGGTGCCGCGGCGGGCGCGGCGGCTTGCCGGCCATGATGTCGTTGACCTGGTCGGCGTCGATCGTTTCCCACTCCATCAGCGCGTTGGTCATTGCCTCGACCTTCTCGCGATTCTCTTCGAGCAGGCGCTTGGCCAGCGCATATTGCTCGTCGATGATCTGGCGGATTTCACCGTCGACCTTCTGCTGCGTGGCCTCCGAAACGGTCTTCGACGACAGCTTGCCGAACATGCCATCCTGCTCGGTATCCACGTAGACCATGGCACCCAGCGAATCGCTCATGCCGAAACGCGTCACCATGTCGCGGGCAATCTTGGTGGCACGCTCGAAGTCATTCGAAGCACCGGTGCTCATGGCATTGAGGAAGACCTCTTCCGCGGCACGGCCGCCGAACAGGATCGCGATTTCCTCAAGCATGTTGTCCTTGTACTTCGAGTACTTGTCATGCTCCGGCAGTTGCCAGGTCACGCCCAGCGCCCAGCCACGCGGCATGATCGTGACCTTGTGGACCGGGTCGGCCTTCGGCAGCAGCTTCGCCACCACGGCGTGGCCGGACTCGTGGTAAGCCGTGGCCTTGCGCTCTTCCTCGCGCATGACCGTCGACTTGCGCTCCGGACCCATGTAGATCTTGTCCTTGGCGTCCTCGAAGTCCTGCATGTCCACCACACGCTTGTTGCGGCGGGCGGCAAACAGCGCGGCCTCGTTGACCAGGTTGGCCAGGTCGGCACCCGAGAAGCCCGGCGTACCACGTGCGATCACCGATGCGTCCACGTCGTTGCCAATCGGCACCTTGCGCATATGGACCTTCAGGATCTGCTCGCGGCCGCGGATGTCCGGCAAGCCCACGTAGACCTGGCGGTCGAAACGGCCCGGACGCAGCAGCGCCTTGTCCAGTACGTCGGACCGGTTGGTCGCGGCAATCACGATCACGCCCGAGTTGGCCTCGAAACCATCCATCTCGACCAGCATCTGGTTCAGCGTCTGCTCACGCTCGTCGTTACCGCCGCCCATGCCGGCACCGCGATGACGGCCGACCGCGTCGATTTCGTCGATGAACACGATGCAGGGTGCCTGCTTCTTGGCGTTCTCGAACATGTCGCGCACGCGGGCAGCACCCACGCCGACGAACATTTCAACGAAGTCCGAGCCCGAGATGCTGAAGAACGGCACCTTGGCTTCGCCGGCGATGGCGCGTGCCAGCAGCGTCTTGCCGGTACCCGGAGGGCCGACCAGCAACACGCCGCGCGGGATACGGCCGCCAAGCTTCTGGAATTTCTGGGGATCCTTGAGGAAGTCGACCAGTTCGACCACTTCATCCTTGGCTTCGTCGCAACCGGCCACGTCGGTGAAGGTCACGGCGTTCTGGTTTTCGTCGATCAGGCGCGCACGGGACTTGCCGAAGGAGAAGGCACCGCCTTTCCCCCCGCCCTGCATCTGCCGCATCATGTAGAACCAGAACACGATGATCAGCAACGTCGGTCCGAGGTAGTAAAGCGCCTGTACCAGTACGTTCGGTTCGTCGTCGGCCTTGCCGGTCACCTGGACGCCGTACTTCATCAGGTCGCCGACCATCCAGATGTCGCCCGGCGAGATGATGGTGTACTTAGACCCTTCCTTGGGCGACACCACAAGATTGCGGCCCTGCACGTCGACGCGCGACACCTTGCCGTTCTTGGCATCATCCATGAACTGCGAGTAGGTGACCCCGTCCTGGGCACGCGGTTTGTCGAACTGCTTGAAGACGGTGAACAATACCAGCGCGATAACGAGCCAGATTGCCGCCTTTTGAAACAGGTTGTTATTCAAGGCCGAACTCCTTTGCAATTGCCTTGCCAACGGATAGCTGCTTTGCATTGTAATGCAGCGCCCGCCCCCACAGGGAAATCTGATTCTATGGGCCTGATAGTGCCCGAGCCTGCCGGTATAGGGCAAGCCGGGCAGCACCCGGCACAAACCCCGATACCGCCACCTCCCCATGCTCCCGGGGCGGCCGGCCGTGCACTGCCACGCACCGCGTCAGTCCACTGATTTCAGGTAACGCCCAAGAATGAAGGTTTCTGAAGACTTGTCGCGCGACGCCTTGGGCTTGCGTTTCGCCACCACCTTGAACTGACGTTTGAATTTTTCCACGATCTGGCTGTAGCCGGAACCGTGGAAGCACTTTACCAGCAGCGATCCCTCGGGTTTCAGGTGCGTTTGGGCAAATTCCAGTGCCAGATCGCACAAATACTCCATGCGCGCCGCATCGGCCGACGCCACACCGGACAAATTGGGGGCCATGTCCGAGATAACAAGGTCAATCCGCGAGCCTCCCGACGCTTCGAGCACCAATGCCTCAAGCTCCCGGAACACCGCCTCCTCGCGGAAATCACCCTGGATGAATGTCACGTCGGCCACCGGCTCCATCGGCAGCAGGTCGATGGCCACCACGGTGCCGTCGATCTTGCCGTCCACGGCGCGCGGCGACGCAGCAAGCTTGTTGCGGGCGTACTGGCTCCAGCTGCCCGGCGCCGAACCCAGGTCCACGATGACCTGTCCCGGCTGGATCAGCTTGTCCTGGTCGTCGATTTCCTTGAGCTTGTAGGCCGCACGGGCGCGATAGCCCTCGCGCTGGGCCATTTTCACGTACGGATCGTTGATATGGTCGTGCAACCACGACTGGTTGAACTTGTTCTTGCCCTTGGCCATTCCTGAGACTTGTCTGTTTGAGGGAGATGCAGCCACGTTTTGTGACCATACACAGCTTTTTCTCCCTACTTGGTGATCTTTGCCGCCTGCCGGTGACATTTTGGCGGATAATACGCGCCAATTCGATTTTTGCCTTCCAGATGCCAGCACTACAACTGATTCCCGCACAACGCTCCGACCTGCGCTCGCGCGCCCACGGCCTCAATCCCGTGGTCATGATCGGTGCGGAAGGCCTGACCCGCGCGGTTCTGGCCGAGATCGACCGCAGCCTGGCGGCCCACGACCTGATCAAGATCCGCGTGTTCGGCGACGAACGCGAGGCACGCATCGCCATTTATGAATCGATCTGCGACGAGCTCAACGCCGCGCCGATCCAGCATATCGGCAAACTGCTCGTCATTTGGCGCCCGGGTTCGGCCACCCTCAAGGAAAACCAGGCCGACGACATCGGCCAGGCCGCTCGTCGCCGCCTGGGCTCCGGCGCCGCTCCGCGCACTGTCATGGTGCGCAAGCCGACCGGTTCCAGCCAGCGCCGCCCGAAAAGCACGGCGGTCAAGGTACTCGGCAACGAGCGCGTGACCCAGGGCGGCAACGTCAAGCGCTCTCGCGCTCGCCCGGCCAGCCAGAAGAAAAAGGCTCTCGGTTGAGCGGCAGAACCGCTCATCGATGACAAAGGCGGCCACGGCCGCCTTTTTTGTTGCCTTCGTCAGTCTTGCGCCGCGTTCTGCCGTTATTCCCCGGACGCACGTGGCGCGCTGGCGCGCCAGACCAGAACCAGGGCCAGCAGGCTCTGGATCAGATAGAACACGCTCGACACCCCGTGCAGCATGCCGAACTGGCTCTTGTACGGTGACTCGGATACCCCGAGGTTCAGCGCCTGGGCCTTGACCTTGAGCCCTTCCATGAAGGGCTGCACGCCAAAATAACCTGCCAGCACACAGACCAGCATGGCCAGCACGATCCAGCGCAACGCACGATAGCGCGCGGCACCCCGGCGAATCAGCACATTGCACAGCACCAGCTGGAGCACCCCGACAGTCACGCCGAGCATCGCCTGGTAGCGGAACAGGTGCCCTGCGATCATGCCCGCCGTCTCGCGACTTGGCAGCACCGCAAACAACGTCGGCGCCACCATGTAGCCCACCGTCCACAGGCTACCCGCCCAGACTACGGTCAGGAGCAGGAAAATGCGGTGCGGCAAGGGTGGCAGGTTCGAGTAGGAAGACGAAAACACGCCTGTCCCGCCGTTCAGATGTAACGGACAGTGATGACTTCGTATTCGCGCTCGCCACCCGGGGCCAGCACGATTGCGACGTCGCCTTCGAACTTGCCGATCAGCGCACGTGCGATGGGCGAACTTACCGAGATCTTGCCGCTCTCGAGGTCAGCTTCGTCGTCGCCGACGATCTGGTAGCTCACGGGCTTGCCCGATTCCAGGTCTTCCAGGTCCACCGTGGCGCCAAACACGATGCGGCCATCAGTGTCGAGCTGGGTCGGGTCGATAACCTGGGCGGCGCCCAGCTTGGCTTCCACTTCCTGGATCCGGCCTTCGATAAACGCCTGCTTTTCCTTGGCGGCATCGTATTCGGCGTTTTCCGACAGGTCGCCCTGGGCGCGCGCCTCGGAGATGGCATTGATCACCGCGGGACGTTCAACGGCCTTGAGGCGCTGCAGTTCTTCCCTCAGCAGTTCGGCGCCACGCTTGGTAATCGGAATGGTGCTCATTGTCTCGTTCAACAAAAAAATGAGCCGCAGCGGAGCTGGAACCATGCCCCCGACAGCAATCTGCCAGGCAGCACTTCCGCTCAACCGCGGCTTTCAGAATGAAATCGACCGGCACCAGGCCGGGTCGATCGGCGACTTCGACGTACGAACGCGCCGTACGGATGCGACGTAGTTTAGGCCAGAACCGCCGCCGGTTTCAACCCGGCGGCGGCCGGACGGCACGGGGAAGCACCCCGCACCGCAGCATCCACGCCAGCCTCAGGCCAGTTGCTTGTGCAGGCCCTGCAGGTCGTAGACCTCCAGGCTCTGCATGTGCTTCAGGCCTTCCACCGCGGCGTTGGCGCCGGCAATCGTGGTGTAGTACGGCACACGGCCGGCCAGCGCGGCGATACGGATCGAGCGCGAATCGGCGATTGCCGTGCGGGTCTCGTCCACCGTCGTGAAGACCAGTGCCAGTTCGCCGTTCTTGATCATGTCCACGATATGCGGACGGCCATCCTTGACCTTGTTGACCACCTTGACCGGAATGCCGGCGGCCTCGATGGCCGAAGCGGTACCGCGCGTAGCCACGATCGGATAGCCGAGGTCGTGCAGCATGCGGGCCACGGTCACGGCGCGCGGCTTGTCGCTATCCTTGACGGTGATCAACACGGTGCCCTTTTCCGGCAAACGCGAACCGGCGGCCAGCTGGCTCTTGAACAGCGCCTCGCCGAACACCTTGCCCACGCCCATGACTTCGCCGGTCGAACGCATTTCAGGTCCGAGGACCGGATCCACGCCCGGGAACTTGTTGAACGGGAATACGGCTTCCTTGACGCTGTAGTACGGCGGCACGACTTCGGCGCCGATACCTTGCGAATCGAGCGACTGGCCGGCCATGCAACGCGCGGCGATCTTGGCCAGCGACAGGCCGGTAGCCTTCGACACGTACGGCACGGTACGCGACGCGCGCGGGTTCACTTCCAGCACGTAGACGATGTCTTCGCCGCCCTTCTGCTGGATGGCGAACTGCACGTTCATCAGGCCGACCACGTTCAGTGCCTTGGCCATTGCGGCGGTCTGGCGCTTCAGTTCGTCGACAGTCGCCTGCGACAGCGAGTACGGCGGCAGCGAGCAGGCCGAATCGCCCGAGTGCACGCCAGCCTGCTCGATATGCTCCATCACGCCGCCGATGAACACGCGCTGGCCGTCGCACAGGGCGTCCACGTCGCACTCGATCGCGTCATTGAGGAAGCGGTCCAGCAGCACCGGCGAGTCGTTCGACACCTTCACGGCCTCGCGCATATAGCGTTCGAGGTCGCGCGGCTCGTGCACGATTTCCATCGCGCGGCCACCCAGCACGTACGACGGGCGCACCACCAGCGGATAGCCGATTTCCTCGGCCAGGCGCAGCGCTTCGTCTTCGGCGCGTGCGGTACGGTTCGGCGGCTGGCGCAGGCCCAGCTCCTGCAGCAGCTTCTGGAAACGCTCGCGGTCTTCCGCGGCGTCGATCATGTCGGGGCTGGTGCCGATGATGGGCACGCCATTGGCTTCCAGGTCCAGCGCCAGCTTCAGCGGGGTCTGGCCGCCGTACTGGACGATCACGCCGACCGGCTTTTCCTTGTCGACGATTTCCAGCACGTCTTCCAGCGTCAGCGGCTCGAAGTACAGGCGATCCGAGGTGTCGTAGTCGGTCGACACGGTTTCCGGGTTGCAGTTGACCATGATGGTCTCGTACCCGTCTTCGCGCAGTGCCAGCGCGGCGTGCACGCAGCAGTAGTCGAACTCGATACCCTGGCCGATCCGGTTCGGGCCACCGCCCAGCACCATGATCTTCTTGTTGGTGGTCGGCTCGGCTTCGCACTCGCCATGCTCGGCTTCATACGTGCCGTACATGTAGGCGGTGTTGGTCGCGAATTCGGCGGCGCAGGTATCCACGCGCTTGTACACCGGGCGCACGTTCTGCGCCACGCGTGCTTCGCGCACGGCCTTGGCATCGGTCTTCAACAGGCGGGCCAGGCGGCGGTCCGAGAAACCCTTCTGCTTCAGGAAGCGCAGTTCGGCGGACGACAGGCTGTCCAGCGTGCGGTTGCGCGCCAGGCCTTCGGTCTTGACGATGTCCTCGATCTGGGCCAGGAACCACGGATCGATAGCGGTTTCGGCATGCACTTCCTCGAGCGACATGCCCAGGCGGAACGCATCGCCCACGTACCAGATGCGGTCCGGGCCGGCTTCGCCGATTTCCTCGATCACCTCGTCGCGGTCGGTCGACTTCTCGTCGAGCCCGTCCACGCCGACTTCCAGGCCGCGCAGCGCCTTCTGGAACGATTCCTGGAACGTACGGCCCATGGCCATCACCTCGCCCACCGACTTCATCTGCGTGGTCAGGTGGCTGTCGGCTTGCGGGAACTTCTCGAACGCAAAACGCGGCACCTTGGTCACCACGTAGTCGATCGACGGCTCGAACGATGCCGGGGTCTGGCCGCCGGTGATTTCGTTCTTGAGCTCGTCCAGCGTGTAGCCCACGGCCAGCTTGGCCGCCACCTTGGCGATCGGGAAGCCCGTCGCCTTCGATGCCAGCGCCGACGAACGCGACACGCGCGGGTTCATTTCGATCACGATCATCCGGCCATCGACAGGATTGATCGAGAACTGCACGTTCGAACCGCCGGTGTCCACGCCGATCTCGCGCAGCACGGCCAGCGAGGCGTTACGCAGGATCTGGTATTCCTTGTCGGTCAGCGTCTGGGCCGGGGCCACGGTGATCGAGTCACCGGTGTGGATGCCCATCGGGTCCAGGTTTTCGATCGAGCAGATGATGATGCAGTTGTCCGCCTTGTCGCGGACCACTTCCATCTCGTATTCCTTCCAGCCGAGCAGCGATTCCTCGATCAGCAGCTCGCGCGTGGGCGACAGGTCGAGGCCGCGCTTGCAGATTTCCTCGAACTCTTCGCGGTTGTAGGCAATGCCGCCGCCCGTGCCGCCCAGCGTGAACGAGGGACGGATCACGATCGGGTAGCCGGCCGAGCCGGTTTCCTGGGCAATGCGCGATTGCACCGCCACGGCCTCGTCCATCGAATGGGCAATGCCGGACTTCGCCGAACCGAGACCGATCTTGGTCATCGCGTCCTTGAACTTCTGGCGGTCCTCGGCCTTGTCGATCGCTTCCGGCGATGCGCCGATCAGCTCGACCTTGTACTTGTCCAGCACGCCATGGCGATGCAGGTCCAGCGCACAGTTCAGCGCGGTCTGGCCGCCCATGGTCGGCAGGATCGCGTCTGGGCGTTCCTTCTCGATGATGCGCTCGACCACTTCCCACGTGATGGGCTCGATATAGGTCACGTCGGCCGTGTTCGGGTCCGTCATGATGGTCGCCGGGTTCGAGTTGACCAGGATGACCTTGAAGCCCTCTTCGCGCAGTGCCTTGCAGGCCTGTGCGCCGGAGTAGTCGAATTCACACGCCTGGCCGATGATGATCGGGCCCGCGCCGATGATAAGGATGCTCTTTATGTCTGTGCGTTTTGGCATTGCACGCTCTCTTTATTGGCCGGTCCGCGTGTTTCGTGCGGGCCGTGCCGGATATCTGTTGGTGGGCGTCCGGGTAGGTCAGCCCAGTGTGGCCGTGGCCAGCTTGGCACCGAAGCCGATGAACATCGCCCCGACCCCGCTCGACATGCCTGCGGACAGGCGGCGTCGGCGACGGAACGCATCGGCCAGCTTCGCGCCCACGAAAATGATCGTGGTCAGGTAGGCAAAGCTGCAGACCTGGCAGACCAGGCCCAGCGCCACGAACGACAGCGCGGGATACGCAAACTGCGGATCCACGAACTGAATGAAGAACGAGATGAAGAACAGGATTGCCTTGGGGTTCAGCAGGCTGATCACGAGCGCCTTGGTGAACGGGTTCGCCGCGCGATCCACGGACACCGCCGCCGGGGCGACGTCAGCACCGTCGGCACGCTTCGACCAGTTGCGCAGCGCGCCGCGCAGCATCTGGAAGCCGATCCACGCCAGGTAGGCGGCGCCGACGTACTTGACCACATGGAACAGCCCCGGGCTGGCTTTCAGCAGCGATGCGACACCCGCGGCCGACAGCACCATCAGGATCGCGTCGCCCAGGAACACGCCGCATGCACCCTTGTAGCCGGCGCGTACGCCGCGCTGCGCGGCTACCGACAGCACATACATCGAATTCGGTCCCGGCAGCAACACGATGAAGATCGTACCGAGCACAAAGGTCCAGAAATCGGTGACGCCGAGGCTGGCGTGCATGAAGGCGTTCATGGGCGGATCCTGTTCAGGTTTCTCGTTCTCAGGCAGCTGCCTTGGCGCGGGCGTCCTGCATCAGCTTGGTGAAGCGGTCGAACAGGTACGCGATGTCGTGCGGACCAGGCGACGCTTCCGGGTGACCCTGGAAGCAGAAGGCCGGCTTGTCGGTCAGCGCGAAGCCCTGCAGCGTGCCGTCGAACAGCGACGTGTGCGTGACACGCGCGTTGGCCGGCAGCGTCGACGCATCGACCGCAAAGCCGTGGTTCTGCGACGTGATCACCACGCGGCCGTCATCGTGGTCCTTGACCGGATGGTTGGCGCCATGGTGGCCCGTGCTCATCTTGAGCGTCTTCGCACCCACGGCCAGGGCCATGATCTGGTGACCCAGGCAGATGCCGAACGTGGGAATGCCGCGGGCGATGAACTCGCGCGTGGCGGCAATCGCGTAGTCGCACGGCTCGGGGTCGCCGGGGCCGTTCGACAGGAAGATGCCATCCGGATTCAGCGCCAGGGCGTCGGCCGCACTGGCTTGCGCCGGCAGCACGGTCACCTTGCAGCCGCGTTCGGCCAGCATGCGCAGGATGTTGAACTTGACGCCGTAGTCATAGGCAACCACGTGGAACTGCGGCTTGTCCTGGCGGCCGTAGCCTTCGCCGAGCTTCCACTCGGTCTGGGTCCACTCGTACGGTTCCTTGACCGACACGACCTTTGCCAGGTCCATGCCTGCCAGGCCCGGGAACGAGCGCGCCAGGTCGATGGCCTTCTGGACGTTGTCCTCGCCGGCCAGGATGCAGCCGTTCTGGGCGCCCTTTTCGCGGAGGATACGGGTCAGCTTGCGAGTGTCGATACCGGCGATCGCCACAACCTTTTCCTGCTTCAGGTAGTGGGCGAGCGTATGTTCCTTGCGGAAGTTCGAGGCGAGGAGCGGCAGATCCTTGATGATCAGGCCGGCGGCATGGACTTTCGTGGCTTCTACATCCTCAGGATTGACGCCGTAATTGCCGATATGCGGATACGTCAGCGTGACGATCTGCCGGGAATAGCTCGGGTCGGTGAGGATTTCCTGATAACCGGTGATAGCGGTGTTGAACACCACTTCGCCGATCGTATGGCCGGAAGCGCCGATGGAATAGCCACGAAAGACCGTGCCGTCTGCAAGCGCGAGGATGGCGGACGGAAAAGACGGTAACACGGGTAGGCTCCTGCTGGACTCACCCCGTGACCGACCTGCTCAACGCCTCGTGCCCGTGCGCGGCCCATTGAAGGACCGGCTCAACGCGTGGCTGTTTCATCACTTTTGTGCAGTGCATGAAAAACCCGCGCGATCAGGGCGGCGGAAGGTGGAATACGGTAGGCGCTAGGGTGAAGGGTTCTGAAAGCGAAACTTTCGAATTATATCCCGCCGCACCCAATTTCTCAAGTATTCAATAACTTACGATAGACACGACAACCGGGCGGCTTATTTGTCATGCCGCCCGATTTACGCCCGACATCGCGCCCAATGCTGTTTCAGCCAGCCGGCGGCACGACCGCCGTCACCTCTATTTCCACCTTGGCGCGCGGCTCGACCAGATCGGCCACCTCCACCGCGGTCATCGCCGGAAAATGCCGCCCGATAATGTCCCGGTAGTGCTGGCCAATGGCCTTGTAGGCGCCCACGTACTCGGCCTTGTCCTTCACATACCAGGTCATGCGCGCGATGTGCTCGGGACCTGCCCCACCCTGCGCCAGTACCGCCACGATATTGCGCAACGCCTGCGCCACCTGCAGCGCGAAGTCATCGGTCTCGAACTCGCACTGGCCGTTCCAGCCGATCTGGCCGCCGACAAAGATCAGGCGACTGCCGACCTGCATCTCGGCCATGATGCCGTTGGCGTAACCCTTGGGTGGTGCCCAGTCGGGCGGTTGCAATGTGTTCAGCATGATGTCGATTCTTGAAAAGGGTCAAATGAGTCGGTTGAGTCGAATGAGTCAGGCAGAGGCAGACGCGTCGAGATAGCGCCCCATCGCGGTGCAAACCGCGCCTGGCAGTGGTTGCGAAGTCATGGTGCGCGTATCGACGCAAACCAGCCGTTGCGTGATGGCCATGCGCGTGTCGTTGTCGGGCCCCACGAAGCGGATCGCCACCGTGAAACTGCTGCGGCCAACGTGCGTGACACGCAGTTCGCGCGTCAGCCGTTCTCCAAGGCGGCTCGGCGCCTCGAAGCGGCATTCCAGCGCCGCGGTGGGAATACCTGCATGGCCGGACACATGCATGGCATCGAACGGCCAGTCGAGCGCTTCGGCAAACCAGTCCTCGATGAAATCGTTCAGCATCTCGAAGTAGCGCGGATAGAAGACGATGCCCGCGGTATCGCAATGCTTGAACCGTACGCGTACATGGTTGCGAAACACTTCGCTCATCGCCGCACACCCTCCACGCCTTCCCTGCCCTCCACAACTTCAACGGCCATTTGCCGCAGGCGGAAACGCTGCAGCTTGCCGGTCTCGGTGCGCGGCAGTGTGCTTACAAACTCGATGCGGCGCGGATATTTGTACGGTGCGATCTCGCGCTTGCAGTAATCCTGCAGCGCAGTGCGCGTGGCATCGCTGGCCTCCACACCGGGACGTAGCACTACATAGGCCATCACCACCTGCCCGCGCTCGGGGTCGGGCGAGCCAACCACGCCGCATTCGGCCACATGCTCATGCTTCATCAGCGTGCCTTCGACCTCGGGGCCGGCAATGTTGTAGCCGGCCGAGATGATCATGTCGTCCGAACGCGCCTGGTAGAAGTAGTAACCATCCTCGTCGACCATGAAGGTGTCTCCCGGCAGGTTCCAGCCGTCGCGCACATAGGCCTCCTGGCGAGGGTCGTCGAGATAACGGCAGCCGGTAGGGCCGCGCACCGCCAGCTTGCCCACCGTACCGGGCGGCAACTGCTGCATGTTGTCGTCGACGATGCGCGCCTCGTAGCCGGGCACCACGCGACCCACGGCACCCGGACGCACGTCGGCGCCGGTGCTGGAGACAAAGATATGCATCATCTCGGTGCCACCCAGGCCATCGGTCATCTCGATGCCGGTCGCCGCCTTCCACGCTTGCCGCGTGGCATCGGGCAGCGCCTCGCCGGCCGAGACAGTCTTCCTGAGGCTGCGCAGATCAAAGTTCTTCGCCAGCGTGGCCATCTGCCGGTAGAACGTCGGCGCAGTGAAGACTATCGTCGCGCGATGGTCCTGAATCAGCTTGAGCAGCGTTTCGGGCGTGAGCTTCTCGGCCAGCGCGGTGCTGGCGCCGATACGCAACGGAAAGCACAGCATGCCGCCGAGTCCGAACGTAAACGCCAGCGGCGGCGTGCCGCAGAAAATATCGTCGGGCCTGGGCTTGAGCACGTGGCGCGGGAACAGGTCGCACATCGCCAGTACATCGCGGTGGAAGTGCACGGTGCCTTTGGGCTGGCCTGTGGTGCCGCTGGTAAACGCAATCAGGCAGATGTCGTCGGCGGCCGTGTCGCACGCCGTGAAAGTCTCCGGCTTGGTTTCGAGCGCCGTCTCCAGCGCATCGGCGCCGGTACCGTTGAAGTAACGCACGGTGGTCAGCGTGGGACAGAAGTGCTCGCTGTCGGCGCGCTGGTTCGTTTCCAGTTCCTCACGCAAGCGGGCATCGCACAGTGCGGCCGTGACCTGCGCCTTGTCGATGATCTGGCGCAGTTCCTTGGCGCGCAGCAACGGCATGGTCGGCACCGCGATCAGGCCGGCCTTGAGGGTTGCCAGCCAGCTTGCGGCCATCATGAGGTTGTTCGGCCCGCGCAGCAGCACGCGGTTACCTGGCACCAGCTTCATGTCCTCGACCAGCACATGTGCAATGCGATTGACCAGCGCCGCCAGCTGCGCGTAGGTCACGGTCTCGATGCGGCCATCGCGTTCGTGCCGGACCGCCACGCGTCGGCCATGCCCTTGTGCAAGGTGCAGGTCAACCAGTTCGACGGCCGCATTGAGCCGCGCCGGGTAACGTGTATCGTCATTGAACTGGAACACCGGCCATGCCTTCAACGGCGGCAAGCGGTCTTGCGCAAACGTGTCGACGTGAGACGTGACGACATTGGGGGCGACCATTGTTGTCTCCTGTTTCGTATCCTGCCTGATACGACGTTATGCCTGGCGCGCCGCGAGTGTTTCGCGCGCGATGATCAGCTTCTGCACTTCGGTGGCACCCTCATAGATCCGCAACGAGCGAATCTCGCGGTACAGGCCCTCCACGCGCGTGCCTACCTTGACGCCCAGGCCGCCAAACATCTGCACGGCGCGGTCGATCACCTGCTGCGCATTTTCGGTAGCGACCATCTTGGCCATCGCCGCCTCGCGGGTGGTGCGCAACTGCTTCACATCGCGCAGCCACGCGGCGCGATAGGTCAGCAGCGCAGCCGTGTCGATCGCCGTGGCCATGTCGCCGATCGCGGCCTGCGTCAGTTGCAGGTCGGCCAGCACGCCGCCGAACATCGGGCGCGACGTGGCGCGTGCCAGAGCATCGTCGAGCGCCGCACGGCCAAAGCCGAGCGCTGCCGCCGCCACCGAGGCGCGGAAGATGTCCAGTGTCATCATCGCCACCTTGAAGCCCTGCCCCGCCTCACCAAGGCGGTTGCCAACCGGCACGCGGCAGTTGTCGAAGCGCAGCGTGGCCAGCGGATGCGGCGCAATCACGTCGATGCGTTCCGCAATCGTCAGGCCGGGGGTATCGGCATCGACCACGAAGGCGGTGATGCCACGCGCGCCGGGCGCCTCGCCGGTGCGGGCGAACACGCAATAGAAGTCGGCAATGCCGCCATTCGAGATCCACGTCTTGGTGCCGTCGAGCACGTAGTGGCTGCCGTCGTCGGACAGCCTTGCACTGCATTGCAGTGCCGCGACATCGGAGCCGGCGTCGGGCTCCGACAACGCGAACGCCGCAAGTGCCTCACCGTTTGCCACGCGTGGCAGATAGCGCTCGCGCACCGCATCGCTGCCGGCCAGCGTAATGGCCCCCGAGCCAAGCCCCTGCATGGCGAAGGCAAAGTCGGCCAGCCCATCGTGCCGCGCCAGTGTTTCGCGCAGCAGGCACAGTGCCCGAGAATCGAGCGCCGGCAAGACGCCGCCGAATGCCGCAGGCACGCAGTAGCGCAGCCAGCCGGCCCGACCCAGTTGACGCACCAGCGCACGGCACGCCGCATCGGCGTCGTGGTGATCGATATCGCGCAGGTTCTGCTGGCACCACGCATCAAGCTCGCGCTCGAGCTGGCGATGTGCGTCGTCGAGGAAAGGCAGATCGAGATAAGATTTGTCGCTCATGCGGGCTCCTCAGTCGCCTTCGAAAACAGGCTTCTGCTTCGCGACGAATGCGTCGTAGGCACGCCGGAAATCGCGCGTCTGCATGCAGATGGCCTGCGCCTCGGCTTCGGCTTCGATGGCTTCGTCCAGACCCATATTCCACTCCTGATGCAACAGCTTCTTGGTCATGCCATGCGCGAACGTCGGCCCCGCGGCAATCTGCGCGGCAAGTGCCTGTGCTTCGGCCAGTACCGTGTCGGATGCATGCAGCGCATTGAAGAAACCCCACTGCAGCCCTTCCTCGGCGCTCATCGAGCGACCCGTGTAGAGCAGTTCGCTGGCGCGTCCCTGGCCAATCACGCGCGGCAGCAGCGTGCACGCGCCCATGTCGGCGCCTGCCAGGCCCACACGCACGAACAGGAACGCGGTCTTGGCCTGCGCGGTGCCCAGTCGCAGATCCGATGCCAGCGCCATCATCGCGCCGGCGCCGGCGCAAATGCCATCGATCGCGCTGATCACCGGTTGCGGGCAGGCGCGCATCGCCTTGACCAGATCGCCGGTCATGCGCGTGAAATCCAGCAGCTCGGGCATGGTCATGCGCGTAAGCGGACCGATGATTTCGTGAACATCGCCACCCGAGCAGTAGTTGCCACCGGCGCCGGTAATCACCACGGCCTTGATATCGGTGGCATGGCACAAGCCACGAAACAGGTCGCGCAGTTCCGCGTACGAATCAAAGGTCAGTGGATTCTTGCGCTCGGGCCGGTTCAGCGTGAGCGTGGCCACCTTGCCGTCGGCCGATACCGACCACAGGAAATGTTTCGGCTCATAGCCGGCAAACGGGCGCTTGTGGTGGCGCATGTCCAGTGCGATTTCACTCATTGATTTCTTGCTCCTTTGTCTTTTGGCCTTTTCGCAACTTGAAAGGCTGGCCCTCTCCCCCTGCCCCTCTCCCGCGTGCGGGAGAGGGGAGCAAAACGAGAGCACTTGGCATTTAACCTGCCATGACCTCGCCGCCTGCCACTGGCAGGGCCTGTCCGGTGATTGCGGATGCCGCAGGCCGGCACAGCCACGCCACGGCGTCGGCCACCTCGTCGGGTTGCACCAGCCGCTTCTGCGGATTGCGTGCAGCCAGTTCGGCCCGGGCCTGTTCTTCGGTACGGCCCGTCTTTGCCACGATATTGGCCAGGGCAGCGTGCACGATGTCGGTTTCGGTGTAGCCGGGGCACACGGCGTTGACCGTAATGCCCTTCGTCGCCAGTTCCAGCGCCAACGCACGCGTCAGGCCAATCACGCCATGCTTGGCCGCGCAATACGCGCTGACATAGCCGTAACCGATCAGTCCGGCCGTGCTGGCCACATTGACGATGCGGCCCCAACCCTGTTCGAGCATCGCCGGCAGTGCGGCCTGCGTGCACAGGAACGTGCCGGTCAGGTTCACGTCGAGCATGCGTCGCCACAACGCCAGGTCGGTCTTGGCGAATGGCGCGCTGTGGGCCTGGCCCGCATTGTTGATCAAGAGCGTGATTGGCCCGCGCTCGTCTGTAGCCAGTCCGAATGCGCCAGTGACCGCATCGGGATCGGCGATGTCGGCAGTGGCCACCCCCAACGCGGCGCCATCGACCGCAAGCGGTTCCAGCGCCTGCATGGCGGCGTCAAGCGCGGTGCAGTCGCGCCCCAGCAGGGTCACGCTGGCGCCGTCTTCCAGCAGCCGACGCGCTATCGCCGCGCCAATGCCCCGGCCGCCACCGGTCACCAATGCATGACGGCCCGTCAATGCCAGTGTCATGGCTATTTCCCCGGTTGCTGCGCAAACGATGCCGCACGCGCAAGATTGGTTTCCAGCTGGCGCTTGCCAGCCACGTACTGCTTTGGCCAGGCCACATCGCGAAAGCCGAGTCTGGCCGCCTCATGCAGCGTCCACGCCGGATCGGCCAGATGCGGACGTGCTATCGCACACAGGTCGGCGCGACCCGCAGCCACGATGCTGTCGACGTGATCGGCTTCGAAGATCGCGCCCACGGCAATCGTCGGAATGCCAGCCTCGTTGCGGATGCGGTCGGCGAACGGCGTCTGGTACATCCGGCCGTAGACCGGCGCCTGGTCCGGACTGACCTGGCCCGACGAGCAGTCGATCATGTCGGCGCCGGCGGCCTTGAACGCGCGGGCAATCTCTACCGCGTCGTCGGCGGTAATACCGCCATCCACCCAGTCATGCGCGGAGATGCGCACCGACATCGGCTTGTCCTGCGGCCAGACTGCACGAACGGCGGCAAACACTTCCAACGGAAAGCGCAGCCGATTGGCCAGCGTTCCGCCATATTCGTCGGTCCGTACATTGGTCAGTGGCGAGATAAAGCTCGAAAGCAGGTAACCATGCGCGCAATGCAGTTCGAGCCAGTCGAAGCCCGCCTGCGCGGCGCGCCGTGCATTGGCCACGAAGTCATCGCGTACGCGGTCCATGTCGGCCCGTGACATTTCCCGCGGCACTTGCGAAATGCCCGGCAGGTACGGCAATGCAGACGCCGATTCCAGCGGCCAGTTGCCGTCCGCCAGCGGGTAGTCCATCTTTTCCCAACCAAGCTGGGTCGAACCCTTGCGGCCCGCGTGACCCAACTGCATGGCGATCTTCGCGTCACTGTTAGCATGCACGAAGGCAACGATACGCTGCCACGCGTCGCGCTGCGTGTCGTTCCAGAGTCCGGGACATCCCGGCGTGATGCGCGCGTCGGGCGACACGCAGGTCATCTCGGCAACCACCATGCCGGCACCGCCCATGGCACGCGATCCGAGGTGCACCAGATGGAAATCGCCGGGCACGCCATCAACGGACGAGTACATGGCCATCGGGCTGACCACCACGCGGTTCTTCAGTGTCACGCCACGTAGCGTGAACGGCGTGAACATCGGCGGCAAGCCCGCATCGCCACCCGCTGCACGCAGCTTCAGGGTTTCCTGTGGCACGCCGGCCTGCGCGGCCAGCCATTGCTCGAAGCCGTCGACATAGCCCGCATCGCGCACCCGCAGGTTTTCATGCGAGATCCGCTGGGAACGGGTCAGCAGTGAGTAGGCAAACTGTTCCGGTGCCAGGCCCGCGTAACGCTCGACGTTCTCGAACCACTCGGTGGAATTGCGCGCGGCGTTCTGGATCTTGAGCACTTCCACGCTGCGAGTGGCCTCGTAATGCGACAGGGCCTCGGGCAAGCCATCGATGCCCGCCGCCCGGTTCGCGCTAATCTCATTGGCAAGATCGATCGCGTCTTCCAATGCCAGTTTGGTACCCGAGCCAATCGAGAAGTGTGCCGTGTGGGCGGCATCGCCCATCAGCACCACGGGCACGCGTCGCCCGTCGGGGAGCGCGTTCCAGTGCACCCAGCGCCCGCAGATCACGCGCGGGAAGCGGATCCAGATCGCCGAGCCGCGCAGGTGCGTGGCATTGCTGATGAGCCTGTGGCCATCAAGATAGCGCGCGAACAGCTTCTCGCAGTACGCCACGCCTTCTTCCTGGCTCATCTGTTCGATACCGGCGGCCCGCCAGACTGCCTCGGGCGCCTCGACGATAAACGTCGACGTGTTGTCGTCGAAACGGTAGGCATGCGCCTGGAACCAGCCGTGCTCGGTCTTTTCGAACGCGAAGGTGAATGCATCGAACAGCTTGTGGGTGCCAAGCCAGACGAAGCGGCATTGTCGCGTGTCGATGTCCGGCTCAAACGATTCGGCATAACGCGTGCGGATACGGCTATTGATGCCGTCGGATGCAATGACGAGGTCGGCGCCGTATTGCTGCGCCAGCGCCTGGTCATCGCTGACATCGGTCTCGAACACCAGCTTTACGCCCAGCGCCTCGCAGCGCGCCTGCAGGATATTGAGCAGGCGTTTGCGGCCGATGCCGATAAAGCCGTGGCCGCCGGAACGGATGGTCCGACCGCCGATATGGATGTCGATATCGTCCCAATGGTTGAACGCGGCGTTGATTTCGGCCGCACTGACGGGGTCAGCCTGCTTGAGGTTCTCGAGTGTTGCATCGGAAAACACCACACCCCAGCCAAACGTGTCATAGGCGCGGTTGCGCTCCACCACGACGACCTCGTGTGACGGATTCTGCAGTTTCATCAACAGGCCGAAGTACAGGCCGGACGGGCCACCGCCAATACAGAGCACACGCATCTGTCAGTCTCCTGCGTGCCGTCGGAAAAATGGACCGCCAGCACTCTACATCATGGTTAAATATTTTATGCTTAAAATATTAGGCCGCATGAAGGTCGCTGGCAAGCGGAATTTTGGGTTGCTCGCCCTCCCGCAGCGCGAGAGAGCGAGCGGATTGGTGGCTAGTGGCTAGGCCAGCGCTGCCTTCACCTGTTCCAGCGCGGTCGGATCTTCGATGGTGGTCAGGTCGCCCGGATCCCGCCCTTCCGCCACGGCCTGGATGGCGCGACGCAGCAACTTGCCGGATCGGGTCTTGGGCAGTGCGTTGACAAAGAACACGCGTGCCGGACGCGCCACCGCGCCAAGTTGCTGTTCCACGGTTTTCATCAGTTCGCCTTCGAAGATCAGGCGATCTGACTCGTTACCGGTACGGCCAGCATCGCGTGCAATGCAGAACGCCAGCGCCACCTGCCCTTTCAACGCGTCCTGCACACCAACCACGGCTACCTCGGCCACGCCCGGATGCGACGACAGGCTCTCCTCGATTTCGCGTGTACCGAGCCGATGGCCGGCCACATTGATCACGTCATCAGTACGCCCGAGGATAAACACATAGCCATCATCGTCACGCACGCCCCAGTCGAAGGTTGAATAGCACTGCCGGTTCGGCACCGACGACCAGTAGGTCCGAATGAACCGGTCATCATCGCCCCAAACCGTGGTCATACAGCCAGGCGGCAGCGGATAGTCAATGGCAACCACACCCTTCTGGTTCGGCGCACACTCATCGCCAGTGACCTCGTCGACGATCCGCAGGTCATAGCCATACGCGGGTACCCCGGGCGAACCAAGCTTTGCCGGTAACGGCTCCACGCCACGCTGGATCGCAATGATTGGCCAACCCGATTCGGTTTGCCAGTAGTTGTCCACCACAGGCTTGCCAATGCCGTCCTGGATCCATCGCGCAGTCGGCTCATCTAGTGGCTCGCCGGCCAAAAACAGCAGCCGCAGGCTGGACAGGTCATGCCGCTTGAGCAATTCGGGATCCTGCTTCTTCAGCACGCGGATGGCCGTGGGCGCACTGAACATGATATTGACGCGGTGCTGTTCCGCGATCTTCCACAAGATGCCGCCGTCGGGGCGGATCGGCGTGCCCTCGTACATCACCGTCGTCATGCCCGCCAGCAGCGGCGCATAGACGATATAGCTATGGCCAACAACCCAGCCGACGTCCGACGCCGTGAACATCGTATCGCCGGGCTTGCCGCAGAAGATATACGCCATCGATGTGGCCAGCGCCACCGCGTATCCGCCTGTGTCGCGCTGCACGCCCTTGGGCTTGCCCGTGGTGCCCGAGGTATAGAGCACGTACGACGGTTCGCTTGATTCCAGCCACACGCAGGGCACGTCCTGGCCGGCCACCTTGTCGCGCCATGCGCCGTAGTCTTCGTCGCGGCCCGCGGTACGCGGCATGTCGGCCAGCTTGCGATCCACCAGCAAGACTTTCTCGGGATGATGACCGGCCAGCCTGATCGCCTCGTCGAGCAATGGCTTGTATGGCACAACCTTGCCCGCGCGCGATCCGGCATCGGCGCTCACAATCACCTTCGGCCTGGCATCGTCGATACGCGCGGCCAGGCTGACCGACGCAAACCCGCCAAACACCACCGAATGCACCGCACCGATACGCGTACACGCGAGCATGGCGAACATGGCCTCGGGGATCATCGGCATGTAGACCAACACGCGGTCGCCGCGTTGCACGCCCAGCCCTTGCAGGATGGCGGCCATGCGCGTCACTTCATCATGGAGTTCCCGATAGGTATAGGTACGCTCGGTATCGGTTTCGGTGGACACATAGACCAACGCACGCTGGTCGGCCCGTTCCGCAAGGTGACGATCGATCGCGTTGTGGCACAGGTTGGTACGCCCGCCAACGAACCAGCGCGCGAACGGCGGGTGAGTGTCGTCAAGCACTCGCTCGAAGGGCGTTTCCCAATCGATGCGCGCGGCCTGTTCGGCCCAGAAGCCTGCCTTCTCGGACAGGGAACGCGCGTGCAACGCACGGCTTGCCGTCATGATGTGTCTCCTCCGCTTGTCGTTTATCGTGAATGCGGTGCGGATGGCTTCGGCAGGCCTGAGCGCGGTCGAACGCCACGGCGCGGCGGCTACTTGCCGCAGGACGCGGGGCTCTGCATCACCTGGGCCCGAATGCCGGCCATCTTTTCTGGAGAATCTACCATGACAGCATCGAGACCCAGGCGTTTGGCCTCGCAATAGGCTGCCAGATCGTTGACACCAAATGCCACCAGGTTGACCTGCTGCTTCGCGCGGTAACAGTTCACCGAATCCTTGGTCCAGAACACGGCATTGACCGGTGACCTTCCCTCACCCAGGGTAAAGGTTTCCACCACCTCGACATTACGTCGCAATTCGAACCCCGCCCATGCACCCGACGCAGGCGCGGCGCCACAGGTCTGGCCGAGCGTGGCCGTCACCAGCCGGTTGCGCGTGACATCGCGCGATTCGAACAGGCGTGCCTTGGGCCATGCCGCGAACGTGCGCTGGAAATCCGCCTCCGTCGAATAGATCAGCACGCGACCCCAGGCCTCCTCGGATGTCAGTACCTGCGCCACGGCATGGGTCAACGACTCGGCCGGCATGGCCTTCATGTCGAGCATGACCGGTATCTTGGCGGGGATGGCACGCAACGCATCGCGCAGCGTGGGTATGCCTACTGCCCGGTTGCGATAAGGGTATTGCCGGCTGCCATCGGGATTCGTTATCGAGAAGGTCCAGCCCGCGTTGAGCTTCGAGAGTGCCGCGGCCGACCAGTCGGCGACCTTGCCGGTACCGTTGGTCAGCGCTTCAAGCGTGGCAGGCCGGTAGAGCACCGGCTCCCCATCCGCACTCAACTGCACGGACAGCCAGATCATGTCGGCGCGTTGTGCCAGCGATGACTCGATGGCGACAACGGTATTCTCAGGACGGTCGGCGGTGCCGCCACGATGGGCAATCAGCTTCGGAGCGGGATACTTGGCGTCGGCGTCCTGACGCACGGTATCGCACGCAGCACCAAGGCATGCCGCGACGAGCGGCAACCCGCAGAGGGTTCGGAGGATCGACATGGGTACGTGTGACACCGGATGGAAAGTGTCACTGTCGCCGCGCCCTGCCGCTTCGGTCGTTGATTCCGATCAACCAGACATTCCGCCCCGGTGCCCGGGGCGGAAAATCGCTGATCCGCGTTGTTCAGTGCGAGTAGGTTAGTGCGAGTGGCTTAGTGCGAATGCGCCTTGCCGGACTTGGTGGACTTCGCGGACGCAGTGGATTTCGACGGCGCTGCCGGGGCAGGCTTGCTGGTCGACTTGGTGGCGCCCTTGCGCGGCGTAGCCTCGACCACCACGCGCTTGCGCGGCTCCGCCTTCTCGGACTTCGCCGCAACCTGGGCCTTGCCGCGTGTCTTGCCATGCGCGGTGCCGCGTGCCGGCGTATCGTCGCCGTCATCGCCACGCTCTGCACGCGCTGCCGCGGCCGAATTCGGTCGCACCATCAGCACCAGGCTCTGTCCGGCCACCAGTTTGCTGCCCGACAACCTGTTCCAAGACTGCACCTGCCGGGTCGACACGCCATAGCGGCGCGCCACCGACGACACCGTATCCTTGCGCCCCGCCTTCACCACCACGCGCTTGGCGTCAGGCACATCGGGTTCCACGGCCAGCATCGCCGTATCCACCAGCGAAGCGCTGATGTCCTGGTCATGGCGTTCGTTACGCGGGATCATCACCGTCGAGCCGGCCTTCAGGCGCATGCCCTTGGGAATCCGGTTGATCTCGCGCAGCGTGTCGGCATCGACATTGAGACGGGCCGCCAGGGCCTCCACGCGTTCGCGGCTATCCACCGTCACCGCGGCCCAGCTCGACAAGCCACCCCGATAGGTATTGAGGTTGTACTGGAAACGCTCGGCGTTATCGAACGGCAGCAGGATCTGCGGGTTGGCAGCGCCCAGGATCACCGGCCGGTTGAACGAGGGGTTCAGCGCCTTGAATTCATCCAGCGGCATATTGGCCAGCTTGGCCGCCAGCGCCACGTCGATATCGCGCGAGGTCGTGACCGTGACGAAGTACGGGTGGTCGGGAATCTCGGGCAGCTTCACGCCATACGCGGCCGGGTTGGCGATGATGTTCTTCACCGCCTGCAGTTTCGGCACGTAGTAGCGCGTCTCGTTCGGCATGGTCAGGCTGGCGTAGTCGGTTGGCAGACCACGCGCCTGGTTGCGTGCAATGGCCCGCGACACCGCGCCCTCGCCCCAGTTGTATGCAGCCAGCGCCAGATGCCAGTCGCCGAACATGTCATAGAGCCGCGACAGGTAGTCGAGCGCCGCGTCGGTAGACGCCAGCACGTCGCGCCGCTCGTCGCGGAACATGTTCTGCTTGAGGTTGTAGCTCTTGCCGGTGCTCGGGATGAACTGCCACATGCCGGCCGCCTTGGCCGTGGACTCCGCCTGGGGATTGAATGCGCTCTCGACGAACGGCAGCAGGGCCAGCTCGGTGGGCATCTTGCGCCGTTCGAGCTCCTCGACGATGTGGTACAGATAGCGGCTCGACCGGCCCACCATCCGTTCCATATAGTCGGGACGCGCCGCGTACCATTGTGTCCGGTCATCAACCAGCGTGCCTTCCAGCTCGGGCATCGCAAAACCCTTGCGGATGCGGTCCCAGATATCGGAGGACGGGCCGCGCAGCCAGTCCACGCCGGACTGTTCGACCTTGACGACGTTGCTGCCGGACAGCGATCCGGCGCGGCCAGTGCTGTTGAGGGTATTGAGCGGGTCCTTCTTCGGACCGGATTCCAGGGCGGTCGGTGTGCCGGCCATTTCACCGGCAGGCGGCGTGGGAGTGCCGGCACATGCTGCAAGCAGCGCGGCACACGCAACTACCGCCAGAAATCGACCAAATCGCATTAAGTTCTCTGAAAGTGACGCCAAAAATTTGGCCTGATCCTATGGAAAAGGCCGGTTCGCGTCAATGAGATTTTCCCCATGATGCAATTTGGTGATCTTTCGGTACGTCCAACGGGGATCGCCACCGACCGCACCGACTCAGAAACGTCTGAAATGTCTTATCGGAAATTGTCTTTCCAGCCGCGCAGTGAGCCAAACGCAGCGGCGTCGTTGCTGACGTCTCCGCCCTGCCCCTGGACCGCCTGGCGCACCGCCGCATCGCGCGAGCGCAGGAATGGATTGACCGCGCGCTCATGCGCCACGGTGGTCGGCACCGTCGGGGTGCCTGCCTGGCGAAGCGCATCGACGCGCGCCGACCATGCCGCCAGGTCGGCATTGCCTGGTTCGACCGCCTGGGCAAAGCGCACATTGCTGCGTGTGTATTCATGGGCACAGAAAACACGCGTATCGCCGGGCAACGCCGCCAGCTTGTCGAGCGACGACAGCATCTGCGCCGGCGAACCCTCGAACAGCCTGCCGCAGCCACTGGCGAACAATGTATCGCCACAGAACACGACATGGCCTGTGCCGGGCAGATCGCCCACGTAGGCCACGTGGCCGGCGGTATGGCCTGGCACATCGAGCACGCGGAACGAGGCGGCGGGGTGCGTCAGCGTCACGGTGTCGTCCTCGCGCACCGCCTGGGTGCGATGGCCAATCCGTTCGCCAGCCGGCCCGATCACGGGTAGCGGTGCGCCGTCGGGCCCGACAACGTGGTTTTTGAGCAGGTCCGTGACCCCACCCTGGTGATCTCCATGGTGATGGGTGATTACAATAGCGCCCAGTGCCAGACCGCGTTGCGCCAGGAAGCGCTCGACCGGTTCGGCCTCGCCCGGGTCCACGACTGCGGCGCTATGCCCGTCGTGGATGGCCCAGATATAGTTGTCCTGGAAGGCGGGGATTGGCTCCACTTTCAACATGCGTGCTCCTATGTCCGACCGACCGATTATAGATTGGGAAGAATGGCTGGCGTCGCCGCCCGGGCAATACATGCTCCGGTGGGAGGCCCAGCAATACGACCGGACGGTGGCGGATGTATTCGGCTATCACGCGGTGCAACTGGGCCTGCCCCATATCGACACGCTGCGCGAGAACCGCATGCCGTTCTCCGCGCTGGCCCTCGACGGCCGCGCCGGCCCCCATGGACCCAGCGCAACGCATCCCGATGCGCGCCAGTTGCTATGCCGCTTCGACGAATTGCCGTTCGACACGCAGAGCATCGACCTTGTCACGCTACCCCATATCCTTGAGTTCTCTGAGGATCCGCACGAGGTATTGCGCGAAGTATCGCGCGTGCTGATGCCCGAGGGACGCGTGGTAGTCACCTGCTTCAACCCGATGAGCCTGTGGGGTGCGCGCCAGGGCCTGAACCGGCTGGGCGCGACACCATTCCTGCCCAGCGATGCGCAGACGGTTGGCTTCGTGCGCATCAAGGACTGGCTCAAGCTGCTGGGCTTCGAGATCATCCGCGGCCGGTTCGGCTGCTATTGCCCGCCCTATCGCACTGACCGCTGGCTGCAGCGCGCCGCCTTCATGGAAAAGGCCGGCGATCGCTGGTGGCCGATCTTCGGCTCGGTGTACATGATCTCGGCGGTCAAGCGCGTCAAGAACATTCGCCTGGTAGGCCCGGCATGGAAGACCGCCAAGCCTGCCCTGACGCCAGTGTCCGCACCGGTGGCAACACCCACGGGCACGCACGGCAAGACTCACAAGATCAAGCCTGACGAATAGCGCCAGGCATTCATTCCTCCTGTACATGCAAGAAGTCACAATCTATTCCGACGGCGCCTGCAAGGGCAACCCCGGCCCAGGCGGCTGGGGCGCCGTACTCGTTGCCGGTGGCAACGAGAAAGAACTGTTTGGCGGGGAAAGCCCGACCACCAACAACCGCATGGAGCTGATGGCGGTGATCGAGGCGCTGCGTGCGCTCAAGCGCCCTTGCATCGTGAAGATCTATACCGACTCGCAATACGTGCAGAAAGGCATCAGCGAGTGGATTACTGGCTGGAAGGCGCGCGGCTGGAAAACCGCCGAAAAGAAGCCTGTCAAGAATGCCGACCTCTGGCAGATCCTTGACGAAGTCCGTCAACCACACCAGATCGAATGGCACTGGGTACGCGGCCACGCCGGCCACCCGGGCAATGAACGCGCCGACCGGCTCGCCAACCGGGGCGTGGAATCCCTCAACAAATGATCGATTTCCGGCCCGGCATCGGGCCGTTCGCCGCGACCGTTTACAATCCCGCCCCATGCGACAGATCGTTCTCGACACAGAAACCACCGGCCTGAACCACGCCACCGGCGATCGACTGATCGAAATCGGCTGCGTGGAACTGGTGAACCGCCGCCTGAGCGGCCGCCACCTGCACTTTTATATCAATCCGGAGCGCGACGTCCCGGAAGACGCGGTAGCCATTCACGGCCTCACCGCCGACTTCCTGGCCGACAAGCCGAAGTTCGCGGAGGTCGTCGACGAGATCCGCGACTTCGTGCAGGACGCCGAGCTGATCATTCACAACGCCGCGTTTGACCTGGGTTTCCTCGATATGGAATTCCAGCTTCACGGCCTGCCGCCGTTCCGCAAGCACGCCGGCAACGTGATCGACACACTGCGCGAAGCGCGCCAGATGTTCCCCGGCAAGCGGAATTCCCTCGACGCCCTGTGCGACCGCCTGGGCGTGAGCAACTCGCACCGTACGCTGCACGGCGCCTTGCTCGATGCCGAACTGCTGGCCGAGGTCTACCTGGCCATGACGCGCGGCCAGAATTCGCTGGTCATCGACATGCTCGACGGCAGCACCACCCAGGGCGAAACCCGCGCCATGGCCGACCTGTCCACCCTCACGCTGCCAGTACTGCTGGCAACGGAGGCCGAGGTCACCGCTCATTTGGGCGTGCTCAAGGAACTGGACAAGGCCAGCGGTGGCAAGACGGTATGGAAGACCGAAGCTCCCGCGGAGGCCACGGTCCAATAGGCCGGCGAGCCGACCAGCCAGTGCCGTGGCCCTCACAACTATTTTGAAGAAAGTTTGAGAAAGGGCTTTACAAGATACTGAGCCATCGGCATAATCTCGTTTCTCCGCTGCACGACATCAGCAACAACGGTGACGAAGCAGTAAGGGGTGGTTAGCTCAGCGGTAGAGCACTGCCTTCACACGGCAGGGGTCACAGGTTCAATCCCTGTACCACCCACCAGTACATGGCCCGCAACGCCTTACGTTGCCGAGAACCCGGAAAGCTAACGCTCTCCGGGTTTTTTGTTGTCTGCCTTTCTTGACGTTCGGCAACAGTGCCGGCTCATACAAAACGTACCGGTGCAGTGTCCGTCGGCGAGCTACAGAAAATCTTCCATAAGGCTGTCCTCGTCAGTACCCAATATCTGCCGAGATAGTTCGAACTGCTTTGCAATGTGCATGTTCACCCGTGCAGCAATCCACATGGCAGGCGTGCGCATGGCATCGATCTCGCCGGCGGCGGCGGCAACGATACGCTCGGCGCCCCAGGTTGCATCACGACTGATTTCCGGGTGGTCAGTAATGAGACTCTTCGCAGCATCCACATAGCCGGCAGAATTTGCGTCAGGTCTACATTCGAACGCCCAGGCGTCGTGCATCGGGTAGTCGATTCTCGGCACGTAGTGACCACCGGCCGCTGGGTAGGTCCGCGCATGAACCGAGCAGTGATCTCCATAGATTGCCGCATCCGGCCCGATTTCGGCATGCAAGACCCTCTCAAGGAGATTAATCACGCCGCGCTTCCCACCTGAACCTGCATCTATATGCGACACCACACTCGCAGGGAAGCTGGTCGCCAGCACCGCGACAATGGCATCCTCCACTTCCTGTCGAATGCTATTTATTGCCGTTACGCATGCAGCCAGAGAGGCGGCGAAAGTCTCTCGAATATAGCCCGCATCGATAATCACCAGCCCGTTCTCGCTCTTCGACAATGCGGATAACGCAGCAGTAACCTTGTCAACATCCTCGCTGAATCCGCTGATGCGGAAAGCAACTCGGTGGGTGCCGCTCTGCTCCAGTTCGCGTGCCTGATGTATGACTTGGGAGATCTTTGCCGACGGCGTGATTTGAAGCACAGGTACCACATTGGGTATTCCGGCGACAAATTTTTGCCAGGCGGCGAAATTCCGCTCAGGTTCCAGCAAGGATTGCGTTGAAGAATTCATGCGGGAAGGTTCGCGCGTAACGTCGAGGATGAAACTCCTGCCCCCGGTTGCGGCCCTGACCCTTTGAATGGATTCCTCGATACCTTCCTGCTTAGGCCACGCACCTGCGGTGAAGATTGGAAGAAGGTCATTCTTGCAGGCATCGTCCAGGCGATCATATCCAAGGACCTCCGCGGGTCGTGCGCGGAGCGACGGATAGTAGTTGAAGCTCTCGAAGTAGCTCATTAGCGTATTGGTGCGGGCTCAGGCGTACGCGCTTGCGCGGCGAAAATCGTTTGTCTGCCTGCAATTCGGAAAGTCGCGAACTAAGAGCAGCGATCTTCTGACTCATACCGGAAATGAGTCTCACCAGCCTGAAGGCGATGATCCCCGCCGTGACGGATGCCAGCAGTGCAGCCGTCCATCCCGAGAGGATCAGCAACCTTACATTCGGCTCCTTCTCCACAGAGCTGTAGATCGAGAATCCAAGTCCTGCGACGCCGACGACGGCACCGATAACACCGATCCAGAAACCCCCAATCGTCGGTGTAATCGTATCTACCGAGGAATACTCATCCATTTGATCGGTCCCACTGGCCCGCTACTCATCCAACCCCACCGACACCGCCGACAACGGCGCCGGGGCTACGGGAACCTGGATCACCACCGGCGCACTTCCATGGGTCACGGTTGCGGGCGCTTGCGGCTGGCCGACATTCCAGATCGTGACCAGCAGACCGATCACGCCCAGTACAAAGGCGCCAAACATTGCCACCAGCGACGCATGGTTCCAGCGGCTGCATTCGAGAATGACCTTGTTGATATCGGCGATGGCCTTGTGGATATCGGCGCGCACTTCGGAGATATCGGCCTTGGTCACGATATTGGCCTTGATAACGGCAACGCTGCGCTCGAGTGCACGCAAGCGGCCTTCGGTGCCGCCCTCATCGGGCGGCTCGCCGCCATTGAACCCACCACCGCCAACGATTGGCCTGACCTGCCGGCCGCGAAACCGCTCGTGCATCATGACTACCCCCTCTCACGATTCTTGTACGCCAGCCTCGCCTCAGGACAGCCTTCGCAGGCTTTGCAGGCTTGGCTGGCCTTGCTGAGATCGTCGAACGTCCGTCATACCTTTCCCCAGGTACGCGCGACGCCCGGCGTCGAATTTGCTATGGTATGCAGCGTCGTCTATCCATTGAGATCTCCGTTTGCTTCCCCGTCATCAGGCTGCGCGGGAAACCTCGGACTTCAGTCCGGGGATGGATAGCGCGGCGTGCGCGG
>CAUUBQ010000012.1:0-161496 GCA_963543405.1 uncultured Cupriavidus sp.
GCAGTTGGCGCGCTGCCCTCTCCCCCACCCCTCTCCCGCACGCGGGAGAGGGGTGCCCGCTACAAACGGCGGGAGTGGGGATCGGGCGGTACCGATCAGTAGCGGTAGTGGTCGGCCTTGTACGGGCCTTGCTTCTGCACGCCGATGTAGGCGGCCTGCTGGTCGGTCAGCTCGGTCAGTTGCGCGTTGAGCTTGCGCAGCTGCAGGCGTGCCACCTTCTCGTCCAGGTGCTTCGGCAGCACGTACACGCCAACCGGGTACTTGCCGCTGTCGCGCTCGGCCCACAGTTCGATCTGGGCGATGGTCTGGTTGGCGAACGAGCTGCTCATCACGTACGACGGGTGGCCCGTGGCGCAGCCCAGGTTCACCAGGCGGCCCTTGGCCAGGATGATCAGCTTCTTGCCGTCCGGGAACACCACGTGGTCAACCTGCGGCTTGATCTCGTCCCATTCGTACTTCTCGATCGACGCGATGTCGATCTCGTTGTCGAAGTGACCGATGTTGCAGACGATGGCCTGGTCCTTCATCTTTGCCATGTGGTCATGCGTGATCACGTGGTAGTTGCCGGTGCAGGTCACGAAGATGTCGCCGTGTTCGGCGGCGTAGTCCATCGTCACCACGCGGTAGCCTTCCATGGCGGCCTGCAGTGCGCAGATCGGGTCGATCTCGGTCACCCACACCTGGGCCGACAGCGCGCGCAGCGCCTGGGCGCTGCCCTTGCCCACGTCGCCGTAGCCGGCCACGATGGCGATCTTGCCGGCGATCATCACGTCGGTGGCGCGCTTGATGCCGTCCACCAGCGATTCACGGCAGCCGTACAGGTTGTCGAACTTGCTCTTGGTCACCGAGTCGTTCACGTTGATGGCCGGGAACTTCAGTTCACCCTTTTGTGCCATCTGGTACAGGCGGTGCACGCCCGTGGTGGTTTCCTCGGTCACGCCGCGGATGGCTTCCAGGTTACGGCTGTACCAGCTCGGATCCTTGGCCAGCTTTTCCTTGATGGCCGCGAACAGGTAGGTTTCTTCCTCGCTGGTCGGCTTGGCAATCAGCGATGCATCCTTCTCGGCGCGGGCGCCCAGGTGCAGCAGCAGCGTGGCGTCGCCGCCGTCGTCCAGGATCATGTTCGGCGTCTCGCCGTTGGTCCAGTCGAAGATGCGGTGCGTGAAGTCCCAGTATTCCTTCAGCGATTCGCCCTTGAACGCAAATACCGGCGTGCCCGTTGCGGCGATCGCGGCGGCGGCATGGTCCTGCGTCGAGTAGATGTTGCACGAGGCCCAGCGCACGTCGGCGCCCAGTGCCTTGAGCGTTTCGATCAGCACGGCGGTCTGGATCGTCATGTGCAGCGAACCGGCGATGCGGGCACCCTTGAGCGGCTGGGCGGCGGCGAATTCGTCGCGGATTGCCATCAGGCCCGGCATTTCGGTTTCGGCGATGGCGATTTCCTTGCGGCCCCAGCCGGCCAGGCCGATGTCGGCCACGATGTAGTCTTGCTTGAGGTCAGTCACAGCGTTCATGAGTCACTCCGTTCGATGTAGAAGTGGACGCAGGGACGGGAGGAATGTGGCCGCGCCACGCACGATGCACGTAGCACGTGACATTTGGCTGGCAGGCAGACAGGTCGACTCGCGTCCGTGCAAACCACGGAACAGCGAGCGCCGTTGAGACAGTCCGAGCCTGGCGAATGGCGAGCCATCCGTTGCAACGCTCCTCGGAGTGGCGGTATTGTAGCGTGCCTGTTCGCGACCTGTGGCGCGAACCCCTAGATTTTTTCCGGCTTTTTGCCAGCTTTTTGTTTCCGATTGTTCGCGCCTTGCACATGCTCCCCACGCCACCCCGCACCCTGACCATCGCCGGTTCCGACTCCGGTGGCGGCGCCGGCATCCAGGCGGACCTGAAGACCTTTGCCGCGCTCGGCTGTTTTGGCACGAGCGCGATCACGGCCATCACGGCCCAGAACACGCTGGGCGTGACCGGCGTGCATGCCATCCCGGCCGACATGGTGGCCGCGCAGATCGACGCGGTGGCCAGCGATATCGGCGTGGATGCGGCCAAGACCGGCATGCTCGGCACGGCCGCCATCGTCGAGGCCGTGGCCGGCGCCGTGGACCGTCACGGTATCCGCAAGCTTGTGGTGGACCCGGTCATGATCTCGACCTCGGGCGCCACGCTGTCAGACGACGCAACCAGCCAGGCAATGGTCAGGCTGCTGTTCCCGCGTGCGATGCTGGTCACGCCGAACCTGCCGGAAGCGTCTTACCTGCTGGGCCGCCGCATCGCGCGTCGTGCCGAGATGGAAAGCGCCGCCGCCGACCTGCTGGCCATGGGTTGCCAGGCCGTGCTGCTCAAGGGTGGGCATCTGGAGGACGATGGCCCCGGCGCCACGGGTCTCGATGACCTCCTGATGCTTGCCGACGGCACCACGCGCGTGTACACGCATCCGCGCATCGACACGCCGAACCTGCACGGCACCGGCTGCACGCTGGCTGCCGCCATCGCCGCGCAACTGGCGCGCGGCAACGCGCTGCCCGACGCCGTGGGCACCGCGCTCGACTATGTCGCCCAGGCAATTGCCGCCGGCGCGCAGTATCGCATCGGGGCCGGCAACGGCCCGCTCAATCACGGCTTCGCGCCACGGGTACTGGGGTAAATCGACATGCAAACGCTGACCAACGTCGACTTGCGCGACGACCCTGCCGCGCGCTGGTACGTAAAGAATGAAACCGTACAGGTGGTTTTCGCCGCCGAACCGGGCGAACTGATCAGCCGCGAAGGCCCGAACCGGTATGGGCGCGGCGATGCCATCGTGACCGGCGCCACGGGCGACCGCTGGGTGGTCTCCCGCGAACGGTTCGACGCGCGCTACGTCGCCGCCGGGCCGCACGCCCATGGCGAGGCCGGCCCCTATCGGAACCAGCCGGTGCCGGTGCTAGCCCGGGAAATGGCGCAAGCGTTCGCGATCGAGCGCTCGGCTGGTGGCGACGTACTGACCGGCAAGCCGGGCGACTGGCTGATGCAATATGCGCCCGGCGACTATGGCATCACCGAGCGAGTGCGGTTCCTGGCCGTCTATCGACCGGCCGAAACGTCGCCGGCGCCGCAGGGTTAATTTCCGCCGGCCAACTGCACGAGCTTGAACGACGCGCGGGCCACGCAGCACACCGTGCCTGACGCGTCGCGGGCCTCGCCCTCGCAGAAGGCAATCTTGTTGCCACGGCGAATGCAACGCGATTCGAACGTCAGTTCCCCGCGCGCGGCCGACAGGAAATGCGTCGACATGTCGATCGTGATCACGCCCACGTCCAGCGGCGCGTGCGAGCGTGCCGCGCCGCTCAGCGTGAAGTCCAGTACCGCCATCAATGTGCCGCCATGCACGTCACCACGGCTGTTCACCACATTGGCATTGGCCGGCAGGCGCGTGCGGCACAGGCCCTCTTCCATGTACTCGGGCTGCAGGCCCAGCAGGCGCATCAGCGGAATGTCGATGCCGAAGTAAGGCTTTTCGGGGGTGCCAGGCGCGGCGGGGATGATCTGGGTCACAGCTGTTTCCTCTCTGCAGGGTTCCGTATGGCGGAACCTCATTCCTTTGATGACTGGATGGAGAGGATATGCGGAATGGCGTGGCACGACCAGCGTCAATGGCCGGTTAGCGCCCAAACTTTCGCTCCCCTCTCCCGCCTGCGCCGCCTCCTGGAGAGGGCTGGGGGAGAGCCGGAGCGTCAACACCGACGCAACGGTCACACAAACAACGCGTTCAGCCCGTTCACTGCCGCAGGCACATCGCTGGCCTCGGTAATCGCGCGCACCACGGCCGCGCTGCCCACGCCCACGGCCAGTACCTCACGCATATTGCTGGCATTCACGCCGCCGATACCAACCAGCGACGGAATCACCGGCTTCATCAGCTTCACGTACGACTGGAACCGTCCCATGCCTTGCGGCTGGGTCGGCATGATCTTGGTCGTGGTCGGGAAGATCGCTCCGAGCGCCAGGTAGCTGGGCGCAAGCGCCGCCACCCGCAGCATTTCGGCATAGCCATGCGTCGAGACGCCAAGGCGCAGACCCGAGGCGCGAATCGCATCGAGATCGGCTTCGTCTAGATCTTCCTGTCCGAGGTGGATGCCGTAGATACCGCTGTCACCGCCGCAGGCGGCGTGATGGTCGATGGCCACGCGCCAGTGGTCATTGATAAACAGCCGTGACGCCGAGCCCTTGGCGGCCTTGGCGGCGCGCGCAATCTCGGCCTTCACGGCGGCGGCATCGTCGGACTTGAAGCGCAGTTGCACGGTCGGCACCTGCAGCGGCACGAGCTTTTCGATCCATGCCGCCGTGGGCATGACCGCATAGAGGCCAAGGTCCGGAGGGCACGGCGCGAACGCCTTCGCAGGTTGGTCGGGAGACGCCAGCGCTGCGTGGCGAACGCGCGGAAAGCGTGCAAAGTCGCTCGGCCAGGTCGCGCTGCCCGGCTGCCATGCGCGGGCGATGCACAACGCATCATGCGCCGGGAAATGCAGCGACAGTGCCGCACACAGCACCGCCACGAAGGCCGGCGAATGCGCGGTGTCGTCGTCGGCGCCCACCTCGAGCACCCAGGTGCCCATCGGCGAACGCACGGTGTCGATCCAGCGGCCGCCCTCACGCTCCGATTCGATCAGCACGGCATTGGCCGCGCTGACACGGTCGATCTCGACGGCGGTCGCCTCGCCATCCGATAACACCACGTCGTGATGGCCCAGCGTAGCCGGCGCGTTGGCAACCTGCCATGCCTGCCACGGCGCTTCGTCACGGCCGAACATCGTGGCGAAGCGTTGCATCAGGTCTTCGAACATTGCGGCGTCGATGGCCGCGGCAACTCCCTGGCGCGTCATGCACGATCCTCCGCGCCTTCGGCATGCCAGAACGGCATGCCAACCACGGGCGTGCTGGCCTGCGCCACCTCACGCTCGGGCATCGGCCCGGCGAGGTACGCGGTACGGCCCGCCTCGACGGCCAGCGCAAATGCGCGTGCCATGTTCACCGGATAAGCGGCCTGCGCCACGGCAGTATTGAGCAGCACGCCGTCGTAGCCCCACTCCAGCACCTGAGCCGCGTGCGACGGCAGGCCGAGGCCCGCATCGACGATCAGCGGCGTATCGGGCAAGCGGTCGCGCAGCGTGCGCATCGCGTGCGGGTTCACCGCGCCCCGGCCCGTGCCAATCGGCGCAGCCCACGGCATCAGCGCCTGGCAGCCCACGTCGAGCAGCCGACGGCACAGCACCAGGTCCTCGGTGCAATACGGCAGCACCTTGAAGCCTTCCTTGATCAGCGTCTCCGCCACGGCGGGCATGTTCAGCGTATCGGGCTGCAGCGTGTAGTCATCGCCAATCAGTTCGAGCTTGATCCAGTCGGTCTCGAATACCTCGCGCGCCATCATGGCCGTGGTGATGACTTCCTGTGCCGCGAAGCAGCCGGCGGTGTTCGGCAACACCGGTACGCCCAGCTTGCGCAGCATCTGCCAGAACGTCTCGCCACCGAGCGTCTGGCCATCGCCACTGCCCACCGCGGTCTGGCGGCGCAGCGCAACCGTGATCATGGCCGGGCGCGACGCTTCCACGGCGGCCTGCAGCGTGGCAGGCGACGGGTAGCGGGAAGTGCCCAGCAGCAGGCGTGAATCGAATGATTCCCCGTACAGCACGAACGGATCGCGCAGGGTTTCGGCAGGTTCGAATGTCATGGTGGCTTAGCCTCCCGTCACGGGTTGCACGAGGTCGATCTGGTCGCCCGCGGCGAGCGATGTATTGGCATGCGCGGTACGCGGAACAAACTGGCCATTCACCGCGGCGGCGAATGGCGGCGCGATGGCGGCTGCCGTCACCGCGTCGGCCAGCGTCGCGGCATCGGGCAGTTCCAGCGATCGGCCATTGAGCAGGATTTGCATGATGTCTTCTTGATTAATGCAGCGTGCCGCCCGCATCGGCCAGCACGCCGTGCGCAGGCTGCGCTGGCTCCTGCACCGACTCGATCATGCCGGGCCAGCGTAGCGCAGACGGCACCGCATGCGCGGCCGGATCGCCGGCCAGCATGGCGCGCACCACGTGGCATGCGGCTTCGGTCACGGCCGGCGCAATCAGCCAGCCGTGCCGATACAGTCCGTTCACGCGCACCACACGCGCTTGCTGGTCCACCCGGATCGCGGGCAGATGGTCGGGACGCGTGGGTCGGCGCTGCACATTGAGTTCAAGCACGCGCGCCTCGCCAAACGCGGGATGCAGCGAGTGCGCGGCCGACAGCAGTTCGAGCGCGGAACGCACGCTCATCGGCGAGTCGTCCTCGCTTTCGATTTCGGTGGCGCCGATCACGTAGAGATCGTTGGGCTTCGGCGCGATGTAGATCGGGTAGCGCGGATGCAGCAGGCGCACCGGGCGATGCAGCTTCACATCGGGCGCGTGTACGCGGACCACTTCGCCACGCAGGCCGCGCAGGCCCGGCAGGGCCTTTTCGCGGGCGCCGGACGAATCGGTCCACGCGGCACGTGCGCCAAGGCCGCGACAGTCGAGCACCACGTCGGCACGGATGCCGAGCGACGGCAACGCATCGGCGTCGACTTCGCCCGCTTCCCACACGCAGTGCATGCCGCCCGCAATCGCGCAGGCCAGCAATGCGCGCATGGCGCCACGGTTGTCGAGCTGCCCTTCGCCTTGCAGCAGCAGGCCCTGGGGAAAGCGCCCGGCCAACGCCGGCTCCACCTGGCCCACGCCATTGCCGTCGAGCGCGCGCAGGCGTGCCTGCACCAGTTCGGGAGGCGCCACCGCGCGCATGCGGCCGGTGAACAGCGACACTTCACTGCGGTCACGTGCGTGCCACACCACGAGCGTGCCATCTTCCTGGAAAAACACGGGTTCGGGCAGCGCCTGGATCCAGCTGCGCCACAGGTCGACACTGGCAATGCCGAGGTCAACGATACGCCGTTCGGCGATTGCCGATTCGGCCAGCGGCGCCAGCATGGCCGCCGCGACATGCGCGGCGGAACCGCTGCCGTCGGGGCCGCCACGCTCCACCAGCGCCACGCGGGCGCCTGCGCGTACCAGTTGCCAGGCGGACAAACGCCCGGCCAGGCCGGCGCCAAGGATGGCGACATCGAAGGACTGTACTGCTGTCATGGGCTTGTATGCCGGCGGCATGGGCAAACGGTTGCGCCGTCCGGCCTCCAGTTGGGTGAATACCGCCGCGCCGCGTGGGGGCGCCGCGCGCGGGACTCTGGTACTTCTGTTACTGCGGTGATGCCACTACCGGGCACGGCCGCGAGGCCGTGCCCGTCCTGCAAGACAATGCGTGGTGGCTTACGAGTAGATCTTCGCGCCCGACTTCACGAACTCGATCGACTTCTCTTCCATGCCACGTTCGGCCGCGGGCAGCGATGCCGCGTAGTCGCGCACTTCCTGCGTGATCTTCATCGAGCAGAACTTCGGCCCGCACATCGAGCAGAAGTGGGCGATCTTCGCGCCTTCGGCCGGCAGCGTTGCATCGTGGAACGAACGTGCACGCTCGGGATCGAGGCCCAGGTTGAACTGGTCTTCCCAGCGGAACTCGAAGCGCGCCTTGGACAGCGCATTGTCACGCAACTGCGCGCCAGGCCAGCCCTTGGCCAGGTCGGCGGCGTGGGCGGCGATCTTGTACGTGATGATGCCTTCGCGCACGTCTTCCTTGTCCGGCAGGCCCAGGTGTTCCTTCGGCGTGACGTAGCACAGCATGGCCGTGCCCATCCAGCCGATATTGGCGGCACCAATGCCGCTGGTGATGTGGTCGTAGCCCGGCGCGATGTCGGTGACCAGCGGTCCCAGCGTGTAGAACGGCGCCTCGTAGCAATGCTTGAGCTCTTCGTCCATATTGGCCTGGATGCGCTGCAGCGGCACGTGGCCCGGGCCCTCGATCATGACCTGCACATCGTGTTCCCATGCCTTGGCCGTCAGTTCGCCCAGCGTGCGCAGCTCACCGAATTGCGCGTCGTCGTTCGAATCGGCGATACAGCCCGGACGCAGGCCATCACCGAGGCTGAACGACACGTCGTACGCCTTCATGATTTCGCAGATCTCGTCGAAGCGCGTGTACAGGAAGTTTTCCTTGTGGTGGGCCAGGCACCACTTGGCCATGATCGAGCCGCCGCGCGACACGATGCCGGTCACGCGATCGGCGGTCATCGGCACGTAGCGCAGCAGCACGCCGGCGTGGATCGTGAAATAGTCCACGCCCTGCTCGGCCTGCTCGATCAGCGTGTCGCGGAACATTTCCCAGGTCAGGTCCTCGGCGATGCCACCGGTCTTGTCCAGCGCCTGGTAGATCGGCACCGTGCCGATGGGTACCGGCGAGTTGCGCAGGATCCATTCACGCGTTTCGTGGATGTGCTTGCCGGTGGACAGGTCCATGATGGTGTCGGCGCCCCAACGGATCGACCACACCATCTTTTCCACTTCCTCGGCCAGCGACGACGTCACGGCGGAGTTGCCGAGATTGCCGTTGATCTTCACGCGGAAGTTGCGGCCGATGGCCATCGGCTCCAGTTCCGTGTGGTTGATGTTGGCGGGGATGATCGCGCGGCCGGCGGCAATTTCACGGCGCACGAATTCCGGCGTCATGTCTTCCGGACGCAGCGGCAGCGCGGCGCCGAGCGCATTGCCCGGGTGCTGGCGCAGCAGCGCCTTGTACTCGGGCTTGTCGTAGAGCGCCTGCAGGTTCAGCGATTCACGCAGCGCCACGTATTCCATCTCGGGCGTGATGATGCCGCGGCGCGCGTAGTGCATCTGCGACACATTCGCGCCAGCCTTGGCGCGACGCGGATTGGTCAGTTGCGCGAAACGCAGGTGCGCGGTGGCCGGATCGTTGGCACGTGCCAGGCCGTATTCCGACGACAGGCCGGGCAACACTTCCGTATCGTTGCGTTCGGCAATCCACTGGGCGCGCACGGGTGGCAGGCCGGCCTTCAGGTCGATATGCACGTCGGGATCGCTGTACGGACCCGAGGTGTCATAGACCGGGATCGGCGGGTTGGCCATCTCGCCCTTGTCGGTGCGTGTGGCCGTTTGCAGGATCGTGCGCAGTGGCACACGAATGTCCGGGCGGCTGCCGGTCAGGTAGGTCTTGCTGGAAGCCGGATAGGCAAATTTCTGGTCGAGATCGCTTTCCAGCGATTCAAACGAAGCGGCGGGGGCAGTACGGGCCATGGGTGTCGTCCTCTCTCTTGCGGGGATGGACGAAACCAGGAGCCCTGTGAGCCGGCCTGCGCGGCTGGGCCGGCGGCGGCGTCCCGGTGCGGAAATCCCGCGGGACAAGAGCGATTCGGTTCATGTGAAACTTCCCACGCCGGTACTAGCCGGATCGGGTTCGAAGGGACTCTCTCAGCCGCCCGGCCCATCCGGACGGCACCCCTGTTTCATCCAACGGGGTGAATTTAAGCACAAGGGCTTGCGCCGCGCTACCCAAAATTCTGTCGCGGCTGTCGTGCATCACGGTATCGGAATGCCATGCTGCGCTGCACGATACGCGCAAAGTGGGCAGGGCGACGCTTCGCGGACCAGTTTTCCCATGTGTATTGCGAACGGCTGGATTGCCGTACCATGGCCCGCAGCAGGTAGTCCGTATTTCAACAGCGGCCGCCAGTGCCGCCCCAGGAGATGTCATGACCGCCACATCCGTCGCCTTGGATAGCGCGCACACTCACGGCGTGTTCAACCAGGTGCCCGACCTTGCCGGCTACAACCTGTTCGACACCGATCCCGGCCTGCGCACGACACTGGACCGGCTCGGCGGCAGTTGGCACACCGATGCGCTGTCCACCTATGGATCAAGGCTCGGCGAAGCCGAGGTACAGGGTTGGGCGGCCGATGCCAACCGGTTCGCGCCGGAACTGCACACGCACAGCCGCACCGGCGAACGCATCGACCAGGTTCAGTTTCATCCCGCGTGGCATCAGCTGCTGGCATTGCTGCGTAGCCAGCAACTGCAGGCCCTGCCATTCGTGCAACCGCGCGCGGGGGTATGGGCCGCGCGCACGGCCGGTTACTACCTGCAGGCCCAGGTCGAATCGGGGTCGCTGTGTCCCACCACGATGACGCTGGCCAGCATTCCTGTCCTGGGCAAGGAACCGGCCCTGTTCCGCGATCTCGAACCCCGCCTCTACGCGAAGGAGCACGATCCGCGCGACCTGCCCTGGCGCGACAAGACTGCCGTGATGATCGGCATGGGCATGACGGAAAAGCAGGGCGGCTCCGATGTGCGCGCCAATACGACCGTGGCCATGCCCGTGCGTGGCGAGGGGCGCGGGGCCGAATATGCGCTGACCGGGCACAAATGGTTTTTCTCGGCGCCGATGTGCGATGCGCACCTGGTGGTGGCGCGCATGGGTGCGGCCGATGGCCCCCTGTCATGCTTCTTCGTGCCGCGCTTTCGCGACGATGGCAGCAAGAATCCGATCCTGATCCAGCGGCTCAAGGATAAGCTCGGCAACCGTTCCAATTCGAGCAGTGAAGTGGAATTCCGCGGCGCCACCGGCATCCTGATCGGCGAGGAAGGCCGCGGCATTCCCACCATCATCGAGATGGCCACCAATACCCGGCTCGATTGCGTGATCGGCAGCGCGGCGCTGCTGCGCGCGGGACTGGTGCAGGCGCTGCATCACGCGCGCCATCGCATGGCGTTCGGCAAGCTGCTGGCCGACCAGCCGCTGATGCGCAATGTGCTGGCCGACCTGGCGCTGGAGTCCGAGGCGGCCGCGCTCATGATGATGGCGCTGGCCAATGCGTTCGAACACGCCGACGACGATCCGCTGGCCGCGGCCTGGAAACGCGTGATGACGCCGGCCGCCAAGTTCTGGATCTGCAAGCGCGCGCTGGAAGCCACCGGCGAGGCCATGGAAGTCTGGGGCGGCAACGGCTATGTCGAGGAAGGGCCGATGGCGCGGCTGTATCGCGAAGCACCGGTCAATTCGATCTGGGAAGGCTCGGGCAACATCATGTGCCTTGACGTCTTGCGTGCGTTGCAACGCAACCCCGACGATGGCGCACGCATCATGCAGGACCTGGCGCGCCTGTCCAATGGCCACGCCGCGGTGCGCGCGGAACTGGCGTCGCTGCAGGCCATGCTGCACGGTCCGGCCGATGCGCTCGAAGCCAGCGCGCGCCGCTTTGCGCAGGGACTGGTACTGACCGCGCAGGCGGCGCTGATGATCGCGCATGGCCACGCAGAATCGGCCGAGCAGTTCGTGGCAAGCCGTCTGGGCCGCCAGCATGGCCGTGTCTTCGGCACGCTGGATGCAGATATCGGCACTTTGATCCGCATCACGGACCGCGCCTGGCCTCGCTGAACTTATAGTGTGCGGAGATCGCACAGCACGTGCTGCATTGCGGCATGTCCATCTTCAGGGGCCATGCGCCCCGCCGTAAACGTTGTGGCGACGGGCTCCCGCCCGCTGCGAAAACCAAGTCGCCACAACGGACGGCACGCGCCAAGTAACGTGTGCCGCCACATCCCCCATGAATATCAGCAAACGTCTGCTTCTCACGCTGTCCCTCGCGTTACTCGCCTTACTCTTCGTCGGCCTTGGCGGTATCTGGCAGATGAACCAGTCGGAAAAACGCTTCGAATACTTCAACGACAACACGCTCGGCAGCGTGCGTGACCTCAACAACGTCAGCAATGCGCTGGCCAACATCCGCGTGGCACTGTATCGCCATGCCATGACCGACGACGTCAACGCAAAGGCCGATGCCGAAGCCATGCTGGAGCGCTCCAACAAGCGCTTCGACGACCTGCTGGCCAAGTACGAACGCGATGATATTTCCGACGAAACCGACCGGAAGTTTCTTGAGGCCGATCGCGCTGCCATCAAGCACTACCGGGACCAGTTCGGCGCGTTTCTCGAACGCTCCAGGAACAGCGACTTCGCCGCCACCCAACAGATGCTGACCGCGGGGGAGCTGCACCTGGCCTCCACCGCCGTGCGCAAGAACCTGGACGAGCATCTCGAATACAACACGAAGCTTGGCGACGAAGCCGTGGCGCACAACAAGGCACAACATCAAACATCGGTACGCGTATTTTCGATTGTGATCGTGATCGCGGTCGTGCTCACGGCCTTCATGGCGATCGGACTGTATCGTCGCATCCGCAGCAGCCTTGAAGAGATCCAGGGCACGCTGTTGCATGTCAGCACGTCGCTCGATCTCGATCGCCGCGCGCCGGTAGACCGTCTCGATGAAGTCGGCCTGACCGCGCAATCGTTCAATACGCTGATCGAGCGCGTGTCCGGCACGTTGCGCGAAGTACGCCGCTCCACCGATTCGGTGAGCGTGGCCGCCGCGCAGATTGCCGCGGGCAACGTCGACCTGTCGTCGCGCACCGAGCAGCAGGCCGCATCGCTGGAAGAAACCGCATCGAGCATGGAGCAGCTCACGGCCACCGTGCGCCAGAATGCCGAGAATGCGCGCCAGGCCTCGTCACTGGCATCGAATGCGGCCCTGGTGGCCGATGAAGGCAATCATTCCGTGCAGCAGATGGTGGATACGATGGGCGCCATCAGCACCAGCTCGGAGCGCATCGCCGAGATCACGAACCTGATTGAAGGCATCGCCTTCCAGACCAATATCCTGGCACTGAACGCCGCCGTGGAAGCGGCGCGTGCCGGTGAGCAAGGCCGCGGCTTTGCGGTGGTGGCCGGCGAAGTGCGCAGCCTGGCGCAACGCTCGTCGAGCGCGGCCAAGGAAATCAAGGAACTGATCGAGGCATCGGTCGACACCGTGCGCACCGGCTCCACGCAGGCGGAAGGCGTAGGCAACACGATGACCGAGATCCGTCATGCCGTGAAGCGCGTGTCGGACATCATCGCCGAGATCTCGGCGGCATCGCAGGAACAGAGCGCGGGTATCGAGCAGGTCGGCCATGCCGTGGGCCAGATGGACCAGGTTACGCAACAGAACGCGGCGCTCGTCGAGGAAGCGGCTGCCGCCGCGCAATCGCTGGACGAACAGGCCGGCAAGCTGCGCGACATGGTGGGACAGTTCCAGATGCGCGGGTAATCTGCTGTCCGTGTTCTCCCCTCTCCCGCGTTGTGGGAGAGGGGAGCAAACCAACCAGCAGCAATTCAATCCGCCACCGCTGTCTCCGTAATCCGCAGCGTGACATGCGGCGCATAGCGGATCAGGTCATGCGCACGCTCGCCGATCATGATCGCCGGTGCGTTGGTGTTACCACCAATCAGCGTCGGCATGATCGACGCATCCACCACCCGCAAACCCTCCACGCCGCGCACGCGCAACTGCGGGTCCACCACGGCCAGCGCGTCCATGCCCATGCGGCATGTGCCTACCGGGTGATAGATCGTATCGGCGTGCTTGCGGATCAGCGCGCGCGCCGCGTCGTCGTCACTGCCGTCCAGCCGCAGTCCTTCCGAGTACAGCTCCCGCCCGCCGAACACGGCCAGCGGCGCCTGGGCAAAGATGTCGCGCACGATGCGCAGGCCAGCCAGCATGTCCTCCATGTCCTGCGGATCCGACAGGTAGCGCGGGTCGATGCGCGGGGCGTCGCGCATGTCCGGTGAAGCCAGTCCGACCAGGCCACGGCTACGCGGCCGCAGCACGCAGACGTGGCAGGAATAGCCATGTCCGAAATTCACGCTGCGCATATGGTTGTCGGCCATGCCCACCACAAAGTGCAACTGCAGATCGGGTTCGGCCAGTCCGGGGCGGCTGCGTACGAACGCACCGGCTTCCGCGAAGTTCGAGGTCATCATGCCGGAGCGGTCACGCCGGTACCGCAGGTATTCGCCGATCAACCTGCGCACCGCGCCGGGCGATATCCCGAACAGCTCGGGCGCCGCCACGCGCTTGTGCAGGATGATGTCGAGGTGGTCCTGTAGATTGCCGCCAACACCGGCCAGGTCATGCACCACGGCAATGCCGTGCTCCTGCAGATGTCGGGCCGGGCCCACGCCCGAAACCATCAGCAATTGCGGCGAGCCGAACACCCCCGCCGAGACGATGACCTCGCGACGCGCACGCAGCACGACCTCCTGGCCATCGCGCCAGGCCAGCACACCCACCGCGCGACGCTTTTCGAAGAGGATGCGAAGCACCTGTGTGCCGGTCATCACCTGCAGATGGCTGCGCCCGCCATTGCGGTTACGGTCGCGCTCATTGCCACCATGCAGGTAGGCACGCGCCGCATTCCAGCGTTCACCGTTGTGCTGCGTGACCTGGTACCAGCCAACACCCTCCTGCTCCTCGCCATTGAAATCGTCGTTGCGCACGATGCCGGCATGCTGAGCCGCATCGATGAAATGCTGGCCAAACGGATTGGGCGAGCGCAGGTCGCTGACATGCAGCGGACCGGTGCCACCATGCAGCGGATCGTCGTCGTGGCCGGCCACGCGTTCGTTGCATTCGGCACGCCGGAAATACGGCAGCACGTCGTCCCATGCCCAGCCGTCGCAGCCCGCGGCGGCCCAGCCATCGTAGTCGCTCGGGCGGCCGCGCACATAGATCATGGCGTTGATCGACGAAGATCCGCCCAGGCCCCGGCCGCGCGGCTGATAGCCGCGCCGGCCGCCGAGTTCGTCCTGGGGCACGGTCTGGTAGCCGTAATTGCGCGCGCCGGCGCGCGGCAGCATGGCCGCACAGCCAGCGGGTGTGCGCACCAGCACATGATGATCGTGTGCACCTGCCTCGAGCAGCGCGATCGTGTCGCTGCCACTGTCAGCCAACCGCCCCGCCAGTGCACAGCCGGCCGAGCCGGCGCCCACGACGAGATAGTCAAAAGTCGTTTCCATCTGTCTCCCCGCGTGTCCGGTGCCGATCCAGTCCCCGGCGGACGTCCGCTGCGAAAATAAAGTGTAGGCGCTGCCGTCGGGCCGGTGAAGGGGGCAGAGGGCGGCAGCCCGCATTGGCGCCCGCCGGTGCGAGACGTTTGAAGGGAAGGCTCGATTGATTCCATTGATATAACGCGCGTGCTGCCTTATGGTGCGCGATGGCCCATGGAATACAGCCCCCGGGAAGGAGACCGCCAATGAGAGAAGTGCCCGCCATGTCCACTGTGTTCGATGCCATGCGCGCCGCATCGCGCCACGACCAGAGCCCGGCATGGGAGGTCCGGGCCGACCGGTTGCGCCGGCTCAAGCGCCTGGTGCGCGACAACCACCTGGCCATCGCCGAGGCCATCAGCGCGGATTTCACCAATCGGCCACGTCAGGAAACCGCGTTGCTGGAAGTTTTCCCGAGCCTGGCCGGTATCGATGATGCACTGCGGCATGGCAAGCGCTGGATGCGTGTGCGCCGGGCCCGCACCGGACTCTGGTTCAAACCTGCAAAGTCGCGCCTGATGCCGCAGCCGCTGGGCGTGATCGGCATCGTGGTGCCGTGGAACTATCCGCTCTACCTGACCATCGGCCCGCTGGCCGGTGCGCTGGTGGCGGGCAATCGGGCCATGGTCAAGCTGTCGGAATACACGCCACGTTTTTCCGAACTGTTCGCGCGGCTGGTGCAAGCCACGTTCGCGCCCGATGAAGTGGCCGTGATCAACGGCGATGCCGACGTGGCCGCCACGTTCAGCGCGCTGCCGTTCGACCACCTGCTGTTCACGGGCTCGACCAATGTCGGCCATCATGTGATGAAGGCCGCCGCGGCAAACCTGACGCCGGTGACGCTGGAGCTGGGCGGAAAGTCGCCGGCCATCATCGGTCCCGGCGCCGATTTCGAACGCGCGGTGGAACGGATCCTGGTTGGCAAGCTGCTCAACGCGGGCCAGACCTGTATCGCGCCGGACTATGTACTGGTGGCAGCCGAGCAGCGCGACCGCTTTGCGCAGGCCGCGCGACGCGTGGTGGATCGGCTCTATCCCGATATCGCGCGCAACCCCGACTACACCAGCATCATCAGCCCCCGGCATTTCGACCGGCTGGTATCGATGATCGACGCCGCTGGTGCGGCCGGCGCTGGCGTGGTGCCATTGACCGATGCGATGCCCAACGCCACTGTACGGCAGTTGCCGCCGGTGCTGTTGATCGACGTACCGGACGACGTCAAGGCCATGCAGGAGGAGATCTTCGGGCCGGTGCTGCCCGTGGTGACCTATCGCAGCATCGACGACGCCATCGCATTCGTCAACGCGCGGCCGCGACCTCTGGCGTTGTATGTATTCGACAAGCACAGCAATGTCGTGGATCGCGTGATGCAGCAGACGGTGGCCGGTGGCGTCACTGTCAACGACACGCTGTTCCATATTGCCCAGGACGACCTGCCGTTTGGCGGTGTCGGCCCAAGCGGCATGGGTGTCTATCACGGCGAGGCCGGCTTCGAGACGTTCTCGAAACTCAAACCGGTGTTCCACCAGGCCAGCTTCAATGGCGCGGGCCTGCTCAAGCCGCCCTACGGCAAACGCTTCGAGTCGATGCTGAAGATGCTGATGCGCTAGGGAGGCAGGTCGGAAGGCGTGTTTTCAGGCCGCCAGCATGGGCTTGCCCAGCATGCGCGACAGCACGGCCTCTGGCGAATGGGTACGGTCGCCGATCGCGGCCGGATCCAGATAGATCGTCTGTTCCATCATCGCCTTGCCGCGCATGGCCGCATGCAGCAACTGGTCGCTGAACACGATCCATGTGGCGCCGGGCGGGAAATGAAACTCCTGCTGCGGCACCGTCTTCTGGTACTCGAGATCGGCCTTGGCCAGGTCATGCAACTGGAGCATGCGGTGGTCGTACTCGCTGCGCGTGCGCTTGGTGATATGCAGCGTCTTCATCAGCCATGCCTGGCCCGGCCACATGCCATGTGTCTGGGGCACGAAGCGCTGCGCGAAATCGCCGAACGGCTCGCCCACGCGCCACACCCGCGACGCTTCCGGATCGATATTGTGGAAGACGCGCAGCAGGCGCTTGCCCAGCATCGGATTCGACGGAAACGAATCCACGTGCAGGCGTGTATCGTCCTTGCGCCAGCTCACCGGGCGGCCGGCGATCTCGCTTGGCCGCAGCGAGGTGCCCGCGCGCGTCATGTGCGGCAGGTATTCGGGCAGCAGCGCGCGGATCAGCGCTTCGCTCGACTGCGCATAACGGTGGATCAGGTTGTAGAGCTCGGTCAGGTCCTGCTCGGTACCAGCGGCGCCGCGCACGGCCCGGTCGTCGGCACGCAGGTTGATGTTCTTTGACTTGCCATCCGAGTAACGCGGATCGAGAAAGCGCTCTTCGCCAGGCTGGAAGCGGAAATGCAGGTTCGGGAAGTACAGCACGGCGCCCTGCTCCAGCTCGCGGCGCAGCGTGGCGCGCGTTTCGGGTGTTACCTCGGGCGACCAGTCGGTGTACGGCTGGGTGCGGATCAGGTCCAGGGACATGGCGGTTCCGTGAAGATCGGTTTGACCGGATTCTACTCGCTTGGCGCCTCGCGCCAACGTGATGCGCCGGCAACAAAAAACCCCGCGGTCCGGATGGACCAGCGGGGTTTCGAGCAAGCCCGGGAAAGGCTTACAGACCGGCGGCGGCGCGCAGCGCAGCTGCCTTGTCGGTGGCTTCCCACGAGAATTCCGGCTCTTCACGGCCAAAGTGACCGTAGGCGGCGCTCTTCTCGTAGATCGGACGCAGCAGGTCCAGCATCTGCACGATACCCTTCGGACGCAGGTCGAAGTGCTCCTGCACCAGCTCGGCAATCTTCTCGTCGGAGATCTTGCCGGTGCCTTCGGTGTAGACGGTCACGTTGATCGGGCGAGCCACGCCGATCGCGTAGCTGACCTGCACCTGGCACTGACGCGCCAGGCCGGCTGCCACCACGTTCTTGGCCACATAGCGAGCGGCGTACGCGGCCGAACGGTCGACCTTCGACGGATCCTTGCCCGAGAACGCGCCACCGCCGTGCGGCGAAGCGCCACCGTAGGTGTCGACGATGATCTTGCGGCCGGTCAGGCCGCAATCGCCTTGCGGGCCACCGATCACGAAACGGCCAGTCGGGTTCACCAGGTACTTGGTGTCCTTGAGCATGTCGGCCGGCAGCACCGGCTTGATGATCTCCTCGATCACGGCTTCGCGGATCTGGGCCTGCGAGATGTCCGGTGCGTGCTGGGTCGACAACACCACGGTATCCACGCTGTGCGGGCGGCCATCCACGTAACGGACCGTCACCTGCGACTTGGCATCGGGACGCAGCCAGGGCAGGCGGCCGTCACGGCGCAGTTGCGACTGGCGCTCCACCAGACGGTGTGCGTAGTAGATCGGGAACGGCATCAGTTCCGGCGTTTCGTCGCAGGCGTAACCGAACATCAGGCCCTGGTCGCCAGCACCCTGGTTCAGGTAATCGTCCGATGCACGATCCACGCCCTGGGCGATGTCCGGCGACTGCTTGTCGTAGGCCACCAGCACCGCGCAACCCTTGTAGTCGATGCCGTAGTCGGTGTTGTCGTAACCGATGCGCTTGATGGTGTCGCGTGCGACCTGGATGTAGTCGACGTTCGCCGTCGTGGTGATTTCGCCTGCCAGCACCACCAGACCAGTGTTGCAAAGCGTTTCGGCCGCCACACGGGCGTACTTGTCCTGGGCAAGGATGGCGTCCAGGACCGCGTCCGAAATCTGGTCGGCTACTTTATCGGGATGGCCTTCGGAGACAGATTCCGAAGTAAAGAGGAAATCGTTCGACACGATCTTGTTTCTCCAGGTTGGTTAGCTTCGCGCGCCAGCCTCGGGAAACGATGCGGCGACGCTTTAGCGGAATTTAGGCCACTCGGGTAGAGCGGCATCGCCCCGCAAGTTGTCAGTTAACTCGGCGATGCCGGGTATTATACGCGCCTGCCGGCTTCGTTGCAGCGCGCCAATGATGAAAACGCCACAGCCGCTGCCCCGATGCCGCCCGTACTGAAGAAGTACCAAGGAATTCCCCGGCTTGTCGCCGGAATATGTCCCTGACGCCGTCATGACCTTTCTCTTCTGGCTTATTTCCCGCCTGCCCCTGCGCGTACTGCATGCGTTCGGCGGAGCACTTGGCCTGCTCGTGGCGCGACTGCCCGGCCGCTACGGTCGCCGGCTGGTGGAAAACTTCCGGAATGCCTACCCGGACGCCACCGATGCCATGATTGCCGAGGCGGCCCGCAATACAGGCCGCATGATGGTGGAGATGCCGTATTTCTGGAGCCGCAAATCGATCACGGTGCGGACCGACAACTTTGAAAGTTGCCTGTGGCCGCATATGAAGCGCCTGCAGGAACAGGGCAATGGCCTGATCATCCTGACGCCACACATGGGCTGCTTCGAGGTGTTGCCACAGTCGCATGCCGAGCAACGCCCCGTGACGGCGATGTTCAAGCCACCCAACCAGCCCTGGCTGCGCGAGTTCGTCGAACGCATGCGCACCCGGCACAACCTGGCCATGGCCCCTGCCAACCCGCGTGGCGTGCGAATGGTGGTGCGCGCGCTCAAGCGCGGCGAGGCCGTAGGCATCCTGCCCGACCAGGTGCCAAGCGGCGGCGAAGGAGCCTGGGCGCCATTCTTCGGCAAGCCGGCCTATACGATGACGCTGGTGCACAGGCTGCAGCAACTGACAAAAGCCCCCATGGTCATGATCATTGCCGAGCGCTTGCCCCGCGGGGTGGGTTATCGCGGACATCTGCGCGTTCTCGGCGACGACGGCATGCTGCCGGCCGACCCCGTGGCCGCGTGTGCCATGATCAATGCCAACATCGAGCAGATGATCGCGGTTGATCCAACCCAGTATCTGTGGGGCTACAACCGCTACAAGCATCCGGCCGGCGCCGAGTTGCCGCCTGAAACCTTCGGTGCCGCACCGACCGTTTCCACCAACAAGAACCAATGAGCCGCATTTTTACCTGGCTCGGCATCGGGCTGCTGACCGTGCTGGGCAAACTCCCTTATTCGTTCGTGGCCCGCTTCGGCGAGGCACTGGGCGGATTCCTGTACCTGATCCCGAACCCGCGCCGCGAAGTGGTGCGTGCCAACCTGCGCCTGTGTTTCCCGGACAAAAGCGATGCCGAAATCGAGGCGATGTCGCGCGAAACCTATCGCAAGGTGTTCCGCAGCTTTGCCGAGGGCGGCATCTTCTGGACCTGCGACGATGCAAAGATGCGCCGGCTGGTGCAGATCAATGACCAGGCCAACCTGGTGGCACTCGACGGCACCCCGCACATCCTGGTGACGCTGCATCTGTCGGGCCTCGAAGCGGGCGCGATCCGGCTGACGATGCACCTGCGCGACAACGTCGGCCGCTCCGGCGCATCGCTTTATACCGTCCAGAAGAACAAGCTGTTCGACGATTTCCTGAAGGTCGCGCGCGGCCGCTTTGGCGCGAACATGATTTCGCGCAATGACAGCGTGCGCAACATCCTGCGCGTGCTCAAGAAAGGCGAGGCCCTGCAACTGATCTCCGATATGGATTTCGGCGAGCGCGACTCGGAGTTCGTGCCGTTTTTCGGGGTACAGGCCCTGACGCTGACTTCGGTCTCGCGCCTGGCGCGGCTGGCGGGGGCCAAAGTGGTCCCGATCTACACGGAACAGCTTCCCGACTACAAGGGCTATGTGCTGCACATCCTGCCGCCATGGGACAACTACCCGGGCGAGGACGTGACCGACGATACGCGGCGCATGAATGCCTTCTTCGAAGAAGCCATCCGCCCGCGCGTGGCCGACTATTACTGGGTACACAAGCGCTTCAAGCACCGGCCGCCCGGCGAACCCGACATCTACTGATTACAATTGCGAACATGAAACTCCAGTTCACCAAGATGCACGGCGCCGGCAACGATTTCATCGTGCTGGACGGCATCCACCAACAACTCGACCTGACCGACGCGCAGTGGCGCGCGCTGGCCAGCCGGCATTTCGGCATCGGCGCGGACCAGATCCTGATCGTCGAGAAATCCACGCGCGACGACGTCGATTTCCGCTACCGGATCTTCAATTCCGATGGCGGCGAGGTCGAGCACTGCGGCAACGGCGCGCGTTGCTTCGTACGCTTTGTCACTGACAAGGGCATGACGGACAAGCGCTCGGTGCGCGTGGAGGTCATGAACGGCGTGATCACGCTGACGCTGCAGGACGATGGGCAGGTGACCGTAGACATGGGGGCACCCGAACTGATCCCGGCGCGCGTGCCGTTCGTGGCCGATGGCCTGCCGACGCGTCGCGAGGGCGATGACACGCTGTACGGACTGGAAGTCAACGGCCGTACCGAATGGATCTCCGCGGTATCGATGGGTAATCCGCATGCGGTGCAGGTAGTGGACGATGTGGAACAGTTCCCGGTGCTGCAGGATGGCCCCGTGATCGAGCATCACAAGTCGTTTCCGAAGCGCGTCAACGCGGGCTTCATGGCCATCGTCGACCGCCATACCATCGAACTGCGCGTGTTCGAGCGCGGCGCCGGTGAAACCCTTGCCTGTGGCACCGGTGCCTGTGCGGCCGTGGTGGCCGGCATCCGCCGCGGCCTGCTCGACACGCCGGTCAGGGTGCGCACGCACGGTGGCGAATTGTCGATTGCGTGGCAGGGTGCGGGCCAGCCCGTGCAGATGACCGGCCCGGCCACCACCGTGTTCGAAGGGTCTATTGACCTGTCCACGTTGCCTGCCTGAACATTAGGGCTCTTCCCGCCATCTGGCGGGGATCTGTGGAATGCGGGGTGGCTCCACCCCGCCACCGGAGAGCCCATGAGCCTGGACGATTTCCGCATCACCACCGGCAAGCAGTTCAAGCTTGCCGCGTTCGACGCCGGCAGCAAGCCACTGTCCACCGGCAGCAAGTCTTCCGACGTTGCCCATCTGGACGAGTTGGGCGCCCAACTGGACGCCGTCCAGGACATCTTCTACGCCGAGCACAACCACAAGCTGCTGATCGTATTGCAGGGCATGGATACCAGCGGCAAGGACGGTACGGTGCGGTCGGTCTTCCGCAGCTTCGATCCGCTAGGTGTGCGCGTGGCCAGCTTCAAGGCGCCCACGCCCGAAGAACTCGCACGCGACTACCTGTGGCGCGTACACGCCCAGGTGCCGCGCAAGGGCGAAATCGTGATCTTCAATCGCAGCCACTACGAGGACGTGCTGATTACACGCGTGCACGGATGGATCGACGATGCCGAATGCGAGCGTCGCTACAAGCAGATCCGCGCGTTCGAGCAAATGCTCGTGGAGACCGGCACGACGATCATCAAATGCTTCCTGCACATCTCGAAGGGCGAGCAGAAAAAGCGGCTCGAGGAACGGATCGCCGATCCGCAGAAGCACTGGAAGTTCGACATGCAGGACCTGGCCGAACGTAAGTTCTGGAAGGATTATCAGCAGGCCTACGAAGATGCGATCGCCGCCACGGCAACGCCGGAGAGCCCGTGGTACATCGTGCCCGCGGACTCCAAGAGCCATCGCAACCTGATGGTGGCCGAAATCCTGAAAGCGGCCTTCGACACCCTCAAGCCAGCGTATCCACCGCCCAAGCCTGAACTGGCCAAGGTGGTGGTCGACTAGGTCAGGCTCTACCAGGTCAGGGTCGACCAGTCAGCCATCGCCGTTGCCGCGATGCACGTCGTGCGTCACGAACGGCCGTTCGGGGCCGGGCATGGCTAGCCAGTGCGGGTGCTTGAGCGTATCGCGAATGTCATCGAGACCGCTTGACCAGTGCTCATGCATCGTCAGCACGCCAAACTGATAATCCTTGGCGCTGCCTTCGAATGTCTTGTCGCGATAGATCAGCTGGATCACGTTGCGGCGCGCGTCGCATGCGTGATCCGCCGCGCGCTTGTACCACGGGTCATCGCGCCTTGACGGCGGCACCAGTTCCATCAGCTCACTGAGCATGCGGCGATAGTTCTGTTGCTCGCGCATGTAGTCGGTAATGGCACGCGTGCGGCTCGAATACTGGATGTCCTTCTGGCGCTCGGCCACATCGAGCAGGTTGTGTGGCAGCTTGCCGCGCGCGCTCCACAAGTCCACCTGGAAAATCAGCGCATCGCGGCGCGGCTGGGCCTGCAGCACTTCCTGCAACGGCGTATTCGAGACCAGCCCACCATCCCAGTAATACTCGCCATCGATCTCGACGGCCGGAAAGCCGGGCGGCAGCGCACCGGAGGCCATGAAATGCTCGGCGCGCAGCGTCATGCGCGTGTTGTCGAAATAGGCGAAATTGCCGGTGTGCACATTGACCGCCCCGACCGACACGCGCATTTCCTTTGGATGGTTGATGCGATCGAAATCGACAAACCGTTCGAGCGTGGCCTTGAGCGGTGCCGTGTCGTAGTAACTGGCGCTACCCGGATCGTCGAAGCGCGCCCACAGGTCCGTAATGGCGCGCGGCGTAAAGAACCCGCGCTGGCCTTCCACCAGCGCACGCGTGGCGTTGAGGCTATCGAACCAGACGCGCATGGGCTCTGGCCACAGCGGCGCGGCTTCGGTCAGCAACTCCAGCGGCAGCCCGGGCAACCACGGCTGGGCGCAGATGTATTCCCAGAACGCGCGCAATTGCGCGACCCGCGTTTCGGGAGGATTCCCGGCAATCACGGCCGCATTCAGCGCGCCGATCGAAATCCCGGCGATCCAGTTCGGGTGGATGCCGCCTTCGGACAGACCCTGGTAGACACCAGCCTGGTAGGAACCCAATGCCCCGCCACCCTGCAGCACCAAGGCACGAATCGCGTAGGCCTCGTGAGCCGGGCCATCATGTGGCGGCGCGTCTCGCGCGCAATGCTCGACTGGCAAGGCGCGCGGCGTTGCCGCAGTCTGCTTCGCCTTGGCCGGCGTGGCTGCATCTGCAGCCGAATCCTGTGGTGGTGCGCCCTGCTCGCCTATTTCACGCTGAACTGCTGACACGTCCTGCCGCCGTTTTTTCGCCACGCCGCGCTCCGAAATGAAAAACGGCCCCATGCGGGGCCGTTGTAGTGTGCTGTCAGACGCCGTACTTCTGACGATAGGCAGCCACAGCGTCGCGAGAGTTCCCGAGCGCCGGGTCCTGCGATGCATCCAGGTATGCCAGCAGGTCCTTCAGCGTGGCAATGGCGATGACGGGAATCCCGTATTCGCGCTGCACGTCCTGCACCGCCGAATGCGTGCCAATATTGTCGGCCGTACCGCTCTTCTCCATGCGGTCCAGCGCGATCAGCACTGCGGCAGGCTCGGCACCCGCGGCCCGGATCATCTGCATCGACTCGCGCACCGACGTACCGGCGGAAATCACGTCGTCGACGATCACGACCTTGCCCTGCAGCTTCGCGCCCACCAGCGTGCCGCCTTCGCCATGATCCTTGGCTTCCTTGCGGTTGTAGGCAAACCCGACGTCACGTCCCATGCCGGCCAGTGCCACGGCCGTGGCCGAGGCCAGCGTGATGCCCTTGTAGGCCGGTCCGAACAGTACGTCGAACTGCAGCCCCGAACCGATCAGGGTCTTCGCGTAGAATTGCGCCACCTGGCCCAGCATTGCGCCCTGGTTGAACAAGCCCGCGTTGAAGAAATACGGCGATTTGCGGCCAGCCTTGGTCACGAATTCGCCGAATGACAACACGCCCGCGTCCAGTGCAAAGCGGATAAAGGACTGGCTCAGGTCTTCCGGCGTCGTCTGCTGCGTCATCTTTTCTCTCTGAATTCAAAATTTCCCGAGATGTTACGGATTATCAGCGCCAACCTCAACGGCATCCGCTCAGCCTCCAAGAAAGGCTTCTTCGAATGGATGGGCAAGCAGGACGCGGACATGGTCTGCGTCCAGGAACTCAAGGCACAGGAAGCCGACATGACCGAGGCGTTCCTGGCGCCACACGGCTATCACGGCTTTTTCCACTATGCCGAGAAAAAGGGCTATAGCGGCGTGGGCCTGTACACGCGCCACAAGCCCGAGCGCGTCATCACCGGCTTTGGCTGCGCCGAATTCGATGCCGAAGGCCGTTATGTAGAGGTGCAGTATCCGCACCTTGCAGTGATCTCGGTCTACGTGCCGTCCGGCTCCAGTTCCGAAGAGCGCCAACTGGCCAAGTTCCGCTTCATGGAAGCGTTCCTGCCCCACCTGCTGCAACTGAAGGCCAGCGGGCGCGAGATCGTCCTGTGCGGTGACGTCAACATCGCGCACAAGGAAATCGATATCAAGAACTGGAAGGGCAACCTCAAGAACTCGGGTTTCCTGCCCGAGGAGCGTGCCTGGATTGGCGAGCTGTTCGACAACCACGGCTATGTGGACGTGTTCCGCCAGCTTGACCCTCGCCCCGAGCAATACACGTGGTGGAGCAACCGTGGCCAGGCCTACGCCAAGAACGTGGGATGGCGCATCGATTACCACCTGACAACTGCGAAGATCGCCGGCACGGCCAAGGTCTGCTCGATCTACAAGGACGAGAAGTTCAGCGACCACGCCCCGTTGTCGATCGACTACGACTATCCGCTTTAAGGCACGCAGGCTAGATCGTCCGGATTTCCTCGAGCAGGTTAGGGTGTCGGTCAAGCAACTTCAACAGCTTGACCAATGCCAGCGGCGGCTTGGTGCGGCCGGTCTCGTAGCGCGAGAACGCGTTCACGCCGCCGCCGAAGATCTCGCCGGCTTCCTTCTGGTCGAGGTGCAGCTTCTTGCGGACCGAAACGATAAAGGTGGGATCGACCAGCGAGGCGTTGACCTGCCTGTTGAAGGCCAGGGCGATCTCGTCAAGCCGTTCGTGCTCGTCACGGGATAGCACGCCTTCCCCGCATAGCGGGCACCATTCGGCTTCCACATCCTCGAAAACCGTGGACTCGCCCCGATAGGTGTATGGCATGTCGCGGCGCCCCTTGATCAGTTGGGCGCCACCGCATTCTGGACATTTCATTTTGCTGCCATCCTTCCGGCCTTCCGGCCATGTGCTAACGCACCTTGAACGACACGACCAGCAAATCGCTTTCCACGGTCAGCTTCACGTAGAGGCTCCCATACGGCGTGCGCGGATGATAGACATCCTGCCAGACCCGGTGGTCCCGGTATGTCGTCATACTCTTATGAAAGTCGCCCGGGCATAACTTGCTCACTACCGCCACGGCCTCACCCCGCGAAATTTCCATCGCCTGATGATCCCGCGCCGCAGACGCGGTGAACGCCACCCGTCCTTCCGCAATCAACGCCCTGACCCGCTCCAGCTTGTAATGCGCCGTCGACTTCTCCATGCGATATTAACCTAGTTGGTTATTTTTCTCCACCGTCGAACCGTACCAAACCGCAACCGCGAATTTGGCGTAAACCCTGCGTCCGACCCTCAACCTCGCTACAATGCAGGTTCTCGCATCTTCGGGATACGAGACTTTTCGCATTTTTCAGAGTGAGTCCGCCATGGTTTTCAAAGTGTTCGTCGATGGTCAGGAAGGCACCACCGGTCTCCGGCTGCTTGACTATCTCTCGGGTCGCAGCGATGTGGAGCTGCTGCGCATTGCCGATGACAAGCGCAAGGACCCGCAGGAGCGAGCACGCTTTCTGAACGCCTCGGACGTGTCTTTCCTGTGCCTGCCGGACGTGGCCTCGCGTGAAGCCGTATCGCTGGTGACCAACCCGAATACCTGCGTGATCGATGCCAGCACGGCATTCCGCACGTCCGACGACTGGGCTTATGGCCTGCCCGAACTGACCCGTGGCCAGCGCGAGAAAGTGCGCAACAGCAACCGCATCGCGGTGCCGGGCTGCCACGCCAGTGCCTTCGTGCTGGCCGTGCGTCCGCTGGTGGAAGCGGGCCTGATGCCGGCCGACTATCCGGTCTCGGCGTTCTCGCTGACCGGCTATAGCGGCGGCGGCAAGTCAATGATTGCCGAGTTCGAAGCCGGCGGTAACCCCAAGCTGAACAGCCCGCGTCCGTACGCGCTGGGCCTGACCCACAAGCACCTGCCGGAAATGCGCGTGCAGGCTGGCCTGAAGCAGGCGCCGATCTTCAACCCGATCGTCGGCAACTTCCTCAAGGGGCTGTCGGTCACGGTGCCGGTCTATCCGTCGCTGCTGTCGCGCAAGGCCGATGCCGAGGCAATCCTCGACATCTACCGCAAGCACTATGAAGGCGAGCAGTTCGTGCGCGTGCACCCGTACAACAGCGACGACAACCTCGACAAGGGTTTCTTCGACGTACAGGCCAGCAACGACACCAACCGCGTGGACCTGTTCGTGTTCGGCAATGAAGAACGCCTGAACCTGGTGGCACGCCTGGACAACCTGGGCAAGGGCGCGGCCGGCGCGGCGGTGCAATGCATGAACGTACGGATCGGCGCCGACGAGGCCAGCGGCCTGCAGGCATGAAGGCTTGAAGGCCTGAACAAGCGCGACGTTCTGCGGCGCGAATGAAAAACCGGCTCCTGGGAGCCGGTTTTTTTATTTCACGATGACTCCAGCACCGAACTTTGCTGGACTGCGCTAGAACCCGATACAGAAGGTTTATCAATAACTTACGCGCGTCCATCATATGCCGGTGCTTTCTGAAACCTGACCCGGCTTCCGCTCTCATGGCTCCCATGTGGCTCTTGGAAACGGGTCTTTCCGAGGAGTCATCATGGCCAAGATCAAGCTCACCAAGACCGCCGTGGAGGCGGCGCAACCCCAGCCGCAGGCCGTCGAACTACGGGATACCGTGGTGCCTGGCTTCCTGTGCAAGATTACCCCGGCGGGCCGCCGCGTGTTCATGCTCCAGTACCGCACGAACGCGGGCGAGCGACGCAAGCCCGCCCTGGGCCTGTTCGGGGAACTGACCGTTGAACAGGCCCGCGTCATGGCTCAGGACTGGTTGGCCGAGGTTCGCCGGGGCGGCGATCCTGGCGGCGCCAAGGCCGATGCGCGCAAGGCGCCCACCGTCACGGAGCTGTGCAAAAAGTTCATGGAGGAATACTCCAAGAAGCGCAACAAGCCCAGCACGCAGGAGGGCTATCAGGGCGTCATCGACCGCTGCATCATTCCACTGTTGGGCCGCAAGAAGGTGCAGGACGTGAAGCGGCCCGACATTGCCGGCCTGATGCAAAAGCTGGCCTACAAGCCGACCGAAGCGAACAAGGCTTTCGGCGTGTTGCGCAAGATGTTCAACCTGGCCGAAGTGTGGGGCTACCGTCCCGACGGCACGAACCCGTGCCGTCACGTCCCGATGTACCCACCTGGGAAGGAAACCCGGCTCATCATTGATGACGAACTGGCGTTGATCTTCCGCCACCTGGACAAGCTGGAAGCGGAAGGTCTGGAGAACTACGTCATCCCCTTGGCAATCCGCCTGCAATTCGAGTTCGCCGCGCGTCGCTCCGAAATCTGTCCGCTCGAATGGAGCTGGCTGGACTTCGAGAACCGGCGAGTGGTGTGGCCCGACAGCAAGACGGGCGGCATGTCCAAGCCCATGAGCGCGGAAGCCTATCGGCTGCTCTCGACGGCGCCACGTCGGGAAGGCTGCCCGTATGTCCTGCCATCGCCCAACGACCCGGACAAGCACCTGACCTTTGGCGAGCACTATGGCGGATGGTGCCGGGCGCTTAAGGCCGCCGGCGTGCCGCACGTCGGCACGCACGGCATCCGCCATCGTTCGACGACCGACATTGCCAATTCGGGCGTGCCGACCAAGGTAGGCATGAAGCTGACCGGGCACAAGACCGTGGCGATGTTCATGCACTACGTCCACACCGAGGACAAGCCGGTACGCGAGGCGGCCGAGCTGGTGGCGAGCCGTCGTCAGGCGATCACGGGTGCGCGGCAGGCCGAGGGAGTAGCAGCATGAACCGGCGCAAAGTATCCGTGGCGTCCTCCGCAGCGCCTTCGGCGCTGCTGGGCGACATTCGGGCATTGATTGAGGCGGCGCGGCAGCGCGCCGTCTTGGCGGTCAATGCCGAACTGACCCTGCTGTTCTGGCGTATCGGCCAGCGCATCCATACGGAGGTGCTGGCCGGCCAGCGGGCCGGGTACGGCGAGGAAATCCTGCCGACCCTGGCGGCGCAGCTTGTGCGCGACTACGGGCGCAGCTTCGCGGACAAGAACCTGCGCCGCATGGTGCAGTTCGCCGCCACCTACCCGGACGAGCCAATTGTCGTGACGCTGTCACGACAATTGAGCTGGTCGCATTTCCTGGCGCTGCTGCCGCTGAAAGACCCGCTCCAACGGCAATACTACGTGCAGATGGCGAGCGCCGAACGCTGGAGCGTGCGGACGCTGCGCGAGCGCATCGACTCGATGCTGTACGAGCGCACGGCGCTGTCGCAGAAGCCGGGCGAGACGATCGCGCAGGAGCTGGCGACGATGCGCGATGCGCAGCGCATGACGCCGGCGCTGGTCATGCGCGATCCCTACATTCTCGACTTTCTCGGGCTGCGTGACACCTGGCAGGAAAGCGACTTGGAAGCGGCCATCATCCGCGAAATGGAATCCTTCCTGCTGGAGCTGGGGGCCGGTTTCTCCTTCGTCGCCCGGCAAAAGCGCATCCCGATTGACGACGAGGATTTCCACCTCGACCTGCTGTTCTACAACCGCAAGTTGCGGCGGCTGGTGGCGGTGGAGTTGAAGGTCGGCGAGTTCAAGGCGGCCTACAAGGGGCAGATGGAGCTTTACCTTCGCTGGCTGGACAAGCACGAACGCGAGCCGGAGGAAGCCTCGCCGCTGGGCATCATCCTTTGCACCGGCAAGAAGCGCGAGCAGATCGAATTGCTGGAGCTGGACAAGTCAGGCATCCACGTCGCCGAGTACCTGACTGCCTTGCCGCCGAGGGGCGTGCTGGTGGAACGGCTGCAACAGGCAGCAGAGCGGGCGCAGTTGCAGATCGAGCAGCGCAAGACGGACACCGAGTAGTCCTGTCCCAAGCAGTCGGGCATCCCGGCGTTCCGCCGTCGCGCTGTCGTGCTGCGCATCGAGCCTCGCTGCGCGAGTCTCGCCCCTTGCGGGCTTCCATCGTTCCCTCGCTTTGCTCGGCTGACGCCTTCGGCCCTGACGGGCCTGCGCGCTCCGCTTGCCCCAAAAGCCGAGGGTGTGCAGTGGGCGGGGTGTAGGCGGTCTTGCTGTTCCCTTCACCGTATCACGGCGTTCTCGCCGTCAAGGGCGGCGCGCGCTGTTGCGCGCTTGCGTCCTGGCGGCCGTCTGCGACCCCTGACTGCTTGCGCTGCGCCGTGCTGGACACGGTTCCGGGCAATTCCGCCCGAGCAACCGGAGCACGATCATGTCGCAACTGTCCTTTTCCTCGTTCGATGCCGCGCTGATGGTGCGCGACTCCCAAGGTCATTACCTGCCGGCGACGGCCGACCAGATTCTGGAGGCCGCGCGCCAGGCCATCGAGCACAAGATGCAGCGCGGTGCCTCATTCAGTTCACCGTCGGAAGTCAAGGAGTACCTGCGCGCCAAACTGGCCGGCTTCGAGCATGAGGTGTTCGCGGTGCTGTTCCTCGATTCGCAGCATCGCCTTATCGAGTATGCCGAGATGTTCCACGGCACCATCGACAGCGCATCGGTGTATCCGCGCGAAGTGGTGAAGGAAGCGCTGCGGCTCAACGCGGCAGCGGTCATCGTTTCGCACAACCACCCGAGCGGCAATCCAGAGCCAAGTGCGGCCGACAGGGCATTGACGTTGCAACTCAAGAGCGCGCTGGCGCTGGTGGACGTTCGCACGTTGGATCACATCATCGTGGCGGGCAGCCTCACTACGTCCTTCGCCGAACGTGGCTTGATCTGACCGAGGGGGCTTCGGCCCCCTTTTTGCTGCGCCTGCTGGCGCAACTCCGGCCCTCGCGGGCCTGCGCGTGCTACGCACTTGCCCCAAAGCCGGAGGTGCGTGGAGGTTGTGAGGGAGGCGGTCTTGCTGTTCCCCTCATCGTGCCACGGCGTTCTCGCCGTCAAGGGCTGCGCGCCAATGGCGCTTGCGTCCTGGCGGCCGTCTACGACCCCTGACTGCTTGCGCTGCGCCGTGCCCCGGAAGGGTCGGGCAATTCCGCCCGGCAACCTTTCAGGAGTTCACCATGAACAACGTACTTATCACTGCCGAGCAGCGCGTCGTGCTGCTGGCCAACGGCAGCACATCGCTGGAGAACCCGGACTTCGACCCAGCCCCGGTGGTCAAGCTGTTCACGCCGGACGGCGGCGCGACCTGGCTGCTGACCGAGATTGACCCCGACGACCATGACCACGCTTTCGGTCTTTGTGACCTGGGGCTGGGGATGCCGGAACTCGGCTGGGTCAGCTTGAACGAGCTGGCGAGCGTGCGCGGCGGGCTGGGCCTGCCGATCGAGCGCGACCTGTCTTTCCGTGGCGAAAAGCGGTTGAGCGCCTACGTGCGCGATGCGCGGCTGGCGGGGCGGATCGTCGTCTGACCTCGCCCTTGGAGCGCCTCAAGGCGCTCCTTGCGCTTTCTCGATCATTTCAGGAGATCAATGCCATGAGCAGCCATCACGACTACATCATCGAAATCACGGCGCAGCACGATGCGCTCAAGCCCTTCGCGCCGGAGAACGGCCAGCCGCTGCGCTTCAAGATCGGCGACGCGGTGATCTACACCAACCAGTTCGGCGTGCAGTTCCGTCGCCGCGTCACCGGTTTCTACCAGCCCAGCGGGCTTTGTGGTCACTATGCGCGCGGAGCGCGCTATCTGCTGAACTCGACTTCGCCGTGGGTGCCGGTTGCGCAATCCAGCCTGCGTCCTGACGACTCGGCCTGATGCCTTCGCGCCCCTTGCGGCGCGCTACGCGCTTCGCTTGCCTCCAGGGGAAAGCCCTGCGGGCTATCCCCGCCGCGCAGACTTGGCGCCCCTGAACATCGCCGACCCGGCTGCGCCGGATCGGCCAGACAGCATCCACAGCAGATCCACGATGCCCTGCGCGTGCTCGTCCTGACCCTGTTGTCCATTCGGTTTTGAAGTCTGGGCGTCCCCGGCCACCTGGGAGATGGCCGGTCGCGCTGTCGTGCTGCGCATCGAGCCGCCTGCGGCGTCTCGCCCCTGTCGGGCTTCCATCGTTCCCTCGCTCCGCTCGGCTGACGCCTCCGGCCCAGCTTCCAGCTTCGGGCCTGCGCGCTTGCGCTTGCCGTGCGGTCGGCGTGGAAGGTGCCCGTTGCCATGTCCAGCCGTCTTCCCTGACTCCATCACCTTGTCCGCGACTGTAGCCCGCTCCCGTGTGCCATCAAGGCGCGCAGGGCCGTGTCCTCGGCTTCGCCTGCGGGCCGCACCAACCCTGCGCTTTTTTCCTTGACGGCCCCCGTCCGCGCGCTCCTGACCGTCGCGGGCGATGAACTCAGGAAAGACGGTGGCAACAGGGCCAACCGGGTTCCTCGTGCCGACCGCACCGAACAGCCGAAAGGCTGGGCTCCGAATCTAGGAATCCGGTGTGCGCTTTCTTCAACAGCCAAGTCAGGAGAACGACATGCTTGCAACCCGTTTCGCTTCCCATTCCCCCGCACTGCGCAGCGACTACCCGCTGTCCGATGACCAGATTCACCGTGTAGCGCCGTCCATCTTTGCGGATGCCCCGCATGAAAGTCGTTCGCAGCGATACGCCTATATCCCTACGGCGGCGGTTTTGACCGAGCTTCGCAAAGAAGGGTTTCAGCCTTTCATGGTGACGCAAACCCGCGTGCGCGATGAAGGCAAGCGCGAGCACACGAAACACATGCTGCGCCTGCGCCACGCCAGCCAGATCAACGGCGCGGAAGCCAATGAAATCATCCTGCTGAACTCGCACGATGGCACCAGCAGCTATCAGATGCTGGCGGGCCAGTTCCGATTTGTTTGCAGCAATGGCCTTGTGTGCGGCGACACCGTGGCCGATGTGCGCGTCCCCCATAAAGGCGACGTGGCGGGCCAAGTCATCGAAGGCGCTTTCGAGGTGCTGCGCGGTTTCGACCTTGTGCGCGATTCCCGCGACGCCATGCGCGCTATCACGCTCGATGAAGGCGAAGCCGAAGTGTTCGCCCGCGCCGCGCTGACCCTCAAGTACGACGACCCGAACAAGCCCGCGCCCATCACCGAAAGCCAGATTCTGATGCCGCGCCGGTTTGAAGACCGCCGCCCCGACTTGTGGAGCGTGTTCAACCGCACCCAAGAGAACCTGACCAAAGGCGGATTGCATGGTCGCAGCGCCAACGGACGCCGCCAGCAGACCCGTCCGATACAGGGCATTGATTCCGATGTGCGCCTCAATCGCGCCTTGTGGATGCTGGCCGATGGCCTGCGCCAGTTGAAAGCCTGACCCGTCCCCCGCAGGAGGGGCGGTTTCCCCTCCATTCCTTGTTTCACTCGATTGGAGAACCACCATGAACGCCATCACCACCACCGAAGCCCGCGCCGTCAATGCCGCCGCCGCTATCCCGCTGGAAGCCGCCGACCCGACCAAGAACCTGATTCTGGTTCCGCTGTCGCGGCTGGTGCTGCGCCCCACGGGCCGCAACGTGCGCAAGACCCCGCGCATGTCCATCCCCGAACTGGCTGCAAGCATCCAGCGCGTGGGCCTGCTGCAAAACCTGATCGTGATCGCATCCGCCGATGGCGAGCATTACGAGGTGGTCGCCGGTGGTCGTCGCCTTGCTGCGCTGAAGCTGCTGGCGAAAAAGCACCGCATCGCCAAGGATTGGGAGGTGCCTTGCTTGCAAGTGGCCGATGGCACGGCCCGCACTGCCAGTCTCACCGAGAACGTGCAGCGTGAAGCCATGCACCCGGCAGACCAGTTTGAAGCCTTCGCCGCGCTGGTGGCCGAAGGCCGACCCATCGAGGACATCGCAGCGGATTTTTCCGTCACGCCGCTGGTGGTGCAGCGCCGCTTGAAGCTTGCGAACGTCTCGCCGCGCCTCATGGCCGACTACCGCGCCGATGCCGTGAGCCTTGACCAGTTGATGGCCCTTGCCATCACCGATGACCACACCGCGCAGGAAGCCGCCTTCTACGATGCGCCAACGTGGCAGCGCCAGCCGTCCGCGCTGCGCGACCGCCTCACCGAAAGGGAAATCGACGCCTACCGGCATCCGCTGGTGCGGTTCGTCGGGCTGGAAACCTACGAGGCCGCAGGCGGTGGCGTGCGCCGTGACCTGTTCGCGGAAGGTGACGCGGGCGTGTATCTGACCGATGCCGCGCTGCTGGACAGGCTGGCGCAAGACCGGCTGGCGGGCATCGCCGCCGAGGTGAAGGCCGAAGGCTGGGCATGGGTGGATGCCACGCCGGGCGTGACCCATGCCGACCTGCACGCTTTCCAGCGTGCGCCGAGGGAGCGGCGCGAACCGACCAAGCGCGAAGCGCAGCGCATCGAAAAGCTGCAAGCCAAGGTGCAGGCCATTGGCGAAGCCCTCGATGGTGCGCTGGAAGCCGAGGACGAGGACAAGGCCGACGCGCTGCAAGAGGAAGGCGAAGCCGTGGGCGAGCAGTTGCAGGCGTTGGAAGATGGTTTGCAGGACTACAGCCCGACCGTGAAGGCCGCAGCCGGTGCCATCGTCACCATCGACCGCAACGGGCAGGCCGTGATCCATCACGGCCTGATGCGCGAAGCCGAGGCCAAGGCCCTGCGCACGCTGGAACGCCTGCGCCAAGGTTTCAGCGGTGAGGATGCCGAGAACGGCGACGAAGGCGAGGACGACGACCAGCCCAAGACCGCCGCCATGTCCGACCGACTGGCGCAGCGGTTGAGTGCCCACCGCACCGCCGCGCTACAAATCGAAGTGGCGCAGCATCCGCAAGTGGCGCTGGCCGCGCTGGTGCATGGCATGGTGCAGACCGTTTTGCACGGCAGCCACTACGGCCACGACCTGCCGCTGGGCGTGAGCCTGAAAGTGCAAGACCGGCTGGAAGGCATGGCACCGGACTGGCCGGAATCGCCCGCTGCCGTGGCGCTGCGCGAACTGCAACAGGTGGCGGGCGAAGCCTTGCCGCAGGACAGCGCCGAACTGTTCGCCGCGTTGCTGGCGAATTCGCAAGACGAACTGGTGCGACTGCTGGCGGTATGCGTGGCCGTCACGGTGGACGTGGTGACACCCCGCACCATGCGGCAGCAGCCGGGCGAGGAACTGGCGCAGGCCGTGGGGCTGGACATGGCCGCATGGTGGAAGCCCACCAATGAGGGTTATTTCCGGCATGTGCCGAAGGCCGCGATTCTGGAAGCCGTGGAGCAGTTCGCCCCGTCGCACGTCACCCGGCTGGCGAAGCTGAAGAAGGCCGACATTGCCAGCGAAGCGGAGCGGCTGGCCGATGGCACTGGCTGGATGCCTGCCATCTTCAAGGCCGAAGGCACGCAGGAAACCACGCCGGCGGCGCCGCAGGCCCAGGACAACGCCCCGGAGGATGCCGAGGCAATGGCGAATGAAACCGCCGTGGCGCTAGCCGCTTGACCCGCGCCGACAGCAAGCGCCCCGGTCTCGACCGGGGCGCTTGCTGGAAGGAGAACACCCCATGACACGTACCACCACCAGCCGCCCACGCATGGCGGCGATCTACGCCCCCGGCACGGTACGCGCCCGCCGCTGGCACGGCGATGGCGACGTGCGCGGCTACCGCCCGCCCTCGGGCTGGTCAGCCCGCGCCGACCTGACCGACATTCACCCCATCACGGGCCGCGCCTTGCCGCGTGCCGTATGGTGGCTCATCGAGACGAAGGAATAACCCGATCAGCACCGCGCCCATGCCGTTCCGTCCTGGGCGCGGTGAAAGCAAAATCCGGGCGCGGCAGTGGCCGCGCCCGGTGTTCAAGGCCAACTGCCGAATCAGAACGCCGCCGCCCTCGCGGTGGCTCAGGTGGCGGCGTTAAAGCAGCCGAGCATCCGCCCGGCCCACACCTGCGCGCTCCGCTTGCCTCCAGGGGAAAGCCCTGCGGGCTATCCCCGCCGCGCACAGCTTGGCGCCCCTCGATGCCGCCGAACCGGCTTCGCCGGATCGGCCCGGCCAGCGCTCCGCCACGATGGACGGGGCGCTGGCGAACACGCTGGCGTTTGCTGCGGCGGGTTGTGCAAATGCGTGCCGTCCTCAACGCTGGCGGTTCTTGCCCATCACGTCCATGAAGGACTGTTCACGGACAACCCGCCCAGCATCGCTATGGAGTTTCTATGCCACGCCACTAGACCGGCGCCGCAAGTTGCGGCGGAGGCGTTCTTGCCTGTCATCGGGTGGTTGACCTGGCCTGCGTCAGTGGGCGAGCCGGAGCAGTCTTCATGCGGGGATGCCGAGCCGGCCACATCTCCTTGCGGTGCGGTTCGGCCCAAGGCGTCCTTGTGTTGTTGTGAATCCTGGCGGTGGCGCGGCTGCGCCTCGGGCTTCATGGCTGCAACCGTCCGGCGAAAACAATTTCCCCTGCTTTGTCACTGCGTTCGGTGCATTCCTCGCGGGACAAATTCTTTTCGCCTCCCGGCTCTCCACTGCGTTTCGACCGCAAGCGGTGCAGCCAGCCCGTCCCCCGCCGGCCGGATCACAACAAGGACGCGATGGGCGCGAACCTTGTTCCACCGAACGGAGATTTCACTATGGCCAACATCGGCACCTTCACCGCAGACAAAGACGGCTTCACCGGCACGCTTCGCACCCTGACGCTCAACGTCAAGGTCAAGCTGGTGCCCAACGACAAGGGCGACAACGAGAAGGCCCCCGACTTCCGCCTGCAGGCCGCCAGCCACGACATCGGCGCAGCGTGGAAGAAGACCAGCGAGGCCGGGCGGGAGTACATCTCCGTGACCCTCGACGATCCATCGTTCCCGGCCACGGTCTACGCCCGCCTGATCGAAGGCGAAGACGGCACGCACGACTTGATCTGGTCGCGCAGCAAGCCCCAGGCGGCGTGACCGCCGCCCGCAGCGCCCCGCCACATGGCGGGGCGCTGCGCTGTTGTGTTGGTTCGTACCGAACCTGGTGGCAGGCGGTGGCCCATAGTGTGGGCTGCACTTCTATGCGGGGACGCGGTGCTTGCCGTTGCAATCAGGGCATGGCGTGTCGGCGCGACCCGCCGCCGGACTTTTACGGGCTACGCCCCGTGCCGTCTTTGCCGTCACGGCCATCCGGCTCCAATCCCTCACGCCTTCGCGCCTGCGGCGCTGCGCACTTCGCTTGCCTCCGAGGGAAAGCCCTACGAGCTATCCCCGCCGCGCACAGCTTGGCGCCCCTCGATGCAGCCGGAGCCTACGGATGGGCCGCCGCTGCGAGCTGGCTTTCAGCCTCGCTCATCAGCACTGCCGTGCTGCATTCGAGCGCGCCGGCGATCTTGAAGATGATCGCCAGCGTGGGCATGTGCTCGCCGCGCTCGACCTTGCCCATGTGCGAGCGCTCGACGCCAGCCAGGTGCGCCAGCGATTCCTGCGCAATGCCGCGCTCCGTCCGCAACGCGCGCACCGCCGCGCCGAAGGCTTGCGCCAACTCGGCATCGTAGGTGGTGGCGCCGGCCGGTCGGCCGCGCTGAATGGGTCGCTTCTGCATAGACAGAAGCGTCAAGTCGCAGCACAATTAAAACCACGTTATCTTTAACTCTTTCAGTGAAACCTCACTGTTTTGCGTTTTTACGGGAATCCGCATTTGTGCCTCTGCGGATTTCCACAAAGGCGCATAGCCACGGAATCACAATCGTGCTTTTTCCCAAATCCGCCGATGCGGCTTTGCGTTTTCACGCTTGGGCGGATTTGTGAATTGGGAATAGATCGCCATGAACTCACTCATCACCGAGGACGAGCGCCAACGCCTGCTGACCCACGGCCAGGCACGTGCTGACGGTCAGGCCGGCGACCCGCTGCCCGTGGTGCGCCTGTTCACACCGGACGCACACCTCACCTGGCTGCTCGCTTCGCTCGACCCGGCCGACGGCGATACGGCCTACGGCCTGATCGACCTGGGCCTGGGGATGCCTGAGCTGGGCACCGTGAAGCTGTCCGATCTGGCATCCATCGTCGGGCCGCGCAAGCAGCCTGTGATGCGGGATCGGTATTTCCAGGCGGCGCGGCCCCTGTCGGAATATGTCCGGCTGGCCCAGGAGAACGGCGGCATTGTCGATTAAGCCAATCGCGTTCCGGCGCAGCCGGACGTATTGAGACTATTTCCGTCGGAATTCGGATTTGTCCGGTCTCAATTCGCACTCTTGCACCAAAACAGGGCCTTTGAGACGGAAACGGCCACGATCTTTGGCGCGAGTTACGGCACCTTGATTTGTGCCGCGTGACTTTTTTGGACTGCGCGGCCGTCGTATTCGGACGCATTGCGCAATACCCCGGAGCCAATCGGTCTTGACACTTGATGTACAGCTTAAACAGGTTCGGATGATGTTTTGATGTGGATGCGGTGGCTCCGTTCTTGAACGCCCGTGACGACGTTCCTGCTGTTCGACGGGAGCTTGAGTCATGGTCAATCCTCACCATATCGCGCATTGGTATCCGACCGCCGCGTACCTCTACATCTTGTGCCTGGACACGCTCGCACTGGCCTGGGAGTACCTGCGCCGCCACCCCGATTACCGGCTCGACTGGCAGCGCCACCAGCGCCGACCGCAAGCGGCGCAACAGGCGGCGCTTCGCTGGGGCTTGCGTCTGCTGGAAGACCCGGCCCTGGATGCGCGCGACGCGCATCCGGCCTGGCTGCCCGGCCACGATGCCGTGGTGCAACTCCATCCCGATGCCGATCCGCCGCCCGATGCGGCGGCCTTCGCGTTCTGGCACATCCCCGGTCACAAGCAACTGCTGCACGACGGTAAAGGGCTGGCGCTGATCGCGCACAACCCCGGCCATTGCGCGCGCTTCGCGCTGGCGCCCGGCCTGGAAGATGGCATGGCGGTCGCCTATGCCAATCGCGGAGGTGGCGGCGGCGCTGCCGCACCTGCGCCTACGCGCAGCGCGACGCTGGCCGCGGCCAGGCCCCGGCCTACACCGGCCGCGATGCTGGAGTTGCACACCCTGCAGGCGCTCGACGCGACCCTGGCGGGTGCGTCCTTGCGCGACGTGGCCGAAGGGCTGTTCGGTGCCGATGCCGTGGCGGCGGACTGGCACGCCGACGGCGACCTGCGCGCCCGCGTGCGCCGCCTGGTGCGGCGCGGCGATGCACTGATGCGCGGCGGTTATCGCCGGCTAGCACAACTGCCGCCGCTTGAGAAGGGACGTTTTGATGGGGACGCAAAACGTCCCTGAGCAGCGGAGCTTCGTTTTCTGAGACTGCCTCCATCCGGTTGCGCTGTGTGGCCGGAGCTTTGAAAGCTATGGAGGTTCACACCATGCGTCCCGCTCCCTTGCGGCCTGCCGCCACTGTCCCGACCGCTGCCGCACAACCGCAGCGTTACCTCACCAACGACGAAGCCGCCGAGTACCTGCGCCTGTCGCCGCGCACGCTGGAGAAGCAGCGCGTGATCGGCGGTGGCCCGCGCTTTCGCAAGTTCGGCCGGCGCGTCATGTACGCCGTGGCCGACCTCGACGCCTGGGCCGCCGACCGCAGCTTCGAGACGACTTCCGATCCTGAGTACGCCGAACAGCACTCGGCGGACAGCCGTGCGCGCTGATCGCTGGCACGCGCCAGGCCACCGCCATGCCCAGCCCCGCGCTGCCGTCCCGGCAGCGGCCCTCGCAAGAACGCGAACAGCTCGACCTGTTCCGTGCCTTGCCGGGCGACATGGCGCCGCGCGACAGCCAGGACTTGATGGCCTTTCCGTTCTTCTCGCTGGCGAAGTCGCGGCGCACGGCGCCCATCGACTTCCGGGCGGGCAACGTCACGATCCGCGTGGAAGGCACACAGGAGCACGGCATCGCCACGATCTGGGACGCGGACGTGCTGATCTGGGCTGCTTCGCAGATCGTGGAGGCGCGCGACGCAGGCTTACGCCCGTCGCGGCTGATGCAGGCCACGCCCTACGAGATCCTGCGCTTCATCGGGCGCGGTACGTCGCTGCGCGACTACCAGCGCCTCAAAGCCGCGTTGGATCGGCTGCAATCCACGACCGTGGCCACGTCGATCCGCGAGACAACCGGGCGACGCCTGCATCGGTTTTCGTGGATCAACGAGTGGAAGGAACTGGCCGATGCCAAGGGCACGCCCTTGGGGCTGGAGCTGATCCTGCCGGATTGGTTCTTTGGTGGGGTGATGGATGCCGCTCTGGTGCTGACCATCGACCCGGCGTATTTCCGGCTGACGGGCGGCATCGAACGGTGGCTGTACCGCCTGGTGCGCAAGCACGGCGGGCGGCAGGAAGGCGGCTGGCAATTCGATTTCCGGCACCTGTACCGGAAATCGGGCAGCGTCACGCGCTTCTCGGACTTTGCCTACGACCTGCGCGCGCTCGTCGCGCGGCAGTCGCTGCCCGGCTATGTCCTGAGCATCGAGCGGATGCCGGGCGATGGAGTCGAGTTGCTGATGTTTCGGCCCGTGCCGTTCACGGCACGGGGATAACTTCGGGAAAAGCGGTGGACGGGCTCGTGCTATCAGGAGTACGGGGTATCGTGCTATCGGGAGTACGACTATCGTGCTATCAGGAGTACGGATCGTCCGCAAAGCCAATAACGGCGCGGGTTTCGACCTCCCTTAACTTACCTAACTTAAATTCTCTAACTTGTAGTAGGGAAACGCCGTCGCGGTGGACAACCGCTGCGCGGCCACAAACGCAGCAGACAAAGCCTGCTCTTCCAGCATGGAGGGCCAGGCCATGATCGTCGCGCTGCTCAACCAGAAAGGCGGCGTGGGCAAGACCACGCTCGCCACCCATATCGCCGGCGAGCTGGCGATGCGCGGCCAGCATGTCGTGCTGCTGGACGCCGACCCGCAGGGTTCTTCACTGGACTGGACGCAACGACGCAGCCAGCAAGGCTTGCCTCGGCTGTTCAGCGCCGTGGGCCTCGCACGCGAAACGCTGCATCAGGAAGCGCCAGAACTCGCCAGGCGGGCCGATCACGTCGTCATCGACGGCCCGCCGCGCATCGCCGCCCTCGCGCGCTCCGCGCTACTCGCGGCCGAGCGCGTGCTGATCCCGGTGCAGCCCAGCCCCTACGACCTGTGGGCCAGTGCCGAGATGGTCGCACTGATCCGTGAGGCCCAAGTGTTCCGGCCTGCGCTGCGCGCGGCCTTCGTCATCAACCGGCGCGTCAGCACCACCGTGATCGGGCGCGAAGCGCGCCAGGCGCTCGCCGACCAGCCGCTTCCTGCGCTGCGCGCGGAAGTGCATCAGCGCATCGTGTTCGCCGACAGCGTGGCCGCTGGCCGCCTTTCACGCGAGACGGCGCCGGGCAGCGCCGCCGCCCGCGAAATCACCGCCCTAGTGGACGAATTGCTGCGGTGGACGACATGACAGCGAAGCCGCCACCCAACAGCAAACGCACGGCAAAGCGCGTCGGCATCGGCGCGCGTCCGCCTGCGAATCCGCACGCTGAAGCGTGGATTCGCCAGGGCGACGCCGATGCGTTGGGCAAGGGCGACCTCTACACGGCTCGCCTCACTCTCGACATCACGCCCGCCATGCGGGCGCGCATCAAGGTATCGGCCTTCACGCAAGGCGTGACCGTGGCCGACCTGCTGCGCGGCCTGCTAGAGCGAGAGTTTCCCGAGAACCGCAGGGAGAACACACCATGACCGCATCCGTTTCGCCTGCCGCTGTCGCGGCCACGGCTGCACTGGCTGCGCCTATCGGCCAGCCTGCCAGTGCGCCGATGACGCGCGTGGCGCTCGCCTACATCGACCAGCGTTTCGACCTCTATCTGCGCTTCGGCGAGCCGTCGCGCATCCTTCGCCTCGACCACTGGCGGCGATGCGCGTTGTTCCTGCCCGGCGCGATGCTTTGCCGCATCCGCTGGCAGGCCAACGCCTACGGCACGATCCGCTGGCAACTCATGGTGATGCAGACTTGCACGCCGCTGGCCGGCGCGCAGCGCATCCCCGGCGTGCAGCCGGGCGCGCGCCTGCTGCTACACGCCGAAGGCGACGCCAACGTGCGCGCCGTGCTGGAACGCATCGACGGCGTCGAGGCGCTGGGCATCGCGCCCGCAGACGCCTCCCCCGCGTACTGGCGCACGCTGGGCAATCGGCTCGCTGCGCGCTTGCCGCTGCCGGACTACAGCGCCGAGCGGCACGCCGCCTGGCTAGCCGGGAGGGCGCTGCCATGACCGCCGCTTCCACCATCGGCACTGCGCCGCGTTCTCGCGCGCGCCTCGTCCTGGCGGGCTTGTCCGCCTGCGGCCTCGCTGCGCTGGCCTGGGCGTCCTTCGTGCATCCGCTGCCGCGCCTGATCTACAACCCGTCCGACAGCGTTCCCATGGGTTGGTATCGCGTCGATCCGCTGAACCATCGGCCCGGCTCGCTGCCACGTCCCTTGTCCGTGGGCAGCATCGTCTTGGCCTCGCTGCCGCCAGATGCCGCAGCGCTGGCCGCGCAACGCCGCTACCTGCCGGCGGGCGTGCCGCTGCTCAAGCGCGTGGGCGCGATCGCGCCGCAGGAGGTGTGCATCGCTGGCGGCATCGTCCGCATCGACGGCGTGCCTTCGGCCGCCGTGCTGCGCGCCGACCGCTGGGGCCGGCCGCTGCCATCCTGGCAGCAGTGCCGCCGCCTCGAACCGGGCGAGTTGCTCCTGTTGAGCGTGACCAATCCGGCATCGTTCGATGGCCGGTATTTCGGGCCGGTGCGCACGTCCGCCGTGATCGGCATCGCGCACCCGGTCTGGCTGGAGAAGCGTCCATGATGGCTGCCGATGAGATGCACGTCGCCGTGCATCTCATCGTGCCATCGGGCATGTCGATCCGGTGGCTTTCTTCGTGCCGTCGCGCATGTCGTGCGAGCGCCGATCCTGCGTATCGGGCGCCGCACTTCGCGCTGCCTTCCCGTGTGCAGGCGTCTTGCCTCGAACGCGCCCGGCCTGTGGCCGTCGCCGCGTTCGCCGGCGTGCTGGCTGCTCGCGCAGCAGCGCCGCCGGGCCGCCGCTGCCCGGAGCGCCAGCGAGGGGCAAAGGCGGAAGGCAAGACAAAAGGACGCGGCACCGGGCCGCGTCGAAAGCCAGTCTGCACGTGGGGTTGGCGCAGCACGGCGCGGCTTTGCCGCCGTGCCGCTTGTGGCGCGAGGCCCGCGCCAATACGGGCATGTCCGCGTGCTTCGCACGATCAGACACGCCAGAGCTTGCAGGGAGAACGACCATGACTGACCGCCGCGATGACGATTTCCGCGTGCGCCCCAGCGCCCCGAAGAACCGGGGCAAGGGCCAAGGCCAGAGCTTCGTTTCCAAGGTGCTCAAGCAGGCAGGCAAGGCCAGCAGCGGCAAGTCCACGATGCGCCGTCCTGGCGCGACGGGTGGCACGGGCCAGCGGCCCGGCTCGCGACTGGGGCGCGGCTACACAGCGGCGCGCTTCGCCGGGGCGAAGCTGACGCCCATGTCTCGGCGCGTGACCATCAAGACGCTGTTGGTGAATCACCAGCGGGCCAGCCCGCAGTCGCTCGCCAAGCACCTGCACTACATCGAGCGCGACGGCGTGGGCCGCGACGGCGAGCCGGGCCAAGCCTACGGGCCGCAGACCGACGTGGCCGACCTCGACGCCTTCAAGGAACGCTGCGCCGACGACCGGCACCATTTCCGCTTCATCCTCTCGCCCGAGGATGGCGCGGAGCTGGAAGACCTGCGTACCTACACGCGGCATCTCATGGGCCGCATGGAGGCCGACCTGGGCACGGACCTCGATTGGGTGGCGGTCAACCACTGGAACACCGACAACCCGCACACGCACATCGTCGTGCGCGGGCGCGACGACACGGGCAAAGACCTCATCATCGCGGGCGACTACATTGCCGATGGCTTCCGCCATCGCGCCGCCGAACTGGCGACCGAATGGCTGGGGCCGCGCACCGAGCTGGAGATCCAGCAGACCTTGCAGCACGAGGTAGAGCAAGAGCGGTGGACGAGCCTGGATCGCACCTTGAAGCGCGAGGCCGGCGACGATGGCCTGGTGCATGTCGAACGGCTCAACGAACCCCGCCTGCAACGCCAGCGCCTGCTGCTGATCGGCCGCCTGCAACGCTTGCAGCGCCTGGGCCTGGCCGACGAGACGCAGCCCGGCACCTGGGCCGTGCATGCCGATGCGGAAAAGACCCTGCGCGCCCTGGGCGAGCGCGGCGACATCATCCGCACCATGCAGCGGGCCATGCGCGGCGAGCCGCGCGAGCTGGCGGTGTTCGAGCCAGGGCAGGACGCGGATGGAAGTGGCCGCAGCATCCTCGGGCGCGTGGCCGCGAAAGGACTGGCCGACGAACTGCGTGATCGGGGCTATCTGGTCATCGACGGCGTGGACGGCAAGGCGCACTACGTCGCGCTCAACGCCCACGACGAGCTGGCGAATTACCCGACCGGCGCCGTGGTGGAGGTCAAGGGATCGGCCGACGTGCGCGCGGCCGACAAGAACATCGCCGCGCTGGCGAGCGATGGCCTGTACCGCACCGACCATCACCTCGCCATCGCGCAGGGCCAGGCCGTGCCCGGCCGCGACCCGCAGGAGGTCGTGGCGGCCCACGTCCGCAGGCTGGAAGCCCTGCGCCGGGCGGGCATCGTGGAGCGGGTGGCCGAGGGGCTATGGAAGGTGCCGGGCGACCTGCCCGAGCAGGGCCGCCGCTACGACGCGCAACGCCTGGGCGGCGTAGCCGTGGAGCTGAAATCGCACCTGCCCATCGAGCGGCAGGCCCGCGTGATCGGGGCCACCTGGCTCGACCAGCAGTTGATCGGCGGCGGCTCCGGCCTGGGCGACCTGGGCTTTGGCGGTGAGGCCAAGCAGGCGATGCAGCAGCGCGCCGACTTCCTGGCCGAACAGGGGCTGGCCGAGCGGCGCGGGCAGCGCGTGATCCTGGCGCGCAACCTGCTGGGCACGCTGCGCAACCGGGAACTGGCGCAGTCCGCCAAGGACATTGCCGCCGACACCGGCCTGGAGCATCGACCCGTGGCCGACGGGCAGCGCGTGGCCGGCATCTACCGGCGCAGCGTCATGCTTGCCAGCGGGCGCTACGCGATGCTGGATGACGGCATGGGATTTAGCCTCGTGCCGTGGCGGCCGGTGATCGAGCAGCGCTTGGGGCAGCAAATCGCCGCAACGGTGCGCGGCGGGCAGGTGTCCTGGAGGTGGGGACGGCAACTCGGCCCAACAATTTAGCGGATCAACCGAATCGTTTTTCCAGTTCGGCGCCTCTTATAGGAAAAATGGGAGCAGTCGGTGCCTCCATCCAATCCGGGATCAACGATCCCCAACCTTGAGGAGCTTGTAACCATGTCTTGTTACGTTCGTTCGATGGTGGCTGGATTTGTCGCCACTGTAGCGCTGTCGCTGCTGATGCTGATGAAGGGCGCCATGGGCTTGATGCCCGAATTGAATCCAATCGCCATGCTCACGGAGATGGCGCACGCAAAAATGGGTATGCCGGCTTCGCCCATGGTCGGATGGGTGGCGCACTTCATGATTGGCACCGTCGTGTGGGGCATCCTGTTCCAACTGCTGTATGGCAGGCTGCCAGGGCGCAGTGCGCTGCTCAAGGGAATGTCGTTTTCCTTGCTAGCTTGGCTCATGATGATGATCGGTCCGATGCCAATGGCCGACGCAGGCCTGTTCGGGATGAACCTGGGGATGATGGCGCCGATGATGACCCTGATGATGCACCTCATTTGGGGCGCAGTGCTGGGCTACACCTATGGTCGGCTCAATGCCAATTCGTGCGCTGTTCGGACTGCAACTTCTTAATGAGCAGAAATTGCCATATTGAGGATACGAAAATGATGAAGGACACAGAGGCTACGGCGGAACGCGAGATTCCGCCGGATAACAGTACGCTCTACGTCGGGTTGGGCCTTGGACTGGGTAGCTATGTGACAGCCACCAGCGTTTTAGCAGGCTTTGTCTGCCCGGTTTGCGTTGTAGCAGCTCCCGCTTTGCTTGCGACAGGTGTTTATCAGAAAATTAGGAATCGTAGCCGAAGACCCGAGAATCGGAGCGAAATACAAATAAAGGCTCGCTGAATTAACCAATCATCGAGTCAGCACAGGAGATCAGCATGGGCACCCCTGTTGGCGACCGCAACAATTTAATCATGGCGGCACAGACTGGAGACGCGGCCGCCCTTTCCCGTCTGCTGGCAGTGTGCCAAGCCGATGCACGCCGCTATGCGTACAAGCACTGCCATGCGAGCGACGTTGATGATGCGGTTCAAGAATCACTACTCATCATTTCTCGCAAGGTCAGCGGGCTAAAAGCGGCTGCGGCCTTTTCATCGTGGCTGTTCACGGTCATCAAGCACGAATGCCGCAAGCTCGCGCGGATGATGTTCAAGCACGAGCCACTGCCTGATGAAGTAGCCGAGGAGCTGCTGCTTCATCGTCCCGACGATGAATTGAGAATCGATCTTGCCAATGCCCTGGAGTCGTTGCCTGCCCATTACCTCGAAGTGGTACTTCTGCGCGACTTCGAGGAATTGACCATTGCCGAGATCGCTGCTCAGTTGGGTGAGCAGCCCGGCGCGATCAAGAGTCGGCTCCATCGTGCCCGCGAGCTAGTGCGCGAATACATGCTCAGTTCAGAACCATCCTCGGGGCACGGACACCGCACACCGACGAAATAGCCAAGCTGAGTCCTCGTCCGGGCCGCCTCGCCAAGCGAGGCGGCAATTTCTTGCGCATTGTCATGGATAACCCTCAATTGCTAGGCCCAGGCCAGTGATTGAGGTTTTTTTGCTTTCTACCGAACCGTTTTGCACGGCGGTCGCCTCTTAGGAAATGAGGCTGGCGATTGCTGGCCGATTACCCGCAGCTCACTCGGCTGCTTCTTTCCTATCAGGAGATCACAATGTCAAACCGTATGTTGTCCGCCGCCGTCGCCACGGCGTTTGTCGCAGCCTTCGCCGCCCCCGCCTTTTCGCAGGGCATGAGCCAGGCCGACATGCAGAAGAAGATGCAGGAGAACCAAGCCAAGAGCATGGAGATGATGAAGACCGGCAAGTTCGACAAGTGCTATGGCGTTGCCCTGAAGGGGCAGAACGACTGCTTCGCCGGCGCCGGCACAAGTTGCGCGGGTACCAGCACCGCCGACTACCAGGGGAACGCCTGGAAGCTGGTCGCCAAGGGCACCTGCACCACGATCTCGACGCCCAACGGGCACGGCAGTCTCAGCGCCAAGTCCTGACGCGAGCATTCACCTTGGTGGGCGGTGGCCTGTCGCCCCGCCCGCCAGCTTGTGACAACGAGGATCAACATGGGCATTCACCAAACTGCGCACGCCGCCGGGCGGGGAATCCCTGCGCGAGCCGGCGTAGGCCTTAAGGCCGACCACTACCGAACCATCATCGAAACGCGGCCGGATATGGGCTTCTTTGAAGTTCATGCGGAAAACTACATGGGCGCTGGCGGCCCGCCCCATCGCTACCTGACGGCCATCCGAGAACACTATCCCCTGTCGTTGCACGGCGTGGGCCTGTCCATCGGTGCCGACAGGCCACTCGACCAAGCGCATTTGCTGCGTCTCAAGGCGCTGAACGAGCGGTACGAACCCGGCCTGCTTTCCGAACACCTGGCATGGTCTTCACATGGCACCAGCTACCTCGATGATCTGTTGCCGGTGCCGTACACCGACGACACGCTGAACCGCATCTGCGAGCACATCGACCAGGTGCAAACAGCTATGGCCCGGCAAATGCTGCTGGAGAACCCCGCGACCTACATCTGGTTCAAGGAGAGCACATGGCGCGAGACGGATTTCATCAGGGAGATCACCCGGAGAACCGGGTGCGGTCTGCTGCTGGACGTGAACAACGTCCACGTGGCGAGCACGAATCAGCAATGGGACGCGCGCGCCTACATCAACGATTTCCCCCTCGACCATGTGCAGCAAATCCACTTGGCCGGCCACTCCCTTCAGACGGACGAGAAGGGACGCCCTTTGCTGATCGACTCACACGACCAAAGAGTGGATGAGCGGGTGTGGAACCTCTTTAGGCAGGTCATCCAATGCATCGGGCCAGTCCCTACGCTGATCGAGTGGGATTCCAACATTCCCGCATGGCCCGAGCTGCAAACAGAGGCCGTGATGGCCGATGTGCTGATGGGCATGTCCAACGTACAGGAGCGACGCCATGGCACGCTTGGCTGAACGCCTGGAGGAATTCGCCTCGGCGCTGCTCGACCCGGAACGCGCGGTGCCCGAGGGGCTGGTCGGCCCCGACGGCGAGCCGAGCGCACGGCGCTTTGCCGTCTATCGGAACAATGTGTTCGTTGGCCTGACGGACGCGCTGCGCGCGGGCTTTCCCTGCGTCGTCAAGCTGGTGGGCGACGAATTCTTCGCGGCGATGGCCCGCGTCTTCGCGGCCGCCACGCCGCCCAGCTCGCCGGTGCTGCTGCACTACGGCGCCGAGTTCCCGGACTTCATCGCGTCCTTTCCACCCGCGGAACCCTTACCCTATCTCGCCGACGTGGCCCGCATCGAGCGCGCCGCGACCGAGGCGTACCACGCGCACGAGGCAGAACCCTTGGCGCCCAGCGTGCTTGCAGGAGTACCGCCTGACCAAGCTTCCATGCTGCGGTTTCGGCTCCACCCTTCCGTGCGCCTGGTGCGTTCGCCATTCCCAGCCTTCACCATCTGGAGGATGAACACCTCGGATGGCACGCCAGCACCCGTTGACCTCTCCGAAGCGCAGGACACGATGGTGCTACGCCCCGACGCCGAGGTGGACGTGCGCAAGATACTTCCCGCGAGCCATGACTTCGTAGCCGCGCTCGGCCAGGGCCTGACGCTATCGCAGGCCATGGAAACGGCCCTCGCCACCGACGGCGATTTTGACCTGTCGGAGAACTTGCGGGAATTGATCCAGATGGGCGCCTTTGTCGGCTTCGCGTTGGAAGCCGGGGAGAACGATCATGAGTAACTTCCAAGTGCCGAAAGGTTGGCCCGGAATACTTGGCGCGGCGAACTGTGCATTGCACTGGCTGGCAAAGATCGCCGGCATGGCCGCGCCGCTGTTCCTTCGGGTGGCGCTGGCCTTGCCCTTCTTCAAGTCGGGCCTCACCAAATGGGACGGTCTCCTGTCGCTGTCGCCAGCGGCGAGTTTTCTGTTTGAAGATGAATTCAAGCTGCACATCCTGGGGAAGGTCTATGACCTGCCTGCGCCGGACGTACTCGCCTTCGCCAGTGGATCGGCCGAGATCATCTTTCCGATCCTGCTGATTCTCGGACTTGGCACGCGCATGAGTGCCCTGGGCTTGCTCGGCATGACGGCGGTGATCCAGCTCATCGTGCCGGACGGGTGGGCGAACTTTCATTTGCCCTGGGCGACGATGGCGATTGCCCTGATCGCTATCGGGCCGGGCCGGCTTTCACTCGACCATGGGATTCGCGGCTTCTTGGAGCATTGCGAGGCTTCGGCCTGACAAGGAGGTCAGCATGCTTGCATTGCGCGCCATATCCCTCGTGATGGCAGGTTTCTTTGCTTCGGGGGCCGGAGCTGCCGATGGGCTGATTGCGGTACAAAGCCCGTACAGTGTCAAGGAAACGATTGACCGTTTCGAGACGGCCGCCAAGTCTCGGGGCATCTATATCTTCCTGCGCCTCGATCACGCGCAGGGCGCGAAGAAGGTCGGCAAGGACTTGCGGTCGACCGAGCTTCTGGTGTTCGGCAATCCCCAGGGCGGCACCCCCTTGATGGAATGCGCGCAGACTGCCGGTATCGACCTTCCGCTCAAGGCCTTGGCCTGGCAGGACGCGACTGGGCAAGTGTGGCTTGGCTACAACGATCCGAAGTATCTCGCATCGCGCCATGGCGCCGACAACTGCGGCCCCGTCGTGGAAAACATCTCCAAGGCGCTGGGCGGCATGACGCAGGAGGCGATTCGGAAGTGAGCGCGCTCGTCCGTCTTGGCCTCACCGTCAGGGCAGTGAAGCGCCTGTTTTGCTCCGCCTGCGCCATACTGGGGGCAGCATGTTCAGAGACAAGGCGCCAATGTCCACAGAGCCTGCGAATCGGCAATCGAGGGCGGTACTGACGAACGCTGCGATCACGCCGTAGTGTCAGCAGCCGTCCATATGCCAGTTCAACCGCCATGCAGCGCGTCAATCAACGGGCAGGACACATGGCCCTCATGCGCACAGCATTCGTTCACCAATTTTGACAGCGCCTGTTCCATCCGCATAAGGTCGTTCAGGCGGGTGCGAACATCGGCCAGCCGCAGTGCGGCAAGGTCGGCTGCTTCACTGCAATGGGTGCCGTCCTCCAGCTTCAGCAACTCCCCGATTTCATCGAGGCTGAATCCCAGCCGCTGCGCCGCCTTCACGAACTTCACCCGCGCCACGTCGGCGCTGCAGTAGCGTCGAATGCTGCCGTAGGGCCGGTTCGGCGTCGGCAGCAGCCCTTTGTGCTGATAGAAGCGGATCGTCTCCACGTTGACCCCGGCTGCCTTGGCGAAGGCGCCGATGGTCAGGCTTTCCAAGGTGTTTTCCATTCCGCTTGACTCCGTAGTTGACTACGGAAGTAACGTTACTCCAACGAGCAAATCCTCGAAAGGAGAACCTGATGTCGGAATCGCAAGACGGGCGCGGCGCCCTCGCCGCCGGCGGGCTGGCCGCCATCCTCGCTTCGACCTGCTGCCTGGGGCCACTGGTTCTGGTCGCTCTGGGCTTCAGCGGTGCCTGGATCGGCAACTTGACCGCACTGGAACCGTATCGCCCGATCTTCATCGGCGCGGCGCTGGTGGCGTTGTTCTTCGCCTGGCGACACATCTACCGGCCGGCAACTGCCTGCAAGCCGGGCGAGGTGTGTGCGATCCCGCAGGTTCGCACCACCTACAAGCTGATTTTCTGGATCGTGGCAGCGCTCGTTCTGGTCGCGCTCGGATTTCCCTACGTGTTGCCTTTCTTCTATTGATCGGGAGTTCACCATGAAAAAACTGCTTGCCTCCCTTGCGCTCGTTGCCGTCACCGTTCCAGTGTGGGCCGCTACCCAGACCGTCACGCTGGCCGTGCCCGGCATGACCTGCGCCGCTTGCCCGATCACCGTCAAGAAGGCGCTCTCCAAGGTCGAGGGCGTCAGCCAAGTCGATGTGACCTTCGAGAAGCGCGAAGCGGTCGTCACCTTTGATGATGCCAAGGCCAGCGTCCAGAAGCTGACCAAAGCCACCGAAGACGCGGGCTATCCGTCCAGCGTCAAGCGCTAAACCGGGAGCGATGCCATGAAACCGATTGCGCGTATCGCCGACAAAGCCGGGGCATTGGGCACCCTCGTCTCCGCGATGGGCTGCGCAATGTGCTTTCCCGCACTCGCCAGCCTAGGCGCGGCCATCGGGCTGGGTTTTCTCCAGCAATACGAAGGCTTGTTCATTTCCAGGCTGTTGCCATTGTTTGCTGCATTGGCGCTTGCGGCCAACGCGCTCGGTTGGCTACGCCACCGGCAATGGCACCGGAGTCTGCTGGGTATGGTCGGTCCCGCCATCGTTATCGTGGGCGCGGTCTGGCTGCTTGGCACCGCTTGGATGCGGCCCCTGGTCTATACGGGGATCGCCTTGATGGCCGTCGTTTCGGTCTGGGATTTGGTATCTCAGGCCAACCGCCGCTGCGGTCCTGACGGCTGCGAACTGCCCGCGAAACACGGCTGACTGGCTTGCGCCACAACGAATTGAAAGGAATGACTTCATGACACAGTTGAAGATCACCGGCATGACCTGCGACTCCTGCGCGGTCCACGTCAAGGAAGCACTGGAAAACGTGCCTGGCGTGCAATCGGCCGAAGTGTCCTACACCAAGGGCAGCGCCCAGCTCGCCATCGCGGCCGGCACTTCACCCGATGCCCTGATCGCGGCTGTCGCCGGACTCGGCTACCGCGCGGCGCTGGCCGATGCGTCGAACGCGCTTCCCAAAGGCGGACTGCTCGACCGCATGCGCGATTGGGTCGACGGCGGCGACAAGGCCAGCCACGACGGCGGCCTGCATATTGTCGTCATCGGCAGCGGTGGGGCCGCGATGGCGGCGGCGCTGAAGGCCGTCGAACGCGGCGCACGGGTGACGCTAATCGAGCGCGGCACCATCGGCGGCACCTGCGTCAATGTCGGCTGCGTGCCCTCGAAGATCATGATCCGCGCCGCCCACATCGCCCACCTGCGCCGCGAAAGCCCGTTCGATGGCGGCATCCAGGCGAACCCGCCGCTGATCCTGCGCGAACGGCTGCTGGCCCAGCAGCAGGCGCGCGTCGATGAGTTGCGCCATGCCAAGTACGAAAGCATCCTGGACGGCAACCCAGCCATCATGCGGCTAGCGGGCGAAGCCCGTTTCAAGGACGGCCGCAACCTCACCGTGCGGCTGAACGAGGGCGGCGAGCGCGTGGTTTCGTTCGACCGCTGCCTGATCGCCACCGGCGCGAGCGCGGCGGTGCCGCCGATCCCAGGCCTCAAGGACACGCCCTACTGGACTTCAACCGAGGCGCTGGTGAGCGACACGATTCCCGCACGCCTAGCCGTGATCGGCTCATCGGTAGTGGCTGTTGAGCTGGCGCAAGCCTTCGCCCGGCTTGGGGCCAAGGTCACGATCCTGGCGCGCAGCACGCTGTTCTTTCGCGAAGACCCGGCCATCGGCGAAGCCGTGACGGTGGCGTTTCGCTTGGAGGGCATCGAGGTGCTGGAACATACGCAAGCCAGCCAGGTCGCGCACGTGGACGGCGAGTTTGTGTTGACCACCAACCATGGCGAACTGTGTGCCGACCGGCTGCTGGTGGCGACGGGCCGCACACCTAATACGCGCAGCCTCAACCTCGAAGCCGCCCGGGTGGCGGTGAACAAGCAAGGGGCCATCGAGATCGACCTCAGCATGCGCACCAGCGCCCCGGACATCTACGCCGGCGGCGACTGCACCGACCAGCCGCAGTTCGTCTACGTCGCGGCGGCGGCTGGTACCCGCGCCGCGATCAACATGACCGGCGGCGACGCGTCGCTGGACCTGACCGCCATGCCAGCGGTGGTGTTCACCGACCCACAGGTCTCTACCGTGGGCTTGAGCGAGCAGGAGGCGCACCACGCCGGCATCGAGACCGACAGCCGCACGCTCACCCTCGACAACGTGCCGCGCGCGCTCGCCAACTTCGATACGCGCGGCTTCATCAAGCTGGTGATCGAGGAAGGCAGCCACCGTTTGATCGGCGTGCAGGCGGTGGCCCCAGAAGCGGGCGAGTTGATCCAGGCAGCGGCGCTGGCGATCCGCGCGCGCATGACGGTGCAGGAACTGGCCGACCAGTTGTTCCCGTATCTGACGATGGTCGAGGGCCTGAAGCTCGCCGCGCAGACCTTCAGCAAGGACGTGAAGCAGCTATCGTGCTGCGCTGGATAGCAAAAGCTAAGAAGGTTGCGCCCCCTCAGGACGGTGAAAGGCGCATCCTTCTCAGCCTGCCCCATACGAGGAACAGCATGGTCAGAGTTAAGGTGCCAATGCCCACGGAGGCCGCGAATCGGTAATCGACGGCTGGGATGATAAACGGCAGCAGGCCCACGGCGAGCGCCGGCGGCACGTGCAGATCGAATAATCGCAAGATTAGGATGCCGCATGCCGCGCTGGAGATCACCGCCAGCGGGGCGCCCCCGAACGTCGTGACCAGTGCAACCCCGATCAATGCGCTCAGGGTACACGCGACCGGCAGCAGCAGCGGCTTCTTGACCCAAGGGCAAACGTCCGCATGGGCAAACATTTCAAAGCCGATCACGATAAGCGGCGGGAACAGGATCAACCGCCAACCCGTGGCTTCGGCCAGAATCGCCGTGCCTACCAGAAACACCAGAAAGAACGGGAGCCACGAGTAGGTGCTTGGAGTTTCCTCGGTAACGTCATCGGCCACATCGGAGGCGGTTCGCACCGGCGGTAGCGGGACGAAGCGAGGCCAGACAAGGGAGATCGCGGCGAGCAATATCAGGCCGACCAGCAACGATGCCGGGTAGTACCAGCTTGTGATGTTGAGTGAGATTGGCAGCACGCCCGCCGAAATGGCCGGGGCAATCGATGACTTCAATATGCGGATGATGAGCATCGCGGCTGCGGTCGCCAGCAGGATCGGCACGATCCCGCTGCCCATGCTTCGGGCGAAGATCGTGCCTACCAGCCCGGTAAGAAGCGGTGTGAGAACCAGCATCCCCGGCGCTTTGGCCCAGGTGCCGTGCGGTCGCTTGATGATGTCATGGGCCAGGGCGCCTAGTTCGGGAAAAAGAATGTAGTGAACATGCGTGGCCGCCGCGATCCACGCGATGACACCCATGTAGAGCGCCGTCAGCAACTCCCCAAAGAATCCCCACGGCAGCGACGATCGCCGTATACCAAACAATCTCATGCCTTCCATCCACGACATCCATTTTCTTGAAGGCCCACCTCGGGCAAGTGATGGTTGACTCCAAGGTGGGGCGCCGTACTTATTTCGTCCCTATCGGCAGAGCGTAGGACGCAAAGGCCGCGTCCACGGGTGTGTCGAACAGGTGATTGGTGTAGTTCGAGATCGTCTTGACGGCGATGGCGAGCACCACCTGTAGAGCCTGCTGCTCGCTGTAGCCCGCGTCGGTGAAGGTCTGCAAACTCGCCTGCGACGGATTGCCCCGCGTCTGCACCATGTCCTTGACGAAGGCGGTAAGGGCGTGCAGCTTCGGGTCATCCATCGGCGTGCCCTCACGGATTGCCTGGAGCGCCTGCGGCGGCACCTTCGATACCTTCTCGGCGATCATGCTGTGAGCGGCCACGCAGTAGTGGCAGCCGTTTTCCCGACTGATGACCAGCAGCACGACTTCCTGCTCGGCCGGCGTGAAGCCGGATTCCTTGCGGAACCAGTCATACCCATGGAGGTAGGTCGAGAGCGCGCCAGGGGCGTGGGCCATTTCTCCATACATGTTGGGAACAAATCCCTGCTTCCTGCGCGTGTTACTCAGGAACTCGCGGCTCCTTTCAGGGGCGGTGTCTTCGGTAAGAAGAGGCAGTGTCAGCTTGGCGTTCATGGAGTGCTCCTAAGTGGAAATATTCCGGCTTCCAGATTGGGTTTGATGATGGCGAAGTTGGGCGAGACGTCGAAGTCGCGCGGGGCGAACAGGCTGTGGTGCCGCACATGAAGAATCTCGGCCACACAGCCGGGGCACATCGGGTCCTGCGACGGCACGGTCTCGATCAGCGGCAGGATCGGATAGCGAATCGACTGGAAAGCTTGGGCGATCAGCGTCGAGCAGATGGCGCGGGTGGGGTCGCCGCTGCCCAGGCCGAGCATGCGACGGCGCCAACGCACCGGCACCGGCGGCGTGGGCAACAGATATCGGGCCAGGTCGATCACGTTCTTCAAGTCGTACTGATGGCCCAGCCGAGCCACCGCCGTGCCGACCAGGGTGTCAATCTCGGCAGCGGTCAGGCCCACGGGCCGGCACACTCGGGTATGCAGATCGGCGAACTCGGCCACGCTGACCAGACGCACGCCTTCGCGTAGATCGGCTTCAAGAAAGCAACGGGGCCGCCCTTCGGCATCGGTCGGCCTGCCGGCCGTGCCGACAAACAGTGCCGCGTGCGACCAGGTGGATTGGGTCAGGTACTTGATGGCCACGCTGACCCGGCTCTGACCTTCGACCAGCAGCACGTCGCCGGGCTGCAGGCACGCCATGAGAAGGTCTGGATCGGTCGGCGGGGCCACGCTATGCACATGGTGGGGCCGACTGAGGTAGCGGCTCAGTCCTTCTCCACAGCGGCGCGCGATGCTGTCCAAGATGTTTCCCACGGCGTCACCCTGTCGAAACGAAGGTGAAATTCGGGCGCGGCATGGCTCAGAACCTCGTCGTCAGTTGTGTGAGCCAGGCCGGTGAATGTTCCACAAGCCATGCTTCCATCGGCTTGTCGGCGCCTGTCAGGATCAGGGCGGCCAGGGCAAGCATGATCGCGCCCAACAGGACTTTCCCGGCCTTGCCGGCGTGCAGGAGCTTGGATCGCGTGCGGCCGATCGCGCTGCGCGACACATAGGCCAGTGCAACCAGGGGCAATGCCGCGCCGATACCGAACACCGCCATCATTGAGCCTGCTTGCGCCAGGTTCGTACCCTGGCTGGCCAGAACGATGGCCGCGCCAAGCGTCGGCCCCACGCAGGGACTCCAGACCAGCCCCAGCACTAGGCCCACCACGAACTGCCCCGTCAGCCCGTCCAGTTGGACACGCGCAAGCAGGTCGTTCCCGGCATTGCCGATGCCGGCCGTCAGCGACGCAAACAGCTGCTGGAGGGCGCTGGACATGAGCACCACGCCTAACAGTCCCAGGACGGCCGCGCCCACGCCCCGGAAGATCGTTGTGTCGATGCCGAGCGAGGCGCCTGCCCAGGCCAGCGCCGTGCCGACAATGGCATAGGACAGAGCGAGGCCGCCCGCCAGGGCCAACGGCGCGTGCCGATGGGCGTTGACCGCCGAGCCAATCAGGATCGGTACGATGGGCAGGACGCAAGGCGACAGCGTGGAAAGCACCCCCGCGAGCAGTCCGAGGCCGTAGGAACCGAGGCCGAGCGTCATCAGCGCGTGGTCTTCTGAATCAGGCCCTCGATGCCGGCCTCGGTGGTGTCGCCCACGGAGCGGGCCACTTCCTGGGTGCCTTTGAAGCCTACCAGCGTACTTTGCATGCTGACCTTGAAGGCCCGGACGGTGCTCTTTTCGCTGTCGAAGTCCACGGTCAGCAAGGTCACGTCCTTGTAGGCGGGCTGCTTCATTAGGGTTTCCAAGATCGGCTTCTGCGCCTTGCAGGTCGGGCACCACGTCGCGCTGACGTCCACTACCACGGGCTGGCCAGCCTGCGTCAGACGGTCGAACTCGGCTTGGCTGAACGGTTTGATCTCCCCGGCGCTGGCGATGCTGGCGAACGTGGCAAGAGCGAGAAAGGCGGCGGTCATACGTAGTTTCATGGGCGTAATCCTGAATAAGGGGAGAACCGCCCAAGGCGATGACTCGCGCGGGCGAACACGGTCGCCAAGAGTGACGGCCTCTTCCTAAGAGGCGGGGAGTCGTCAAGATGGTTCGCATCCGAGCGAAAAAAATCTGCGAGGCCGCACTGCGGAATCTGTCCCCGCTTTTGGCAGGGCCAGCTTTTTTGCACATGCGGCGAACCGTTTTGGCGGTTGCGCCCCTCTTATTGGCAGGAGGGAGTAGTGCGGCCGCCCAAGGGGGGCGTCCTCAGCATCTCTCAGTTCTTCCCGTCGCACCGTTCCCAGGTGATAGGAGCGCATCATGTATTGCAGCACTTCTGTTAAAGCGCAATTGGTTCGTGGCGCATTGGCCGTGACATCCATTGCGGGCGCCATCGTTTTAACCCCTAACTTTTGGCCTGCGGCAGGGCTATTTGGTTTGGCCATCTATCTTATGCGCGGGTGTCCCGCCTGCTGGCTCGCGGGACTAATGGAAGCCATTCGGGTTCGCAACGAGCGCAAGTCGCTGCTGTAGCTCGATCCACGAACATGGAGCTACGTCATCTACGATGCTTTCTTGCGGTTGCGGAGGAACTCCACTTCGCTCGTGCCGCCGAACGACTGCACATTGACCAGTCGCCGCTATCCCGTACCATCAAGGAACTAGAGGAAGAACTTAGCGCACGCCTTTTCGTTCGCACCACCCGCAGCACGCAATTGACCCGCGCTGGCCGACTACTCTTGGAGCACGTGCCGCGCATCTTCGCTGCATTGGAGCAAGCGCGCGATAGCGTCAAATCCGCTGCCAACGGCTTTCACGGTCAGTTGCGCATCGCCTTGTCCGATGGTGTGACGCCTTCGCGCTTGCCGGCCTTGCTGGCACGATGCCGTGAAGAAGATCCCGAAGTAGAGATACGGCTGTTTGAAGTGCCACTAGCCCAGCAGATCAAGGGTCTTCACGATGACCTATACGATGCTGGATTTTCGATGGCAGATGACGTGGGTGATGGCATCTTGGTTGCTCCCGCCTGGGAAGATGAATTGATGCTGGCGGTGCCGGCACGCCATCCGGTGCTGGCCTATAAGCGCGTTCCGTTGGAGGAAGTATTGCGCCATCCGCTGGTTCTGGGCGATCCAGCCGTATGCGAGGGCCATGCACGGCAGGTCGAACGTATCCTGCGCAAACATGAACAAGAGCCGTTGATCGTCCAGCACGTCGCCAGCTTCGATCTGATGATGACACTCGTTTCTGCTGGAATTGCATTGGGGTTGGCCGGCACGGCGCACATCACAGGCAGCCGCGAGCCTGGCGTCATAGGTCGGCCGTTAGCGGGACAACCACCGATGTTGACAACCTATCTACTTCGCCGCGACATGGAGCCATGCGAGATGTTGACTCGCTTCATTGAACGAGTTGCTTGCCTCGATTCAACAGATGACATTGGCACTGCCTAAGATTTCCAGAACTGCGATGAAAGGACTGGAGCCATGAACAAATTGCTACCGCTGCTGATGATCGCCGCCGCATTGGCGGCATGCGGTCAATCCCAACCTTCGGAAACTGTGGACTACCTTGTGGCCCATCCTGAGCGCATCAAGGAACTCCAGCGCCAATGCAAGGAGGATCGCGCGAAGGTCGGCGACGAACTCTGCGTGCGCGCGGCCGAAGCCGCCAATCGGCGCTTCTTCGGTGATCGACCCGAGCAGAAATCCAAGTAGCGCCCCTCGCAGTCGCTACGCCGCGACAGAATTCGCGCCGTTACCTCATCACGCCGCAACGCGCTCGCGTTCGCGGCGTTTTTATTGTCTTCGCCCTTGCAAGAAATCTGGCCTTTTCAGCCTGAATTGCCGCCAGAACGGCCTTTGACCGACCTGCGCACGCGCCTTGATCCTCAGTGCTGCGGCACCTCCGTGTGCCGTGATTGGAGACAAGGTCATGCAAGGGACGAACGTGCTGTTCGGTCAGATTGCCGTCGTATTCGGCATCGTGATCGCCGGCGTGTGGGCAGCCACACAATGGACGGCAGCAGCCCTTGGCTATCAAGTACGCCTTGGCTCGCCCTGGTTCGACTTCCTGGGCACGCCGGTCTATCACCCGTGGCGGCTGTTCGAGTGGTGGTTCTTCTTCGACGCCTACGCACCGCGTGTCTTCGACATTGGCGGCGCGATTGCCGGCGGCAGCGGCCTTGTCGCCGTGCTGGTTGCCATCGGCATGTCGATCTGGCGCTCGCGCCAATCACGCCTCGTCACCACCTACGGCTCGGCCCGCTGGGCGAACGCGGAGGACATTCGCAAGGCGGGTCTAACGCAGCCAGCCGGCGTGTTCCTCGGCCAGCATAACCGGCAGTACCTGCGCCATGAAGGCCCAGAACACGTCTTGACCTTTGCGCCCACGCGCAGCGGCAAAGGCGTTGGCCTGGTGGTGCCGACACTGCTTTCCTGGCCCGCGTCCGCCGTCATCCACGACATCAAGGGCGAGAACTGGCAGATCACCGCCGGCTGGCGCTCGCGCTTCTCGCATTGCCTGTTGTTCAACCCCACGGATGCGAAGTCGGCGGCCTACAACCCGCTGCTGGAGGTGCGACGCGGCGCGCATGAAGTGCGCGACGTGCAGAACATCGCGGACATTCTGGTCGATCCCGAAGGCGCGCTGGAGCGGCGCAACCATTGGGAGAAGACTTCGCACGCGCTGCTGGTCGGGGCCATCTTGCATGTGCTCTACGCGGGCGAGGACAAGACGCTGCGCGGCGTCGCCAACTTCCTCTCCGATCCGGCCAGCCCATTCGAGCTGACCTTGCACCGGATGATGACCACGCCCCATCTGGGCGATGGCCCGCATCCGGTGGTTGCCTCTGCGGCGCGCGAAGTGCTCAACAAGTCGGACAACGAGCGCTCGGGCGTCTTGTCCACGGCCATGTCGTTCCTCGGCCTGTACCGCGACCCGACGGTGGCCGAAGTCACCTCGCGCTGCGACTGGCGCATCGCCGATCTCATTTCCGTCGAGCACCCCGTATCGCTGTACCTCGTGGTGCCGCCTTCGGACATTTCGCGCACCAAACCGCTCATCCGCCTGATCCTCAACCAGATCGGCCGGCGGCTCACCGAATCACTCGACGGCAGCGATGGCATCGAGCGCCGCCACAAGTTGCTGCTGATGCTCGACGAATTCCCGGCCTTGGGCCGGCTCGACTTCTTCGAGACGGCACTGGCCTTCATGGCGGGCTACGGCATCCGCAGTTTTCTCATCGCGCAGTCGCTCAACCAGATCGACAAGGCGTATGGGCAGAACCATTCGATTCTGGACAACTGCCATGTGCGCGTGACGTTCGCCACCAACGACGAACGCACCGCCAAGCGCATTTCCGAAACGCTTGGCACCGCTACCGAGCTACGCGCGCAGCGCAACTACGCTGGTCATCGGCTCGCGCCGTGGCTGGGCCACCTGATGGTGTCGCGGCAGGAGACGGCCCGCCCGCTGCTGACGCCGGGCGAAGTCATGCAGCTTCCGCCCGACGAGGCCGTGGTGATGGTCTCCAGCGTCGCGCCGATCAAGGCCAAGAAGCTGCGCTACTACGCAGACAGCAATTTCAAGCGGCGCGTGCTGTCACCGCCTGTGCTCGCTGCCGGGCGCTATGCCGATGTTCCTCCGGTACGCCCCGACGACTGGAGCGGACTGGCGATTCCGCCGACGCCTGCCGCACCGGCTACGTCATCCGCCGATGGCCTGGAACACCTGGGCACGGCCGACGACGGCTGCCCGCGCCGCCAGCCAGAGCTAACTGAGGCCGTCGCCTACGACCCCGAGAGCGCCGCGCCCGCGGCCGACCTCGGCCTGCTCGATGACGACGACGACCTGCCGCTTCCCCTTCCGCGCCAGCTTGATCCGGCCATGCAGCGCACGGCCCGGCTGGCATCCCTCGACCCCAACGACGGAATCGAGCTATGAGCCACTACCGCCTGAACCTCTTTATCCAGCCCGAGCACGCCCAGCGGCTCGATGAACTGGCCGCCAAGAAAGGCGTGTCCAAGTCCAGCATCGTCGCTGCCGCCTTAGCGTCTTGGCTGTCGCCGGACGCGGCCGACCAGCGCGAAGCGGCCATCGCCAAGCGGCTGGATCGGCTGTCGCGCCAAGCCGAGCGCATGGAGCGTGACCAGAACATCGCCATCGAGACGCTGGCGCTGTTCATCCGCTACTACCTCACGGTCAGCACGCCGGTTCCCGAGGCCCACCAAGACGCGGCCCGCGCCCAGGGCAAGGCGCGCTTCGAGCAGTTCGTCGAACAGCTCGGCCGCCACCTGCTGCGCGGGCGCAGCCTCGTGCGTGACGTGGTGGAGGAACTGCATCCCGACCCGATGCGAATGGGGGGCACGGCGGCAGCCGCCCAGGCCCAGGAGCGTGCGTCATGAGCACCACTCCCCAATCCATGACCACTGCGGCGCTTGACCGACGTATCCAGATGCTGCGCACGGCAATGGGGCCGCTGATCGCCGCCGCGCTCGAAGACCCGGACGTGGTGGAAATCATGCTCAACCCGGATCGCACCCTCTGGGTGGATCGCCTGTCCTCGGGTCGCGCCCCGATGGGCGTGGAGATGCCCGAAGCCGATGGCGAGCGAATCATCCGCCTCGTCGCGGCCCATGTCGGTGCGGAAGTGCATCGCGGCCAGCCGCTGCTATCGGCCGAGTTGCCCGAAACCGGCGAACGCTTCGAGGGCATCTTGCCGCCCGCTGCACCGGGGCCGGCCTTCGCGCTGCGCAAGCGCGCCATCGGCGTCATTCCGCTGGAGCGGTACGTCGTGGAGGGAATGATGACGGCCGCACAGGCGGGCTTTCTGGTTCGCGCTGTGCGCGAGCGCAAGAACATCCTGATCGCCGGGGCCACCAGCAGCGGCAAGACGACCCTTGCCAATGCTCTGCTCGCCGAGATAGCCGCCACGGGCGACCGCGTGCTGGTGCTCGAAGACACGGTGGAACTGCAATGCGCGGCCCGCGACCACGTACCGCTGCGCACCCGCGCTGGCGTGGTGTCCATGACCGAGCTGGTGCGCTCATCCATGCGCCTGCGCCCGGATCGCGTGGTCGTTGGCGAGGTGCGCGGCGCCGAGGCGCTGGATCTCATCAAGGTATGGGGCACGGGCCACCCCGGCGGCATCGCCACGATCCACGCCGGCTCCGCACTGGGCGCGCTGCTGCGCCTGGAGCAACTGATTCTCGAAGTGGCGGTGAACCCGCCGCGTGCGCTGATCGCCGAGGCGGTCAACGTGGTGATCCACATCGCTGGGCGTGGGCGCAAGCGCCGCATCGAGAGCATCGCCCGCGTCGTCGGCTTCGACGGCGTGGGCTACCAACTGGCGGACGCACTGGAGACGCCGTTCCCCGAGCTGCTGCCACTTCCCGATGCCGCACCCGCTGCGGCGATTTCCCCGTCCCCTGACCAACCTGGAGAACTGCCATGACGCAGATGATCGTTCCTGCTTTCCGTTTTTCTGCAAATCCGGCTTTGCGCCTGCCCACACGGTCGCGGCTGCACAGCCTGGGTCGCCCTGCGGCGCAAGGGCTGCTGCTGTCCGCGCTGCTGCTGTTTCTGGCCGGCACCGCGCAGGCCGCCGGCTCCTCGATGCCCTGGGAAGGCCCGTTGCAGTCGATTTTGGAGTCGATTCAAGGGCCGGTGGCGCGCATCGTCGCGGTCATCATCATCATCGCGACGGGCCTGGCGCTCGCCTTTGGCGACACGTCGGGCGGTTTTCGCAAGCTGATCCAGATCGTGTTCGGCTTGAGCATCGCCTTCGCGGCTTCGAGCTTCTTCCTGTCCTTCTTCAGCTTCTCCGGCGGAGCTGTCGTATGAGCGGGTCTGACACCTTCGCGGCCGGGTTCGAGGTGCCGCTGCATCGCTCGCTGACCGAGCCGATCTTGATGGGCGGTGCACCGCGCACCGTGGCGATTGCCAACGGCACGCTGGCCGCCGCCGTCGGGCTGGGCCTGCAACTGTGGATTCCGGGCGTGGTGCTCTGGATCGTCGGCCACGCGCTGGCGGTCTGGGGTGCGCGTGTCGATCCGCAGTTCATGGCCGTGTTTGCCCGGCACATCAAGCACCGCCCGCTGCTGGACGTGTGAGGGGACGCCGCCATGCTGAACCTTGCCGAATACCGCCAGCGGCCCGCGCTGCTGGCCGACTGGCTGCCCTGGGCCGGGCTGATCGCGCCGGGCGTCGTCTTGAACAAGGACGGCAGTTTCCAGCGCACGGCGCGGTTTCGCGGGCCTGACCTCGACAGCGCCACGCAAGGCGAGCTGATCGCCACGTCGGCCCGCTTGAACAACGCGCTGCGCCGGATGGGCTCGGGCTGGGCGCTGTTCATCGAGGCCGAGCGCCGCGCTGCGGCCGACTACCCACATTCCGACTTTCCCGAACCGTTGTCTTGGCTAGTGGACGAGGAACGCCGGGCAGCGTTCGAGGAATCGGGCAACCATTTCGAGAGCGGCTACCACCTGACGCTGGTGTACCTGCCGCCCGAGGAATCCCGCGCCCGCGCGGCGGGCATGTTGTACGAGAACCGTCCCACCGAAGGCGTGGACTGGCGCGAGCGACTGACCGCCTTCATCGCGGAAACAGATCGCGTCTTTGACCTGCTTGATGGCGTGATGCCGGAGATTGCCTGGCTGGACGACAGCCAGACGCTGACCTACCTGCACGCGGCTATCTCGACGCGGCGCTACCGTGTGGGCGTACCTGAAGTGCCGTTTCACCTCGATGCGCTGCTGGCCGATGCCCCGCTGGTCGGCGGCCTCGCGCCGATGCTGGGCGACCAGCACCTGCGTATTGCGACAGTGCGGGGCTTCCCGACCTCGACCTGGCCGGGGATTCTGGACGACCTCAACCGCCTGGGGTTTGCGTACCGCTGGAGCACGCGCTTTCTCTGCCTCGACAAATCCGAGGCGGAAAAAGAACTCGCCCGCCTGCGCCGCCAGTGGTTCGCCAAGCGCAAGAACGTCATCGCGCTGCTGCGCGAAACGATCTTCCAGCAGGAAAGCCCGCTGGTGGACACGGATGCCAGCAACAAGGCCGCCGACGCGAACGCCGCCTTGCAGGAGCTGGGCAGCGATCAAGTGGCCTTCGGCTACCTCACCGCCACGGTAACGGTGCTCGATGCCGATCCCGCCGTGGCAGATGAAAAGCTGCGCATGGTGGAGCGCGTCATCCAGGGGCGCGGCTTCGTCACCATCCCCGAAACGCTCAACGCCGTGGATGCGTGGCTGTCCTCGATTCCGGGGCATGCCTACGCGAACGTGCGCCAGCCCATCGTCTCGACGCTGAATTTGGCGCACCTGATGCCGGTGTCCGCCGTGTGGGCCGGGCCGGAGAAGAACGAACACCTCGACGGCCCGCCGTTGATCGTCACGCGCACCGAAGGCGCGACACCGTTCCGGCTGGTGACGCACATCGGCGACGTGGGCCACACGCTGGTGGCCGGCCCGACCGGCATGGGCAAGTCGGTCTTGCTCGCCACCCTGGCGATGCAGTTCCGCCGCTATCGCGGCTCGCGCATCTTCGCGTTCGACATGGGGCGCTCGATGCGCGCCACGATCCTGGGCCTCGGCGGCGAGCACTACGACCTCGGGCTGGATGGCGAGATCGCTTTCCAGCCCTTGGCGCGCATCGACCGCGATGGCTACCGAACCTGGGCCGCCGAATGGATCGAGGGCCGCTTGCTGCACGAAGGTGTCGCCGTCGGCCCCGAAGAAAAGGCGGCGGTCTGGTCGGCACTTGGCAGCCTTGCCGGTGCGCCGGTGGAACAGCGCACCATGACCGGCCTGTCGGTGCTGCTGCAATCGAACGCGCTGCGCCAGGCGCTCGCGCCCTATGTGCTGGGCGGTGCCCACGGCAAGCTGCTGGACGCCGACCGCGACCGACTGGGCATGGCCGACGTGCAAGGCTTCGAGATGGAAGAGCTAATGCACAGCAAGGCTGCGGTGCAGGCGGTGCTGCGCTATCTGTTCGCCCGCTTCGATGAGCGCTTCGACGGGGCGCCGACGCTGCTGATCCTCGATGAGGCGTGGCTGTTCCTCGACGAGCCCGCGTTTGCCGCGCGCATTCGCCAGTGGCTCAAGACGCTGCGCAAGAAGAACGTCAGCGTCATCTTCTCCACGCAGTCGCTCGCGGACATCAAGGATTCGAGCATCGCGCCGGCCATCATTGAGAGCTGCGCCAGCCGCATCTTCCTGGCCAATCCGCAGGCGACAGAACCGCAGATTCGCACGATCTACGAAGGCTTCGGCCTCAACAGCCGGCAGATCGAGATCGTCGCCACCGCGCAGCCCAAGCGCGACTACTACTACCAATCCCGTCTCGGCAATCGCCTGTTCGACCTTGACCTGGGGCCGGCGGTGCTGGCCTTCGCGGGCGCTTCCACGCCGCAAGACCAGCGCGACATCGACGCGGTGCTCACCGTGGCTTCCACCGCTTCTTCCACGTTCGCAGCCGCATGGCTGCGCCACCGCAGCCTCGATTGGGCGGCCGAGCTGCTGCGTGACTTCCCCGGCACGCCGCCGGGCGCCGCCTTTGTTCCCACCCATCCGCAGGAGAACCACCCATGAAAACCCATGCTCCCAAGCTCGCCGCGTTGACCGCCGCCTGCGTGCTCGCCTTCGGCATCGCGCAGCCCGCGCACGCGCTGTTCGGCGTCGGCGACATCGTGCTCGACCCGACCAATCTGGTGCAGAACACGCTCACCGCCGTTCGCACGCTGGAGCAGATCAACAACCAGATCCGCCAGCTCCAGAACGAAGCGCAGATGCTCATCAACCAGGCGCGCAACTTGGCCAGCCTGCCGTCCAGCGTGGTGGGCCAGTTGCGCGCGAACCTGGCGACCACCCAGCGCCTCATCGCGCAGGCCAAAGGCCTGGCCTACGACGTGACGAACATCGACCGCGAGTTTTCGCGCCTGTACCCCGAGAAGTACGCCGCCACGGTGAGCGGCAATCAGATGTACCTCGATGCGCAGGAGCGCTGGAAGAACACGCTCAACGGCCTGCAGACCACCATGCAGATGCAGGCCCAAGCGTCGCAGAACCTGAGCGACGACGAAAGCGTGCTGGCCGACCTCGTGGGCAAGAGCCAGTCGGCGGAGGGCGCGTTGCAGGCGATGCAGGCCATGAACCAGTTGCTCGCCCTGCAGGCCAAGCAGTCGATCCAGACGCAGCGGCTCCAGATCACGCAAGACCGGGCCGCCTCGCTGGAGCTGGCGAGGCAGGCCGCGGCCACGGAGCGCGGGCGCGAGGTGACGCGCCGCTTCCTGGGCGAAGGCACGCCGTACACGCCGCAGCCCGTCCATTTCTACAACCGCTGACGGGGACGGCCATGAAGAACGCGCCCGTCCTGTTCGCTCTCACGTCCCTGTTGGCCGGCTGCGACCGGCCGCCCGCGGTGGATGCACTGGCCGCTGACCCGTCCCGGCTGCACACGCTGCGCGCGCAATGCCGTGCGGGCGAGCACGGCGGCGCGTTCTGCGCGCAGGTGGCGCAAGCCGACCTGCGCCGCTTTCTCTCCGGCAAGGCCGGCCCCGGCGAGTACCAGACGCCCGCCGACCTGCCGCCGATTCCGCCCAGCTTCGATGAGCCCGCCGATGGCAACGGGCCAGGGCAGGAGGACTCGCCATGAACGACGTGACCATCATCGACCGTTTTCTCGATACGTTCTCGCGCTACATCGACTCGGGCTTTGGCCTGCTGCATGGCGAGGTGGCCTTTCTCACTGCCACGCTGATCGTCATCGACATGACCATCGCCGGGCTCTTCTGGGCGATGGGACATGCCACCGGCCAGGGCGAGGACGTGATCGCCAAGCTGATCCGCAAGGTGCTGTACGTCGGCGCCTTCGCCTACATCATCGGCAACTTCAACTGGCTGGCCGGCATCGTGTTCCGTTCGTTCGCGGGCCTGGGCCTGACCGCCAGCGGCTCGACCCTGAGCATGGAGAACTTCCTGCAACCGGGCAGGCTGGCCAAGGTCGGCATCGACGCCGGGGCGCCGATCCTCAAGCAGATCGGCGACATGGCGGGATTTCCTGAGGTGTTCGTGAACATCACGCCCATCGTCGTGATGTTCCTCGCCTGGCTGATCGTCCTGCTGTGCTTCTTCGTGCTGGCGATCCAGCTTTTCATCACGCTGATCGAGTTCAAGCTGACCACGCTCGCGGGCTTCGTGCTGGTGCCGTTCGCGCTGTGGAACAAGACCGCGTTCCTGGCAGAAAAGGTGCTGGGCAACGTGGTGTCCTCGGGCATCAAGGTGCTGGTGCTGGCCGTCATCGTGGGCATTGGCTCGGGCCTGTTCGCCGAGTTCCAGGTGCAGCCGGCCGAGCCATCCATCGACCATTCGGTCGTTGTCATGCTGGCCTCGCTGACCCTGCTGGCGCTGGGCATCTTCGGGCCAGGCATTGCGGCCGGGCTGGTGTCGGGTGGCCCGCAGCTCGGCGCGGGCGCGATGGCCGGTGCCGCGCTGGGCGCGGCCGGCGCTGCGGTTGCCGTGGGTGCAGCGGCCACGGGCGTCGGCGGTGCTGTCGCAGCCGGCGCGCGCATGGCTCCGGCTGCGGCCAAGCTGGCCGGCAGCGGTGCACGTGCCGCCGTCGGGGCCGCCAGCAGCGCGAAGTCGGCGTTTCAGGCCGGCTCCGCGTCCGCTGGCGGTGGCTTCAAAGGCGCAGCCGCCGGCGTGGGCAATGTCGCCAAGACCGGCGCGCAGGCCGCCGGGCAGAAGGTGGCCGATGGCGCGCGCTCGATGAAGGAGCGTGTCGCCGCTGCCTTCCGGCCGGATGACGCCCCTGCATCCAGTGGCCCGCAGAGCGCAGCCGATTCGGCAGCGCCTACCGCTGCCGAACAGCCCGCCTGGGCCAAGCGCCTGCATCGCAGGCAGCAACTGACCCATGCCGCGACGACTGCCGCCCACACGCTGCGCGGTGGCGATGGCGGCAGCTCCAGCCAAGGCCCCAGCCTGCGCGATTCCGACTCATAAGGAGATAGACCATGCGATTCAAAAGACCCCAGGTGCGCTACGCCGACACGTCGCAGCCCGCCACGCCGTACCAAGCCGCAGGCCAGGTCTGGGACGAGCGCATCGGCTCGCCGCGCGTGCAGGCGAAGAACTGGCGCCTGATGGCCTTCGGCTGCCTCGCTCTCGCATTGCTGATGGCCGGTGGCCTGGTCTGGCGCTCGGCGCAGTCCATCGTGACGCCCTATGTGATCGAGGTCGATCAGGCTGGGCAGGTGCGTACCGTGGGCGAAGCCGCCACGCCGTACCGGCCCAGCGATGCGCAGGTGGCCTACCACCTGGGCCGCTTCATCGGCCTGGTGCGCTCGCTGTCCATCGACCCCATCGTGGTTCGGCAGAACTGGCTCGATGCCTACAACTACACCACCGACAAGGGCGCCGTGGTGCTAAACGACTACGCCCGCGTGAACGATCCGTTCGCGCGCATCGGCAAGGAGTCGGTGACGGTGCAGATCACCAGCGTGACCCGCGCCAGCGACACGTCTTTCAACGTGCGCTGGACGGAGACGCGCTACGTCAACGGCGCCCTGGATCGCACCGAGCGCTGGAACGCGGTGATTTCCATCGTGCAGCAGACCCCGCGCACCGAGCAGCGCCTGCGTAAGAACCCCTTAGGCATCTACGTCAACGGACTGTCGTGGAGCCGCGAACTGGAAGGAAACGAAGGAGCAAAACCATGAATGCGATTTTCCGTAAATCCGCCTTGCCGCTGATCTTGCTGGCATCCAGCGTCTTGTTCTCGGGCTGCGCCACGCAGGGCAAGCCGCCGCCGGTCATCTCGCTCGACGAGCCGGTGCAAGCCCAGCCGCTGCCCGAGGCGCCGAAGCCGGTGGAGGTCGTGACCGTGCCCGAGGTGTTGCCGATGCCGGCGCAGATGAAGCCCGTACCGGATGCCAAGTCTGCGGTGGAACCCGCCGATGAAACCGTGCGCGTGGCCCGCGCCAATGCCGAGGCGCGCATCGCGCCCACGCGCGAGGGCTACGTCAATGCGATTCAGGTGTGGCCCTTCACTGATGGCGCGCTGTACCAGGTCTATGCGGCCGTGGGCCGTGTGACGGTGATCGCGCTCCAGCCCGGCGAGGAACTGGTGACGGTCGCCGCTGGCGACACGGTGCGCTGGATCGTGGGCGACACATCGAGCGGCAGCGGTGAGGCGTTGCGCGTCAACGTGATGGTCAAGCCGATCCGCTCGGGCCTGAAGACGAATCTCGTCATCACCACAAGCCGACGCACCTACCTGCTGGAGCTGACCTCGACCGAGAAGACGTGGATGGCGTCGGTGTCCTGGGAGTACCCCAAGGACAAGATGCTGGCCCTGCAGCGCCAGGCGCAGGCGGCCAGCGCCGCTGCGCCGGTCGATGCGGGCCTGTCGCTGGAGAAGATCCGTTTCCGCTACGCGGTCAGCGGCAGCAATCCGCCGTGGAAGCCCCTGCGTGCCTTCGATGACGGTGAGAAGGTCTACATCCAGTTTCCGCCGGGCATTGCCCAAGGCGAGCTGCCGCCGCTGTTCGTGATCGGCGCGCAGGGCGACGGCCAGCTCGTCAACTACCGATTCCGCTCACCGTACTACATCGTGGATCGGCTGTTTGGCGCGGCCGAACTGCGCCTGGGCGGGGACAAGGGCGACGTGGTGCGGATCGAGCGCACGGATGGCACGCGGAGGAACTGACCATGAGCCAGGACGACATTCCCGACCATGCCGCGCCGCAGACCGGCAAGGTGGCGCCCGAGGCAATGGCGCTGCGCGCGCAGCCGCGTCCGGTGACTCGGTTGAATCGGCGCACGCTAGCCATCCTCACCGGCGGCCTGTCGGTCGCCGTGCTTGGGGCCACGATCTGGTCGTTGCAGCCGCATCGGCGCGGCGCGGGCGAGCAAACCGAGCTGTACAACGTGGATCGCGTCTCGAAGTCCGAAGGGCTGGACGGCCTGCCTTCCGACTATTCCAAGCTGCCGGCGAAGGTGCCGGAGCTGGGGCCACCGCTGCCGGGCGACCTCGGCCCGGCCATCGTGAAGTCACAGCAGCCGGTGACACCGGCCTATGCGCCGCCAGGCCACGACCCGGAGGATGCTCGGCGCAAGGAAGCCGATGCCGCTGCGGCCTCGACGGTGTTCTTCCGCTCGGGCAATCCAGGCAAGACCGCTGCACCGGCGACTGCGCAAGCCGCTGCGGCGGGCCCGGCATCGGCCTTGGCGGGCTTTGATCCGCTCGCCGCCGGGCCGGCCTCGACGGCGGCACAAACTCAACAATCCGCGTCCGACCCGACCGCCGTGCAGAACCGACAAGACCAGAAAGAGGCTTTCCTGAAAGGCGCTTCTACGGAAACCCGCAATTCCGGCCAACTGACCCTGCCGGCTTCGCCGTACCAGGTCATGGCCGGAACGGTGATCGCTGGCGCGCTGGTGACGGGTATCAAGTCCGACCTGCCGGGCGACGTGATCGGCACGGTGACGGAGCCTGTCTACGACTCGGCCACGGGTAAGTTCCTGCTGATCCCGCAGGGTTCGCGCCTCATGGGCAAGTACAACAGCCAGGTGAGCTACGGGCAGAGCCGCGTGCAGGTGGTGTGGAACCGCATCATCCTGCCGGACACGTCTTCGCTGACGCTCGACAACCTGGCGGGTACCGACCCGGCCGGCTATGCCGGCCTGGAGGATGGGGTCGATTGGCATTGGGATCGCGTTTTTGCCGGCGCGGCTCTGACCACGCTGCTGGGCGTGGGCGCCGAGCTGGCCGCGCCGCAGAACCGGCAGGACGGCAACCGCGTCATCATCGCCGGACAGGGCAGTTTGCAGGACAGCGTGAACCAGGTAGGCCAGGAGATGACCCGGCGCAACATGAACATCCAGCCGACGTTGACCGAGCGGCCGGGCCTGCCGGTTCGCATCATCGTGAACCGCGATCTCGTGCTTCGGCCGTACCAACCGTTGTTCTTCAACCGGGGAGCGATGCGATGAGCACGACCAAGAAGCTGCGGCTGGGGCCGCTGCCGAAGACCGAGAGTGTCAAGCTGACCTTCGCATGTCCCGCTGGCTTGAAGACAGACCTTGACCGCTATGCCGCGCTACATGCGCAGACCTACGGCGAAACGGTCGATGCGGCGACGCTGATCCCGCACATGCTGGAGGCATTCATGGCGGGGGATCGTGGATTCAGGAAAGGAACGACCGCCAAGGTCGTTCCGCAGAAACAGACCTGACGACCTTGCCGCCACTTCAACGACAAAGCGCAGCCTGAGGCTGCGCTTTGTCGTTCCGGGGGCAGTTGGGCTACTATAGAGAAAGGAGAAAGGCAAGTCGGCCTGCTGTTGGGAAACGTCCCCCGATGCAACGCGCTCCGGCTTTCTTCCTCATCGCTCTTATGTGGCACCTAGCCCACAACGCAGCAGTCAATCCAAACTGCCCGAAACAGAGCTAACCTCGCGTCCCATATAGAGTTTCAAGCCCTGGGCGATTTGCGCTCAGGGCTTGACACGAGCAGTTTTTTATGGCCTTCGCCAGGCCGGAATCTTCAACTGCCGACCTTGACCAGCGTGCCCTTCAGCGCAACGCCGATATAAGCCATTCCCTTGGCGCACACGTAAGTGGTTTCGCTGGACGTTTCGTCGTCCTTCCAGTTGCTGCGAATCTCCATCACCCCATTGTTGCCGGCGGTGCTGGCGCGCTGCTGCAGTTCCTGGACCGCTTCCACGAAGACCGACTCGCACAACTGCGCATCGGTCGGCTTGGGTTCGCCGTTGGCCTTGTTCACCGGGCGGCGCACGCGCTTGACCGTCTTGAAGAACACCGGGCTCTGCGCACCATCCAGTTTGTTGAAGCCAAACGACAGCTTGATGTTCGGGTCGATACGCGAAGTGGCCGCGGACGACTTCAATGCCGCATCGATCGGCATGTTCATCAGTTCGTCGGCCGCGCTGGCCGCGCCCGATGCCATCAGCGCCGTCACGACCAGTGCACTGCGCAATGCGGTCTTCATATGCTCTCCCTGAGTTCTCGTGGTTCGTTGTTCGTTGTTTGTGGCCGGCGAATACCGTCTGAAACTATCGTAGCCGATCCGCCGTACAACGCATCACATTGGCGTCTTTACTTTTTTAGAGGATGCAGGCGATCCTCGTCGCCCTCATCGACCGGGGCATCGCCGAGGTTCGTCATATTGGGCTGATACGGCGCCAGTTTGACCATCGGCATGTTCATGGATGCGGCGTAGAGCGGCAGCACCTCTTTCATGTGGGCCTCGAGCACGGCAATGCGGCTGCGGCCCGACGGGTGGGTCGACATGAACTCATCGCCGGCCTGCAGGAACTTGCCCATCTTCTGCCACAGTGTGATGGCGGCACGCGGGTCATAGCCGGCGCGCGCGGCGATATCCATGCCGATCAGGTCCGCCTCGGTTTCCTCCTGCCGCGAGAAACGCAGGGAAAGCATCTTGGCGTTGGAGCCAATGTCCATATTGCCGATATTGCCGAAGCCGGTCAGCTGCGACACGACATTGGCCCCCAGGTTCGAGATCTCGGCCTGCGCCGCGCGCTGGCGCGCGTGCTCCTCCAGCGCATGCGCGATCTCATGCCCCATGACCACCGCCACTTCGTCGTCGGTCAGTTTCAGGTCGTCGAGCAAGCCGGTGTAGACGGCCATCTTGCCGCCGGGCATGCAGAAGGCATTGATCTGCTTGGCGCGGATCACGTTGATCTCCCACGGCCAGCGTCCGGCACGCGGATTCCAGAGCACGGTCTGTGGCAGCAACCGGATGCCGATCTCGCGCAGGCGCTGCACCTGCGGGTCATCGTCACCGAGCAACGTATGCCGGGCGATGGCTTCCTGCCTGACCTGCTCGTATTCGCGCGCGGCCTGCTGGTCGATGACTTCCATCGGCACGATCTCGCGCACGCGCGAACTGCGCCGATCCAGCTGTACGCCATCGTCGGGCGCGGCCACCACGACCACCTCCTGCGCCACGGCGGGCAATGCCGGCACGCATGCCGCCGCGCCCAGCATTGGCGCCAGGGTCGCACGAAACGTAATGGCCAGCGCGGCGCGCAGGATGGACTGACGCATGGTCTCGGGCATGATGGGTTGCACGGCGGGGCTCGATGCGTAAGAAGTCGTGACGAGTTCGGGGGCAGCCCGAACGGTGATGCAATAATACACGCCAGCCCTGGCGCTTCCCCATCATGAATTTCCATACCTATCTCGACATCTTCCGCAACCGCCGCATGGGCGCCATGCTCACGCTCGGCTTCGCGTCCGGCCTGCCGCTGGCGCTGACCTCCGGCACGCTGCAGGCATGGATGACCGTGGAAGGGCTCGACATCAAGACGATCGGCTTCTTCTCGCTGGTCGGACAGGCCTATATCTTCAAGTTCCTCTGGGCACCGCTGATGGACCGCTACACCCCGCCGCTGCTGGGGCGGCGGCGCGGCTGGTTGCTGGTGACGCAGCTTGGGCTGGTAGCGGCCATCGCGGCCATGGCGTTCTGTCCGCCGCAGCAGGCACTATGGACGCTCGCGGCGCTGGCCACGCTGGTGGCATTCCTGTCTGCGTCACAGGACATCGTCTTCGACGCGTATAGCACCGATGTGCTGCGGCCCGAGGAACGCGGCGCGGGCGCCGCGGTCAAGGTGCTCGGCTACCGGCTGGCGATGCTGGTGTCGGGCGGGCTGGCGCTGTACCTGGCGGACCGCGTGCTGGGCTGGTCGAACATGTACCTGCTGATGGCGGGGCTGATGGGCGTGGGGCTGCTGACGCTGTTCTGGGCACCGGAACCGGACGTGCCGGCGCGCGCGCCGCGCTCGCTCGAAGAAGCGGTGCTGGGCCCGTTGCGTGATTTCTTCGGCCGCCAGGGTGCGTGGTGGCTGCTGCTGCTGATCGTGCTGTACAAGCTTGGCGACGCGTTCGCGGGCAGCCTGTCGACCACGTTCCTGATCCGCGGCCTGGGCTTTGATCCGGGCGAAGTCGGTATCGTCAACAAGACGCTGGGGCTGGCGGCAACCATCGTCGGGGCGCTGTTTGGCGGGTCGCTGATGGTACGCCTGGGCCTGTATCGGTCGCTGATGCTGTTTGGCATCCTGCAGGCCGTGTCGAACCTCGGCTACTGGATCCTGTCGGTGACGCCACCGCACCTGTGGTCGATGGGCGCCACCATTGCCATCGAGAACCTCTGCGGCGGCATGGGCACCGCTGCCTTCGTGGCGTTGCTGATGACGCTGTGCAACCGCTCGTTCTCGGCCACGCAGTATGCGCTGCTGTCGGCGCTGGCCTCGATCGGCCGAGTCTACGTGGGCCCCACCTCGGGCTATATGGTCGAGGCATGGGGCTGGGCGCCGTTCTACCTGGGTACCGTGCTGGCCGCGGTACCGGGCGTGGCATTGCTCTGGGCGATGCGCAACACGGTCCACCGCTACGAAGCGCAGGCCCGCGAGCCTGCCGAGACGCCAGTCGCGCGCCCGGCCTGAGCCTGATTTACTCCTTGTAGTAGACGATCTGGTGCGAGCTGGCGAGCAGCTCACCGTCCGGACTCCAGATCTCCGCGCTCTGGTCAAAGAATCCCTGGCGGAACACGCGCGCCTGCGCGCTGCCCAGTACATGGCGCTCGCCGAGCGCGGCCAGCGTGGCCGCATCGGCGTGGAAATAGGTGGTCAGCGACACCGTGCCTGCCGGCACGAAGCCCGCACGCTTGAGGAAAATGCGCGGATAGAACGCGTCGCACCATGCGGCGATGGCGGCATAGTCCGGCACGCGCGGCGGTTCGTCGCGAATCCAGAACTGGGTCAGGCTGTCGGGGTTTTCCGTGCCCGCCACGGCGTTGGGCTTGGCGCCGCGCACTGCGCGCATGTCGTAGCTGCCAATCCACTTGACCGGGGCAAAGCCACCCATCCGGGGTAGCGTAGCGGCGCCCGGTACATCGGGCATCGCGGCCTCGCCGCAGTTCCACGTATCACGGCGCACCGCAAACACGGCGCTGCCCGTGGTGGTGATCTCGCCGTTCTGCAGCAGTTCGAGATGCCAGTGCTGCGTCGACCGGTTGGTACGCGATGGCCGGGCGATGACCTCGAACGCGCCTTCGGCAATCGGGCCGGCAAAATTGACGGTCAGCGCACTCGGGTCGCCAAGCCGCTGCGGGTGGTCCAGGGCCGCCTGCAGCATCACGGCCGCCGTGGCGCCGCCGAACGGCCCGATCATGTTCCAGTAGGCCTGGCTGGTATGTCCCAGGAAACGGTGCTCGCCGGCAGGTTCGAGTTGCAGGGCTTGATCGAGCGGATGCAGGGGCGTTTGCGTCATGGCAGGAAAAGCGGCAGGAAAATCGTACGATCGTTCGGTAATTACCGTACGGTATGCCTGCCAGAGGCTTGCGTCAAGCTAGGGACGGTCAGCCTGTTCGGCCTGTCAAGCCGCCCCCACCCGGTACACCGCCAGGCTGCCACGCCAGTTGAAGCCCCAGTTCACGGTCACGCCTTCATGCATGACCACGCGGTCCAGCACGCGCAGGCCCACCTTGGGCGCCAGTTCCTCGAAATCGCTGATCGTCAGCACGCGCACGTTCGGCGTGTTGTACCACTGGTAGGGCAACGACTCGGATACCGGCATGCGGCCACGGAAGACCGACAGGCGGTGCGGCCAGTAGCCAAAATTCGGGAACGAGACAATGCATTCGCGTCCCACGCGCAGCGTGTCGCGCAGTACCTGGGCCGTGTTGTGGATGGTCTGCAGCGTTTGCGACAGGATCACCGTGTCGAAGCTCTTGTCCTCGAACAGCGCCAGGCCGCCCTCCAGGTTCTGCTGGATAACGTGCACGCCCTTCTGCGCGCAGGCCAGCACCTCTTCATCACGGATCTCGATGCCGTAGGCATGCACGTCGAGCTCGTCCTGCAGCACGCGCAACAGGCTGCCATCGCCGCAGCCCGCGTCCAGCACCGTGGAATTGGGTTCGATCCAGCGCGCGATCGCACGAAAATCGGGACGCAAGGCAAGGATATTGGGATTGGTAGCGGCGTTCATGCACCGATCTCCTCGGCAATGCGTTCGTAATAGGCCCGCATCAGGTTGTGATAGCGCGCGTCGTCCAGCAGGAACGCGTCATGGCCGTGCGGGGCGTCGATCTCCGCGTACGACACCCGCCGCTTGTTGTCGAGCAGCGCCTTGACGATCTCGCGGCTGCGGTTCGGCGCGAAGCGCCAGTCGGTGCTGAAGCTCACCACCAGGAAGCTCGAACTGGTCTGCGCCATCGCCTTCGTGAGATCGCCGTTGAAGGCCAGCGCCGGGTCGAAGTAATCGAGTGCGCGCGTGATCAGCAGATAGGTGTTGGCGTCGAAGTATTCGGCAAACTTGTCGCCCTGGTAGCGCAGGTAGCTTTCCACCTGGAACTCGACGTCGAACGAGAAGCGGATATCCTCGGCCTTCAGTGTGCGGCCGAATTTCTCGGCCATGTCCTCGTCGGACAGGTACGTGATATGGCCGATCATGCGCGCCACGCGCAGCCCGCGCTTGGGCTTGACGTTGTGCGCATAGTAATTGCCGCCATGGAAGTCGGGGTCGGACAGGATTGCGCTGCGCGCGACCTCATTGAACGCGATGTTCTGCGCCGACAGCTTGGGCGTCGACGCCACCACGATGCAGTGACGCAGGCGGTCCGGATACATCAGGCTCCAGGCCAGTGCCTGCATGCCCCCGAGGCTGCCGCCCATGACCGCGGCAAACTGCTCGATGCCGAACAGGTCGGCCACACGCGCCTGGGCATTGACCCAGTCCTCGACCGTCACCACCGGGAACAGCGCACCATACGGCATGCCGGTGGCAGGGTTGGTACTCATGGGTCCAGTGGAACCGAAGCACGACCCGAGGTTGTTGACCCCGATCACGAAGAAGCGGTCGGTATCGAGCGGCTTGCCGGGGCCGACCATGTTGTCCCACCAGCCGATATCGCGCGGATTGTCGGCGGCGATGCCGGCCACGTGATGCGAGGCATTGAGTGCGTGGCACACCAGCACGGCATTGCTGCGCGCCGCATTGAGCGTGCCATAGGTCTCGACCATCAGGTCGTAGCCGGCCAGCTGGCTGCCGTTACGCAGCTTCAGGGGCTCGGCGAAATGCAGACGCTGGGGCGTGACGACACCGACGGAATCGGTCGGCACGTCGAGTACACCAGCGGGAGGAGCGACATCGGTCATGGAGCGGGCCCGCGTCAATCAGCAGGCGTAAAAAAACCCGACCGGCCAATGCGTTGGATTCGCAGCCAAGTCGGGCTTCCGCGGTGTCCCGCGTGTCGGCGCCAATCATGTGGATGAACCATCCGCGAGGCACCGACCCAACCTCTTTAGCCGCATTTATATTGGCAACCGGAAAGACATCTTCCCGTTGCCGCGCGCCCGCAAGCCAGTCATCAAATCGGCGCGACCCGCACATTATAGTGCAAACCGCGTGTCGTGCCCGTTCCCGATGTTTTTTGCGCGGATCAGCCCAGCAGCACGCGCAGTTGCGCGTCGATGTTATCGCTCGGCATTTTGCGGAATCCGCTCTTGGCGTAGCGGTGCCACTGGCCCTGCACGGCGGCGGTAATCAGCGCCACCCGCGCCGGGATATCCGCATCGGCCGGGAATGCGGCCTGCGTGACCGCCACCTTCAGGCACTGCCGCAGCGACGCTTCGATACGGTCCACCATCTGGTTGATACGTTCCTGCAGGCGCTCATGCTCGCCCACCAGCGCCTCGCCGGTCAGCACGCGCGTCATGCCCGGATTCTTTTCCGCGAACGTCAGCAGCATGCGCACGATCGCGTGGACCTGGCGCAGGCCGTGCTCCTCCTGGGTGGTGATCTGGTTGATCAGGCCAAACACGGTCTGTTCGATAAAGCCGATCAGCCCTTCGAACATCTGCGCCTTGCTGGCGAAATGGCGATACAGCGCGGCCTCGGAGACCGACAGCTTCGCGGCCAGCGCGGCCGTGGTGATTTTTTCCCCGCGCGGATGCTCGAGCATGCTGGCCAGCGTCTGCAGGATCTGGATTCGGCGTTCGCCCGGACGTGGGCGCTTGCGTGCCGGGGTCTCCGGCTCGTTGACCGATGCGATGGCGGACATAGGCGCCTCAGCCTGGCGAGCGATGGTTTGCGTCATGACCCGATTCTCCGCTTTTGTCGTAGGAGTTGATGCATCAATTGTACTTTTATGTCCACATAACCCGGGCGATTCAGCATGCGCGCACGCACTTGCGGTGCGTGATCGGGCTGCATCTGTGGCGCCGTTGCCGCACTCTGGGCCGCTGTCGGGTCCTGGCTCTCGGCCGCGACCAGCGTCACCGACCGTTCCTGTGCCGCGTGGCCCATATGCTGGCGATCTTCCGCCGCCAGCATCGACCGGGTGGCTTCGTCGCGTGCCGCGCCGGCCTGGGCCGATACGAGGTGCGGGCGCGATGGCGCGGCCGTACGCAGGAAACCGGTCAGCCACGCGGTGCGGATGCCGGTGCCCGCATAGTGTTTCAGATGCGACAGCGTGTCTTCCACGAGCACCACCCGGTGCGGCGCCACGCCGGTCTGCGCCAGCAATCGACGCAACATGCGCCGGTCGGGCTTCGGACGCAGGTGGCCGTGCACCCACATGTCCTCGATGGCCACCACCCGTTCGAAACAGTGCTCGATACCGGCTACGGCCATCACGGCATGCGCATAGTCGCGCGGTGCGTTCGTGACCAGGATCTTGCGGCCCGGCAACCGGCGCAGTGCCGCCACCAGGCCCCGCCGCACCCGCACCAGCGCGGCCAGCTCCGGAAAGTCATGGGCCGCGCGCAGGAAATCAGCCGGATCCACCTGGTGATGGCGGATCATGCCCAGCAGCGTTGCGCCATAGCGCTTCCAGTATTCGACGCGCACGCGGCTGGCGGTCGCCTCGTCACTGCCCAGCACGCGTGCCACATAGGCCGTCATCATCCGGTTGATCGCCGGAAAGATCGCGTGCGAGGCATCGTGCAGCGTATTGTCGAGATCGAACAGCCATACCGTTTCGCCCGACGTGTCGCCGACCGCGTCCCGGCGCAAATGCCGGCGCGGTCGGTGGGCGGACGCGGCGCGCGCGCGCACCAGGCCGCGACGCTGGGTGGGCTGTCGGATAAACACGCTGGGTTGTGGACCTGAAAGGGAATGAAGGAAACCGGGAACCCGCACGCGGCGGGTTCCGTGGTACTGGCGCGCTCAGTGCGAGCGGATCATCGTGCCGAACGCCTGTTCGGTCAGGATTTCGAGCAGCAGCGAGTGTTCGATGCGACCGTCGATGATGTGCACCGAATGCACGCCGCTCTTGGCGGCATCCAGCGCGGACGAGATCTTGGGCAGCATGCCGCCCGAGATCGTGCCGTCGGCGAACAGCTCCTCGATCTCGCGCGCGGACAGGTCGGTCAGCAGGTTGCCCTTCTTGTCCATCACGCCCGGGATGTTCGTCATCATGACGAGCTTCTCGGCCTTCAGGATCTCGGCCATCTTGCCGGCCACGACGTCGGCGTTGATGTTGTACGCCTGGCCATCGTCGGAGAAGCCGATCGGCGAGATCACCGGGATGAACGCGTCATCCTGCAGTGCCTTCACCACGGCCGGGTTGATCGCCTCGATATCGCCCACGAAGCCGATGTCGATGAACGTGCCCGGGTTCTCGCGGTCCGGCATCTGCAGGCGCTTGGCGCGGATCAGGCCGCCGTCCTTGCCGGTCAGGCCCACTGCCTGGCCGCCGTACTGGTTGATCAGCATGACGATGTCCTGCTGGACTTCGCCGCCGAGCACCCATTCCACCACTTCCATGGTTTCTTCGTCGGTGACGCGCATGCCCTGGATGAAGGTGCCGACCTTGCCCACCTTCTTCAGGGCTTCGTCGATCTGCGGACCACCGCCGTGCACCACCACCGGATTCATGCCCACGAGCTTGAGCAGGATCACGTCGCGCGCGAAGCCGTGCTTGAGCTTTTCCTCGGTCATCGCATTGCCGCCGTACTTGACCACAATGGTCTTGCCGTGGAACTTGCGGATATAAGGAAGCGCCTCGGCAAGGATTTCAGCCTTGAGGGCGGGGGCGATGGCCGCAACCGTCGTGGCGGCAGCCCCAGGATTGTCAGCGTTCATGGCTTCGGACATTCCGTGTGATGTAGAGCAGGTATCATGGCGAACCGTCCGCCGGATAAGGCGATACGGGCGAGGCCGGCGTTGCGGCAAAAACCGTCTGGGAGCAGGACCACCAGGGGAGGATTGGAACCCCGAGTGCGTCATCCGGCCACGGCAGGCGCCGATTTTACAAGAAACCGGCGACCACATAGCAATCGCGGCAATGCAACAACGGTATATGCCATGACCGACCCGTCGACGATCCAGACCGGACAGCTTCGTCCAGTCGAACATTGCAGCGTTTGCGGCGCCGCTTTCGTCTGCGGCTACGTGGCCGGCCTGCCGGAATGCTGGTGCGCCAGCCAGCCTCTGCTGCCCTCGCGCCAGATCGTGGCGGGCCAGCATTGCCTGTGCCCGGACTGCCTGAAACGACGTCAGGCCGAGACACCTCCGAAGCGTTCCTGAAAAATTCTGCGTTTTACGTTTTGCGAATGACAAAACGGGCGCAGTCCGGTTTAACATTCGCGACATGAATAGCCTACGCGGAATCGACCTCAACCTGCTGGTGGTGCTGGAAGCACTGCTGGCCGAACGCCATATCTCGCGCGCCGCGCTGCGGCTGCAGCTGAGCCAGCCGGCCGTGAGCCATTCGCTGGCGCGGTTGCGACAGTTGCTGGACGATCAGTTGCTGGTGCGTGGACAGGGTGGCCTGGTGTTGACCCCGCGCGCCCACGAGCTGACCGGCCCGCTGGCGGAGGCACTGGCGCAGGTGCGCATCCTGCTGGGGCCGGGCGGCTTCCAGCCGGCCACGGCACGGCGCACGTTCAGGCTGGCGATGTCCGACTACGGTGCGCTGGTGGTGCTGCCGCGCCTGTTGCGCGCCTTGCGCAAGGCCGCGCCCAATATCGACCTGGTGGTGACGCAGGCCAGCCGCGAGACGATGACCGCGCAGATTGCCGATGGGGAACTCGATATTGCGCTGGCCGCCTTTGCGTTCGAACCCGAGGGCGTCCGCACCGCGGTGCTGTTCGACGACGACTTTGCGTGCGCGGTGGATGCCGCGACGGTACGCGATACCGGCAGGCTCGACCACGTGGCCTACCTGGCACGCTCGCACGTGCTGGTCACCGCCACCACCGAGCGTGGCGAAGCCATCGATGCGGCCGTGACGCGACTTGGCGGACGACGCAAGATTGCGTGCGCCATCCCTCACTGGAGCGTGGCGCCGGGGCTGATCCTGGGTACCAACATGGTCCTGACGACCGCACGGCGCAGCCTCGAGGCGCTCGCCGACGACCGGCTGGCCATCTTCGAGGCGCCATTCACGATCCCTGGCTTCACATACAGCATGATCTGGCCCGAGAAGGCCGACGCGGATCCTGGCCTGACCTGGCTGCGCGAGCGCATGCAGCAGGCCGCGGCCAAGCCGGACGCGGAAAGCGAAGCGGCGATCAGCCTGCGCGGGTAAGCCGCGCAGGGTCCGGAATCACGGTCCGGAATCAGACGCCGATCAGTGCTTGTGGTCCATGTGGCCACCGGACGGGGCCGGCGCGGTCACGTCGCGCACCTGGGCCGTGACCGTCTGCTCGGTCACCTTGCCGTTCTGCTCGATCTTCAGCGTGATGGGCACCGTGTCGCCGGCCTTCAGTTGCTGCTTCAGGCCCATCAGCATCACGTGATAGCCGCCCGGCTTCAATTGGACGTCCTGCATCTTCGGCAGGTCCAATGCCGGCACCTGGCGCATCCGCATCACGTTGTTGCTGTCCATCTTCATTTCATGGATCTCGGCGGTGGCCACTGGCGACGACACACCTACCAGCTTGCCGGCCTCATGCGCATGGAGCGTCATGAAGGCGCCGGACGCGGTCTGGGCCGGCACGGTGCCGCGCACCCACGCGTCGCTGACATCGACCTGCGCCATGGCGTGCGCGCTGGCCAGCAGGCCAGCCAGGCCCAGGGTAACGATCGAAGCAGCGCGTGCCGCGCGGACTTTGGCTTGGGAATGGAACATCTGGAACATCTCCGCGATTGGGCTCGAATAATGGGCGGGCTCAGGGGTGGTCATTAGACCACGGCGCGGCCCCGGGTGCATGTAGCCGGATAGTCTGGCAGTGCCGCAGCCCGCCCAGAATGCGGCAAGGTGTCGCACGGCGGGCGGATGACGCCGGCATTGCTACACTCGCGCCATGCATTCCTCGATCGACCTGCCCCCCTTCTCCGCCATCCTCGGCATGCCGGCGCAACGCCACAGCCTGGTCAGCATGCGCCGCCTGTGCTGGCTGCGCTGGGCGCTGCTGGCGGGCCAGGCAACGCTGCTGGTATCTTGCGAATCGGTGGCCGGCATCATCCTGCCCTACCAGCCGCTGCTGTTCCTGTTCGTGGTGCAGGCCGTGTTCAACCTGTACACCGTGGCGCGCCTGCGCTGGCATGCCGTGCACAACACGATGCCGGGCGACGGCGAACTGATGGTGCAGATGATGGTGGACCTGACGGCGCTGTCGGCCATCCTGTTCTACACGGGCGGCGCCACCAACCCGTTCGTATCGTTCTACCTGCCCGGGCTGGCCATTGCCGCGGCGATCCTGCCGTGGCGGCTGGTAATGGTACTGGCGGTCTACGCATTGTCCTGCTATTCGCTGCTGTTGCTGGAATACCTGCCGCTGCATCTGCACAACCCCGACAATGCGGTGAACTATCACCTGGCGGGGATGTGGCTGAACTTCGTGGCCAGCGCGGTGATGATCGCGTTCTTCGTGGCGCGCCTGTCGAATGTACTGCGCCAACGCGATGCGCAGCTCAATGAAGCGCGCGAGCTGCTGCTGCGCGAGGCCCGCGTCGAAGCGCTCAATGACCAGGCCGCGGCCGTGGCGCACGAGATCGGCACGCCGCTGGCCACGCTGGCCGTGATTGCCGGCGAACTGCGCGCCGATGCTGCCGATACGCAGCGCGGCACCACCGCCGTGGCCGACTATCTGCCCGACCTGCGCACAATGGAGCAGCAGCTCGAACTGTGCCGCTCGATCCTGGCACGGCTGCGCGAGGATCATGAAACACTGGCGCCGCAGCGTATCGACGCGTGGATCGGATCGTTTGTCGAACGCTGGCAACTGCGCCATCCGCAGGCCAGCCTGCAGGCCGACGTGGTGGCCGATGCCGGCGCGCAGGCCGTTGACACCGCGCGCGTGAGCCAGATCCTGACCATCGTGCTCGACAATGCCGCACGCAGCCAGCAGGCGATGGGCCATGACCATCGCAAGGGCCCGCCGCTGGAGCTGACAATCGCACGCGATGCCGAGGCCTTGCAATGCCGCGTGACCGATCACGGCAACGGCATTCCAGCCGCCCTGCGGGCCCGGCTTGGCGAATCGCCGGTGGCCAGCACCCATGGCGGCCAGGGCATCGGCCTGTACCTGGCCCAAAGCGCCGCGCGCCAGCTGGGTGGCCAGTTGGCATGGCTGGACAATCCCGCCGGCGGCACGATAACCGAACTGCGGCTGCCGCTGGCCCGCACCGATGCTCGCCAGCCCATTCTTCATTCTGACTTTCAACCGTGATGACCGACACCCAAGCGTCTCCCGATGCCACGCCCTTCCTTGTGATCGACGATGACGAGGTCTTCTCGGGCACGCTGGCCCGTGCGCTGACGCGCCGTGGTTATGCGGTGCAGGTGGCCCACAACGGCAGCAGCGCGTTGGCGCTGGCCGCGAAGACACCGTTCGCCTATGTCACGCTGGACCTGCACCTGGGGCCGCCTCCGGAGGCCGGCGGCACCGCGGCCGCCGAATCGGGGCTGCATCTGGTCGGGCCATTGCGGCATGCCCTGCCCGAGTCGCGAATCCTGGTACTGACCGGCTATGCGAGCATTGCCACGGCCGTGGCGGCGGTCAAGCAGGGCGCGGACGAATACCTGGCCAAGCCGGCCAACGTGGATTCGATCCTGACCGCGCTGATGGCGGGGGTTTCGGAAGAAGCGGCTGAAGCCGCGCTGGAAGAGCCCATGCCGCTATCGGTGGCTCGGCTCGAGTGGGAGCATATCCAGCGCGTACTCACCGAGCACGGCGGCAATATCTCGGCCACGGCGCGCGCGCTGAACATGCATCGGCGCACGCTGCAGCGCAAGCTTGGCAAGCGGCCGGTGTCGCGCTGAATGGCGCGGCAAGCGGTGCGGTGAGGGGTGCGGTAAAGGGTGCGATCAGAGACGCAACTGGACGTAGTCCCAACCGAGATCGTCGTCGTCCGAGGCATCGGCAATGCGCACCGCATCGGTGGCATGGCGATCGGCCAGCGTGACCAGCGCACCGGAGGCCATTGCCTCGGCGGCCACGGCGGCGCGGGTCGACACGGACGCGGGTACCGCGGCCGCATTGGCATTCGGCACCACGGCGGGCCGGAAGCAAAGGAACACCGTGGCGGCGGTAATGGCGCCCACGACGCCGGCGGTGGCCATCGCCACGCGTCGCTTGCGCACGCGGTTGCTCTTGAAGAAGGGCGAACGCGAAATGTTGCGTGACATGGCTGACTCCCTTTAGGTGTTTGTGCAAAATGCGGTGGCTCCCGCATTGGTCCATCGACCAGCAAGGTGCGCAAGGGTCTCATTGGGGGCCGCAGGTGCGCCAGTGTGCTTACCAATGCTTACCAACCTTACGGGCGCGAGCACAGATGGAAACATCGATGCACCAATGGGGTACGCCGCAAGCACTGCGTCACCACGTCGCATATCGTTGCCGGCGTTGGGCGCTAGACTGGTGCACTTCCCATCTCATCCGCAAGCTTCATGACCCCGCGCATCCTGATTGCCGCCCTGCTCGCCGTGGCCGCCCCGCTGGCCTCCGCCCATATCGTCTTCGAACAGAAACAGGCGACGGCAGGCAGCTATTTCAAGGGCGTGCTGCTGGTGGGACACGGCTGCAACGGCAGCGCCACGAAGTCATTGACCGTGACGATCCCCGAGGGCGTGCAGGGTGCGCATCCGCAGCCCAAGGCCGGATGGCAACTCGACGTGCAACGTGCGAAGCTGGCCAAACCCTATGCCTCGCACGGCAAGACTGTCGAGGACGATGTGCGCACGATCCGCTGGTACGGCGGTACGCTGGCCGACCAGCATTTCGATGAATTCCGCATGCTGATGAAACTGCCCGAGCAAGGCGGCAAGCTTTACTTCCCGGTGCTGCAGGAATGCGAGAACGGCAAGTCGGAATGGACGCAGATCCCGGCCGCGGGACAAAACCCGCGCGAGCTGAAGTCGCCCGCACCGGCGCTCGAGGTCATTCCGGCCGAAAGCTCGCACGCGGGACACGTCCACTAGGGTCCGGTCCGCCACGCGCGACACGCAGGCACAAAAAAAGCCGGACAGATGTCCGGCTTTTTGTTGGCCCCGCGGTGCGGTCCGTTACAGCACGTAGCGCGACAGGTCTTCGTTGCCAGCCAGGTCGCCAAGGCGTTCATCCACATAGGCGCCATCGATCGTCACGGTCTCGCCCGACGATTTCGTCGCGTGGAACGACAGGTCCTCGAGCAGCCGTTCCATCACCGTGTACAGGCGGCGCGCGCCGATGTTCTCGACCTTCTCGTTGACCGAGAACGCGATTTCGGCAAGGCGGCGAATCCCGTCGGGCGCGAACTGCAGTTCGACTTCTTCGGTCTTCAACAGCGCCTGGTACTGCTTGGTCAGGCTCGCATCGGTCTGGGTCAGGATGGCTTCGAAATCCTGCACCGACAGCGATTCCAGTTCCACGCGAATCGGGAAACGGCCCTGCAGTTCGGGGATCAGGTCGCTCGGCTTGGACAGGTGGAATGCGCCCGACGCAATGAACAGGATGTGGTCCGTCTTGATCATCCCGTACTTGGTATTGACCGTCGTGCCTTCCACCAGCGGCAACAGGTCACGCTGCACGCCCTGGCGCGATACCTCGCCACCACCCACGTCGCTGCGGCTGGCAATCTTGTCGATCTCGTCCAGGAACACGATACCGTTCTGTTCGACATTGGCAATGGCCTTGTGCTTGAGCTCTTCCTCGTTGAGCAGCTTGGCGGCCTCTTCGTCGATCAGCAGCTTGAACGCTTCCTTGACCTTCATCTTGCGGCGCGCCTTCTTGCCCTGGCCGAGCCCGGCGAACATCGTGCGGATCTGCTCGGTCATGTCCTCCATGCCCGGCGGCCCCATGATGTCCATGCTCGGCGCACCGGCAGCCACTTCGAGCTCGATTTCCTTGTCGTCGAGCTCACCTTCGCGCAGCTTCTTGCGGAACACCTGGCGCGTGTTCGAATCCTTGTCCTCGTGCTGCTGGAAACCGATATCGCGCGGCGGCGGCAGCAACACGTCGAGCAGGCGGTCCTCGGCCGCGTCTTCGGCCTTGGTGCGCACCTTCTTCATTTCCGATTCGCGCGTCTGCTTGACCGCCATCTCGGCCAGGTCGCGCACGATGGTGTCCACGTCGCGGCCGACGTAACCCACCTCGGTGAACTTGGTGGCTTCGATCTTGATGAACGGCGCATCGGCCAGCTTGGCCAGGCGGCGCGCGATCTCGGTCTTGCCCACGCCGGTGGGCCCGATCATCAAAATGTTCTTGGGCGTGATTTCCTGGCGCAGCGGATCGGCAACCTGCTGGCGGCGCCAGCGGTTGCGCAGCGCCACGGCCACGGCCTTCTTGGCCTTGTTCTGGCCGATGATGTGCTTGTCGAGTTCGGAAACGATTTCCGACGGGGTCATGGTTTGCGACATGGGGATCCGTTCAGCGCGTCAGTCGAGGGTTTCGATGACGAAGTTGGTATTCGTGTAGATGCAGAGCTCGCCGGCAATGGTCAACGCTTTCTCGACCACATCCTTCGGTGCCAGCTCCGTGTTCTCTATCAGCGCCTTGGCCGCCGACTGCGCATACGCGCCGCCCGAACCGATGGCCGCGATACCGCCTTCGGGGTCGAGCACGTCGCCGTTGCCGGTAATGACCAGCGTGGTGTCCTTGTCTGCCGTGATCAGCATCGCCTCCAGCCGACGCAGCGCGCGGTCCGAGCGCCAGTCCTTGGCCAGGTCCACCGCCGCGCGGGTCAGGTTGCCCTGGTACTTCTCAAGTTTCGCCTCGAAGCGGTCGAGCAGCGAGAATGCGTCGGCCGTGCTGCCGGCAAACCCGACCAGCACCTTGCCGTTGTAAATGCGCCGGACCTTGCGGGCCGTTCCCTTCATCACGATATTGCCGAGCGTGACCTGGCCGTCACCGCCCAGAGCGACCTGATTGCCGCGGCGGACGCTGACGATGGTGGTGCCGTGATACTGTTCCATGGTGCCTTTGCGTGAGAGGTGTCTGCCGCCTAGGTGGCGCCGCAGCGCGATCTTTCAAGAGGCTGCGATGCCGGCAACGATCTTCCAATATAGGAAACGGCTGATCCCACGGCACAAAAGCAAAAAGGCCACGCTGCTCGCGTGGCCTTTTCTGCATCTGCAGCAAATTCGATCAGTCGGCGTAGACACCCGCCTTCTTGATCACCGGCGTCCACTTGTTGATTTCCGCCGTCAGGAACGTGCGCAGCGAATCGGGCGTGGCGCGCTGCGCCGGCACCGCTTCGGCACCCAGTTCGGCCATCTTGGCGCGGAAGTTCGGATCCTGCACCGACTTCTGCAACGCGGCCGACAGCTTGTCGATCACCGGCTTGGGCGTGCCCTTGGGTGCGTACATGGCGTGCCAGATCTTGACTTCCACGCCCGGCATGCCCTGCTCGGCCGCGGTCGGAACGTCCTTGAACGCTTCCACGCGACGCGACTGCATCGCGGCGTAAGGCTTCAGCGCGCCGGCCTTGAGCTGGCCGGCAATATTGGTGGTCTGGTCGCACATCAGGTTCACCTGGCCGCCGAGGATGTCGGTCAGCGCCGGGGCGGTACCCTTGTACGGGACAGTGGTCAGTTCGGTCTGCAGCGCGCTCTGGAACAGCAGGCCGCACAGGTGCGAAGCCGAGCCGATACCGGCGTTGGCCAGCGACAGCTTGCTGGCGTTGGCCTTGATATACGGCACGAGGTCCTTGAACGTAGCGGGCGGCAGTTGCTTGTTGCCCACCAGGATCATCGGCACGTCGGCGATTTCACCGACCATCTCGAAGTCCTTCAGCGGATCGAAGCCCAGGTTGCGGTACAGCGCCGGGGCCGTGGACATGCCGATATGGTGAATCAGGATCGTATAGCCGTCGTTCTTGGCCTGCGCCACCTTCTTGGCCCCGATGGTGCCGCCGGCACCGCCCAGGTTCTCGATCACGATCGTCGCACCCAGGTGCTTCGACATGATCATCGTGAGTTCACGCGCCACCTTGTCGGTCGGGCCACCCGCCGCAAACGGCACCACCGCCTGCACCGGCTTGCTGCCAGGGAATTCCTGGGCCTGTGCCCCCGTGAAGGCACCCACGCCCGCAACCGCCAGCGCGGCTGCAATATGCAATGCAACTCGTTTCATGTACGTCTCTCCTGTTCCCTCTGGATTCCCGTTCCAACGCCGCGCGTGCCGCCGGAAGCGTCGCTCTTGCGCGCGCCCGATCGCGTTGATCCATATCGGAAAAACGCGGTGACCATCGGCACGATGTATGGGTGGTATGCAGCGTCAAGCCCCGCCGACAGGCGGAGCCGGAGGTGGATGTTAGCAATCGCGAACAACTGCGAGGTATAGGGGCTAACCCGCGAGAAAGCGGCCTATCCGAGGAAACCGAGCATCTCTTCAAGCAGCGCGTCGGGCGCCTCTTCGGGAAGGTAGTGGCCGCACGGCAGCGCGGCACCCGAGACGTCCTGGCCCACGTCCTGCCAGAGCTTCAGCGGCTCGAAACAGCGTGCCACCACGCCATGCTCGCCCCATAGCACGCGCACTGGCATGGCCAGCTTGCGGCCGGCCTCGCGATCGGCGCGATCATGATCGAGGTCGATCGTGGCGGCGGCACGATAGTCCTCGCACATCGCATGCACGCGTGCCGGCTCGCGCATCGCCGCCACATAGGCAGCCATGGCGTCGGGCACGAACGGGCTTGGTCCGGTACCCGCATGGCGCAGCCCCAGCAGCTTGTCGACCATGAAGTCGGGCTCCGCATTGATCAGTGTTTCCGGGAATGGCGCGGGCTGGATCAGGAAGAACCAGTGCCAGTACGCGGCGGCAAAGGCCATGTCGGTGGCCTCGTACATGTCCAGCGTGGGCGCGATATCGAGCAGCATCAGGCGGCTCACGGCCTCGGGGTGGTCAATACATAGCCGGTGTGCCACGCGGGCACCACGGTCATGCGCGCACAGCGCAAAACTGGCATGGCCGAGCTGGCGCATCACCTCGACCTGGTCCTGCGCCATCACGCGCTTGCTGTAGGTCTCGTGCCCCGCGCCAGCCGGCGGCGCGCTGCTGCTGCCATAGCCGCGCAAATCAGTGGCAATCACCGTGAAGCGGTCGGCCAGCGCGGGCGCCACCCTATGCCAGATCAGGTGGCTTTGCGGAAAGCCATGCAACAGCAGCAACGGCGGGCCCGAGCCGCCGCGCACGCCGCCGATCTCGACCTCGCCCACCTTCAGGCGAAACCATTCGAAGTTGGGAAACAGCAACGCGCTGGCGTCGTTCTGCATGGCATGGTCTCCGGGGTATTGTCTGCCTTTTGTCTGCCTTCCCTGCCGATCATAGGCGCTCCCGGCACGCCGCGCCCCGTGCAAAAACCCTGTTTGTGCAACTGAATTGCAACTCGCCGGGCCCTATGGTTAAATCGCTCGCATGACCCGCCCCACTACCGCTCCAGATACCGCGCAGGCCACGACCTTGCCGGGCGACGAGGCCCAGTCGCGCCTGCGCCAGCTTGGTGCGCGCGTGACGCAGCCGCGCGTGGCCATCCTCGCGTGCCTGATCGAAGCCAGGGAACCGTTGACGCACCAGGCCGTGATCGACCGGTTGCCGGCCGATGGCGACGTGGACCGCGTGACCGTGTACCGCGTGCTGGACTGGCTCGTGGACCAGGGCCTGGCGCAGAAGCGCGCCGGCAACGATCGCGTATTCCGCTTCACGCTGGTAGAGCATGAGGCGGCACGCGCCGAAGTCCATCGCCAGCACAGCCACTTTCACTGCACGCGCTGCGACCGCACGTTCTGCCTGGAAACGGCAGGCAAGTCGGTGGCGCCAAAGGTGCCCAGCGGATTCGCGGTGGAGCATGTGGAGCTGACCGTAAATGGCGTATGCGCGGAGTGCGGCAAGGCGCGCAGCGACGCAGAGCATTGAACACGCAGGCGATCTCTTTCCTCGGAGCAGAACAATATGTCCAAACTCATTCCGGTCACGATCCTGACCGGCTTCCTCGGCAGCGGCAAGACCACGCTGCTCAAGCGCATCCTCAATGAGCAGCACGGCATGAAGATCGCCGTGATCGAGAACGAATTCGGCGAAGAGAACATCGACAACGAGATCCTGGTGCAGGATGGCCGCGAGCAGATCGTGCAGATGAGCAACGGCTGCATCTGCTGCACGATCCGCGGCGACCTGGTGCAGGCGTTGTCGGACCTGATCACGCAACGCGACGAAGGCAAGCTCGATTTCGACCGCGTGGTGATCGAGACCACCGGCGTGGCCAATCCGGGCCCGGTGGCGCAGACGTTCTTCATGGACGAGGAAATTGCGTCGCGTTACCTGCTGGACGCCGTGATCACGCTGGTCGATGCCAAGCACGGCAACCTGCAGCTCGACAAGCAGGAAGAAGCGCAGCGCCAGGTGGGCTTTGCCGACGTGATCTTCATTACCAAGTCTGACCTGGTTGGCACGGCCGAGGTGGACGATCTGCGCCACCGGCTGCTGCACATGAATCCGCGTGCGCCGATCCACACCGCCAACTTCGGCGTGGCACCGATCGAAACGATCTTCGACCTGCGCGGCTTCAACCTCAACGAGAAGCTCGAGATCGATCCGGATTTCCTGCGCGCCGAGGAACATGAGCATGACCACGAGCACGATCATGAGCATGGCGAACATTGCGGCACCGATTGCGGGCACGACCATGACCATGATCACGGCCACGGCCATGCGCACGACCACCACCATCATCACCACCACACGGACCGCATCTCCTCGTTCGTCTTCCGCAGCGACAAGCCGTTCCACTATGGCAAGCTCGAGGAATTCCTGTCGGGCATCCTGTCGGTCTATGGGGAAAAGCTGCTGCGCTACAAGGGCGTGCTGTTCATGGACGGGGTGGACCGCAAGGTGGTATTCCAGGGCGTGCACCAGTTGATGGGCAGTGACGTCGGCGCCAAGTGGGGCGACGAAACCCCCGGCACCAAGATGGTATTCATTGGCGTGGACCTGCCGCGCGACGCCATTCTGAAAGGTCTGACCACCTGCCTGGCCTGATTTTCCTGCCAGGTGCGCCCGCCGCCGCTCCGGCGGCGGGTCCCCCCCTCCCCCTCCGACGCCGCGCTACCCTCCCCTTTGGGGGGGAATATCGGGAAAACTCCTGTCTCTTGTCCGGCTTTCTCCCATATCTCGGAAAAATTTGTTCAAGTACAATAGGCCGGATTTGATACGGGCTGCGCACCTCTGGGCGCTGTCCGTATCTGCAGGGCGGCGGGTCGTCGTCAGCATGAGGCGCAGGCCGCCAGCAGGCGCGGTCGCAGGGCTTTGTGCGGAGACCGCCCTCCGCCCGGGGTCCCCTCGAAAAGCGCCGGCACTCTTCGACGCGTTGAGAGAGGTGTCCCCATGACAGCCGCAACAAAGACCAAGGAAAGCCGCAGCAAGACAGGTAGCGCTGCGGCGGAGACGCTCAAGGCGCCGCCCGAAACGGCGACGCCAGCTCCCCGCGGCAGTACGGCGCACGCCGAAGCGGGCGAGGCCAAGGGAGGCACGCGAAGCAGCAAGACTGCAGCCAGCCAGAGTGAAACAGCCGCGCCGCGCAAGCGGACGGCGACTGCACCCGAGCGGACGAAGACACCGCCGGTCGCATCAACAAGAGAATCAGCAGGAACCATGAGCAGCAACAAAATTCTGACTGAAGCTGAAATCCTGAAGATGAGCGACAAGGATTACATGAACGAGGCGCAGCTCGCCTTCTTCAAGAATCGCCTTGAGCAGCTTCGCGACGAAATCCTCAAGAATGCGGACCAGACCACGGAACACCTGCGCGAGACGGTCATCGTGCCGGATCCGGCGGACCGCGCCACGATCGAGGAAGAACACGCGCTGGAACTGCGTACGCGTGATCGTGAGCGCAAACTGCTGAAGAAGGTGGAGCAGTCCCTGCAGCGCATCGAGTCCGGCGACTACGGCTGGTGCGAAGAGACTGGCGAACCGATCGGCGTTCCGCGTCTGCTGGCCCGTCCGACGGCCACGCTGTCGCTGGAAGCCCAGCAGCGCCGCGAACTGCGCCAGAAGCTGTTCGGGGACTGATCCGCGCGCAGTACCGATGCAGGCCAGACGGCCCGGCATTGCCGGGCCGTTTTTGCTTTTTTTTTGCGGGGTAGGCAACGGGTTGCGCCGAAGATGCCTTTGTAGCGTCACGGCTACGGCACTACCATTGCTCATGGAGACGGCCTGTCGCCGCCGCCCGCTTTCTGCTACAGTCGCAACTTTGTTGCAATAGACCACTTCCCTAACACCATGGCCGCTCGCCTGCCTGTCACCGTGCTGTCCGGATTCACCGGCGCCGGCAAGACCACCCTGCTGCACCAGCTGATGTCCCAGCCTGGCGTGCGCGTGGCCGTGATCGACAGTCGCGAGGACCTGCTTGCGGAAGTGGACCGCCTGGCCGATACCGGCCAGTACGACTTCGCCGTCATCGAGGCCGATCCGACCGACGAGCCGCTGGGTATCGCCGAAGGTTTTGCATTCGAGGACGAGCACGGCGAGCAGGCGCCAGGCGTGGCCCATCTGGACACACTGGTCACGGTGGTCGATGCCGGCCGCTTCCTGCAGGACTATCACGACGCCGATTTCCTGTCGGCGCGCGGCCTGGCGGCCCACGATGAAGACGACCGTACCGTGGTGGACGTGCTGATCGACCAGATCGAGGTCTGCGACGTCATCGTCGTCAACAAGATCGACCTCGTCGACGCCGGCCAGCTCGGTCGCCTGCATGTGATGCTGCGCGCGCTGAATCCGCGCGCCGCCATTATCGAAGCCAGCCACGGCAATGTACCTGCCGCGCGCGTGCTGGGCACGGGCCGCTTCGATATCGACGCCACGCCCAATGCGGCGGGCTGGCAAGCCGCCTTGCAAGGCGATGCCATTCCGGACGCTGCCGGCATAGCCACACTGGTCTACCGTCGTCGCCGACCGTTCCATCCGCAACGCTTCGCCGACCTGATCCATACCGAATGGATGCGCGAGCACGGCGACGTGCTGCGTTCGAAGGGCCTGTTCTGGCTGGCAAGCCGGATGGACATTGCCGGCGACTGGAGCCAGGCCGGTGGTGTCTGCCGACCCGGCGCCGCCGGAGCCTGGTGGGCCGCGATCGATGCCGACGAGTGGCCTGCCGAAGGCCTGGCACGTGCCGCGATCGAGGCCGACCTGCTCGAAGACGGACTGCCCGCCGAACATGGCGACCGGCGCCAGGAACTGGTGCTGATCGGCGCCGACCTCGACGTGCCCGCGCTGGAAGCGCAGCTCGACGCCTGCCTGCTGACCGACGAAGAAATGGCGGCCGGCCCCGACACATGGGCCAGCTACCCCGATCCGTTCCCGGATTGGAGCGACGCGTTCGACGAAGATCACGATCACGAACACGAGCACCATCGCCACGATCACAAGCATGATCATGGCGATGACCCGTGCGATTGCGGGCATGCGCACTGATTTCCCGCTCCTCTCACGCTGGCGCGCACGCGGCCTCGGCTTCTGGCCAGCGCTGTGGCTCGTGGCCTGCCTGCTGCTGGCGCAGCACGCGGGCCTGGTGCACCGCGTGGTGCACGGTGGCCTGCCGGGCGCGCCGACATCAGCGATCACGCTGGAGTCCGGCGACGCCACGCACAGCGAACCGTCCTTCCTGAAACTTGGCCTCCATTCGTGCGTGCTGTTCGATGGCGCGACGCTGGCCGACACGCACTTTGGCAGCTTCGCGTTGCCGAAGCTCGCCTTTGGCAAGCCGGTCAAACCGGCCAACCTGGCGTGGCGCTGGCCCGATTTGCCCGCGGCACGCCCGTTCCACTCCCGCGCCCCACCCGCCGCATTCGCATTCGCCTGATGGCCGGGTGCGTGGCGTCATGCCACGCGCTCGCGCCAGCCTGACCGGGCTCGTCGCTGCCAACGCCGCGCGCCCGCTTAACCGAATTCGAATCGCGAGCCATGTACTCGAACCCCATCCGTATTCCGGCGGTGCGCCGCACCCCGCTGGCGGCGCTTGCCGCATTGATCGCCGCAGGCCTCTCCTCACACGCCATGGCGCAGGACGCCGCCGCGCCGGCCGCACCGCCACCGTCACCGCAAACGCTCAAGGAAGTGGTGGTGACCGCCAACCCGCTGGGCAGCGATCTCAACGAAATGGTCGCGCCGGTCTCGACGCTCGGCGGCGATGCGCTGACCGTGCGCCAGGCCAGCACGATCGGCGAGACCCTCAATAGCCTGCCCGGTGTGTCGTCGTCGTACTTTGGCCCGAACTCTAGCCGTCCGATCATCCGCGGTCTCGACGGCGACCGCATCAAGATGCTGCAGAACGGCGGTTCGACGCTCGATGCATCGACGCTGTCCTACGACCACGCGGTACCAATCGACCCGCTCGTCGCCGAGAAGATCGAAGTGGTGCGTGGCCCGGCCGCGCTGATGTATGGCGGCAACGCGGTGGGTGGCGTGGTCAACGTGATCGACAACCGCATTCCACGCGACCCGATCACCGGCGTCAGCGGCGCGGCCGATGTCAGCGGCACGATCGGCGGCGACAAGGGCCGCAATGCCAGTGGCCTGCTGGAAGCCGGCAACGGCAAGTTTGCGGTGCACGCCGATGCCTTCGTTCGCCAGACCAGCGACCTGCGCATTCCCGGCTATGCACGCAGCGGCAACCTGCGCGCCACCCAACCGCTGCCCGAAGGCGAGAGCGAGGCGTACGGCAAGATTCCGAACACGAGCGCGCACCAGGAAGGCGGCTCGATGGGCGGCTCGTACACCTGGGCTGACGGCTTTGTCGGCGCCAACTACTCGACCTATCGCAACGACTACGGCACGCCGGCCGAGGAAGCTGCACGCATCAAGATGCGGCAGGACCGCTTTGCGCTGGAAGGCGAGGCACGCAACCTGGCCGGCACCACCAGCGGCATCATCGAGTCGGTCAAGGGCAAGTTCAGCTACACCGACTACGAGCACCGCGAGATCGAGGACGGCGTGACCGGCACCACCTTCAAGAACCATGGCTGGGATGCGCGGCTGGAAGCCACGCACGGCAAGATCGGCAACATGAGCGGGGTGATCGGCACGCAGTTCGGCCACACCGATTTCTCGGCGCTGGGCGAGGAAGCATTCGTGCCGAGCACCGCCACCGACAATGCCGCGTTCTTCGTCTTCGAGGAACTGCCGCTGATTGCCTCGGGCGACCTGAAGCTGAACCTCGGTGGCCGCCTCGACCACAGCAGCGTGAAAGCGAGCGCCAATGGCAACGACCGCTTCACCGATGCCAACCGCAGCTTCAACGCAGGCAGCGCCTCGGCCGGCTTGCTCTACAAGCTCAATCCGGTCTGGACGGTGACCTCGAACCTGTCCTACACCGAGCGCGCGCCCACCTTCTACGAGCTGTATGCCAACGGGCCGCACCTGGCCACCGGATCGTTCGAAGTCGGCGATCCAAACGCGAACAAGGAACGTGCCACGTCGATCGACCTCGGCATGCGCTTCAAGCAAGGCAACCATAGCGGCGGCGTGTCGGGCTACTACAGCCGCTTCCAGAATTACCTGGCGCTGATGAACACCGGCAGCTACCGCGACGCGGAAGGCAATGTGGTGACTGCCGGCAGCGCCGGCGCGCTGCCCGAACTGCAGTACATGGGCGTACCGGCCACGCTGTATGGCTTCGAGGCCGAAGGCAAGACACGCCTGCTGCAGAAGATGCTGACCACCAGCGATACGCTGGACTTCGAGGCACGCGCCGATTATGTCCACGGCGAGAACCGCAGCAACGGCGAACCGCTGCCGCGCCTGTCGCCGCTGCGGCTTGGTGGGTCGCTGGTCTATGGCGCGGGCCCATGGGGCGCGCGCATCAACGTGGACTGGAACGCGCGCCAGAGCCGCGTGCCATCGGGCGATACGCCGACCGATGCCTACACGATGCTGGGTGTGTCACTGACCTACAAGATGAAGCTGGCCGGCACGCAGACGCTGTTCTATGTGCGCGGCGACAACCTGACCAACACCGAGGCACGCAGCGCCACCTCGATCCTGCGCGACATCGCACCGCTGCCAGGCCGCAGTGTGAGAGTGGGGATGCGCACGCAGTTTTAACGAAGTCAGGTCTTGCTCCCCTCTCCCGCGCGCGGGAGAGGGGTTGGGGGAGAGGGCAAAGCGGTTCTGCTTGCCAATCTGTCGCAATTTGGACCGCTGGCCCTCTCCCCCGCCCCTCTCCCGCCATGCGGGAGAGGGGAGCAAACCGAGGGCATAACAACGGTCAGCGCAATGTCGAAAATGACTCGGGCACGAGCGAATACACGGCGGCCGCCACGGGCCGCCCGCGCAGGATCAAACGGTTCCGGGCGATGCATTCGAATTCGGCACCGATCTTCTCGGCGACGGCGCGGCTTGCGAGGTTGGTCTCGACTGCCACGATCTCCAGCCGCGTAAGCCCCAGTGCATGAAAGCCGTGACACGCCATCATTACCGCCGCCCCCGTAGCCAGCCCGCGATGCTGCTGGCTCTGGCGAATCCAGTAGCCGAGGTTGCCGAGATTGTCCTCGCGCCGGATCTGGTTGATGGCCACGCCGCCATAGAGCTCGCGGCCGTCGGGTGAAAACACGCCGATATCGTATGCAGTGCCCTCTTCCATCGTGGCCGCGCAACGGTCGAACCACTCCCGTGCGTCGTACACGCCGTAGTCCGCGCGGGCCCACGGCATCCACAAGCCAACGGTCGGAATCGATTCGCGCACGGCCATCACGAACTGCGCTTCGTCACTGGCACGAAACGGACGCAGCTGGAAGTCCTTGCCTCTCAGCGGCAGCATGATCAGTTGCGGTCGATGACCCTGTCGCCGTCGAATGACAGCGCCGAGGCCTTGGCCAGCGCCTGCAGCGTCTGGTCGAAGATCGTCTCCAACGCTTGCGCGTTCATGAAGCGCGCATGGATGCGTTGCATCAGCGGCGTGGCCCGCATCCATGCGAACAGCGCGTCGCGCTGCAACGCCTGCGCCTCCAGTAGCTTGAATTTCACGAGCACGCGTATCGCGTGCGTGGCGTTGCGCAGCGGGTCGCCTTGCAGATAGTCGAGCCGGCTCTTCGCACGCGTGACGGCGCCGTGCACATCGTCAAACACGCGCCCATGCCCCGGAATCACGGTGCGGACCTCGAGCGATTCGATCCGCTCCAGGATTGCGGCCTGCTCGGCAAAACCGCTGTCGCCATCGAGCTCGGGAAAGATCACGCCGAAGCCGTTCTCCCATAACGCGTCGCCGGAAATCAGGAGGCGCTGCGCCGGCGCGAACAGCATCACCGCATGCGGATCGTGGCCCGGCGCGGCGATCACCTGCCAGTCCATGCCGCCGAGCTGCAAGCGGTCGCCATCCTGCAATACATCGTCAAACGTAAAGCGCGTGCATTGCTGGCCCGTGGCGTCGAAAGTCAGCGCATCGGTATCCCATTGCGCTACGGCCGCGGCCTCCGCTGCAGGGATCGCGGTACGTGGTTGCCAGCGTGCCTGTAGCGCGGCGTTGCCGCCGCAATGGTCGGAATGCAGATGCGTGTTGATGACCCGGCGCAACGGCCGACCTTCGAGGGCCGCGTGCACCAGTGCCACGGTTTGCCCCGCATGCGTGACATAGCCGGTATCGACCAGCGTGGTGTCGTGCGTGGCATCGTCGACAAACAGCACGTTGTTGGCCGACAGCCAGCCACGTTCGAACACGCGCATCGTGGCGGGCAGCAACGGCGTGCTCATGCCGCGCTGCCTTGCGCGCAAAGCTGCGTCACGCGCGTGGGCAGCAGCGCCCAGACGCGTCGCCGCTCGGCATCGTCGGATTGCGACCAGCCCGCAATCTCCTGGATCGTGCGCAGGCAACCTTCGCAATAGCCGCTGGTCGCATCCATCTTGCAGACACTGCGGCAGGGCGACGGCACCGGCGACACGATCTGCGCCGCCGCAGCGCCCCGTACCAGGTCAGCCAACAGGCGTCGCCGTGCCGGTGTCATCATTGCACCTGGGCGACATCTGCCACGTCCGCACCGGTCATGGCCTGCAGCTGTTGCGGCGTGAGGTTGAACACCGCGTGCGGATGCCCGGCTGCTGCCCACACGCTGTCGTACCGGAACAAGTCCGCATCGAGCAGCATGACCGGCTTGACCGCATGGCCGATCGGGCATACACCTCCGATTGCATAGCCGGTTTTCTCGCGCACGAATTTCGCATCGGCCTTGCCCAGCTCGCCGACGCGCGCGGCCACCTTGGCCTCGTCCACGCGGTTGCTGCCGCTGGCGATCACCAGCACCGGCACATCGTCCTTGACGCGGCGGAAGATGATCGACTTGGCGATCTCGGCCACGCTGCAGCCCAGGCCAGCCGCCGCCTCGGCCGAGGTCCTGCCGGTGGCCGGCAGCATCACCACGGGACGATCATGGCCAATGCCGGCCAGCAGGTCGGCCACGCGTTGCGCGGCATCGGGAAGCGCGGGGGTCTCGCTCATTGAATCCATTCTCCGTGTTCAGACACAGGCCGCCGCATCGGTGGCGGCGGCCCATTTGGTCAGCAGCGCCTTGCCCACACGCGAGCTGTTGGCACGCCCGATGGCCTGCGAAATATAGTCACCTGCACGCACCACGGCATCGAGATCGATGCCGGTATGCAAGCCCATGCCGTGCAGCATGTAGAGCACGTCTTCGGTAGCCACGTTGCCTGTGGCACCCTTCGCGTACGGACAGCCACCCAGGCCGGCCACCGACGCGTGGAAGATGCCGATGCCCACCTCCAGGCTGGCCAGGATATTCGACAGGGCCTGCCCATAGGTGTCGTGGAAGTGGCCTGACAGGCGGTCCATCGCGAACTCCGCGGTCGCGGCACGCATCACTTCCTGCACCTTGACCGGCGTGCCCACGCCAATGGTGTCGGCAATATCGATCTCGTCACAACCCAGCTCGCGCATGCGGCGCACCACATCGACCACGGCGCTTACGGGCACCTCGCCCTGATACGGACAACCAAGCGAGCACGAGATGCTGCCGCGCAACCGGATGCCCGCTTCCTTGGCGGCAGCGGCCACCGGCTCGAAGCGCGCGATCGATTCGGCGATCGAGCAATTGATGTTCTTTTGCGAGAACGCCTCGCTCGCGGCGGCGAAGATCACCACCTCATCGGCACTGGCCGCCGCGGCGCCTTCGAAACCCTTCATGTTCGGTGTCAGTACCGAATACAGCGTGCCGGGCCGGCGCTCGATGCGTGCCATCACCTCTGCGCCATCGGCCATCTGCGGCACCCATTTGGGCGACACGAACGACGCGGCTTCGATGTTGACGAAGCCGGCATCGGTCAGCTTGTTGATCAGCGCGACCTTGACGTCGGTGGGCACCATCGCCTTCTCGTTCTGCAGGCCGTCCCGCGGGCCCACTTCGACGATCTTCACGTATTGGGGCATTGTCATGTCTGTCTCCTGTTTTTTTGTCCGACGCCCGGCCGCCCCGCGGATCAGTAGCCGCGCTGCAGGTCAACCACACCGGCAATCGGCTTGCCTTCCACCAGCAGGCGAATCTTGCCGGCGATCTGCGCGATGCTGTCCTCGCGCAGCGTCAGGGCCGAAATATGCGGCGTGATCGTGATGCGCGGCTCCTGCCAGAACGGGTGTTCCGCGGGCAGCGGTTCGGTGCGGAAAACATCGAGCGTCGCACCGGCAATCTGGCCGTCCTGCACGGCAGCAAGCAGGTCTTCCTCGACCACGTGCTGGCCGCGCGCCACGTTGATCACATATGCGCCCTTGGCCAGCTTGTAGAGCAGGCTGGTGTCGACGATATCCTCGGTCTCGGTGGTCAGCGGCAGTACATTGACGAGCACCCGCAGGCCATCGAGGAACTGCACCTGGCCGTCGTCGCCATGGAACGACTGCACGCCTTCGACCGTCTTGGCCGAGCGGCTCCAGCCACGCACCGGGAAACCGAAGCTGGCCAGCGATCGCGCAATTTGCGAACCCAGTGCACCGATACCCATCACGCCAATCGTGAAATCGGCGCGGCGATGCGGCTTCAGGAATTTCCACGTACCGGCCTTTTCCTGCACGTCATACGCGTCGAGCTTGCGGAAGTAGCGCAGCACCGCAGCCATCACGTACTCGCTCATCTGGGCAGCCATGCCCGCGTCATCGAGACGCACGATCGGCACGCCGGCTGGCAAGGCATCGGGATCGCTGTCACGCAGCCGCAGGATGCCGTCGACACCAGCGCCAAGATTGAAGACCGCCTTCAGGTCGGTGCGGCCGCGCAGCATTTCAAGCGGCGGGCGCCACACCACGGCGTAGTCCACGCTCTGGCCCTGGCTCTCTTCCCACGTCAGGCACTGCGCTTCCGGCATTACCTCGGCAAAGCCCTCGATCCACGGCGCATAGCGGCCATCCGGCACGTACAACTGCAACTTCATCTCGACTCCAATGTTCTTCGGGGGTGATGGAGGCATTTTGGCACATCAAGTACATCACGTCCGACTCCCCTCTCCCGCGTGCGGGAGAGGGGTTGGGGGAGAGGGCGTGAGGTTCAAATTGCGACATGTCCCGAATTGAACCGCTGGCCCTCTCCCCCGCCCCTCTCCCGCCATGCGGGAGAGGGGAGCCTAAACCGCCGATCAAACAGTCGCCTCCGCCTCCACCGCGAACGCCAGCAACTGCGCGCCTTCCGATACCTGTTCGCCCACGCCGAAAAGCACCTCGCTGACCACGCCGTCGGCGGGGGCGGCAATCGTGTGCTCCATCTTCATGGCTTCCATGACCAGCAGTGGCGTACCACGCGTCACCTTGCTGCCCGGCTCCACCATCACGGCGATTACCTTGCCAGGCATTGGCGCTGTCAGCTTGCCGCCCTCGCCTTCGGTCTCGTCCGCGTGCGACAGCGGATCGAGCCACTCCAGCACCGTATGGCGCCCGGCGTGGAACACATGGAAGGTATCGCCCTCCAGATGCACCTGTCCGTGCGTACGCCGCGTGCCGAGGTCCACGCGGATATCGTCGGCCTTGAAGGTATAAGCAAATGGCGCGGCCTGATCCGCATAGATCAGGGTGCTGCGACGCGTATCGTCCTTGAGCACCACCTCGAGCCGATGACCGGCGCCGTGGAAGTACAACGTACGACGGTCACGGCCGTTGAGTCGCCAGCCGCCGGCATGCGTCCATGGCGAATGGCAATCGGCTTCATCGATGCGGCGCTCGCGAATCTCGCGTTCCAGCAATGCGGCCACGGCCAGCGCAATGGCCTCGATCCCCACCGACTTCTGCGGCGGGAACAGCGTCACCTGGTTGCGTTCGATCAGGCCCGTATCGAGATCGGCGGTACGGAATGCATCGGACTTCACGAGCCGCTGCAGGAACGCGACATTGGTCGACAGGCCGACCACGTGATAGTTGGCCAGTGCCTGGCCCATGCGCAGCAGTGCCTCATCACGATCACGGCCCCAGACGATCAGCTTGGCGATCATCGGATCGTAGAAGGGGCTGATGGTGTCGCCTTCGCGCACGCCCGCATCGATACGCACGCCCGCCGGGCCATGAGCATCGCCGCCGCGCATGAACTGCACCGCCGGCGGCGTACGCAGGAAACGCAGCGTGCCAGTGGACGGCAGGAACTGCTTGTCGGGGTTTTCGGCGTAGATACGCGCTTCGAGCGCGTGGCCGTCGATACGCAGTTGTTCCTGCGTCAGCGGCAACGGTTCGCCCGCCGCCACGCGCAATTGCCATTCCACCAGGTCCTGGCCCGTGATCATTTCAGTGACCGGGTGTTCCACCTGCAGGCGCGTGTTCATCTCCATGAAGTAGAACGACCCGTCCTGGTTGGCAATGAACTCCACGGTGCCGGCACCCACATAGCCCACCGCGCGCGCGGCAGCCACCGCTGCCTCGCCCATCGCGCGGCGGCGTTCCGCGGTCATGCCCGGCGCCGGCGCTTCCTCCAGCACCTTCTGATGGCGGCGCTGCACCGAGCAGTCGCGCTCGAACAGGTAGACGCAGTTGCCGCGCGTATCGGCAAACACCTGGATTTCGATATGGCGGGGGCGCGTCAGGTACTTCTCGACCAGCACCTTGTCGTCGCCGAAGCTGGCCGACGCCTCGCGCTTGACCGACGCCAGCGCGGCCTCGAAGCCGTCGCCGGCTTCCACCACGCGCATGCCCTTGCCGCCACCGCCAGCACTGGCCTTGAGCAGCACCGGGTAGCCGATGCGATCGGCCTCGCGACGCAGCAGCGCGGCATCCTGGTCTTCGCCGTGATAGCCGGGCACCAGCGGCACCGCGGCCTTCTCCATCAGTTGCTTGGCCGCGCTCTTGCTGCCCATCGCATGGATCGCGGAAGCGGGCGGGCCAATAAAGACAAGGCCGGCCTCGGCGCACGCCTTCGCAAAATCCTCGTTCTCGGACAGGAAGCCGTAGCCGGGGTGGATGGCCTGGGCGCCGGTCTCCTTCGCCATCTCGATGATGTGGTCCGCGCGCAGATAACTGTCGCGCGCGGCCGGGCCGCCGATATGCACGGCCTCGTCGCAGAACGCAACGTGGCGTGCATCGGCATCGGCGTCCGAATAGACCGCCACCGTGCGAATGCCGAGGCGGCGGCACGTGGCCGCCACACGGCAGGCAATCTCGCCACGGTTGGCGATCAGGATCTTGTTGAACATGGCTCCTCCTCGTTTTAATACGGAAGGCGGCCAGCTACGTCAGACCGGCGGTTCCTGTCCGTTATCCCGCGAAACCTTCCGCGCGGATATCGAGACGTGCCAGCAGTGCGCGGTCGCGCTCCGCTTGCGGGTTACCGGTCGTCAGCAGCTTTTCGCCATAGAAAATGGAATTGGCACCGGCCATGAAGCACAGCGCCTGCAATGCTTCGTCCATGGCCTCGCGGCCAGCGGACAAGCGCACCATCGCGCGCGGCATCGTGATGCGTGCCACGGCAATCGTGCGAACGAACTCGAACGGGTCCAGCGCTTCGGTGCCCGCCAGCGGCGTGCCCTCTACCTGCACCAGGTTGTTGATGGGTACCGACTCGGGGTACGGGTCCATGTTGGCCAGTTGCGCAATCAGGCCGGCACGCGCCTCGCGCGCTTCGCCCATGCCTACGATGCCGCCGCAACAGACATTGATCCCTGCGTCACGCACATGGCCGATGGTGTCCAGGCGGTCCTGGTATGTGCGCGTGGTGATGATCTTGCCGTAGAACTCGGGCGAGGTATCGAGGTTGTGGTTGTAGTAGTCCAGGCCCGCGTCCTTCAGGCGCTGCGCCTGTTCGGCCTTGAGCATGCCCAGCGTCACGCAGGTTTCCAGGCCCATGGCCTTGACCTCGCGCACCATGTCGATCACCGGTTCCAGGTGACGGTCCTTGGGGCTGCGCCAGGCGGCGCCCATGCAGAAGCGCGTGGCACCGTTGGCCTTGGCGTTGCGTGCGGCGTCCAGCACGCTGTCGAGGTCCATCAGCTTTTCGGCCTTCACATCGGCGTCGTGATGCGCGCTTTGCGGGCAGTAGCCGCAGTCCTCTTCACAGCCACCGGTCTTGATCGACAGCAGTGTCGACAGTTGCACGGTGTTGGCATCGAAATTCTCGCGATGTACCTGCTGCGCACGGAACAGCAGGTCGTTGAACGGCAGCGCGTACAGTGCGGCCACGTCGTCCACGCGCCATGCATCGGTTTCCTTGGGAGCGGCAGCGGCGATATTGCGCGCGGACTGGCGCAGCGCATCCACGGAGATGTTGGCGACGGTATTGGTGTTGGTGTTGGCGGTTTGAGTCATGTTCGTATTACGTATTCGGTTTCTTCAGCGGGCGCGGGTCAGGCGTGACGTGGCGCAGCGGCGATGGTGTGGGACGCAACGGGCGGCATGCTGGCCAGCAGCGGTGCGAGATCCAGGTACTGGGCGGCCACGGCCGGCGCAACCTGCCAGGGCAGTTCGCCCAGCATCGGCGCGTCGAGCGCATCCTGCAGCGTGACAATGTTCTCGGTGGGCAGCAGCATGTCCGGATCGATCCGGTTGGCAATCCAGCCGGCCAGCTTCAGGCCGCGCGCGCGCACCGCTTCAGCGGTCAGCATCGCGTGGCTCAGGCAGCCGAGGCGCACGCCCACCACCATGATCACGGGCAGGTCCAGCATCACGGCCAGGTCGGCGGTATTCCAGCGCACGGCGCCCACGTCGAGCGGCACCACAAAGCCGCCCACCCCCTCTACCACCACGGCGTCGGCCTTGCGGCACAGCGCGTCGAATGCCTCACGGATCGGCCCACGCGTAATGCGCTCGCCTTCCAGCGCGGCCGCCAGATGCGGCGACGCCGGCGTGCGGAAGAAGAACGGGCACATCTCTTCTTGCGGCACGATCACCGAGCCTGCGGCACGCAACTGGTCGACATCGTCGTTCTGCCAGCGGTCGTCGAGCCATTCCCCGCCAGCAGCCACCGGCTTCATGCCGAGTGTGCTGTAGCCGGCGTCATGCAGCGCATGCAACAGCGTGGCCGTGGCGTGGGTCTTGCCCACGCCAGTGTCCGTTCCGGTGACGAAGCACGCGAAGCGATCGGGCTTGTTCTCGATCATGCGGCCTCCCGCTGCAGTTGCGGCATGGCGCGGGCAATGGCGTCGAGCAGGCACGCCACGTCCTGCGCGGTATGCGATGCAGACAGCGTGATGCGCAGCCGCGCGGTGCCTGCCGGCACCGTAGGCGGCCGGATCGCGCCCACACGGATGCCATCGGCTTCCAGCGCCGCGGACAGCGCCAGCGCAGCAGCGTTGTCGCCAATGATCAGCGGCTGGATCGCGGTATCGCTCGCGCCCAGCGTCCAGCCCGCCTGCGCGGCCAGTGCGCCGAGCCCTTCACGCAATTGCGCGATCAGGTCGGACAGGTGGGCGCGGCGGACGCGCCCCTCTTCACCGGCAATGATCTCCAGGCTTGTCAGCAGAGCATGCGCCACGGCCGGCGGTGCCGCCGTGGTGTAGATGTACGGACGCGCGGTATTCACCAGATGCTCGATGATCGTTTCATGCGCGGCCACGAAGGCGCCCGCCACACCGGCGGCCTTGCCCAGCGTGCCGATATAGACCAGCCGCTCCGACCTCAGCCCCAGGTGCTCCAGCACGCCGTGGCCGTTCTGGCCAAGCACGCCAAAGCCATGCGCATCATCGACGATGATCCAGGCATCGTGGCGCTCGGCCAGTGCCAGCAGTTCTGCCAGCGGTGCGATATCGCCGTCCATGCTGAACACGCTGTCGGTGACGATCAGCTTCAGCTCGCGATTGCTGGCCTGCAGCAGCGCGTCAAGCGCGGCGGTGTCGCCATGCGGATAACGTTGCACATCGGCCTTGGCCAACCGCGCGCCGTCGATCAGCGACGCATGATTGAGCGTTTCGCAGAACAGCGTTGCATCCGCGGTGCCAAGCGAAGTCAGCACGGCCAGGTTCGCCATATAGCCAGTGCAGAAGTACAGTGCGCCGGCTTGCGGGATATACGGTGCCAGCCACCGCGCGAGTTCATGCTCGAGCTGGGCATGGGCCAGCGAATGGCCGCTGACGAGGTGCGAGGCGCCACTGCCCGCGCCATAGCGATGCGCTCCGTCGGCCAATGCATGGGCGATCGACTTGTGATCGGCCAGACCCAGGTAGTCATTGCTGCAGAAGGTCAGCAGCGGCGTTGGGGTACTGTCGATGGCGCCGACCGACTGGTGCGGCGCACAGGCGGAATGGGCAATGCGGCGGCGGCGGGTCAGGGCTTGCGCTTCGCGTGCGACGGCGGCGCGGTTCAGGTGTTCAAGCAGCATGGCGTGCCTCCTGCGTCGGTTGGGCGGGTGCCAGTACTGCCTGCAGCGTGACCAGCAATTGCTCGCCGAGCCAGTTGGCCAGCGCGGCGTCGAAAACGTAGGGCGGCATCACGTACAGCGTATTGCCGATGGGCCGAACCAGCACGCCATGTTCGCGTGCTGCAAGGTGGAAGCGCGCGGCAAAGTCGGGGCCGGCGGCTTGCGGGTCGATGTCGGCGGCCCAGATCATGCCGCGCTGGCGCACGTTGCCCACACGTGGATCGGTGGCAATGCCTGCCATCGCATCGGCCAGCCATTGCGCACGCTCGCGGTTGCGGACCAGCACGTCGTCGGCCGCAAACAGGTCCAGCGTGGCCAGTGCCGCGCGGCACGCCAGCGGGTTGCCCGTGTACGAATGCGAATGCAGGAAGCTGCGGGCGATATCGTCGGCGACGAAGGCGCGCTGGATTTCCGGACGCGACAACACCAGCGACAGCGGCAGGTAGCCGCCGGTAATGCCCTTGGACAGGCACAGGAAGTCGGGCCATGCATGCGCAGGCACGGGTTCGCCGTCGCGTGCCTGCTCCCATGCGAAAAACGTACCGGTGCGGCCGCAACCGACGGCGATCTCGTCGGCAATCAGGTGCACACGATAGCGATCGCACAGTGCGCGCGCGCCTTCAAGGTACGACGGATCGTACATCGCCATGCCGGCCGCGCCCTGCACCAGCGGCTCGACGATCAACGCGGCAATCTGCCCGGCGCGATCGCGCAGCAGTGCTTCGAGATCCAGCAGCGCGCGCGCCGCCACGTCGGCAGCGGTCTCGCCACGGCGTGCCTGACGCGCATCGGGCGACATCACCACATGGGCGCGGCGCGTCAGTGGGTCGTAGGCATCGCGGAAGATTTCCACGTCGGTCACGGCCAGCGCGCCGACCGTTTCGCCGTGATAGCCATGACGCAGGCACACGAACTCGCGCTTGGCCGACAGGCCCGTGTTGCGCCAGTAGTGGAAGCTCATCTTGAGCGCGATCTCGACCGCCGACGCACCGTCGGACGCGTAGAACGCATGGCCCAGCGCGCCGCCGGTCAGCGCGGACAGCCGCTCGGCCAGTTCGACGGCCGGAGCATGCGTGCAACCCGCCAGCATCACGTGTTCGAGCGTGCCCAGCTGTGCGGTGAGCGCGGCATTGATGGCGGGGTTGGCGTGGCCAAACAGGTTGACCCACCAGGAACTGATGGCATCGAAATAGCGCTTGCCGTCGGTGTCGATCAGCCACGGCCCTGCGCCGCTGGCAATGGCCAGCGGGGGCTCGTTGGCACTCGCATCTGGGCGCAGGCGCGTGCACGGATGCCAGACGGCGCGCTGGCTGCGCGCCGCAAGCGTCGTGTCATCGCCTGCCGGATTGGGGACAGGATGTGTCAAGGGGACCCTCCTTTGATTGCCATGCCCGTCCATGCCAGGGCCGAGGCGCGCTGGTACTGCGGACGGATTGGGGAGGCTCATGTTAGGAAGGTCCTTGTTATCTTGGCAAATCAGGCCGGACTGATGCTTTGACTGCGGGTTGCGCGAATTTGCGCGAAGTTAGGGGTTATGGTGCTGCACGTGGCACTTTGGCGATGGTTACTTCCGCTAACTCGTTAATAAAAAAACTCGTCGCATTGGATGCGCTGGCCCTCTCCCCCGGCCCCTCTCCCGCATGCGGGAGCGGGGAGCGAACCGTGGGGAGCGAAACAATCGTTACTGCACTTTCCATGATGGCGGGCGCTTTTCCAGGAACGAGCGCACGCCTTCGCGCCCTTCGTCGGAGGCGCGGATTGCCGCGATCCGGTTGGCGGTATCGGCCAGCAAGTCGTTGTCGATGTCACGCCCGGCCACTTCCTGCACCAGCCGCTTGCTCTCGCGCACGGCGTTCGGGCTGTTGCCGACCAACGTGGCCGCGATCTCGGCCACCTTCTCGTCCAGCCCCTGCGGCGGCACCACCGCATGCACGAAACCCAGGCGCAGGGCTTCCGCCGCGTCGAAGCGTTCGGCCGTAATGAAGTACCGGCGCGCGGCCTGCTCTCCCATCGCGCGAATCACATAGGGACTGATCGTGGCCGGCAGCAGGCCCAGCTTCGCTTCGGACAGGCAGAAGTTGGCCGATGCCGATGCCACCGCGATATCGCATGCGGCCACCAGACCCACGCCACCGGCATAGGTGTCGCCTTGCACGCGCGCGATGACCGGCTTGGGGCACACCCAGATCGTGTGCAGCATCTGCGCCAGTGTCAGCGCGTCGGCGCGGTTCTCGTCGTCCGAGTAACCGGCCATCTTCTTCATCCAGTTCAGGTCGGCACCGGCGCAGAACGCCGGCCCGTTGCCGGTCAGCACGATCGCGCGCACGTCCGGGGTATCGCCAAGCGCCCGGAATGCTCCGGTCAGTTCCGCGATGACGGTTTCATTGAAGGCATTGCGCACATCGGGCCGGTTCAGCGTGACCGTTGCGATATGGCGTTCCGCCGTAACCGTAAGCGTGGTGAATTGCATGTCTCCTCCGTGATCGGATCGTTATCAGGATGCCTGGCCGGCGGTTTTGGTCCTGGCCGGAATTTCATCGAACGGCAACCCCAGACTGCGGAAGAACGCGCCGACTTCAGGCAACCACAGCGCCACGCCTGCGCGGTTGCTGAACAGCCGGTGCGAGTCGCCGTCGAATTCGCCAATGTCGACGAAGCGCGCGTCAGTCGCGGCGCCGCTGGCATTGGCCTTGTAGTTGTTGAACATCCGCTCGGGCAACGGCCACGGCCAGTAGCTGTCGTTGTCACCGTAGATCCACAGCGACGGATAGCGCGCGCCGCGCCCATAGTCCCCGAAGGCATCGATCAGGTTGTTCTCCCAGCCCAGGCAGTTGTCATTGCGCAGCCCTCCTGCGAAATTGACCACGCCGACCACGCCGGGATAACCGATCGTTGACAGCGCCATCGTCGACAACCCCCCATGCGACTGGCCAAGCACCACGATGCGCGTGGGGTCGATGTAAGGCTGCTGCACCAGGTAGTCCAGCGCCGCGATCACATCCTCGGCCTGCATCATGCCGTTGCCGCGCACATCGCAACTGCCACCCACGTACACGCCGCCCGATTTCGAGAAGCCCTGCCGCATCGGCAGTGCCACCGCATAACCGCGCCGCAGGAATTCGGCGGTCTGCGCCGCGAAGCGTGCACGCCCCTGGAATGCGGGCTTGCCCGGTGACTTGCCATGGTTGATCACCACCAGCGGGAACGGACCGTCGCCGGCCGGCCGGAAAATCGTGGTTTCAAGATCCACGGTAGCTGCCGCGCCAACCTTGGGCACCATCACGACCTGCTCGACCGATTGCGCCGGCAGCGTCGCCTGGGCGATCGCCGGGCCACACCAGGCTATGCAGGCCAGCGCGGCCACAACGCCGCAGACGGTGGAAACAACACGCGACATGACAACAACCAACCCTTCAACAAAAAAAACTACATGCGGAAAACGCCAAACTTCATGTCGCCGATCGGCGCATTGAGGCTGGCGGACAAACCAAGGCCCAGCACGGTACGCGTTTGCGCGGGGTCGATGACGCCATCGTCCCAGAGCCGCGCACTCGCATAGTATGGATGGCCCTGGCGTTCATACTGGTCGCGGATCGGCGACTTGAATGCTTCTTCCTCGTCGGCACTCCACTGGCCACCCTTGCCCTCGATGCCGTCGCGGCGCACCGTGGCCAGCACGCTGGCCGCCTGCTCGCCACCCATCACCGAGATTCGCGCGTTCGGCCACATCCACAGGAAACGCGGCGAATAGGCCCGGCCGCACATGCCGTAGTTGCCGGCGCCGAACGAGCCGCCAATGATCACCGTGAACTTCGGCACCTGGGCCGTCGCCACCGCCGTCACCATCTTGGCGCCATTGCGCGCGATGCCTTCGTTCTCGTACTTGCGGCCCACCATGAACCCGGTGATGTTCTGCAGGAACACCAGCGGAATCTTGCGCTGGCAGCACAGCTCAATAAAGTGCGCGCCCTTCAGCGCCGACTCCGAGAACAGGATGCCGTTGTTGGCAATGATGCCTACCGGGTAGCCCCAGATCCGCGCGAAGCCGCACACCAGCGTGGTGCCGTAGCGCGCCTTGAATTCGTCGAACTCGGAACCGTCGACAATGCGCGCGATCACCTCGCGCACGTCGTACGGCTTGCGCGTATCGGTGGGAATCACGCCATACAGTTCCTCCACCGGATACAGCGGCTCGGCAGGTTCGTGCAGGCGGATCTGGTCCGGCTTGCGGCGGTTCAAATGCTGGACGATGTTACGGGCCAGCGACAGCGCGTGATGGTCGTTTTGCGCAAAGTAGTCGGCCACGCCGGACAGCCGCGTATGCACATCGGCGCCGCCCAGGTCTTCGGCGCTGACTTCCTCGCCGGTCGCCGCCTTCACCAGCGGCGGACCACCCAGGAAGATCGTGCCCTGGTTCTTGACGATGATCGACTCGTCGCTCATCGCCGGCACATAGGCACCACCGGCGGTACACGAACCCATCACCACGGCGATCTGCGGAATGCCGCGTGCCGACAGGTTGGCCTGGTTGTAGAAGATGCGGCCGAAGTGGTCGCGATCGGGAAACACATCGTCCTGGTTCGGCAGGTTCGCGCCACCCGAATCGACCAGGTAAATGCATGGCAGATTGTTCTGCTCGGCGATCTCCTGCGCGCGCACATGCTTCTTGACCGTCAACGGGTAGTAGGTGCCGCCCTTGACCGTGGCGTCGTTGCAGACGATCACGCACTCCTGCCCGGCCACGCGGCCGATGCCGGTGATGATGCCCGCGCCGGGGGCCGCATCGTCATACATGTCGTATGCGGCCAGTTGCGACAGTTCCAGGAAAGGCGTGCCCGGATCCAGCAGTTGCTGCACGCGCTCGCGCGGCAGCAGCTTGCCGCGCGACAGGTGCTTGTTGCGCGCCTCCTCGCCGCCGCCTTCGGCCAGTTTCGCGATCTTCTGCCTGAGGTCGTCCACCAGCGCCTGCATCGTCTCCGCATTGGCCTTGAACGATTCCGAGCGAGCATTCAGTTTGGTTTCCAGCGTGGGCATGTCTCTTCCTGTTGTGTCCTCGTTGCGCCTGCCTTGCCTTGCTAACCTGCGACGCCTGCCTGCGTCATTCCGCTTCCTTCAACTCGCCGTCGACGTACAGCCAGCGTGCCGTAGTGGCCGGCTCTCGCGGCTCGAATACAAAGCGGCTCAGTTCTTCCATCCGGTGTGCGCGGCCGCCCACCTTGTAGCGCGCCACGAAGGCCACCGTGGCATGCGTGTCATCCTGCTGCGCGTGCGACTTCACCGTCAATCCCAGCCAGCGCGTGTCCCGGTCGACCGACAGGTCCTGCGGGCAGGTCGACACATGCCATGTCTGGCGCAGCCAGCCTTCATCTCCCAGCACGTACGCGCTGTAGCGCGAGCGCATCAGCGCTTCGGCGGTGCCCGGCATGGCCTCGCCGCGGTGAAAGCGGCCACAGCACGAGGCATAGGCCCCGTTGCCGCACGGACACGCTTGCGCGGTCGAGCCGGATGAACGCTTTTTCGTCATGCGATCAGCTCCGGCAATTCACGCATGTCGGTAAAGATCGTGCGTACGCCAACCGCACGCAGCTCGTCGGTGTCGTTGCGCGCCGCATAGCCGAACACGGTCATGCCCGCGGCTACACCGGCCGTGGCGCCGGTCGGGCTGTCCTCGACCACCGCGCAGCGCGACGGGTCCACGCCCATCGTGCGCGCCGCCAGCAGGTAGACGTCGGGCGCGGGCTTGCTGTGCTCGACCTCGGTCGCCGTAAAGATGTGCTCACGCGCATCGTCGTCGGTGAACAGGTCGATCAGGTCGGTATGCTTGAGCTGCAGCTTGACCTTGATGCGGTCCGCACCGGAAGCCACGCAAACTGGCAGGCCACGCGCCTTGATTGCCTCGATCGCCTCGCGGATATGCGGCACCGCTTCCAGTTCCTCGATCAGCGCGGCATCGCGCCGTACGAACCATTCGGACAGGAAGTTGCGCGGCAACGGCTTGCCGAGACGCGCCTCGATATTGCCAAGCTCGTCGCGCACCGCGCGGCCGAGGAACCATTTCTGCGATTCCTCGAGCGAGATGTCGATGCCAAGCTCGTTGAGCACGCGGTTCAGCACGCGATGGACGATCGGCTCGCTGTCGACGAGTACCCCATCGCAGTCGAAAATCACGCAATCGAAACGTGCGGCCTGGTTTGCTGCGGTCATGCGGGTTTCTTTTCCTTGTTGATGTCATTGCCGCCGACGGCGCGCAGTTCAGTCTGCCGCCGGCCCTTCAGGTGAGCCTCGACCTGCGCGAAGCGGTCGAAGCCCCAGAACGGTTCGCCATCGATGATGACGAACGGTGAGCCGAATACACCCTTGGCCATCGCCACGTCGATCTCGGCCTTGAGCTGGTCCTTGATCTGGTAGCTCGTGGCCCCTTCGTTCATCGCGATCGGATCGATGCCGAGCGCCTCGGCCAGCTTGGCCAGTTCAGCCGGCTCGGCGATATTGATGTCATCGACGAACAGCGCGCGATACACGGCCTTGGCGAATGCCGTGGCCACATCGGCACCGCGGTGGTTCTGCAACCAGAGCACCGCGCGCGCGGCATGCTGCGTAGGCAGCGGAAAATGCGTCGGGCGCTTGTACTCGATGTCGTGGAACTCTGCGGTACGTTCGAAATCGCGCCAGCAGTATTCCCCCTTGAGCGGAATCGACGGCAGCGGCGACGAGCCCGTGGTCTTGAAGACCACGCCGAGCAGGATCGGATGCCACATCACGCCACGCCCGTACTTCTGGGCGATATCGTCGATGCGCGTACTGGCGAAGTATCCGTAGGGCGAGGAGAAATCGAAGTAGAAGTCGATGGGGGCGGTCATCGCAGAAAGCTCCGGTTCGGATGCGGGACAACGGTTGCGGAAAGGACGTCTGGAAATCTATCCAAGTGCGCGGGCGATCAGGATCTTCTGGATATCGCTGGTGCCTTCGTAGATCTGGCACACGCGCACATCACGATAGATCCGTTCGACCGGGAAATCGTTCACATAACCATAGCCACCGAACACCTGGATGGCATCCGAGCATACCTGCTCGGCCATCTCGCTGGCGAACAGCTTGGCCATTGCCGCTTCCTTCAGGCATGGCCGGCCGGCATCCTTGAGCGCTGCCGCGTGCCAGACCATCTGGCGTGCCACGTCGATCCGCGTCGCCATGTCGGCCAGCCGGAACTGCACGGCCTGGTGCTGGAACAGCGGCTGGCCAAAGCTCTCGCGTTCCTTGGCATAAGCCAGCGCGGCATCGAACGCGGCACGTGCCATGCCGATGCTCTGCGACGCGATGCCGATACGGCCGCCTTCCAGCCCCGACAGCGCCATCTTGTAGCCGGCACCCTCTTCGCCCAGCAGGCAGTCGGCCGGAATGCGGCAATCCTCGAACACGATCTGCGCGGTGTCCGACGAATGCTGGCCAAGCTTGTCCTCCAGGCGTGCGACGATATAACCCGGGGTCGAGGTCGGCACCAGGAATGCGCTGATACCGCGCTTGCCGGCCGCCTTGTCGGTGACCGCCATCACGATCGCCACATCGGCATGCTTGCCACTGGTGATGAACTGCTTCACGCCGTTGAGCACGTAGTGGTCGCCATCGCGCGTAGCCGTGGTGCGCAGCGCCGAGGCATCGGAACCCACATGCGGCTCGGTCAGGCAGAACGCGCCAAGCATCTCGCCGCGCGCCAGCGGCACCAGCCATTTCTGCTGCTGCGCTTCGTTGGCGAACGCCATCAGCATGCTGCATACCGGGCAGTTGTTGACGCTGATGACGGTCGACGTTCCGCCATCGCCGGCCGCGATTTCCTCAAGAATCAGCGCCAGCGACAGATAGTCGAGCCCCGCGCCACCCAGTTCCTCGGGCACCGCCACGCCGTACGCGCCGAGGCGCGCCAGTTCCTTGTGCACATCCTTGGGAAACGTCTTGTCGCGATCCCATTGCGCCGCCTGCGGCGCGATGACGTCTTGCGCAAACTGGCGCACGGCGTCGCGGATCATTTCCTGCTCGGGGGTCAGCAGCATGGCGTCAGGTCTTTACCAGGGGATGGGCGTGCCATCGTAGTTGTGGAAGCTGCCGTTGTCGTTGCGTGTCAGGCCAGCCAGGGTGCGGCGCATGCCGGTCACGCTCTGCTGCGGCGTGAGATCGGCCTTCGGGCCGCCCATATCGGTCTGCACCCAGCCCGGATGCAGTGCCACGCAGATCGCATGATGCGCGTCGAGCGAAACCGCCTTGAGTGCAGCGTTGGCCGCAGCCTTGCTCACGCGATACATCCAGCTACGGTTGCTGTCCATCGTGCCGATGCTGCCCATGCGCGACGACAGCACGGCCAGCACACCGCCCCGGCCGTGATTGCCGGCTTCGACGAATGGCAGCACCAGCGGTAACGCCATCATCGGTCCCAGCACGTTGGTATGCATCACGGCGTCGAAATCCTGCTGCGTGATCGGCTGCGCGCCTTCTGAGCGCGGACCGATCACGCCTGCGTTGTAGATTGCCACGTCGAAGGTCTCGCCATCGAGCTTCCAGCCCAGCCCCGCTACCGCGCCGGCATCGGTCAGGTCGACCTGGTGCGCTTCGGCACCGAGCGCCTTGAGCGCGGCCACGCCTTCGTCGCTACGCGCGGCGGCAATCACGCGCCAGCCATCGGCGCGATACTGCCGGACGAATTCGAGGCCAAGGCCGCGCGAGGCACCGAGGACGAGAGCTGTTGGCATGGCAAGGTTCCTTTTTGTTGTTGCCGTTCTTGCTGGTTGTTTCTTGTTGTCAGACGATTTCGATACCGACCGCGGTGGCTTCGCCGCCGCCAATGCACAGGCTGGCCACGCCGCGCTTGCCGCCGGTCTTGCGTAGTGCGCCAATCAACGTGGCCATGATGCGCGCGCCCGAGGCACCGATAGGGTGACCCAGCGCACACGCACCGCCATGAATGTTGACCTTCTCGTGCGGAATCTTGAGATCGTGCATCGCCGCCATCGGCACCACCGCAAATGCTTCGTTGATCTCGAACAGGTCGACGCTATCGCTGTTCCAGTCGAGCTTGCGGTAGAGCTTGGCGATCGCATCCACCGGTGCGGTGGCAAACCAGCCCGGCGCCTGGGCGTGCGAGGTATGGCCCAGCATGCGCGCCACCGGCATCAGGCCCAGCGCCCTGGCTTTGGATTCGCGCATCATCACCAGCGCGGCCGCGCCGTCATTGATCGACGACGACGATGCGGCGGTGATGGTGCCGTCCTTCGCAAACGCGGGCTTCAGCGACGGGATCTTGTCGACCTTGATGCGGCGCGGGCCCTCATCGGTATCGATGACCGTGTCGCCGCCCTTGCCCGACACCGTGACCGGCGCAATCTCCCAGCGGAAATCGCCGGCCTCGGTGGCGCGTTGCGCGCGGCGTACCGATTCCATCGCGAACGCGTCCTGCTGTTCGCGCGTGAACTGGTACTTGGCCGCGCAGTCCTCGCCAAACGTGCCCATGGAGCGGCCCTTGTCGTAGGCATCTTCCAGGCCGTCCAGCATCATGTGGTCATAGATCATGCCGTGGCCGATGCGATAACCGCCGCGTCCTTTCGGAATCAGGTACGGCGCATTGGTCATGCTTTCCATGCCGCCGGCCACCGCGATCTCGAACGAGCCTGCCAGCAACCCGTCATACACGCTCATCGCGGCGCGCATGCCCGAGCCGCACATCTTGTTGACCGTGGTACAGGCCACGTCGATCGGCAGGCCGGCGCCCAGCGCGGCCTGCCGTGCCGGTGCCTGGCCCTGCCCTGCCGGCAGCACGCAGCCGAACACCACTTCCTGCACCTGCTCCGGCTTGAGACCGGCACGCTCGACCGCCGCGCGGATTGCCGTGGCGCCAAGCTGCGGCGCCGTCAGACTGCTCAGTTCGCTTTGAAACGCCCCCATCGGGGTACGTGCCACGGAAACGATAACGATCGGATCTTGTTGCATGTCTGGGTCTCCTGTGAAGCAGGCTTGGGCTTCAGTGGTGGTATTCAGCGAATCGAGGCCTGGGGCGGATCGCCATACTGGCGCAGCGCCGCGGCAATCTGCTCCTGCAGTTCGTCGTTGTTGCTGGCCGCCATGCCGAGGTCGCGCAGCAGGCCGTCGGACACGCCGTAGACCCAGCCATGCACGGTCACGGCCTGGCCACGCGCCCAGGCGTCCTGCAGCACCGTGGTCTGGCAAACATTGTTGACCTGTTCGATCACGTTCAGCTCGCACAGTCGCGTATGCGCATCGTCCTCGCGCAGCACGGTACCGAGGTAGGCCGAATGCTTGTCGGCCACGTCCTGCACGTGACGCAGCCAGTTGTCGGCCAGGCCCACGCGCTGGCGCTTGAGCGCCACCTTCACGCCGCCGCAGCCATAGTGGCCGACCACGGTGATATGGCGCACCTTGAGCACGTCCACCGCGAATTGCAGCACCGACAGCGCGTTCAGGTCGCTATGCGAGATCACGTTGGCGATATTGCGGTGGACGAAGACCTCGCCCGGCGCCAGGCCCAGGATCTGGTTAGCGGGCACGCGCGAATCGGAGCAACCGATCCACAGGTATTCCGGTGCCTGCTGGTTGGCCAGGCGCGTAAAGAATGCGGGGTCTTCCGCGTTGACGCGGTCTACCCATTCGCGGTTGTTGCGGAACAGCTGGGCAATGGCATCACTCATGCTGCCCTCCTTGAGTCATTGGTTGAACCGGGGCCTGCGTCTGCACCGTAGCGGTGGCTGAAGCGATCTTGAGTCTGATAGGCAAAAAAGTCATGAACATGGCCGGCCAGCAGCCGGTCTTTGTGGTGCTGCCACATGGCGGCGTCAAAGAAATCGGGATGGTGCCGCAAGAATGCGGCGCGCACGCGTGGATCCCCGAGCAGGAACGTGCGATACGTCTCCGGGAAGATGTCGTGCGGACGTACGGTGTACCACACCTCGCCCGACATTTCCTCTTCCTCATTGCGCGGCTCGGGTACGCGCCGGATATTGCAATCGGTCAGGTATTCGATCTCGTCGTAGTCGTAGAACACCACGCGACCGTGGCGCGTGACGCCAAAATTCTTGTAGAGCATGTCACCCGGGAAAATATTCGCGGCGATCAGCTCCTTGATGGCATTGCCATACTCGAGGATGCCGTGGTCCACCTGCTCGTCGGTGCCTTCCTGCAGCCAGATGTTCAGTGGCGTCATGCGGCGCTCGATATAGACATGGCGGACCACGATCTCGTCCATGCCGTCCTTGCCGCGCTGGTATTCGACCATCGACGGCGCATGCTGTTCCAGCTCGCGCACCAGTGCCTCGTCGAAACGCGACAACGGGAACGCCACGTCCGAGTATTCGAGCGTATCGGCCATGCGTCCCACGCGGTCATGCTGCTTGACGAGCTGGTACTTCGACTCCACCAGTTCGCGCGTGGTTTCCTTGGGCGGCGGAAACGCGTCGCGAATCACCTTGAACACGTACGGGAACGACGGCAGCGTGAACACCAGCATCACCAGGCCCTTGATGCCGGGCGCGCTGATGAACCGGTCCGACGAATGCTGCAGGTGATGCAGGAAATCGCGGTAGAACAGGTTCTTGCCCTGCTTCTGCAAACCCAGCGACGCGTAGATCTCGGCGCGCGCCTTGCGCGGCAGCAGGTCGCGCAGGAAGGTGACATAGGCCGACGGAATCTCCATATCGACCATGAAGTACGCATGCGCGAACGAGAACAGGATCAGCAGTTGCTCGGGACGCAGCAGCACGGTGTCGAGCACGAGCTTGCCTGACGCACCATGGATGACCGGGATCACCATCGGCCAGGTCTGGTCGCCATTCAGCACGCGGCCGATGATGAACGCCGACTTGTTGCGGAAGAACAGCGACGACAGCGTGTGCACCTGGAAATTGGGCGCAATGCGGAATTCGCCGGCGTGCTCGGTAATGGCCCGCAGTACAAAACCGATATCGCGCTTCAGGTCCTCGAACGGCACGTCCAGCTGGAAGTTGTGGACGATCCGCTCGAAGCACGCCGCCATGCCTTGCCGGCTGCCCGGATAGTAGGCGCGGTAGGTGGGCCGCATCGGCGATTCCTCGTTCTCGATGTACTCGGTCGAGATCGCCGGGCGCACGAAGATGAAATCGTTGTTGAAGTACGAACGGTGCAGGATCCGCGTGCAGACCGAATTGAAAAACGTCTCGGCCAGTTCGGGCTGGTGATGGTTGGTCAGCAGGCCGATGTAATGCAGCTTGATCTGCTGCCAGATGCCGTCGTCGATATGTTCGGCGTCATATTCGTCCTGTAGCAGCACCACGGTTTCATGCACGCGCTCGTTGTAGAACGCGATGCGGTCGCGCTGCAGCTTCTGCAGGCCATGCCAGTCCCCGGCCTCGAAGCGTGTCTTCGCGGCCAGGCTGGCTTCGCGGAACAGCCGGTAATGCTTGTCGAACCCATCCAGCATGGTGCGAGCCACATCGTAGGCAATCTGCGAGGAGAGCAGCTTGGGGAAGTGGGACATGACTCGAAGGTTCTGGACGGGCGGGCGGCTGCAATCAGGATTGTAAGGGTGTTCGGTACTTACCAGCGGGTAGTACCGAACATCTCCGGCGTCAGTTCTGTACTTACATGGTCTCGGCAAACAGTTCGCGGCCAATCAGCATGCGGCGGATCTCCGAGGTGCCGGCGCCAATCTCGTACAGCTTGGCGTCGCGCCACAGGCGTCCGGCCGGATACTCGTTGATATAGCCGTTGCCGCCCAGGATCTGCACCGACTCCCCGGCCATCCAGGTTGCCTTCTCGGCGGTGTAGAGAATCACGGCCGCGCAATCCTTGCGCACCTGGCGCACATGGTCGGTACCCAGCGCATCCAGGTTCTTGCCAACCGTGTACAGGTAGCTGCGCGCAGCCTGCAACGTGGTGTACATATCGGCCACCTTGCCCTGGATCAGCTGGAATTCGCCAATGCTCTGGCCAAACTGCTTGCGGTCGTGGATGTAGGGAGTCACCACGTCCATGCAGGCCTGCATGATGCCGACCGGGCCACCCGACAGCACCGCGCGCTCATAGTCGAGCCCGCTCATCAGTACCTTGGCGCCGCCATTCTCGGCACCGAGGATGTTCTCGACCGGGACTTCCACGTCCTGGAACACCAGTTCGCCGGTGTGCGAGCCGCGCATGCCGAGCTTGTCGAGCTTCTGCGCCACCGAAAAGCCCTTCATGCCTTTTTCGACGATAAAGGCCGTCATGCCGCGCGCGCCCAGGTCGGGCTCGGTCTTGGCATACACCACCAGAACATCGCAATCGGGGCCGTTGGTGATCCACATCTTGGTGCCGTTCAGCACATAGCGGTCACCCTTGAAGTCGGCGCGCAGCTTCATGCTGACCACGTCCGATCCGGCGTTCGGCTCGCTCATGGCCAGCGCGCCAATCCACTCGCCCGACACCAGCTTCGGCAGGTATTTGGCCTTCTGCGCTGCCGAGCCGTTGCGGTGCAGCTGGTTCACGCACAGGTTCGAATGGGCGCCGTATGACAGGCCGACCGATGCCGACGCACGACTGATTTCCTCCATCGCCACCATATGGGCCAGGTAGCCCATATTGGCACCGCCGTATTCCTCGGCCACCGTGATGCCCAGCACGCCGAGGTCGCCCATCTTCTTCCATGCGTCCATCGGGAACTGGTCGGTACGGTCGATTTCTCCGGCGCGCGGCGCCAGCTCGGCCTGCGCCCAGTTGCGCACCGATTCGCGCAGCATCTCGATGTCTTCGCCAAGGTCGAATTTCAGGCCGGGAAGCTCAGTCATGGTCGTGTCTCCTGTGTCGGCCGCCTCGGTTGGCGGGCGGCGCGCGGTTCGGTATCGATCTGTCCAGCTATTGTATTGACGTTTACGTAAACGTCAATTGGGTCTGATACGGTGCGGCCTTGTCGATGATTCAGGCCATATGGGTCTTGCTTCCACCATGATGCGTCGCCAACAGCATCTTGCAATGGCGCTCATGCTGGTCGATTTCCGCCAATTGCGCCTGCAGGTCTTCCAGCTGCCGTTCAAGGGCGCCGCGATGCTCCGACAACAGGTGTAGAAAGCGTTCGAGTTGCGGTGCGGTATCGCGCGGCGATTCGTAAAGATCCAGAATCTCGCGGATTTCACTGAGAGTAAGCCCTAACCTTTTACCGCGCAGCGTGAGCTTCAGGCGTGTCCGCTCACGGCCGTTGTAGACGCGCTTGCGGCCGCTGGGCCCTTCGCGGTCGGGCGACAGCAAACCCTGGTCTTCATAGAAGCGGATCGCGCGCGGCGTAATCTCGAATTCGCGCGCAAGATCGGTAATCGTGTAGGTGGCGGAAGTTGGCTGGGCCGACATGGGCGTCCCCGAAAAAAGTGAACGGTCGTTCGTGCATTCGTTGCGCAATCAACTTTTTCGTCTAAGATGACGAACGTGACCCGCAAATTGACGTTAACGTTAGCGTCAACTGGGCCGCCTGACAATCGACAATAAAGAGCGCCACCAGAGGCGCCGGCTTTCCAACGAGACAAACCCCATGAACGCACTCGAACATCAACTCCAGTATCCGTTTGGCGAAGACATGCCGGACCCGGGCAACCGCAAGGAAGTGGCGCCGGGCGTGTACTGGCTGCGCATGCCGCTGCCCTTTGCGCTGGACCATATCAACCTGTGGCTGCTGCGCGACCGCATCGATGGCCGCGACGGCTGGACCATTGTCGATTGCGGCATCACCAACGACACGATCAAGGCCCATTGGGAAACCATCTTCGCCAGGGAACTGGAAGGGCTGCCCGTGCTGCGCGTGCTGGTCACCCATTGCCACCCCGACCACGTCGGGCTGGCCCACTGGCTCTGCAAGCATTGGGACGTACGGCTCTGGATGAGCCTGGGCGACTATATGTCGGCACGCGTGATGGCGGGCGGCTCGGGCGTGGGATCGAATGCCGGCGGCGACTTCGCGGCCAGCCACTTTGCGCGCCACGGTCTGACCGACCCCGACAACCTTGAAAAGCTGCGCGCGCGCAAGAGCTACTACCCGTCGCTGGTACCGGACCTGCCTACGCAATATCGCCGCCTGATGGATGGCGACACGGTGGCCATCGGCGCCGACCCGGCATCGGCTTCGTGGCGCGTGATCACGGGGTACGGCCATGCGCCCGAGCATGTGGCGCTCTACAACGCCGCCACCAACGTTCTGATCTCTGGCGACATGGTGTTGCCGCGCATTTCGACCAATGTCAGCGTGTTCGACATGGAGCCCGAGGCCAACCCGCTGCAGCTCTATCTTGATTCACTCGGCAAATACGAGCCGCTGCCCGACGACGTGCTGGTGCTGCCTTCGCACGGCCGGCCGTTCCGGAATATGCATACCCGGATTCGCCAGTTGCGCGAGCACCATGTCGACCGCCTAGCCGAGACGCTGGCAGCCTGCGCCGAAAAGCCCTGCAACGCGTTCGACATCGTCGGCGTGATCTTCCGCCGCCAGTTCGATATCCACCAGCTGACGTTCGCGATTGGCGAGGCATTGGCGCACCTGCATGCGCTATGGCATCGCGGGGAACTGGTGCGACATTGTGGCGACGATGGGGTGATCCGGTTTACGAAGGCACCGTAGTCCTTCACGCGCCGGCCCTCTCCCCCGCCCCTCTCCCGCCATGCGGGAGAGGGGAGACCACAATCGGTCAAATTCCGGCCGTCGCCAGTTCTCTCAGATACCGCACCCCGGCCACCGCGCGGCTGCCGTACCACGACAGCATCTCGCCATCCACCAGCAACACCGGCTTGCCGATCTGGCGTTCCAGCGCATCGGCGTGATCCTCGGTAAAGCGGTACGGTTCGGTGGAAAGCAGCACGGCATCGAGCTCGCGTACCAGCGCATCGCTCCACCGAAACGATGGGTAGCGCTCTCCCTGCGCATTCGGACGGCTGCAGTCGCCATCGACACAGGCTTCCAGCACATCGTCCGGCCACGTCGTCCAGTTCACCAAGGCGAGCATCTGGCTGATATAGGTGGCGCGCGAAACCGTCATCCACGGGTCCTGCCAGATCGCGTACAGCACGCGACGCGTGGGCCAGCGTTGCGAACGTAGCGCATCGAGCGCGCTGCGCAGATCATTGGCAAGTCTTTCCGCTTCGGCCTGCCGGCCGAAGATGCCGCCAAGCAGTTCATAGAGCGCGAAGTTGTCATCGGGCCGGCATGGATGCGTGACGATCACGTGCGGAACGAAGCTGCGTATCTGATCAACGGCCTCACGGCGGTTTTCGTCGATATTGACGATCACGTGGGTCGGCGCCAGCGCATGCAATTTCTCCAGGTTCACGTCCTTGGTGCCACCCACCTTCGCCACGGCCCGCACCGCTGGCTCGGGATGAATGCAGAAGCCGGTGCGTGCGACCATGCGATCGGCCAGGTTCAGGTCGAACAACAACTCGGTAATCGAAGGCACCAGCGAAGCAATACGCACCGTGCCGGATGCAACGTCGTGTTCCTGTCCGAGCGCGTCGGTCCACATCACGCGCTCCGCGAACGGCGCGGCTTGCGCGGTGCGCGCCGGAACAATGCGTCGTAAAGCCAGCGCGGCAGTACGTGCAGCACTGATGCCACCATGCCCATCTGCCATGGAATCACCGCAAAGCGCGTACCTGCCGCAATCTTGCGCACCGCCTTGCGCGCGAACACGTCGGCGTCCATCAGGAATGGCATCTTGTACGGATTGTGCTCGGTCATCGGCGTGCGGATATAGCCCGGAGTAATCGTGACCACGCGAATCCGCTCGCGCGACTGTTCGAGCCGCAGGCTTTCCAGCAATTTGATCACCGCAGACTTCGACGCGCTATACGCGCCGCCGCCGGGCAGGCCACGAATCCCGGCCACGCTGGCAATGCCGACCAGCGTGCCACGCCAGCCATCGCGCCCGGGTGCCTGCCGGCGCATCGGGTCCAGGAACGGCTGGAACGTGGTCAACGTGCCATACCAGTTGGTGTCCATGACCGCGCGGAACACTTCAAGGTCCTCGCGCTCGCTGGCCACCGTGCCTACCGAGATGCCCGCATTGGCGACCACTACGTCCGGACACCCGACATGGGCCAGGAAATCGGCTGCGGCGGCGCCCATCGCATCGGCATCACGCACATCGACGGCATAGATGCGCACGGTAGCGGGATTCGGCAGGCTATCGGCAAAGGCGCGCAAGGCGTCCTCGCGCCGTCCAACGAGGCCCAGCACGGCGCCCTGTTCCGCATACGCACGAGCCAGCGCCTGGCCAATGCCGCTCGACGCGCCGGTAAGAAAGATTTTTTGAGGTTGCATGGCCGTGAATATACCCCCGGTTCGCTCCCCTCTCCCGCCCGCGGGAGAGGGGCTGGGGGAGAGGGCCGGCGCGTCAAAATGCCGCAGGCTCCAAAGCAAAACAGCCCGGCGCATCCCTGCACCGGGCTGTTCAAGCATCAGCTTGCAACAATCAAAGCTTCTTGCCGCGCACGCCTTCGACCAGGAAGTCCATCGCCTGGATCGCGCCACCCTTGGTGCCGGCGATCGACGGGGACGTTTCATACTTGCCCTGCACCACCACGGTCGGCACGCCGTCGATCTTGTAGGCGTCGGCGATCTTGTTCGCGCGTTGCGAATTGGTGGTTACCGAGAACGAGTTGTAGGTATCGAGCCACTGCTTGCGGTCGATGCCGTTGGCGGCCATGAAATCGGCAATTTCATTCGTATCGACCATGCGCTTGCGCTGCTTGTGGATCGCGTCGAACACCTTGGTGTGCATGGCATCGAGCTTGCCCAGCGTTTCCAGCGCATAGAAGATCTTCGTATGCGGCAGCAGGTCCTCGCGGAACGCCACCGGCACGCGCTTGAATACCACGTCCTTGCCCTGCTTCTTGACCCACGCTTCCAGTTCGGGCTCGAAGTCATAGCAGTGCGGGCAGCCGTACCAGAAGAACTCGGTAACTTCGATCTTGCCGGCCGGCACCGGCTGCGGGGCTTTCAGAACCGTGTAGTCCTTGCCTTCCGTCGGCGCGGCCATGGCGGCGGGCGCGGACATCAGCAGGCCGCTCACGGCGGCAGCGGTGGCAATCAGTGCGGCAATTTTCTTCATGTTCGAAGGGCCTTACGGGTTGAACGAGCAGAACAAGCGGGTGGAATGCGTCTATGACCAGCCCGGCGGCGCTTGGTTCACGCCAGCGCCGCCAGCAGGTTTCAAAGTATTACTGCTTGGTGAAGCGGATGACCGAGGCGTCGAAGCCCGCCGACTGCAGGCGGTCGCGCGCGCGGTTCATGTCTTCGATGCGGTTGAACGGCCCCAGTCGAACGCGATACATCTTGACGCCGTTGACATCGCGATCGGTCACCTTGGCCTCGAAACCCTGCATGGCCAGGTTGGCCTTCTGGCGGTCGGCATCATCCTGCGACCGGAACGCGCCCACCTGCAGCAGGTATCCGACCTTGTTGGCATCGGCCTGGGCAATTTCCGCGATCGGATCGGCAACCGGCTTCTCGGCCGGCCGCGTAGCCGGCTTTTCAGCGGACTTGTCAGCCGGCTTTTCGGCCGGCTTTTCTGTCGGCCTGGCACCCGTGATGCCGCCGGAGCCGTTACCCGTATCCGCCGGGCGGCTGGTGGCCACCGGCGGCTGCGCCGGCGCGGCAGGCTGCTCGGGCTGTCCCACCGGCTTGGGCGGGGTCTTGCTCCAGAGCGGCTTGTTGGGATCGCTCGGTTCGGCGTTGGGCTGGGCCTGCTGGGTCGGGTTCGGCAGCGTGCTGGCGACGTTGCCGGGCTCGCTCGGGCGCGGCGCCGTACTGCCATTACCGCCCTTCTGCTGGAACGGCGCCGGCGACTTGGTGATGTAGAGCGCGACAACCACGGCGATCGCCAGGCCGACGATCAGCCCGAGCACAAGGCCCAGGAACGTGCCGCCACGCTGCGTCTGGCTATGGCGAACAGTGCGCGGGACGCGCTTGGCATTCTGTTGCATGAAGTCCTCTTCAGTGATGCCGGGGATTATAGAGCCAGTCCCGGCACGCAAAGTCAGGCGGCAGGCGATTCCTGGTCCGTGGTGCGGTCCATCCGTTGCGGTGCCGAGACGCCAATCACGGCCAGGCCGTTCTTGAGCACCTGGCGCGTGGCGGCCAGCAGCGCCAGCCGGGCGCGCTTGACGGCGTCGTCGTCCACGAGCACCCGGTCGGCGTTGTAGAACGCATGGAAGTCGCCAGCCAGGTCGCGCAGGTAGAACGCCACCGCATGCGGGGCCAGTTCGCCAGCGGCGGCAGCCAGCATGTCGGGGAACTCCGCCAGGCGGCGGCCCAGCGCAATCGCCTGCGGGCTCACGTCGGCTGCGGTCACGGCCGCCAGGTCCACGCTGGCCAGTTCTGGCAGGCGCGCCTGCCAGTCCGCGCCGCCCCATGCCTCGAAGATCGAGCAGATGCGTGCATGGGCGTATTGCACGTAGTACACCGGGTTCTCGTCGTTCTGCTTCAGCGCCAGGTCCACGTCGAACACGAACTCGGTGTCGGCCTTGCGCGACAGCAGGAAGAAGCGCACCGCGTCGCGGCCGCGCGTGAAGTGCGCGGGCCAGTCGGCCACGTTGGCGTCCAGGCAGGCGCGGATGGTTTCATCGCCGCCATTGCTCCATTCGATCAGGTCGCGCACGGTCACGTACGAGCCGGCCCGCTTGGAGATCTTCACCTCCTCGCCGTTCTTCATCACCGTGACCATCTTGTGCAGCACGTAGTCGGGATAGCCCTTCGGGATGCCGATATCGAGCCCCTGCAGGCCGGCGCGCACGCGCGCAATGGTGCCGTGGTGGTCGCTGCCCTGCACGTTGATGACCTTGGCGAAGCCGCGCTCCCACTTGGTGGTGTGGTAGGCCACGTCAGGCACGAAATACGTGTACGTGCCGTCCGACTTCTTCATGACGCGGTCCTTGTCGTCGCCGTCGTCGGTGGTGCGCAGCCACAGCGCGCCTTCGCTCTCGTAGGTCTTGCCCTTGCCGATCAGCGACTGCACCGCGCCTTCCACACGGCCGTCGCTGTACAGCGACGACTCCAGGTAGTAGCGATCGAACTTGACGCCGAACGCCTGCAGGTCGATGTCCTGCTCGTTGCGCAGGTAGGTCACGGCAAACTTGCGGATCGATTCCAGGTCGTCGATGCTGCCCGATGCGGTCACCGGCTCGCCATCGGAAGCCGCCACGGTCTTGCCAGCCAGGAAGTCGGCGGCGATATCGGCAATGTAGTCGCCGTTGTAAGCGGACTCGGGCCAGCCCGCATCACCGGGCTTCAGGCCGCGCGCGCGGGCCTGCACCGAAATGGCCAACGTGTGGATCTGCACGCCGGCGTCGTTGTAGTAGAACTCGCGATGCACGGCCCAGCCCTGCCACGCCAGCAGGTTTGCCAGGGCGTCGCCCAGCGCCGCCTGGCGGCCGTGGCCCACGTGCAGCGGCCCGGTCGGATTGGCCGACACGAACTCCACCAGCACCTGCCCGTGCTCGCCAGCCGGGCGCGCGCCAAAGCGGTCGCCGTCGGCCAGCACCGCGCGCAGGACTTCCGCGCGCGCCGCGGGGCTCAGGCGCAGGTTGATGAAGCCCGGGCCGGCAATCTCCAGCGCGGCCACCAGCGCCGAGGCACGCGGGTCGGCCTGGACGGCGTCCACCACCTTCTGCGCCAGTTCGCGCGGGTTGGTCTTCAGGGCCTTGGCCACCTGCATGGCGATGTTGCAGGCCAGGTCGCCGTGAGCGGCCGCCTTGGGGCGCTCGAACGTGACCTCGGGCAGGTTGGCGTCGGCCGGGGCAAGCGCGCGCACGGCGTCAGTGAACGCGGCGGCAAGTTGGATGGTCTGAACAGGCAGCATGGATATCTGGGCCTTGAGCTTGAGGCTGGAATGCTTCCGGCATCGTCGGGAGGCTTCAAGTGAAGTGAAGGCTGCGCCGCGTGACCGGTCGTGGAAATCGGGAAACGCGGAATTTTATCAGGTGCTATGCTGACATCATGCGACTGCCTGTGTGCATCGCGCGCCAGTGCCGCAACTCGTGAAAGGAAACATCATGCTGATCACCTTCAAATCCCACGCGGCGCAAGACCTCATCATGATGAAGGACCTTGCCATCACGCTGCTTGGCATTATCGGCAAGCATCTGGGCGAACGCGGGGTGATCACGTCCGAGGAAATGCCGGCTGCGATCCGCAAGCTCGAAGCCGCCGTCCAGGACGCGAAGAAGGTCCATCCGGCCGACACCACCGTACACCCGGGCAAGGAAGACGAGCGGGAAGAGGAGCCACTGCATCTTGGGCAGCGCGCCTACCCGTTCCTGGACATGCTGCGCCTGTCGCAGAAGGAAGGCACCGATGTGATGTGGGGCGTCTGACGCCGCCCCCAAAAAAAGAACCCGGACACCGCGAGGTGCCCGGGTATCCCGGATCAGGGATATGTCCGGAAAGGGGGTTGCTGCAGGGGTAAAGGCAACTCCGTTCGGCGCTGCCCTCTGAACAGGGGGATTGTCTGGTCTGGCCAGTCCCGGTCAATCGCCGTTGCGGCGGCCGGCCAGCAACAGGCCGACGAATGCACCGACCAGCGCCGCCAGCCCCACGGCCTTCAGCGGCGATTCCACCACGCGCTGCCGGCCGTGGTCGACTGCCACGTCCACCTGGTCACGTGCCCACTCCATACCGTCACGGCCGCGTTCGCGCATGCGATCGGACAGCTCATGGGCCCGCGCACGCAGGCGGCGCCCCGCAGCCATGCTTTCGGCCGAGCCTTCATGGGCCAGTACATCGATGGTTTGCTGAAGCTGGGCGATCAACGCCTTGACTTCGTCCGAAGCGGGCGCAACGGCCTCGCGGGTATCGCGGGCGGAATGCCGGATCTGGCGTACAGCCGCGTCGGCACTGTCTTGCAGATGATTGATTTCCTTGCGGATCTTGGGGTTCTGCGTGAGCATGGGTACTCCTTGAGTTCCGAGGGAGGGTTTTCGGCCCGCCGCCCGCCGGGGAGCCCGGCGGACAACGCTGCTGCGCGGCTTCAGGATTCAGGCTTCAGACCTTCAAGCCCAAGCGTCCTCAGCGTCGGCGCACCAGGCCCATGATGAATGTCACCAGGGCTACGACCAGGAAGATGAAGAACAGGATCTTGGCGATTTCCACCGCGCCGGCCGCAATACCACCGAAGCCGAAGATCGCCGCCACCAGGGCGACAACAAAAAAGACGAGTGCGTAGTACAGCATGACCGGTCTCCCGAGGTTAGCGAACGCATCCGGTTCGGGGTGCGTTCGGCTTGCGCCACGGTGCGCAAGCTCATAGCCTCATCGTAGGGTTCCACCCTCGGACCGCACACCGAAACCAGACCGATTCACGTGTCAGCCGAGTCCTACATTGCGCCGCGCACCGCGCCGGATGTGGCGCGGCACCGTCGCCGGTACGATTGACCACACGAAAGCGATGTGATTCCATGGCCGCTCGCCTGCCCGCGCGCGCGGTGCCTCAACCGGTAACTCCCGATGGCCAAGCATTCCCTACTCCTGAGAAACACCCTGCTGCTCGCGGGCGGCATCGTGCTGACGCTGGCCGTGCTGATTGCCTCGGAAACCGGCAACCTGCGCCTGCGCGAGGGCTACACCGAAGCCATCCGTTCGCAGCAGCTGCAAAGCGACCTCGGCGCGCTGATGGCCGAACTGGTCAATGCCGAGGCCGGTCAGCGCGGCTTCCTGCTGACCGGCAAGGACAGCTATCTCGATCCGTACTACAAGGCACTGCCCCATATCACCGAACTGATGGCCCGTATCCGCCAGCATTACGCGCAGGATCCCGAGGGCCTGCGGCAGTTTGGCGAGGCGTCGCAGTTCGTCACGCGCAAGCTCAACGAGATGGCGCTGACGCTGGTGTACGGCAAGCGCGACGTCGACGTGGCGCTGGACATGATCCGCACCGACTTCGGCAAACAGACCATGGAAAGCGCGCGGCGTGGCCTCGAGCAGTTGCAGTCGCGCGAATCGGGCACGGTCACGCATAACCTGGAAGCGGCCGAACATGACCTGCAGCTGTCGCGGTATGGCATCGGCCTGCTGACCGCCATCAACATCATGCTGCTGGTGGCGGTGGGGCTCGGTCATCAGCGGCGCATGACCATGGCCGAAGCGGCGCGCGAACAGTTGGAAGAAGAAAGCGCCCGGCTGGATCGCAAGGTGCGCGCCCGCACGCGCCAGCTTTCGGCGCTGGCGGCGCACCTGCAGCGCGTGACCGAGGAAGAGAAGACGCGGTTGTCGCGCGAACTGCATGACGAGCTCGGCGCGATCCTGACCGCCATCAAGCTCGACCTGCACTGGGTGAAGATGCGCGTACAGGCCACGCATCCTGAAGCGCGCGACAAGATCACGCGCGTGATGCAACACGCCGACCAGGCCATCCAGATCAAGCGCCGCCTGATCGAGGACCTGCGTCCCACCGTGCTGCTGAACCTGGGGCTGCGCGAAGCCATCGTGCAGCACGTGGAAGACGTGGGCGCCCGCAACCAGTGGGAAACCCGCCTGGACCTGCCCGAATCGCTGCCACCATTGCGCGACAGCGCGGCAATCGCGCTATACCGGATCGTGCAGGAATCCCTGAACAACGCCAGCAAGTACGCCGAGGCGACGCATATCCAGGTTTGCCTGGCATGCACGGACCAGGAACTGACGCTGACCGTGCGCGACGATGGCCGCGGCCTGCCGCCCGATTTCGATGCCGGCAGCATTGCCGGCCATCATGGTCTGCTGGGAATGGAACAACGCGTGCTGGCACTGGGCGGCACGATGCATATCGATTCGGCACCCGGCAAGGGCGTGTCGATCCGTATCGAGGTACCGCTGACCACCACGGTGCTGGCGCCGCCGGAAGAGGCGACGGAGATCTGAGCGACGTCGGTTTTCGCCAGTCTTACGACGCCGATGTCGCGTAATCCTCGATGACGCGGAACACCTGCTCCAGCTCAAGCGACTTGTCGAAGAAATAGTCGGCGCCAGCGTCCGTGCACTGGCGCCGGTACATCGATACCTGCGCGTGGTTGGTGTAGACGATGCGCAGACCAGGCACCGAGTGCTTCTGCATTTCGCGCAGCACGTTGATGCCATTGCCCTGGCGCAATTGCAGGTCGACGATCACCACGTCGTAGTGACCACGGCCTGCCAGGCCCACCGCCATGCTCTCCGTGTCCGCCCAGTCCACGCTTTCCACGAACGGGAACGCGGTCAGGTATTCGAGCAGCATGCCACGCAACACCTCCGAGTCCTCGATCAGGAGGACTCGCAGCGAACGGTTGGGAGAGGCCGTGGCTTGCTCCGGCATGGCGCGTCGTGGTTAAAGTCGGGCGAAAGGTTGGACGAAGGGCAATCTGGACATGATCGATCGATGGCTGCCCTATTCCACCAGGCCATTCTTGATGGCGTAATAGGTCAGGTCCGCGTTGGTCTTCATGCCCATCTTCTCAAGGATGCGGGACCGATACGTGCTGACGGTCTTCACACTCAGGAACAGTTCGTCGGCAATTACCGAGACCGACTGTCCGCGCGACAGCTTGCAGAAGATCTGGAACTCGCGCTCGGACAGCATCTGGTGCACGGGCTGCTCGGTCGGCTTGTCGAGCCCGCCGATCAGCAGGTCCGCCACGACGGGGCTCACATAGCGGCGTCCCTGTGCGACGGTACGGATGGCCTTGACCAGGTCGTCCGGTGCGGATTCCTTCGTGAGATAGCCCGACGCACCGGCACGGATCAGGTTGATCGCGTACTGGTCTTCCGGGTAGGTCGACAGGATCAGCACCGGCAGATTGGGCAGTCGCTGTCGAATCAGCTTGAGCACATCGATGCCGTTGCGGTCCGGCATGGAAATATCGAGTACGAGTACATCGAACTCATTGTCGCGCAACTGCGCCATCACTTCGTCGCCGCTGGCGGCTTCGCCCGTCACCTTGATGTCGGGTTCCTCTGAAATGAACTGGCGCAGACCGGCGCGTACGATCTCATGATCGTCGGCGATCAAGACGCGGATCATCGGTGTCTCCACGGTGAGGGGGCGGCCCGCGTGCCAAGCACGATCCGGGCCGGTTTCCTGCATTGTAGTGCCGGCGCGACGCCGAATATGTCGGTGTCAGGCTGACATGACGCGCCACCGCGACAGCCGGAAACGTCTGATGGAGGGGTAGCAGCCAGCGACCGCGCGGGAGAATTTGCTGCACCGCGGCATCCGTGCACCTGCGGAGAAGGATGCAAACGGAAAACGGGCGCCAATGGCGCCCGTCGGTCAATTCCCGGTGGCGGAAGCGAGGCGGTCTGGAGGGGCCCGCCCGGCGTCCCGCATACCAGTCAGCGGTTACTGGATCTTCGTACCGGCATCGGCACCGGCCCCGGCATTGGCGCCCAGCTCTTTGCTGTCGCCCTTCTTCGACTTCGACTTGGCGTGGCTGCCATGCTTGCTCTTCGAGGTACCGGCCTTGGCACCTGCATCCGCATTCGCGCCCAGGTCGGCCTTGGCACCGGTATCAGCCGCGGCTCCAGGTGTCACTGCTCCACCCGATGCCGAACCACCTGCATTCACACCGGCATTGATGCCGGTCGACGCCGCAGGCGTGCTTACCGCTGCGCCGACGCCGGTTTGCGTGCCAACCGTGGCACCGGTTCCTTGCGCCATCGCCAGCGACGAGGCAGCAGCAATCGACAGGGCGGACAGGGAGATCAGCAGCTTCTTCATGGGAGAGACTCCTTTACTGGAATGCTCCGCAGCGAAACATTCGCTTGCGGCATCCACGCGGTGTTACGTGAACTGAGGCCCAGTCTAGGGAGCAGAACGCCGCCGGTCTGTGAGCACTTGTAATGGCCTGTAAGCAGTAGTGAAGACATTGCGGACAAAGTCGGTCAATCCCCGATACGTACCGCACGATAACGTGAAAGCCTGCAATCCCTTGCAGATCAAAGGTCCGCGCCGGAAAACAAAAAGCCGGGACACCGCTGGCTTGCAGTGTCCCGGCCATTGCAACTGCTTACAGCTGCCGATAACGGATTACAGGTTCGGCGCCAGTGCGCGTTCCAGCGTGAGCCGGTCTTCGCCGCGTCGCGACACCATGTCATCGAGCTGGTCCTGGCCAATCTTGCCGACGCTGAAGTACGTGGAGTCCGGATGCGACAGGTAGAAGCCGCTCACTGACGCCGCCGGCGTCATTGCCAGTGACTCGGTGATGCCCATGCCGATGTCGGCTGCATCGAGGAGCTCGAACATTGGCGCCTTGACCGTGTGCTCGGGGCACGCCGGATAGCCGGGTGCCGGACGGATGCCGCGGTACGCTTCGTCGATCAGCTGATCGTTGTTCAGCGTCTCCGCCGCGTCATACCCCCACAGGTCCTTGCGCACGCGCTCGTGCAGGCATTCGGCGAAAGCCTCGGCCAGACGGTCGGCCAGCGCCTTGAGCATGATCGCGCTGTAGTCGTCGTGATCGGCTTCGAACTGTGCTTCCTTCTTGTCCACGCCAATCCCGGCCGTGACCGCGAACAGGCCGATATAGTCGGCCACGCCGCTGGACTTCGGTGCAACGAAGTCAGCCAGGCAACGATTCGGTCGACGCACGCCGTCCACCACCGGACGCTCGCTCTGCTGGCGCAGGTTGTGCCAGGTCAGCGCAACCTTGCTGCGCGATTCGTCGGTGTAGATCTCGATGTCATCGTCATTGACCGTATTGGCCGGCAGCAGCGCCATCACGCCATTGGCCGTCAGCCAGCGCCCCTGGATCAGGCGCGCGAGCATGCTCTTGCCATCGGAAAACACGCGGCGCGCCGATTCGCCGACGATCTCGTCGTTGAGGATATCGGGGAATTTGCCGGCGAGGTCCCACGTCTGGAAGAACGGACCCCAGTCGATGTAGTTGGCCAGCTCGGACAGGTCGTAGTTGCGGAACACCCGGCGGCCGATGAACTTGGGCTTTGGCGGCACATAGCCGCTCCAGTCGACCGGCGTCTTGTTGGCACGCGCGTTGGCCAGCGTCACCATCGGCGTGGCCTTCTTGTTGGCGTGCTGCGTGCGGATGCGCTCGTAGTCGGACTTCAGTTCGTCCAGGTACTTCGCCGCGCCGTCGTCGGACAGCAGGCTCGACGCCACGCTGACCGAGCGGGAGGCATCGGGCACGTAGACCACCGGGCCTTCGTAGTTCGGCGCGATCTTGACCGCGGTATGCACGCGCGAGGTGGTGGCGCCGCCGATCAGCAGCGGAATCTTCTTGATGCGGAAATAGTCGTCGCGCTGCATTTCGGACGCGACATAGGCCATTTCCTCGAGTGACGGCGTGATCAGGCCCGACAGTCCCACGATGTCCGCGCCCTCGACCTTGGCGCGCGCCAGGATCTCGTTGCACGGGACCATCACGCCCATGTTCACCACTTCATAGTTGTTGCACTGGAGCACCACCGACACGATGTTCTTGCCGATATCGTGCACATCGCCCTTCACGGTGGCGATCACGATCTTGCCGCGTGCGCGCACATCGCCGCCAGCTTCCGCCAGCAGGCGCTTTTCTTCCTCGATGTACGGCAGCAGATGCGCCACCGCCTGCTTCATCACGCGCGCGCTCTTCACCACCTGCGGCAGGAACATCTTGCCGGCACCGAACAGGTCGCCCACCACGTTCATGCCATCCATCAGCGGGCCTTCGATCACCTCGATCGGGCGTCCGCCGCGCGCCGCCACTTCCTGGCGCACTTCCTCGGTATCCTCGACGATAAACGTGGTGATGCCGTGCACCAGCGCATGGGCCAGACGCTGCGCCACCGGCACCGGTTGCTCGGGCGTGCCACGCCAGGCCAGGTTCTCTTCCTTCTTTGCGCTACCGCCCTTGAAGCGGTCCGCGATCTCCAGCAACCGATCGGTGGCGTCGTCGCGGCGGTTCAGCACCACGTCTTCGACACGTTCGCGCAATTCGGGATCGAGCTGGTCGTACACGCCAAGCTGGCCCGCATTGACGATACCCATGTCCATGCCCGCCTCGATCGCGTGGTACAGGAACACGGTGTGGATCGCCTCGCGCACCAGGTCATTGCCGCGGAACGAGAACGATACGTTCGACACGCCGCCGCTTACCTTCGCGTACGGCAGGTTCTGCTTGATCCAGCGCGTGGCTTCGATGAAGTCCACCGCGTAGTTGTTGTGCTCCTCGATACCGGTGGCCACCGCAAAGATGTTCGGATCGAAGATGATGTCTTCCGGCGGGAATCCCACCTCGTTCACGAGCACCTCGTAGCTGCGCTTGCAGATCTCGGTCTTGCGCGCGAACGTGTCGGCCTGGCCCTGTTCGTCGAACGCCATCACCACCGTGGCGGCACCGTAGCGACGGATCAGCGCCGCGTGGTGCAGGAACTGTTCCTTGCCTTCCTTGAGCGAGATCGAGTTCACCACCGGCTTGCCTTGCACGCACTTCAGGCCGGCTTCGATCACGTCCCACTTCGACGAGTCGATCATGATCGGCACGCGCGCGATATCGGGCTCCGATGCAATCAGGTTCAGGAAGCGCACCATCGCCGCCTGCGAATCGAGCATCGCCTCGTCCATGTTGATGTCGATGATCTGCGCGCCGTTCTCCACTTGCTGGCGCGCCACGGCCAGCGCCTCGTCGAACTGGCCGTTCAGGATCATGCGGGCGAAGGCCTTGGAGCCGGTGACGTTGGTCCGCTCGCCAACGTTGACGAACAGCGTGTCGTCATCGATCGTGAACGGCTCCAGGCCGGACAGGCGCATCGGACGCGGGGGCAGGTTTTGCTGGCTCATGATTTCTGTTCTCTTTGCGTGCGATGGATCAGGCGGCCTGTTCGGCTGCGTCACGGTATTGGCCCGGCCACGTGCGCGGCGCCTTGTCGGCAACACGCTTTGCAATCGCGGCGATATGGTCCGGCGTGGTGCCGCAGCAACCGCCGACCAGGTTCACCAGCCCCGAGGCTGCGAACTCTTCCACCAGCGATGAAGTGACTTCAGGTGTTTCGTCGAAGCCGGTGTCGCTCATCGGGTTCGGCAGGCCGGCGTTCGGATAGCACGACACGGCGGCGTCGCAGATCTTGGCCAGTTCGGCGACGTACGGGCGCATCAGCGTGGCACCCAGTGCGCAGTTCAGGCCGAACGTGACCGGGCGCGCGTGGCGCAGGCTGTTCCAGAAGGCCTCGACGGTCTGGCCCGACAGGATGCGGCCCGAGGCGTCGGTCACGGTGCCCGAGATCATTACTGGCACGCGTTCGCCGGTGTCTTCGAACAACTGGTCGATCGCGAACAGCGCGGCCTTGGCGTTGAGCGTGTCGAAGATCGTTTCGACCAGGAACACATCCGCCCCGCCTTCGAGCAACGCCTTGCCCTGCTCATAGTACGAATCGCGCAATTCCTCGAACGTGACATTGCGCGCGCCGGGGTCGTTGACGTCGGGGCTGATGCTGGCGGTCTTGGGCGTGGGGCCGAATGCGCCGGCCACGAAACGCGGCTTGTCCGGCGTGCTGTACTTGTCGCAGGCAGCCTTGGCGAGCCTGGCGGCCTCGACGTTCATTTCGTACGCCAGGTCCGCCATCTTGTAGTCCTCCTGGGCCACGCGCGTGGCACCGAAGGTGTTCGTCTCGATCAGGTCGGCACCGGCGGCCAGGTATTGCTCGTGGATTTCGCTGATAACCTGCGGACGCGTCAGCAACAGCAGCTCGTTGTTGCCCTTCACGTCGATTACGTGCTCGGCGAAACGCGTGCCGCGGTATTCGGCCTCGCCAAGCTTGTAGCGCTGGATCATCGTGCCCATCGCGCCGTCAAGGATCAGGATGCGTTCGCGCAGCAGCGCGGGCAGGCTGGCGGCCCGGGTATAGGGGCGAGGGGCGGATTGAACTGCGCTCATGATGGGGCTTCTCTGGATGTCGCGCCCGGCCAAACGGTCGGGGGCGCGCAATTTGGGCAAGAACGGGATTTTATCAGGTAGGACAAGGGCTTGCGGGCGCGGGCCAAGGTAGGCAACGATGCCCGTGCCGGTTGTCAGCACGGTGCCCGCCGCCTACACTGAGAGACGTATTCGCCACCAAAGCCACTTCGCATGCAACACCTGAGCCCTAACGACGCCCGCGCGCTGCTCGACGCCGAGCCCGACGCACTGTTTATCGACTGCCGCAGCGAAATGGAGTACCTGTTTGTCGGTCATCCGAAAGGTGCGCACAACGTGCCCTGGAATGATGGCCCCGACTGGGAAGTCAACCCGCATTTCGTGCAGGGGGTGAAGAAACTGGCCGGGCATGTGTCGGCGCGGCCCGTGCTGCTGATCTGCCGCAGCGGCAACCGGTCTTCCGCGGCGGCGCGTGCGCTGGAAGGCGCTGGCTTTACCACGGTGTACAACGTGCTGCATGGCTTCGAAGGCGATCTCGATTCCCAGCGCCATCGCAATACCGTGAATGGCTGGCGACATGATGGTTTGCCGTGGGAGCAGTACTGACTGCCTGCAGGTCCGCCACGACGCAAAAGAAAACGCCCGCCCTGCAGCTCGCAGGGCGGGCGTTTTGCCTTCAGTTCCTTCAGGCCCGATAGCGCCGTGATACTCAGTGCATCACCAGCGGATTGTTCATCACGGTATCGAACTTGCCGAGAAACTCGTCGACTTCCTCCACGGATGGCTCGCTCTCGATCAGACGCGTCACATCGGCGCGGAAGGTCTCGGCCATATGACCGCCGAGGAAAATTTCGCGTTTCAGGTTCTTGTCGACGATTTCGTAGCCGCCCGAGGCAAGGGTCGCATGCTCGACATCTGCTCCAAACTCGACAATGCAGTAATTGTCGCTGTTGTAGATCATTTGCATCGCACTACCTCCTGGCGTATGGTTGGCATCGATTTCCGCGCATTGCTGCGGTTTCCGGCACAAAGTCCCCGAAATCGATGCGATTTCCTCTCCAAGCTGAGGGTAGTCGTCCGTAATTCAAGTTGTACTACCGGACGAACCTTGCGTGCCTTTGCTTCCCTCGTATCTTTGGGCATCGGCGCTTCACGCAAGTTTCTTGAGCACCGGGCCTTCCCGAACATTACTGTGTTGCGATCTTCGCAATGCTGTTACGGAATATCACATTGCCCGCCACATGCCGCATGCCCCAGGAACGCATCGAAGATCGCATGGAAGCGTTCCGGTTGTTCGATAAACGACAGGTGCGCGGCATCAGGTAACACCTCAAGCTTCGCACCCGGAATTTTTTCCGCAATGGATTGGGCCATCGACAATGGCGAGCCCTCGTCGTTGGCCCCGGTCACCACCAGGGTCGGACAGCGAATCCGGCCAATTGCCTCGGCCAGATCGAACGCGACGATTGCCTGCGCCACCCCGACATACCCCTGCACGGGCGTGCCGCGCAGCATCCGGCTGATCCTGTCCACGACGTCGGGATGGCGGTCGCGAAACGGCTGCGTCAGCCAGCGCTCCATCGTTGCCGAAATCATGCCCGCCATGCCATGCGCTTCCGCCTGGCCGATCCGGTTGGCCCACATCGGGTGGGCTTCCATTGGCGTACGGTCGATCGTGTCCACCAGGGTCAGCGACAGCAATCGCTCCGCATGCCTGACGCCCAGAGTCTGGGCGACCATCCCGCCCACCGACACCCCACAGAAGTGCGCTTGACCGATATCCAGTGCGTCCATCAGCGCGACCACATCGTCGGCAAGCCGCGCCATCGTATAGGCGCCAACCGGTGCATCGCTGCCGCCATGCCCACGCAGATCAAAACGCAGCACGCGGTAGCGCGTTGACAAGTGCCTGGCGGTGTCATCCCACAGTGTCAGATTCGCACCTAGCGCGTGGGCCAGGACCACCCACGGCCCTTCCCTTCCATCGATGCGGACCTGCAGATGGACATCGCCAGCCTTGATTCGCTGCACCTGTGTGTCAGGCATGTTTCAGTCCCCGTGCTGTCACGGCTGATGTGCCGACTTACGTCACTCGCATCACCGCGCCTCACTACTACGATAGACGAGATCGATCTGCGTGCCATCAGGCTCTGTCTGACGCAGCCGCGCCGGCATCCAGTCCAGCGATGGCGCAAGCCAGATTTCCACGCGGCGCTTGTCGTTGGAGTGGCGCGGCAGACGCATGAAATGCCGCGCGCGCACCAGTCCGGTGCCAATGTCGATGTCTTCCTCGCCCACGTACTGAACCTGCATTGCCTCCACTTCCCGAGTATCGGAGACATTGAAGCTCTCGGTCACACCGGGCGTGGCGTAGCGTTGTGGATCGCCGCGCGCCCGGCCCACCAGTTGCAGGAAGACGCTGAAGCGATCCTGGAAATTTGCCGGAATCGGCACCTGTCCACCACGCGTTTCAAACACCACCGTGTTGGCGCCGTAGTCAAAACGCGCCACTTCGACCTTGCTGCGGCGTGCTTCCTCATAGCGGGTTGGCGACAAACCGCGCTCACCGATATCGCCAGTACTTTGAAACGCAAAGCGGAACCACAGCACGCGCGTTTCCACGGCCAGGCGATAGTGCTTGCCGTCCTGCTCCCAGCGAATGATGCCGTCGGGGTTTTGCACGCCGTTGACGAAACTGGCGTAGCGCATGGTGACCGAAGCCGGTGCGGCATAGCGTGGTGCAGGCGGTGCAGGTGGTGCAGGTGGTGCAGGCGGTCCCGGCGCCGGTTCCGGCGCGGCGGATGCAGCGGTGCCCGGGCCACCTTCACCGGCATTGGCGGTGGTATCGCCACCCGGTGAATTGGCCAGTGCGGGTGCCGTGGGCACCGGCGCGGTTTCCTGAACGGGCGTTTGAGACGGCTGCGCCGGACGAACCGACGGACGTTGCACGGGACGCGGGGCTGGTGGCGGCGGCGCCGGAGGTGCCGGCGGCAGCAGGATCGCCTCGATCACCGGCGCTTGCGGCACGGCCGGCATCGGTGGGATCGGCATGCGCACCAGGCCCAACAGCACCAGTACATGCACGATCGCCACCAGTGCGATCACCGCGAGCCAGCGGCGCAAGCGCCGCGTGCGGCTATGAGGGTTGGCCGGCCTGTCCGGCCGTTTGGCTGTCGCCAAGATAACCGAGTTCCGAAGAGATCTGTCGTGCGATATCGCGCACGCGGGCATCGACCGCGCCGCCCCATTCTGCATCGAATACGCTCTGTGCGCCGAGCACGATCAGCGCCATCGACAGGTGTCCGTTGGCATCGAATACCGGTGTCGAGGTGGCGTTGATACCAGGCAATACGCCGCCACGCGTGCGCGCGGCGCCGTGCCTGCGCACTTCGGCACAGATCGCGTCGTACTCGGCAAGCGACGCCGGCATGTCGGGCAAGCCAGCATCCCCGCGCGTGGCCAGTTCGCGTTCGATCAACGCCAGGGTCTGGCGCCGCGACAGGTACGCGCCGTAAAGCCGTCCGGTGGCCGAGTTCAGCATCGGCATCACATCGCCCAGACGCAGGCTCACGCTCACCGGATGGCTCGACTCTTCCCAATGCACGATGGTGGGTCCGTGATTGCCCCAGACGGCGATGCCGGCGGTCTGGTCGATTTCGTCGCGCAGTTGTGACAGGATCGGCCGCGCCTTGCGCACCGGATCGAGCCGGTTCAGCCCGGCCAGCCCCAGTTGCAGCGCAAAGGGGCCAAGGTCGTAGCGCTGGCTCACCACGTCCTGCGTGACCGCCCCCAGCCGCTGGAAACTGACCAGGTAGCGATGGGCCTTGGCCGGGCTCATGTCGGCCGCCGCGGCCAGGTCACGCAACATCATCGCGCGCGGCGATGCGGCCAGCGCCTGCAGCAGCCGGAATCCGACCTCGATGGACTGGATGCCCGCGCGCTTCGCATCGTCGCGGCCATCGTCACGGCCATCGCCACCAGTGTCGTCGTCGTCCACAACCGTCATGCGTCAATGGGAAAGGAGCAAGTGATGCCGACCATTCTATACAAGCCGGTTCAGGACCCACTTGCGGGCTCCGGTAGACTACCGCCCATCCAATCCCGCCAATGTTCGATTTCGTATGAAACTCGCCACCTTGAAGGACGGTTCGCGTGACGGCCAGCTCGTCGTTGTCTCGCGCGACCTGAAGACCGCGCACTACGCCACCGATATCGCCGGCAAGCTGCAGGCCGCGCTCGACGACTGGCAGTTCCACGCGCCACAACTGCAAGACCTCTACGATGCGTTGAACGCGGGACGCGCGCGTCATCCGTTCCCGTTCCAGCCCAAGGACTGCATGGCGCCGCTGCCACGCGCCTACCAGTGGGCCGACGGCTCGGCCTACGTCAACCATGTGGAACTGGTACGCAAGGCACGCGGCGCAGAGATGCCGCCGGAGTTCTGGACCGATCCGCTGATGTACCAGGGCGGTTCCGACGATTTCATCGGGCCGCATGACGATATCGTCTGCGCCAGCGAAGCATTCGGCATCGACTTCGAGGCCGAGGTGGCCGTGATCACCGGCGACGTGCGCATGGGCGCCACGCCAGAGCAGGCCGGCGATGCCATCCGCCTGGTGATGCTGGCCAACGATGTGTCGCTGCGCAACCTGATCCCGGCCGAACTGGGCAAGGGCTTCGGGTTCTTCCAGAGCAAGCCGGCTACCGCGTTCTCGCCCGTGGCGGTCACGCCGGACGAACTCGGCGAAGCCTGGCGCGAGCGCAAGGTGCACCGGCCAATGGTGGTGCACTGGAACAGCAAGAAGGTCGGCAGCCCCGATTGCGGTACCGACATGGTGTTCGACTTCGGCCAGTTGATCGCCCATATCTGCAAGACGCGCAATGTACGTGCCGGCAGCATTGTCGGCTCGGGCACGATCTCGAACGTCGATCGCTCCAAGGGGTATTGCTGCATTGCCGAGAAGCGCATGATCGAGACCATCGACCGCGGCCAGCCGGAAACCGCATTCATGAAGTTCGGCGATGCCGTGCGCATCGACATGTTCGATGCCCAGGGGCAGTCGATCTTCGGCGCGATCGACCAGCTGGTGGCCGCGCGGTAGGCCGGCCCGGATCGGGCCAACCCCGACTTGCGGCCTGCGCGGCAATCGCGCCATAATTCCCCGACCGATTGGTCGGGGAATTTTTTTGCCTCCCGTTTCCGTTCCTGCCCGACCAGCCCGATCCCATACGGAAGCATCCCGGAAGCCGCTCCATGACCACCGACGCCAACACGCTCTCCCCTCGCCTGGCACGCTACCAGGCACTTACGCTGCGCCGCCACGGGCCCGTGCTCGAAGTCATCATGGGCGCGGCGCAGTCCGCCAACCAGAAACTGGCCACCGCCGATGCCGGCATGCACCGCGAACTGGCCGAGATCTGGCGCGACATTTCGGCCGATCCCGAGATCCGCGTGGCCATCATCCGCGGCGAAGGCAAGGGCTTCTCGGCCGGCGGCGACCTGGCGCTGGTCGAGGACATGGCCAACGACTTCGAAACCCGCACCCGCGTCTGGCATGAGGCGCGCGACCTGGTCTACAACGTCATCAACTGCGACAAGCCGATTGTTTCGGCGATGCATGGCCCGGCCGTCGGCGCGGGGCTGGTGGCCGGCCTGCTGGCCGATATCTCGATTGCGTCGAAGAGTGCGCGCATCGTCGACGGCCATACGCGCCTGGGCGTGGCGGCCGGCGACCATGCCGCCATCGTGTGGCCGCTGCTGTGCGGAATGGCCAAGGCCAAGTACTATCTGATGCTGTGCGAGGCGGTCAGCGGCGAGGAAGCCGAGCGGATCGGCCTGGTATCGCTCGCGGTGGAAGAAGACGAACTGGTAGCCAAGGCTTTCGAGGTGGCCAACCGTCTCGCGGCGGGGTCGCAGACCGCCATCCGCTGGACCAAGTACGCGCTCAACAACTGGCTGCGCATGGCTGGTCCCGCGTTCGATACCTCGCTGGCGCTCGAGTTCATGGGCTTTGCCGGCCCCGATGTGCACGAAGGCATGGCGAGCCTGCGTCAGAAGAGGCCGCCCGAATTCCAGTAACCGGCCGTTCGCAACGTCCCGTCATCGGGCGGCCATGTCAGACGGAGCGCCGCATCATGTTTGGACAGATTCCCGACTTCTCCAACAGCTTCGACTTCCTGCGCAAGCTCTGGGCCACGGGCAGCGGCATGCCAAGTGGCCTGATGCCGGGCCTGGGCGCCATGACGCCGCCCATGGACCTCGATGAAGTCGACAAACGCATCCACGATCTCAAGGCCGTGGAAGGCTGGCTGCAACTGAACACCAGCCTGCTGCGCACGACGATCCAGGGCCTGGAGGTGCAACGCGCCACGCTGGTGGCGTTGCAGACCTTCGGCAATGCGCTGTCACCCGAGGTCATGCAGAGCGCGATGGAAAATGTGGCGCGCGCCGCCAACGCGCCGAGCGCGCACCCGCCACACCATCCGCATTACGCGCAGCCGTTCGGCACCGGCCAGACGGTCTCCGAGGCGCAGGCCGACGCCGAGAACGACGAACCCGACGACGAAGACTTCGATGCACCTGCGGAGGCCGCAGCGGAAGGCAATGCCGCGAGTTCCGCCGATGGTGGCGCGACCCCCGATGCCGCGCCACTGCCGCCCAATGCATCGCTGTGGTGGGACTTGCTGCAGCAGCAATTCACGCAGATTGCCAGCAGCGCGGCGGCGGCCAGCAAGGCGCCGTTCGGTGGCATGGCTGGCTTCGGCGGCGTGGCCGCACCCGGCACGGAGGGGGCGGAGAGCGCGTCCGACGCCAAGCCTGGCCGCTCGGCACGCTCAGGATCTTCCGCCAATGGCAAGGCCAGGCCGGCCGCCAGGAAGGCCACCACGGCAGCGAAGAAAAAGCCTGCGGCCAAGAAGACTTCGTCAAAAAGCCCGGTGAAGAAGGCACCGGCCAAACGTGCCGCGGCGGCCGCCAAGGCAGTTGTACCGCCCGCGCCGGAGACCTCCGAGGATCCGCTCGAGTGAGCACCGCCCATCCCGCCAGCGCTTCCACACGTGCGCACCAGCGCCAGACCACCGCGCTGGTGATGATGGGCGGCGGCGCACGCGCGGCCTACCAGGCTGGCGTGTTGTCCGGCATCGCGAAGATCGCGGCCCGTCATGGGCTCGGGCATTGCCCGGTGCCGTTCGGCATCATCGCCGGTACATCGGCAGGCGCCATCAATGGCGCCGGGCTGGCTACCGGCGCGGGCGACTTCCGCACCGCGGCCGATACGCTGGCGGCGCTATGGCACAGCCTGCATGCCGACGATGTGTACCGGACCGACGTGGTCCAGATGGGCGTATCGGGTGCGCGCTGGCTGTCTTCGCTGGCGTTTGGCTGGGTTACGCAGCGCAGGTCGCCACGCGCGCTGTTCGACAACGCGCCATTGGGCAGCTTTCTAACCGAGTTGTTCGAGCCCGAACGCGTCCAGGCCAGCCTCGACAGCGGTGCGCTGAATGCGTTCGCGGTCACGGCACTGTCGTACAGCACGGGGCGACACATCACGTTCTACCAGTCGCACCGGCGCATCCACCCCTGGCAGCGCAGCCAGCGTCTGGCGGTGGAGGCAACGATCGGTGTCGACCACTTGCTGGCCTCGTCGTCGATCCCGTTCCTGTTCCCGGCCATGCCGCTGGAAATCGAAGGCCACCACGAGTGGTTTGGCGACGGCACGATGCGGCAGATGTCGCCGCTTTCGCCGGCGATCCACCTCGGCGCCTCGCGCATCCTGGCCATCGGTGCCGCGTCGCGCCAGCGCGCGGGATGGTTCGACACGGTGCCATCGGGCGGCTACCCGTCGCTGGCGCAGGTTGGCGGCCAGGCACTGGCCAGTATTTTTCTCGACGGTTTACAGGCCGATATCGAACGGCTCATGCATATCAACCGGCTGCTCTCGCGCATGCCCGATATCGCCAACGAAGCCGAGGGCTGGCGCCCGGTGCAGGTCATGACGATCTCGCCCAGCGAACCAATCGAGGCGATCGCCGCGGAACACCTGCATCGGCTGCCACGCACCGTGCGTGCGCTGCTGACGCCACTCGGCGGCACCGAGGCGCGCGGCGCCGCGTTTGCCAGCTACCTGCTGTTCGAGCCCGAGTTCACCCAGGCCCTGCTGGCGCTCGGTGAACGTGATGCGGCGGCCCAGGCCGACGAGATCGCCGCCTTCCTGTACGGCGTGGTGCCGGAAACCAGTCCGGCTGCACAGGAAGTCTCCGAGGTGTCGTAGTCGCGCCACTTTTGCGGGGTCCAGCCGGCACACAGGTTGCAATCGCCTGCATCCGGCCTACAACGGAGTAGAGAAATCATTCGAGAATAATTCTTGTCTGGTAGAATCCGCCCGTAATTTCAAAGGCTTAGCATGCTCTACCCCGAACTGTTCAAATCGTTGGAAGCGGTCCGCTGGCACATGGACAAGGACATCCCCTGGGATACCTTCGACGCAAACCTGCTTAGTGACGACCAGGCGAAAACCATCCGCATGAATGCCATCACCGAATGGTCGGCCCTGCCCGCCACGGAGATGTTCCTGCGTGACAATCGCCACGACTCCGACTTTTCGGCCTTCATGAGCATCTGGTTCTTCGAAGAGCAGAAGCATTCGCTGGTATTGATGGAATACCTGCGCCGTTTCCGCCCGGACCTGGTGCCCACCGAAGAGGAACTGCACGCGGTGCGTTTCGAATTCGACCCGGCACCGCCGCTGGAAACGCTGATGCTGCATTTCTGCGGCGAGATCCGCCTGAACCACTGGTATCGCCGTGCCGCGGAATGGCACTCGGAACCGGTGATCAAGCATATCTACCGTACGCTGTCGCAGGACGAAGCCCGCCATGGCGGCGCCTACCTGCGCTACATGAAGAAGTACCTGGCCCAGTTCGGCGACAACGCACGCTCGGCGTTTGCCAAGATTGGCGTGCTGATGGCTTCGGCCCGCCGCACGGAAAAGCCATTGCATCCGACCAACCTGCACGTGAACAAGGCGCTGTTCCCGAACGACACGGTGCAGTCGCGCCTGCCGGACCCGGACTGGCTCGAGCACTGGCTCGACGAGCAGATCCGCTTCGACGAGGTCTGGGAAAAGAAGGTGATCGAGCGGATCCTGCACAATATGTCGCTGCTGTTCGAACGCACGTTCGAATCGGTGCAGGACCTGAACCGCTATCGCAAGGAACTGAACGCCAACCTGCAGGCCGCCCAGGCCTGAGTGCGGCGCCCGGCCTCGGTGACAAGACCCCATCGGATACGATGGGGTTTTTCATTGGCGCTACCCGCTTTCAGATACATCACATGACCGCACCCGCCTTCGAATCCAAGCTGGTTCCCGCTGACGATATCGCCGCGCTGCACGCCGCCGTAGCCAGGTTGCCACGTCCGCTGGTCTTTACCAACGGCGTGTTCGACATCCTGCACCGTGGCCACGCCACCTACCTGGCACAGGCGCGCGAGATGGGCGCCAGCCTGGTGGTAGGCGTCAACAGCGACGCGTCGGTGAAGATGCTGGGCAAGGGCGACGATCGCCCGCTCAATCACGAAGGCGACCGCATGGCGCTGCTGGCCGCGCTGGCCTCGGTGGACCTGGTGGCGATGTTTCGCGAACAGACCCCGGTGGAACTGATCCGCCTGGTGCGCCCCGACATCTACGTGAAGGGTGGCGACTACGACATCGATACGCTCGAGGAAACGCGCCTGGTGCGCAGCTGGGGCGGCGAGGCCTATGCCATCCAGTTCCTGCATGACCGCTCGACCACGAAGCTGCTGACAAAGGTACGGCAGCAGGGCTGAGGTTGGAGGGGAGTGGAGTGGTTTGCTCCCCTCTCCCGCACCGCGGGAGAGGGGTTGGGGGAGAGGGCATGAGGTTCAAATTGCGACCTGTCCCGGCTTGAGCCGCCCGCCCTCTCCCCCGCCCCTCTCCCGCATGCGGGAGAGGGGAGAAAAAAACAACACCAGGGCAAGCGGTTGTTCTACCCCTGCGCCCGACTTGCGCCCTCACCGCGCGCCTGCGTCATCCCCTTGCAGGACTGCAGCACTTCGGCGCCATAGCGCAGGCGCACTTCATCCATGCGCGCGCGTACCGTTTCGTCGGCATGCGCCACGCGCAACCACTGCCGCGATACGGCGCGCGGTGCGTCGCTGATCAACGCGGTACGCACGCCCTGCCCGCGCAAGGTTTCGAGGAAGCGGTCGGCGCGCTCACGTTCGCGGAACAGCCCCAGCGACACCGTGTACGAATCCTGCTCTTCGCTGGCTATCACCGATACATCGGTGACCTTGCGCCGGCGTAGTTCGGCCAGCTTGCGGTCGGCGTTCTCGCGCGTGGGCTGGGCCGGCAGATGCACCCACCAGCGCACCTGCTCGCTACGTTCAAACTGATCCACTGGCAGGACGGAGCCGGCTGCAATCGCGCTCAGGTCTTCCCTGGCACGCTGCACCGCCTGTGCCGAGAAGCCACCCATTTCCAGGCAGTTGTCGGCGGCGGCCACCGCCAGCGTCACGCCGCCGGGCGTCCCACTGCGCGGCGCCGGTGTCGGTGCCGGCAAGGGCGCGGATGCGTCGCCAGACGGCTGCAACTCCATGCGTTCACCACGCACCTGCTGGTTAATGCGTTGCGCCTCGCGCGGGCTTTCCAGTACGCCGGCCAATGGCTGCGCCCCGAACGCGCCAAGCAGTGCCGCCATCAATAGCGCATTGGCGATCAGCAGGATCAGCAATACAACGGTCAGACCTCTCCGGGACATGGGGCGGGGCAAAAAATGAGGACTATGGATTGACGATAGCCAGGCCGGCAGCGCTTTTCGCATGCAACCCAAGCAGCACAAGATTATCGTGCATCTCGAACGGCATCGCGAGTGCCCCGGCCACGGCATGTCGCGCGCCGCCCGACAGCAGACAGCGTACCGGCCCGCGTTCGGCCAGCGCACGCCAGGTACGCTCGATGGCACCGGCCTGCGCGGCCAGGCAGCCGGCGGCAATCGCATCATGAGTGTTGTCTGCGCCCAACGCTCGCACGGCGCGCGCGGCCCCGGCCCCGGTGTCGAGGACGTCGAGTTCGGGCAATTGCGCGGTATTGCGTGCCAGCGTGCCCAGCATCAGCGCCAGCCCGGGCACGATGAGGCCGCCCTCGAAACGTGCGCCATCGGTCGTGGCGGTGACGATATCGAGGGTGGTTGCGGTGCCCGCCGTCACGATCAACAACGTCTCGCCAGGCAACCAGCGGTGCGCGCCGATGCTGCCGACCCAGCGGTCCACGCCAAGCTGCGCAGGCTCGCGATAACCATTAAGCAGATCGCCGTGCGCTGCCGATGTGCGTACCCATTGCAGCGACACGGCGGTACCGAACGCCTCGGACAGCAACGCCTCGACCTCCCTGGCCAGCGCCGGGCCGGCAACATTGGCCAGCCATACGGCAGGCGGCTTGCCCGCCGATAGCCGTTGCCAGGCCCCGACCAATGCCTCGCGCTCGGCCGGTGCCGCATGCGTGGCCGCGCCGGCGTGCTGCCATGGCGTGGGCAGCGCACCGGCGAGCACCGGTGCCGGACCGTCGTCGCACCACGCCCACTTGAGTCGCGTGTTGCCGATATCGATCAAAAGCGTGCTCATGCATCGGCCCCGCGTAGCGAAACCTCGCCACTGGCAATCTGCTGCAAGCCGTCGGCGGTCTCCAGCAACAGATGGCCCTCGCCATCGACGCCGCGTGCCAATCCTTCGGCCAGCACCTTGCCATCGTGCAGCAGGCGCACCGGTTCATTACGGAAAGCGTCGCGCGCCGACCATGCGGGCGCCAGCGGCGCAAAGCCCTCGGCCAGGAAGGTGGCGCCCGTAGCCGCCAGCCGGTTCAGCACGGCACCGAGGATGCGCGTCGGCTCAGTTTGCGGATCGAATGATGTGAGGGCTTCGGCCACGCCAGCCAGCTCGCGCCCCAGTGCCGCCTCCATGCGCGCGTCGCGCACGAGGTTCAACCCAATACCGATCACGGCCCACAGCCGCTGCGGCCCTGCGGGCACCGACTCGATGAGGATACCGGCCAGCTTGCGCCCGTCGATCTGCAGGTCATTGGGCCACTTGAGTCCGACGCGGGATCCCAACGCAGCATCGCAGTCTTCGAGTGCCTGCGCCACGGCCAGCCCTACCGCCAGGCTCAGGCCGCTCAGGCGCGCCGGGGCAAGTGCCAACGGCAGTGCTACCGAGAATGTCAGGCCTGCCTGCCCCTGCCATGGCCGTCCCTGCCGGCCGCGCCCCGCGGTCTGCCGATAGGCCACGCGCACGCGTGCCGCCTCACCGCTCCACGGCGCTGTGCGACAGGCCTGCGTCAGGTCGGCGTTGGTCGAACCGGTTTCGTCCACCACCTCCACCTGCCAGGCGTGCGCCGGTCCACCATCGAGCATGCGGCGCAGTACCGGTTCGTCGATGCGCCAGGCGGGCAGCACCGCGGAATCGTCGGTCTGGGCGGGGATGGGTCGAGCGGAGTCGTCAGGCATGGATACGAAAAAGTCGGAAATCAGATCGGCACGATCCGGTCAGCGAAGATTGTAGCCGTGGCCGTGTCAGAGGATGTCCGGTCGCCACGTCACGGTTGGTAGCATAGAATCGAGACTCAGCCATCACATCGCCACCTCGTTTGGACCGCCAGCCGACGCCCGCCATCGACATCTCGCGCCAGGACGGAGCCTTCAGCATACAACTGCAAGGGGACTGGACAGCACTTGCACTCGCCGGTTGCCACGAGGCGCGCGGCCTGCGCGCGCAACTGCATGAACTGACCGAGGCGCCACAGCATGCGCAATGGTCGCTGTCCGGCGTCTCGCGGCTCGATCATATCGGCGCGCAACTGATCTGGCAGGCATGGAACGGGCGCATGCCCGAGAGCGTGGAACTGAACGACGGCCAGCGCCGCGTCTTCGATCGCATCGCCGGCATGCGCACCGACGGCTGGAAGAAGAAGATGGTCGACCGCTTCAATCCGGTCACGATCCTCGGTGCAAACCTGCTGTCGTTCTTCGCGCAGCTTGCCATTGGCATAGCGATGCTGGGCCAGTTGACGCTGGACCTGCTGCGCTTCCTGCGCGCGCCACAGCGCGGGCCTTGGCGCGAGATCTCGGCCAATGTCTACAACGTCGGCTACAAGGCGCTGGGTATCACGGCGCTGGTCGGGTTCCTGATCGGCATCGTGCTGTCGTACCTGTCGGCCAACCAGCTACGCACATTCGGCGCCAGCACCTTTATCGTCAATATCCTGGGCATGGCCGTGATCCGCGAACTCGGCCCGGTGCTGGCGGCGATCCTGATCGCGGGCCGCTCTGGCTCCGCGATCACCGCGCAGATTGGCGTGATGCGCGTGACCGAGGAGCTCGATGCGATGACCGTGATGGGCATCTCGCACGGCTACCGGCTGATCATGCCGCGCGTGATCGCGCTGGCGGTCTCCATGCCGCTGCTGGTGGCATGGACCGACCTGATGGCGCTGCTGGGCGGCATGACCGCGGCGCGCTACCAGCTCGATATCAGCTTTGCGTTCTTCCTGCGCCAGTTGCCGGACGCGGTGCCGGTGGCCAACCTCTGGCTGGGCCTGGGCAAGGGTGTGCTGTTCGGCATCCTGATCGCGCTCACGGCCTGCCACTTCGGCCTGCGCATCAAGCCCAACACGCAAAGCCTGGGGCAAGGCACCACGGCATCGGTGGTCACATCGATCACCGTGGTGATCCTGGCCGATGCGGTCGTCGCCATCCTCTTCAAGAACGTAGGCCTATGAACGAGAGCGACAACGCCAACGACGGCGCCATGATCGAACGCGACACACCGCGCGAGCGGATCATCGAGGTGCGCAACCTCGTCAAGCGCTATGGCGACAACGTGGTGCATGACGGACTCGATCTCGACGTCTATCGCGGCGAGGTACTCTCGATCGTGGGCGGCTCCGGTACCGGCAAGACCGTGTTGCTGCGCCAGATCGTCGGGCTGGACCGGCCGACGTCGGGCACCATCAAGGTGTTTGGCGAGAACCCCGCCAGCCTGACGCCCGCGCAGCTGCAGGCGTTGCGCAACCGCTGGGGACTGCAGTTCCAGCGCGGCGCGCTGTTCTCGGCGCTGTCCGTGATCGACAACATCGCGCTGCCTCTGCGCGAGATGCGCGCGCTGCCGGACAACCTGATCTGCCGGGCATCGCTGCTGAAGCTGCAACTGGTGGGGCTGACGGCCAAGGATGCCGACAAGATGCCGGCCGACCTGTCCGGCGGCATGATCAAGCGTGTGGCACTGGCACGCGCGCTGGCCCTGGAACCTGAGCTGGTTTTCCTGGACGAACCCACTGCGGGCCTGGACCCGATGGCGTCCGACGACTATGTGGCCCTGATCCGCGAATTGCGCCGCGAGCTGGGCCTGACCGTGGTGATGATCACGCACGACCTCGACACATTGGTCGCGTTGTCGGACCGCGTGGCGGTGCTGGCCGACCGCAAGGTACTGGCCGCCGCGCCCATTGCCGAGGTGGTCAAGGTCGATCATCCGTTCATTCGCGAATATTTCCTGGGCGAACGCGCCCAGCGCGCGCTGCAGGCGCTGCCGGCCCCGCCTCGGGCCGGTGGCACACCAGCGCATACCGGAGAAGCCTGATGGAAAACAAGTCAAACGCCTTCCTGGCTGGCGTGTTCACCATCGGCCTGGCTGTCCTGGTGCTGTTCTCGCTGTTCTGGTTCAGCAGCGATCATGCCGTGCGCGTGCCGTACGACCTGATCACGCGATCGACGGTGAACGGGCTCGGACCGCAGGCCGATGTGAAATACCGCGGCCTCGACGTGGGCAAGGTCATATCGATCAAGTTCGATCCGCAGGTGCCGGGCCAGATCATCGTGCGCATCAGCGTGAACCAGAACACGCCGATCACGCGCACCACGTACGCCACGCTGGGCTTCCAGGGCGTCACCGGGATTGCCTATGTGCAACTCGACGACACCGCGCGCGAGGAAGGCAGCGGCACCAGTTCGCCACCATTGCAAACATCGGCCCGGGAACCGGCGCGCATCGTGATGCGCCCGGGCTTCTTCGAGGAACTCGAGAAGCGTGGCGATTCGCTGCTCACGCAAACCGAAACGCTGATGGCTTCGCTCAACGAAATGTTCCAGACCACCAATCGCGACGAGTTGATGGCGGCGATCCGCTCGGTGCACAAGACGGCCGACGACTATTCGAAGCTGGCCGCATCGCTGCAGCCTGCCGCGGAACGGCTGCCGAAGGCGGTCGAAAACCTCAGCGCAACGCTGGCTTCGACGCGCCGGCTGGCCGACGACCTGGCCAATCCCAATGGCACGGTGATGCATACCGTGAACCGCGTGGGCGAAAACATGCAGGGCGCCGCCGATTCGGTGCAGCAGGCCGCCGGCATCTTCTCGCAGGAAACGCTGCCTCAGCTCAACGGTCTGGCGCGCGATGCACGCCAGACCGCACGCAGCATCGACCGTGCCGCGGGACAGTTCAACGATCAGCCAAGCAGCGTGCTGTTTGGCGGACCATCGCCTACGCCGGGGCCGGGTGAACCGGGTTTCAGCACGCCCTGATCCGCGCCCTCGAACGAACGCCAGGATTCGATCATGAGAATTTCTTCCGCCTTCGCCCAGCCTGCCACCGGTATTGGCGCGCTGATCATGCTGCTGGCGCTGTCCGGCTGCGGCGTGCTGTCGTCATCGTCGCGCAGCACCACGACCTATGATCTGGGCCCGCTGGCCGCCGCGCCGTCGCAACCGCCGGCGAAGCTGCCCAAGTTGCGCGTGGCCGAAACCGATGGCCCCACATGGATGGACAGCCGCGGCATCTACTATCGGCTGCAATACGCGCAGGCACAACGGCTGCAGGCATACTCGACGCAGCGCTGGGTCGACGCGCCGACGCGCCTGTTCGACGACCGGCTGCGCGCGGCCGTATCGGGGCGTGGCGAACTCACGTGGTACGGCGATACCAGCGTGCCCGCCATCAAGGTGGACCTGCTCGGCTTCGAGCAGGTCTTCGATTCGGCCACCAGCAGCCGTGGCGTGGTGCGCGTGCGTGCCACGGTGTTCCACAAGGGGCTGATCGGGCAGAAGACCTTTGTTGCCGAACAGCCGGCGCCCAGCGCCGATGGTGCGGGCGGCGTCAAGGCGCTGTCCGCCAGTTCCGATGCGGTGATCGCGGCGATGCTCGACTGGGCCGCCACGCTGCCGCTGGAAGCCGCCGCGGCCAGCGGGCCGGCACAGTTGCCGCGCGCCAATCCGCCCGGCCGCGACACGGTGCCGCTGCCGGGCGCCGACACAGCCAAGCCCACGCCACCGCGTCCGTAACCCGGACATGACGTGGCCAGTGAGCGTACAGTGCAGTACAGGTCGTAAGGTTTCGAGCAGTCATGGTTCCAGACACGTCACCACCTCCGCCGCCACCGCAAGCGCCGCGCCAGCCGGAGCTTGAGGGCTGGTTGCCGCGTCATTCCCCGCTGGCGCGCGTGGGGCTGATCTGTTTCACGCTGCTGGTGGTTTATGCCAGCCTCTATCCGTTCTCGGGCTGGGTCAACAACGGCATCTCGCCGTTTGCGTTCCTGACCGCGCCCAAACCACGCTATATCACCGAGTTCGACCTGCTGACCAATGTGCTCGGCTATTGCCCGTTTGGCGCACTGGTCGTGTTGTCCCTGCACCCGCGCGTCTCGGGCGCACGCGCGTCACTGATCGCGTTCGTGGCCGGCGCATTGCTTTCGGTGGTCATGGAAGCGCTGCAGACGTGGCTGCCGACCCGCATCTCGTCGAATATCGACCTGATCACCAATGCACTCGGCGCGCTGCTCGGCGCGGCCGTCGTGGCGCCGTTCACGGGCGCGCTGATCGACCGCGGCACGCTGACGCGGCTGCGCATGGCGTGGTTCGAACCACATGCGAGCTTTGCCATCATCCTGGTCATGCTCTGGCCGTTCGCGCAGGTGTTTCCGCAGGAGCACCTGTTCGGTATGGGCGGCATTGTGCGCGAGTGGCTGACCGATCCCGACTCGTGGCCAATGGCGTGGGTGCAGGCGTACTTTCCCGCGCTGATCGAATGGCAGGACAATATCGGCCTGCGACCTGACGACATGCAGAGCCAGTTGCTGCTGGAAACGATGGTGACGGCATCGAGCTGGATCGGCACCGGCCTGTTTGCTTCGATCGCCATGCGGCGCACCGCACCGATGCTGCGAATCCTGGCGGGACTGCTGACTGCGGCGCTGATCATCAAGGCAGCGGTTGCGGAATTGCAGTTCCCCGACGACAACGCGTTCAACTGGCTGTCCGAAGGCGGGCGCTTTGCGCTGCTGACAAGTTCGCTGGTGCTGGTATTGCTGCTGCGCCTGCCACGCTGGCTGCGCGCGGTGCTGGCCACCATTGCGCTGGTTGCGCTCGTGGTGCTGACCAATGTACTGCCGGCCAACCCCTATGCATGGATCTCGGAGCAGGGTTGGCGCATGGGCCGTTTCATTCATTTCAACAGCCTGGCCCAGTGGCTTGGATGGCTGTGGCCGTTCATGGCGTTCTTCTATGTGATCTGGCGCTTCGAGCAGATCACGCTGCGGCGCAGGCTGCAGAATCGCGCCAGACGCCGCGCTACTGCGCGAGCCGTGGCGGCGGCTACGGCGCCGCGACACGAATCGAAACAGACGCTCGACAATTGAGCGCTCTTGCTTATGTACGGCACAGCAGCGTTATTCGCGGGGTATCCGTGACAGGAATCAGGCGAATCAATGCGCCTGATTCTCGCTGAATCCTGAAAGTCAATTTCTGACCGATCCATTGCGTTACCTCGCCAGCCCGCACCCCTAGAATGCGCGTGGGACATACCGACAGGAAGCACCATGCAGCATTTCAGCACCAGGTCACGGCGCCCCTGGGTCAAGGCCGCGTACGCAAGACTGGCCGGCAGCGGCGGCGATATCAGTTGCTTTATGGAATACCGGCTCGGCGAGCGCATGAAGATCATCGCGCGCCCGGGCTGCGACGCCAGGCAACTGGTAATCACCGCACATGGGGAGTACGCGCCGTGGAGCGGCGAAGCGGTGGTGCCAGCCGGTACCGTGGTCAAGTTCCTCAATCCTCACGACACGCTGTTGCGCGACCCCGGCTTGAGGGAACTGGCAGGCAGCCGCGACATCAGTTTCGCGTCTGTCGCATCCACGTATGTGCGGCAGCACAAGCCGATGGCCAACCAGGAAGCAGCGAGGTGGAACCTGGCGGCGCTGGCGGGATGCGCCACGCCGGGACGCGTCAGGAACTACCGCCTGTTCAAATACGAAGACGACGATCTCAATGCCATTGCGCGCGCGCTGGATTTCAACCGCCAGTTGTGTGAATCGGGCATCGGCACCGCATGCGACTTCCTGACGATCAGGAACCGAAGAAGTCTTGCAGCCCAGGTGACCGACGTGACCCTGCGCGATGTATTCAGGGAGCTCGCCACAAACGACTTGCACTACGACACGATCGTTTGTTCGTTCTGTCGCGCACCGACTTTCGGCAGCGCGAAAGCCTACGACGCCCACAAACGAGGCTTTGTTTAGCGCCGAAGCCGTTCAATGCAACTGTCCGCCCTGCTCCCGGATATCGGCACGCGTGGACAGTGTCGCCGACACCGCAACGCGCAAGCCGGCAATCAGCGTATCGAGCGCAAGACTAGGCGCGCCGGGATGACGCGCGGCCTGCTCCGGCAGATAGGGAATGTGGATAAAGCCACCACGCGCGGCATTCTCGTTGCGCTGGGCCAGCGTATGCATCAACCCGTAGAACACGTGGTTGCAGACAAAGGTGCCGGCTGTCTGCGACACCATCGCCGGCACACCGGCGGCGCGCATGTCACGCACGATGGTCTTGATCGGAAGTGTCGAGAAGTAGGCGGCCGGCCCGGCCTCGGCAATCGTGGTATCGATCGGTTGCGCGCCGGCATTGTCGGCAATGCGCGCATCGTCGACATTGATCGCCACGCGCTCGACCGACATTTCGGTGCGGCCGCCGGCCTGGCCCACGGCAATTACCACGTCGGGATGCAGTGACGCCACCAATGCGCTCATGGCATCGATTGCCTTGCCGAACACACACGGCAACTGGCGCGCGACGATCACCGCGTCGCCGATGCGTTCGCCATCGAGCGCCCGTACCGCTTCCCACGAAGGATTGATCGGCTCTTGTTCGAACGGCTCGAAGCCGGTCAGCAGGACGGTACGGACGGACATGGCGATTCCTTACATCAGGAAGTACAGCAGGATGATATTGGCCACGAGGATGGCCAGCGCGGTGGGCACCTGTGCACGGATCACGGCGTTCTTGTCTTCCAGTTCCAGCAGCGCGGCCGGCACGATGTTGAAGTTGGCCGCCATCGGGGTCATCAGCGTGCCGCAATAGCCCGAGAACATGCCGATGGCCGCCATCACTGCCGGGTTGCCGTGGAACATGCCAACCAGGATAGGCACGCCCACGCCACCGGTCATGACCGGGAACGCGGCAAAGCCGTTGCCCATGATGATCGTGAACAGTGCCATGCCCACGCAATACACGGTCACGGCCACCAGCTTGAAGTCCATGTTGATGTACGACGTGGTCAGGTGCGCCACGGCCTTGCCCACGCCCGCATCGGCAAACACCAGGCCCAGCATGGCCAGCATCTGCGGCAGCACCAGTGCCCAGCCCAGCGACTCGATCAGCCGGCGCGACTCGCGCATGCTCTGGGCCGGCGTGTCACGCGTGAGCCAGCAGACCACGATCAGCGACACCAGGCAGCCGATACCAAGCGATACGAACGTAACGTTCTTGGGATCGAGCAGCGGCAGGCCGGCGATCTTCACATCCTTGAACAGCACCGTGCCCAGCACCGTCACCAGCGGAATCAGCAGCGCCGGAATGAACAGCTTGTTGCCCAGGCGCTTCGCGCTGGCGCGCCGCTCGGACTCGGGCAGCGTGCCGTGCTTGCCGTGTCCGACACCACCAAAGCCGGCAATCAGCGCCATCACCACGGCGCCCACGCCGACGACGGCCGGCGGGATCTTGTCGCCAATCAGGAAGATGACCGCGTAGAGCAGCCAGAACAAACCCGTGGACAAGCGACGCGGATGCGTCTTGTCCGTGAACGTCATCAGGGCAGTAATCAGCAGGACAAAGCCGGCCAGCCAGTAGAGGTACTCGATCGAGACAATCATCGCTTACTCCCCCTTGGTTGCGGTAGCCAGTGGCGTGCCGGCTGGCTGCTTTCCGCCCAGCTCACGAGCCAGCCAGCCGTCCAGGCGCCTCAGGCGCACGGCGTGGATCAGGAACGCGCAGATCGCGGTGGGGATACCCCATACGGCGATGTGCAATGGCTCGACGTCGATATTCGAGGACAACAGGAAGGTATGCATCAGCGCAATCGCACCGAACGCGACGAAGATGTCTTCACCGAAGAACAGCCCCACGTTGTCGGTAGCGGCGCAGAACGCCAGCACGCGCTGGCGCACCGGCTCAGGCAGATGGCCGAACTTGTTCTCGGCAGCACCTTCGGCCATCGGGGCCAGCAGCGGACGCACCATCTGCGGATGCCCGCCCAGGCTCGTCAGTCCGACCGCAGCGGTCAGCTCACGAACTGCCAGATAGACGATCAGCAACCGGCCGACCGTGGCCGAAGCGATGCGCGAGATCCATGCCTGCGCATGCTCGCGCAGACCGTGCCGCTCCAGCAGGCCGATAACCGCCAGCGGCAGCAGGATGATCAACGGCAGGTTGCGCGCCTTGACGAATGCAGTACCGATCGCGGTGAAGATCTGCGTAAGCGGCATCGACGCGGCCAGGCCCGTGGCAATGGCGGCTGCCGCCACCACCAGCATGGGATTGAACCGCAGGACAAAGCCGATGATGATGACACCGACCCCTAGCAGGGGCCAAAGATTGACAGCCGATTCCATGGGAAACACCTGATTTCGAGTGGAGCAAAGCCTGCGCTGGCGGGAGGTCCCGTCAGGCGCTGGCCCGGATGGCGATGCCTTCCGCGCCGAGCCGTTCCCGGATGCGGCGCGCAAAGGCAAGCGCGTGGGCGCCGTCGCCGTGCAGACACACGGTTTCGGCGCGAATCGGTACCCAGGTGCCGTCGATCGCACGCACCTGCTGGTCGCGGATCATCGACAGCGTCTGGTTCAGGGCAACTTCCTCGTCGTCATGCAGCGCGCCGGGCGTGCCACGTTTCACAAGTGTGCCGTCGGGGTTGTAGCCGCGATCCGCGAACACTTCTTCCTTCACACGCAGGCCCGCTTCGCGCGCCATGGTGATCATCTGGCTGTTGGCCAGTCCGAAGAACACGAGATCCGAGTCAAAGTCGCGCACGGCGCGCACGATCGCGTCGCACAGCTTCGCATCGCGCACCGCCATGTTGTACAGCGCCCCATGGGGCTTCACGTGGGCCAGTTGGCCGCCTTGCGCGCGGACCATCGCATCGAGCGCGCCAATCTGGTACAGCACGTCCGCGTACACGGCCTCGGGGTCGCGCTGCATCTCGGTACGACCGAAATTGTCTCGATCGGGAAAGCTCGGGTGCGCGCCGATGGCCACGCCGTTGGCCAGCGCCCATTTCACGGTCTGCAGCATCGTGGCTGCATCACCGGCATGCCAGCCGCATGCCACGTTGGCCGAACTGATCAGCTTGATCAGCGCTTCGTCGTTGCCGCAGCCTTCACCGAGGTCGGCGTTCAGGTCGATTTGCATGGGGACGTTCTCCGGATATGTGGGACGAATCAGTCTGAAGGTCGGGCGATAAATCAGGCGACAAAGCGCGTGGTGGTGCGCCGGCGCGCGGCAATGCGCATGCCGCCGTCCTGCCAGCGCAACGCCTGGTCGATCTGCCGCAGATAGCGGTCCACCTCGGCCTGCGCCACGCCGGCTTCCTCCAGGGACACCTGACGGAAGCGCACGGTGGCGCCAAGCGGTACCTGGGCCAGGCGCCACAGGTCGGCTCCAATCACGGTACCGATCTTCGGATAGCCGCCCGTGGTCTGCGCATCGCTCATCAGGGCAATCGGCTGGCCGTTCGGCGGCACCTGCATCACGCCTGGCATTACGCCGTGCGACAACAGGTCGCCCGACCGCTCGGCGCGGCGTGCCAGCGCCGGGCCTTGCAGGCGCAGGCCCATGCGGTTGCTCTGCGGCGTGATGGTCCATTCGGAGGACCACAGCGCCGCCTGCGATTCGGCTTCGAAATCGGGATACTCGGGACCGGCCAGCATGCGGATCACGAGCGCATTGCCCTCGCGATTCACAGGCAGCGCCCAGCCGGGTGCGGCAACGCCCACCCAATCCTGCCCGGCACCGATGCCGGGACGCCCGGCGGGCAAGCGGTCGCCCTCGCGCAGCACGCGGCCTTCGAAACCGCCATAACCGGACTTGAGGTCGGTACTGCGTGAGTTCATCACCAGCGGCACGTCGATGCCGCCGGCCACGCACAGGTAGGTACGCGTGCCGCCGCGCGGCGCCGGCAGTGTCAGTGTTTCGCCACGGCGCACGTCGAACGCATGCCAGGTCCAGACCGGCACACCGTCGAGATTGGCGCTGCACTCGGCACCGGTCAGCGCCACGCGCATATCGGCATCGAAGCGCAATGCCGCGCGGCCCAGCGTGAATTCGATGGCGGCCGCATTGGGTTCGTTGCCAAGCAGGCGATTGCCGACTTGCAATGCCAGTGCATCGGCTGCGCCGGAACGGCCCACACCAAAGCGGCGAAAGCCCACCCGGCCCAGGTCCTGCACCGACGCCTGTGCGCCGGGACGAATGATCTCGATCACAGCCGGACCTCCTCGGCAACAAAACGCACGGTGTCACCGGGCGCAAACAGCGACGGCGGATCGCGGTCGGCTACGAACAGTTGCGCTTCGGTACGGCCAATCAACTGCCAGCCACCCGGCAATACCGCCGGATAGATGCCGGTCTGTTCGCCACCGATGCCAACCGCACCGGCGGGCACGGCCAAGCGCGGCTCACGGCGGCGCGGCGTGGCCAGTTCGGGGGCCAGGCCACCCATATAGGCAAAGCCGGGCTGGAAGCCCAGGAAATAGACCACGTACTCGCCGGCAGCGTGGCGGCGCACCACTTCCTCGGGCGTCAGGCCGGTATGCGCGGCCACGTCGGCCAGGTCGGGGCCGAACTCGCCGCCGTAGCACACCGGAATTTCCACGAGCTTGCCGGTGGCGTTGCGTGTCTCGCCCGAAGCCCAGGCCAGTTTCAGGTTGCGTTCGAGCGCGTCCACATCGGCGGTCTCGTCGAATGCAAGCGTCAGGTTGTTCATGCCCGGTACCACGTCCACCACGCCGCGCCAGTCGGTGGCACGCTCAGCCATGGCCCAGATACGGCGCTGGACATCGAGCGAGGCGGGCGGCGCGACGCTGTATAGCAGCGCGTGTTCGGCCAGTCGGTGAACGGTGCAGTGAGGCATGGGCGGGCTCGCGTGAGGGGACGAAACATCGATCCATGCAGTGTAGGCACCACCGGACCGCGATACGAACTTGCCGAGGAACCCGATGTGACTCAATCGGATTTCATCAACGATTTATCGATAAATTCATAATATCGAAACATGGCAATGCACGGCACTTCGGGTAGACCCTTAGGAGTTATGCACCGTTAGAGGTCAGTTGGCACCACGAAGGGGGAAATGAGCCTGCTGGATAACTTTTATCAGCCGGTGCAATGAAGACGGCGCAGACATTCAGGCGTAAAAAAACCGGCCTGGGTTGGCCGGTTTCGACGACGTTGGAAAAACCGTCGGCTTGCAGATCAGGCAAAGCCTGCCTGATGCGCCTGCTGGTCCGCGTGATACGAGCTGCGTACCATCGCGCCCACTGCGGCGTGCGTGAAGCCCATCTTGTAGGCCTCTTCCTCGAACATCTTGAAGGTGTCCGGGTGAACGTAGCGCATGACCGGCAGGTGGTGATTCGACGGGGCCAGGTACTGGCCGATGGTCAGCATGTCGATGTCATGCGCGCGCATGTCGCGCATGGTCTCCAGGATTTCCTCGTCGGTTTCGCCCAGTCCCACCATCAGGCCCGACTTGGTCGGCACGTCCGGATTGCGGCGCTTGAATTCCTGCAGCAGCTTCAGCGAGTGCGCGTAGTCGGCGCCGGGACGGGCCTGCTTGTACAGGCGCGGTACCGTTTCCATGTTGTGGTTCATCACATCGGGCGGCGACTGTTGCAGGACATCGAGCGCCTTGTCGAGGCGGCCGCGGAAATCGGGCACCAGAACCTCGATACGCGTGTTCGGCGACAGTTCGCGCGTTTGCGAGATGCAATCGACGTAGTGCTGGGCGCCACCGTCGCGCAGATCGTCACGGTCCACGCTGGTAATCACCACATAGTTCAGCTTGAGCTGGGCGATCGTGCGGGCCAGGTTGCCGGGCTCGTTCACGTCGAGCGGGTCCGGACGGCCGTGGCCCACGTCGCAGAACGGGCAGCGACGCGTGCATTTGTCGCCCATGATCATGAACGTCGCAGTGCCCTTGCCGAAGCATTCGCCAATGTTCGGGCAGCTCGCTTCCTCGCACACGGTGACGAGGTTGTTGGCGCGCAGGATGTCCTTGATCTCATAGAAGCGCGAGTTGCCGGTGGCGGCCTTGACGCGAATCCAGTCCGGCTTCTTGAGCTTCTCGGCCGGCACGATCTTGATGGGAATGCGCGCGGTCTTCTCGGCCGATTTCTGCTTCTTGGTAGCGTCGTATTCGGCGGGGGCTTGCGGGGCTTCGCTGGACGTGGCGATCAGTGCGTCGCTCATACTGTTCTCCGCACGCTTCGTCGCGTGCATGTTTGGCGTTGATTCAGGGCCGGGCCCGCCAGGCACATCATGGTTCAGGCAGCCTCGGCAGCGGCATTCCCGTGGACCGGCGCGCGCGCTTCGCGCACTGCCAGGACCTCGCACAGGGCCGCCGCCAGGCGTTGTGCGATTGCGGGTTGTTGTGCCGCGGTGACCGGCAACGGACCAGCGCCTGCATCGTCCGCCGCCGCGAAGGTGGCGCCCGCGGTGGCCATGTCGACTGTTTCCAGTCCGGCATAGCCGCAGGGGTTGATGCGCAGGAACGGGTTCAGGTCCATCTGCACGTTCAGGCTGACACCGTGGTAGCTGCAGCCGTTGCGGATCTTGAGGCCGAGCGCGGCAATCTTGGCGCCCTGGTGCGGCCCGTCGGACAGATAGATGCCGGGGGCGCCGGGCTTGCGTTCGGCTGCGAGATTATACGCCGCGAGCGTGTCCAGTACCGCCTGTTCGATGTCCTGGACCAGCTCGCGCACCATCAGGTGACGGCGCCGCAAGTCCAGCAGCAGATAGGCCACCACCTGGCCCGGGCCATGGTAGGTGATCTGTCCGCCACGATCGATCTGCACGACCGGAATCGTGTCATCCGGAGCCAGCAGATGTGCGGGGTCCCCCGCCTGGCCGAGCGTATAGACCGGCGGGTGCTCGACCAGCCAGATCTGGTCGGGTGTCTCGGGGGTGCGGGTGGCGGTGTAGTCCCGCATCGCGTCGAAACAGGGCTGGTACGGCTGGCGGCCCTGCTCGATGACTTGGATCGCATGCATGCCCGAGAGTGTAACGAAAAGGGCCGGCCCGCGCTGAACGCGGGCCGGCCCTGTCATGGCCCTGTGTCTTATACACATCTCCGAGCCCACGAGACTGCAGCTAATCGGGGTTTGCGTGTTGGTCTTGTAAGCGGGGGGGGGG